>CAZVNL010000028.1:0-29855 GCA_964628055.1 uncultured bacterium | reverse complement strand
TTGGTGGGCGCTGGCAGACTCGAACTGCCGGCCTCCGCCTTGTAAGGGCGGCGCTCTGACCAACTGAGCTAAGCGCCCTCTTAATAGAAACTTTTATCTTATCAAATAACCTGGCGCCTAGCGAAGTTGCCTGACCCGATGAGCGGAGTTCGATATCTGGAAGCTAAACGCCCAAAACAGGCCGGAAATTACTCCTTTTTACCTGATTTACGAGACGCTTTCTCCCGTTTCATCTTCTTCAAACCGGGCAGGGCCACATCAATGACATCCATCATTTCCTTGGCGAAATGAAATTTCAAATCCTTTTTAATATGTTCCGGAATTTCTTCCAGGTCTTTCCGATTGTGATCCGGAAGAATGATGGTATTGATTCCCGACCGATGGGCTGCGGTCACCTTTTCTTTCACACCGCCAATGGGTAAAACATTCCCCCGGAGGGTGATCTCTCCCGTCATGGCCACATGGTCCCGAACGGAAATACTCGTTAAAAGCGACACGATGGCGGTAAACATGCTCACGCCGGCCGAAGGGCCATCCTTGGGTATGGCTCCTGCGGGCACGTGGACGTGAATATCGGTTTTTTCATGGAAATCGGCCGGGATTCCCAAAATATCGGTATGGGCGCGTACATAAGAGAGCGCTGCGGTAGCGGATTCCTTCATCACATCCCCTAACTGGCCCGTGAGTGTCAAGATTCCCTTTCCTTTCATCTTGGAAGCTTCCACGAAAAGGATATCCCCACCGGCAGCCGTCCAGGCCAACCCCGTTACTACGCCCGGTTTCGTGGTCCGCTCGGCGATCTCCGAGTAATAACGGGGCGCACCTAAGTAGTCACGCACCTTTTTCTTGGTGATGCGAATCTTTTTCACCTTCTGCCCCACCTTCTCCCGGGCCACCTTACGCAAAACGTTGGCAATCTCCCGTTCCAGGTTGCGCACCCCGGCTTCCCGGGTGTAAGAACGTATTAACTCCCGAATCCCCGCTTCCCCTAAAACCACGTCCTCCATGGAAAGCCCGTTTTCTTCTACCTGCTTGGGAATGAGGTGACGCTGGGCGATCTTGATCTTTTCATCCTCAATATAGCCGGAGAATTCCAAGATTTCCATGCGGTCTTTTAGCGCCGGTGGAATGGGGTCCTGGTAATTGGCCGTGGCGATGAACATGACCTTACTCAAGTCAAAATTCACCTCTAAATAGTGGTCGCTGAAACTGTAGTTCTGCTCCGGGTCCAGGACCTCCAACAGGGCCGAGGAGGGGTCGCCCCGGAAATCCATCCCCAATTTGTCGATCTCATCCAGCATGAAAACGGGGTTGTTGGTTCCCGCCTTTTTCAGATACTGGATAATGCGGCCGGGTAGGGCCCCAATATACGTCCGGCGATGGCCCCGGATTTCGGCCTCGTCTCGTACTCCGCCCAAAGAAATGCGCACGAACTCCCGACCCATGGCACGGGCAATGGAACGCCCCAAGGAGGTCTTTCCCACACCGGGAGGTCCGGCAAAACAAAGGATGGGACCGCGAACCACCCCTTCAGGGTCCTTCTGCTGCTTCAATGCCCGTACGGCAAGGTACTCCAATATGCGCTCTTTTACCTTCTCTAAACCGTAGTGGTCCTCGTCCAAAATGCGTTTGGCTTCCTTCACATCCACTCGATCTTCGGTGCTCTTGGACCAGGGCAGGTCAGCTAACCACTCTATGTACGTCCGGGAAACAGTGTACTCCGGCGACTGGGTGGGAATCTTGGAAAGGCGATCCAACTCCTTCATGGCGACCTTTTCGGCTTCCTCGGTCATTTTGGCGGCTTTGATTCGCTCCTCCAACTCCTTCAATTCCACCATGGACTCGTCTTCGCCCAGTTCCCGCTTGATGGCTTTCATCTGCTCCCGGAGATAATACTCCCGCTGGGACTTGGCGATTTCATCATGCACTTCGCTCTGGATCTCTTCCCCCAGGCGAATGCGCTGTATTTCCCGCGTGAGGATGGTAATGGCCTTCTCCACCCGCTTTTTCACATCCAGTTCCTCTAAAATTTCCTGTTTCTCGGCATTGGAAATGGTGAGCAACGAGATAGCCCGGTCGGCCAGGCGCGAGCGGTTCTGGATGTTAGCCAGCATACCCGAATGTTCTTCCGTGAGATTGGGCGCCACCTGGATCAACTCCGAGAAAGTATTACGCAGGTTTTTCACCAGGGCATCCAGTTCGATATCGTCCCCGCTCTCCTGTTCCGTAACCTGCTCCACGATGGCCTTGTGGTACGGTTCGCTAGTGACAAATTTTAATACCTTCACCCGGGCCATACCCTGCACAATGGCGGATTTGCTATTGTCGGGCATATCAAACACTTTCAGCACCACGGCCAGGGTCCCGTATGAGTAGAGGTCCGATGGCTCGGGATCCTCAATGGAACCATCTTCCTGGGCAATGACCACAATGTGTTTAATCTCCGGCGATAAATCCGCAATCAGTCGGAGCGACTTCTCCCGCCCAATATAAATGGGGATTACCTGTTGGGGAAAAAGCACCGTATTCCGCAAGGGCATTACGGGGTATTCTTTAGTTGTTGGGCTTGATTCCATAATTTATTCCAATTCTTTTATGACGTTTTCTTGTACTTCCTACCGCGGTACCCGTTCCAAATTCAAATAACATGCCAGGGAAGGTTCTATGCGAATCTGGCAGTACCCCCACCAGGTGACCATCGAAGCTATGAGCTTATTACGCGGCTTTTACGGAATGCACCAGGGTCTCGAAACGATCTTTCCAAAACTGCACCGTATGAACGGGTCCCACGATCTTAAAGTAATAAGGCCCCTCCGCCGTCTCCACGATCGCGGCCAGGAGGGCAAAATCGGGCTTGTCCTCCCCTACCGTCATCATGGCGGAACCCCGAAGCGTTCCTTCCAAATAAACCGTGGTAACCGGCAGACCGTGCACCTTTAAGACCTCCACCTGAGCCTGTTCGGCAGAGTTGCTCCCGTCCGGTTGGAAAAACTGCCCGTACCAGCGTTCCAGGTTCTGCGCCACACTCCCGCCAATCTGGTTGAAGATGGCCAATTCAGCATCTTCCTTATCTCCCATTACGTGTTCCAGGCGATACTGGGCCACCCTCATGTTGGAACGGGGTTGCTCAGCAATCCAGCCTTCAGGTATTTCCATCGTTAAAATCCCAATCTGAACGCGATTCGTCCCCGGCGCCAGGGGCTTAACACTCTGGGTGGTTGGGGAACTCGACGGGGAAGGGTCCCCCTGGGGAGCCAGCAAGTTTGGTGTTGGCGCCTCTACCAGTTGAGCCTGGTGTGTTAAGTACACTAAAATCACGGCAGCTAAAAGAATTACGCCAATAATAAGGGTTCGATATTGATTCATTTAGGATTCCTTAATTGTTGAATTTGCTCACCCGCATGATAGGAACTGCGTACTAAAGGACCGGATTCTACCACTTCAAACCCCAGCTTCAAACCTATATTGCGGTAATGTTGGAATTCTTCCGGCGCCACGTAACGCTGCACCGGCAACAGATGCTTGGCAGGTTGGAGGTACTGCCCGAGAGTAAATATCTTTACTCCCACGCCCCGCGCCGCCTCCATCGTCGTAATGACTTCATCCTCTTTTTCCGCCAACCCTAACATGATGCCGGTTTTGGTGATCAACCCCCAGGTGGCCGCTTCCTGCAATACTCGCAAGCTCCGTCGCCAATCAGACTGCGGGCGCACCTGGCGACTGATACGCTCCACGCATTCCAGATTATGACCGAATAGCTCCGGTTGCGCCCCGAACACCTTCTCCAGCGCCGGACGGTAACCCCGAAAGTCGGGAGTCAACACTTCCACCGTGCACCCCGGCGCTCCTTCGTGGAGCGTCTGAATGGTCCTTGCCCAGTGCGCGGCGCCATAATCGCCCTTCAAATCGTCCCGGTCCACAGAAGTCAATACCACATGGCGCAATTTTAATTCCCGTACGATAGACAGAACACGTTGCGGCTCCCGAGGATCAACCCGTCCCGGCTGGCCCGTCTCCACGGAACAGAAACCGCAAGCCCGGGTACACACCGCTCCCAGGATCATCAAGGTGGCCGTCCGTCTTTCCCAGCATTCGTAAATGTTGGGACAATGAGCCTCGCTGCAGACGGTATGCAGCTGATAGGTGCGAATGAGTCGATCTACCTCTCGAAATCCCGAACCGTGGGTCAGACGTATTTTAGGTTTGACGCCGATAGAAGTGGTTAAGGGTAGGGGCATTCTACGAACCTCTGAGGATTTGGAAACTCATTCTCCCAATTAGAATAGGTGGTCCAAATCCAAGGTTTCCAGGTGTTCCCGGACTGAATCCAGGAAGCGGCTGCCCCCAGCGCCGTCGATGAGCCGGTGATCAAAACCCAACGAGAGAAACATCATACTCTTGATCCCTACCGCGTCCCCAGACTCCGTCTCTAACACCACCGGACGTTTCTTTACCGTACCCACGCCCAAAATGCCTACATTAGGTTGATTGATAATAGGGGTACCGATGGTCACATTGAAAACGCCGAAATTGGTGATCGAAAAAGTCGATCCCTGCAATTCGTCCGGGGATATTTGTTTGTTCCGCGTGCGTACCGCCAGGTCATGGACTTTCCGGCATAGGCCCAGGAAGTTCAACTCTTCACAACGGGGAATCACCGGGACCATCAATCCCTTCTCCAGGGCCACTGCCAGGCCTATATTGATGTGCTTATGGTAGAGAATCGTGGTTCCCTCCAGGGAAGCATTCATTTCCGGGAAGGCGTTCAACGCCTTTACGGTGGCCTGGATGATAAACGGCGTGTAGGTTAAACTAAAACCTTCCCGTTCCCGGAAATGGGGGCCTTCGGAGGATATGAAGGCCGCTATTTTGGTCATGTCCACTTCGGTGATCACATACACGTGCGCGGATGTATCCAGGCTTTGGCGCATATGTTCGGCGATGAGCCTCCGCATGTGGGACATTTCCTGGCGTTGGCCGGTGAAGGGCACCGGCGCCGGTTCGACTGCCGGGGGCGGCACCTCGGGAATCGCCGCCGCTTGGGGACGCTCTTTCAAATAAGATAGGATATCCTGTTTCGTAACCCGTCCACCCCGACCGGAACCGGTCAAATCCCCTAATTCAGACAAGGAGATACCGGCTTCGGCAGCGATCTTTTTTACCACCGGAGTGAAGAATTTTTTCACCTTAGTCTTTGTTTCGGTAACGGGTTTTTGTGGCTCGGGCGTCACCGGCGCGGGGGGAGGTTGTACAGTCTCGGTAGCTACGGGCTCTTGGGGAACAGCTATCTCTGGCGCTGAAACGGACGGTTTCTCCGTTACGGCGCCAGCCTCCGTCTCCACCCGGGCGATGACCTCCCCCACGGGAATAACATCGTTGGGTTGGGCTAAAATTTCAACGATCGTTCCCCCCGCCGTCGAAGGAATCTCGGAATCCACCTTGTCGGTGCCGATCTCTAAGAGTATTTCATCCTCCCCAATGGTGTCACCCACTTTCTTACGCCACTCTAAAATGGTACCCTCGGTGATGGACTCCCCCATCTTGGGCATGACAATATCTACAATCATCAGTACTCCAAAAGTTCTATTAAAGTGTGGACAATATCTTTCGTTTGCGGCAAGATTTTTTCTTCTAAAAACCAGTTGAAGGGAATATGGCAGTCCTTGGCCGCCACCCGCTGCACTGGGCCATCCAGCAACTCAAAATAGCGATCCGCTATGTGGGCGGCAATTTCCGCCCCGGGACCACCAGTGAGATTATCTTCGTAAACAATCAAAGCCTTCCCGGTTTTCGCTAAAGAAGCCTTAATTGTCTCCTGATCCAGAGGATTTAACGTCCGCAGGTCTATGATCTCTACCTGGGCGGGGTCTACCCCGCTCTTCTGCACTGCTTCCAGGGACTTCTGCACCATCGCCCCCCAGGTAATTATAGACACAAGGGACCCTTCCTGGACGATGCGGGCTTTTCCAAAAGGAAGAAGATAATTTTCGGCGGGTTCGGGAGTTGCGGCATACCCCTGTCGATAAAGGCCCTTATGCTCCATAAATAAGACGGGGTCGTCCATGCGACAGGCCGCCTTCAGAAGACCCTTTGCATCGGCGGCCGTGGAGGGATAAGCGATGCGAATTCCCGGCAGATGGAGGAAATACCCGTCAATGGATTGACTGTGGCACAGGGCCCCGTGAATGTAGCCTCCCACCGGAACCCTGATGACCAGGGGACAGGCCCAGGTATTATTCGACCGGTACCGCACCGTGGCCACCTCGTTCCGAATCTGCATCATGGCCGTCCAAATGTAGTCGCCGAATTGTATTTCCACCACCGGTTTGTAACCGGCAATGGCCATCCCCACGGCGGTCCCCACGATGGACGATTCAGCTAGCGGAGCGTTGAACACCCGCTCCCGACCGAAACGTTCCGTAAGACCTTTGGTAGCCGTAAAAACACCCCCCTTCGGATCGGCCACGTCCTGGCCGTAAACCACCATCTTGGGGTTGTGCTCCAGTTCTTCTCTTAAGGCATGATTGATGGCATCCACCATGACTATCCGGTCGGAGATAGCATTAAAAGGTGTTTCTTGAAGGGGTGGCGCCGGCGAATATACATAGTCCAGAGCCGTCTCCGGGTCGGGGTGGGGTTGTTGGTCCGCCCATTCGGCGTCTTCATCTACCTGGGCGAAGACTTGCTCCCGGAGAGCATCGAACTCCTGCTGGGTAATCACCCCGGCTTCTTTACACGTGTTCTCGAAGACAACGATGGGGTCGCGCTGGCGGTCGGCCTCGAGTTCTTCAGGAGGCCGGTATTTACGCTGATCATCCGAGGAAGAATGGGGCAACAAGCGCACCACGTGGGAGACGATGACCGACGGACCTTTGCCCTTCCGGGCGCGGTCTACCGCCTTTTGAAAAGCCAGGTGGGTCTCAAAGAAATCGGTTCCTTCCACGTTAAACCGGGCCAGATTCTGATACCCGGCCACCACTGCATACACGGAACTGCCAGCAGTTTGCTCGGCAATGGGGACGCTGATGGCGTAAGAATTATCCTCGATATGGAAGATAACGGGCAATTTCTCCCGACTGGCCCAGTTGAGAGCTTCGTGAAAATCACCTTGGCTGGTGGTCCCGTCACCCGCGGAGACGTACACCACTTCTTTAGTGCCCTCCCACCGCCGGCTCATGGCACACCCCACCGCCTGGAGAAATTGCGTCCCTGTGGGGCTGGATTGGCTCACAATCCGAATGGCACTATGACCGTAATGTTGGGGCATTTGGCGACCCCCGGAGTTCGGATCATCCTTCCGGGAGAGGAAGCAAAGCAACTGCTCTCGGGACGTCATACCCCACCCCAAACAGAAGGCCGCATCACGATAATAAGGGTAAGCCCAATCCTCACCGGGACGCATCGCCACCACGGCGGCTAACTGGGCCGCTTCATGGCCGGAACAGCCAATGTGAAAATAGCTCTTCCCCTGTTTCAGCATGATGAGCATTTTCTCATCCAACCGCCGTGCCAAAACCATATTCCGATAAACGTTCAACAAGGCCTTTTTCTGAAAACCGTGTAACCGTGCCATCTAATTCACTCCTACAATTGTGTCTATTTTGAATACGTTGCCAAATTCCTGTATTAAGTGTTTTTTCACTGCTGCCATATCCTGGGGCGACCCCAGACACTGCTCCAGGGAAGTAACCCCGTACTCAAAGATGCCACAGGGGATGATTCCCCGGTAATAGCTTAAGTCAGTATTCACATTCAAAGCAAATCCGTGCATGGTGACCCAGCGAGAGAGGCGCACACCCAAGGCGGCGATTTTTTTATCACCAATCCACACTCCCGTGAGGCCAGGTTTCCGTTGAGCCGACAAACCGTAACCAACGAGTAAACGGATGAGGACTTCTTCAAGGGAGCGCATGTACCAACTTACACTCAGGCGATAATTGTGCAAATCTAAAATGGGATACCCCACGACTTGACCAGGACCGTGATAGGTCACGTCGCCTCCCCGCTCTATGTGGTAGACCTTCACCTGGCGGGGATAGGCCGGTAAAATATGATTCTCATCGGCGTTTTTACCCAGGGTGTACACCGGTTCGTGCTCCACCAGTAAAAGGGTGTCCCCGATTTCCTGCTGCTGACGGAGGCTGTGGAGGTCTTTCTGATATTCCCAGGCCTGGGCGTAGGGCGTATAACCGAGGTCCTCCACCCTAAGACTACGCCGGTGGGCCACCAGTGGCTCCACCGCCACAGTCGCTTCCTGGTAAATAAGCTGACTTCTCACTTGGTCCTTCTTTTTCTCAATGGTGGATGGCCTCACCGAACGCATCTAAGGCTGCTTCCATAACGGCCTCGGAGAGGGTGGGATGGGCATGGACGGTCCGGGCGAGATCTTCGTAGGTAGCTTCCAACCCTTTGGCCAAAGCCAATTCAGCAATCAATTCAGTGGCTTCTGATCCAACAATGTGCGCGCCTAAAAGTTCACCGTATTTACGATCGAAGATCAATTTCACGAACCCGGTGGGGGTGTTAGAAACCAGTGCCCGACCGTTGGCCCGGAAATCAAACTTCCCTATGGCCAGGTCAAACCCTAATTCTTTAGCCTGTTGTTCCGTGTAACCCACCGAGGCCACTTGCGGCTGGCAATAAGTACAGGCCGGGATGGTGGTATAGTCCAGGGGGCGAACTTTTTTCCCGGCGGCATATTCAACCGCGACATGGCCTTGAGCCGACGCCACATGGGCTAGCCAGGGCGGCCCAGCTACGTCCCCAATGGCATAAATGTGTTCCTGGTTGGTGGCACAATATTCATCGACGGTAATGAAGCCACCCGCGGTGTTAATCCCCACTTCCTCGAGTCCCAGGTTTTCGATATTCCCCGTAATTCCCGTTGCCACCAACACCCGGTCAGCCGCGAATAGTTCCGCTTTCCCCTTCCGAAGAACGTGTACTTTCACCTTGGTCTTCAAGGCTTCTATGCGTTCCACGCGGGCCTCGGTTTTTATGCCAATGCCCATCTTTTTAAAAGACCGCGCCACTTCCCGGGAAATATCCTGATCTTCCACCGGTAAAATAGCAGGTAACATCTCCAAAAGCTGAACTTCGCTCCCAAACTCGTGGAAAAAGTAGGCGAACTCCACGCCAATGGCGCCTGCGCCAATAATCACCAATTTTTTAGGCGGTTCAGGAAGCACCATGGCCTCCCGGGCGGTTAGGACCCGGTGGCCATCGACCTCCATTCCCGGGTACAGCTTAGGCCGACCACCCGTGGCGATGATGATGTTTTGGGCCTGGATCACAACCGGCTTACCTTCACTCTCCACCTGAATAGTGTGCGACGATTTTAGGCGTCCGCGCCCTTGAATATGTTCAATACCATTCTTTTTCATTAAGTATTGAACCCCTTTGGAAAGGCGCTCGGCGACTTCTCGGCTACGCCGTACGGTCGCAGGAAAATCTACCGAATAGTCGGGGATAGAGATCCCGTACTCCGGTGCGTGTTTTACGTAGCGCAGCACTTCGGCATTCTTCAACAGAGCCTTGGTGGGGATACACCCCCAATTGAGGCAAATGCCCCCCAACCGTTCCTGCTCGATAAGTGCCGTTTTCACTCCTAACTGCGCGGCGCGAAGAGCCGCTACGTAGCCACCGGGACCGCCACCTAACACAACCAAATCGTACTGTTTCATCATGCCAATCCTAAAAATTCTTCATCCCGATGATACTGAGAAACTCCGTCCGTGTTTCCGCGGAATCGCGAAACTGACCCAACATGGCGCTGGTGGTAGCAAAGCTGTTCTGCTTTTCCACACCCCGCATCTGCATACAGAGATGGCGGCCTTCCAGGACCACAGCCACCCCTGCCGCGTCGAGAATGTCCTCCAGCGTTTTGGCCACCTGGTACGTAAGGCGTTCCTGGACTTGCAACCGCCGGGAAAACATGTCCAGGATGCGCGGAATTTTTGACAGACCAATGATCTTACCATCGGGCAAATACCCTACGTGGCAACGACCGAAAAAGGGGATCATGTGGTGTTCGCACATACTAAAGAACTCAATATCCCGTACGACCACCATTTCGCTGCACTCTTCCTTGAAAATGGCTTCGTTAATAATGTCGTCCAGATTGGCCCGGTAGCCCTGCGAAAAAAACTCCCAGGCCCGCGCTACACGATGGGGAGTTTTCACCAGTCCTTCCCGGGAAACATCCTCGCCAATGGTTTCTAACAGTGTCTTGGTCACTTGTTCAATGGTTTCATGCATTGCGCTCATTTAGAAAGCCTCCTTAATAAACGTGAGCTGCCCCCATTGCTTTTCATCGGGATCTTCGTGAACCTTCTTTTTCAAAAACCATACACCTAAATAGAAAAAGGGGGTGTCCGAAAGGGCAACTAAAACTTTGAATAGAAATCCATTTTCAAACAGGGACGGAAAGCGATGCCACTCTATGGTTCTCATAAGGCACAACAGGAGTAACACGGTGGCGGTATCAACTAACTGAGAGATAATGGTGGAGCCATTATTGCGTAACCAGAGGTGTCGCCCCTTGGTGAGGCGTTTCCAGAAATGAAACAGGCGAATGTCAATAAATTGCGCCGTGAGGTAAGCTACCATGGAGGCGAAAATGGCAGGTCCGAACAGGCCGAATACTTGATGGAATACGCGGTTGCTCACGGGGGACCACTCCGTCTGGGGAACGGCATCCGCAATGAGAACCACCGTCAGGATAAACAAACTGGAAACAAATCCAGCTATCACTACTAGGTCGGCTTTCTTCTTACCATACATTTCCGAAACTAAATCGGTGCATAAAAAGGTGATGGGATAAGGCAAAATGCCTACCGATATTTCGAAGGTGTACCAACCAAAAGGAGACCAGGTAAAAAACTTCTGGAAAATCAGATTGGCACTCACCAGAGAGGCAATAAAAATCCCCGTGAGGATGAGATAAAGGCGAAGTTGAAAATTCATTTACCTTGAGGTCCATAGTAATCGGTATAAATGGTAGGCGTTTCGCGCAGCCTGATGCGCACCAATTCAACCTTTTCCAAGTAAGGCGCCACCTGTTCCCAAATAAATTGGACCAAGTTTTCCGACGAAGGTTGTTTTCCTTTGAACCAGGGAACGTCCCGCTCAATCTGGCTGTGGTCCAATAGCTGTACAACACGGGTCTCCACCACCTGTTTCAAGCTCCCCAGGTCCACTATGAAACCGGTGTCCGGGTTCACCGGCCCGGTTACAGTTACCTCGAGGGTATAATTATGGCCATGGACACGAGCGTCCGCGCCAAAGGTTTCCTGGTTCCGCTCCCGGGTCCAATCATCATGACCATACTGATGGGCGGCGCAGAAGGTAAAAACCTTAGTTAAATAGGGATTAGCCATTTATTTGTATTCTACAAACATTTATGAAACCGTAATTTAGTTAAAATTTACTTGAACTACCTAAAAAAAGGGCTGCATCACAATTGGATTTGGCTATCCACTCTAACCATTACCGTACGGCACCATCGCGGAGGGACACAGGTCATTTAGCACACATTCCTGACATCGGGGGCGGCGGGCAATACAAACAGCCCGACCGTGATCAATGATCATATGGGTCAGTCGTACCCAATGCTGCTCCGGGAAAATGGCTTTTAAATCCTCCTCGATCTTTTCCGGCTTCCGGGAACGAGTAAACCCCAGCAAATTCATAATGCGTATCATGTGGGTATCCACCACCATCACCGGTTGGTGAAAACATTCCCCTAATACACAGTTGGCTGTTTTGCGTCCTACGCCTGGCAATTTGACCAATGCTTCAAGAGTATTAGGAACCTCCCCACCGTGGCGTTCCACAACTGCCAAGCTAGCGCCCTGTATATTGCGAGCCTTTTGATTATGGTAACCACAAGAGCGAATATCCTGACTAAGCTCTTCTATTGCCGCGTAAGCAAAGGCCTCCGGGTTGGGATATTTACGAAACAGGAATTGGGTAACCCGATTCACGCGTTCATCGTTACATTGGGCCGAGAGAATGGTGGCCACTAAAAGTTCGTGGGGGGTGTGGTAATTGAGGGAACAACGGGAATGGGGGTAGGTCTCTAAAAGACGGGTAAGGATCTCCCGGGCCCGCGCTCGTTTATGGGAGAACGCCTCCTTCATTCATCGAGTTTCGTGATTAGGGTGGGTAAATTTTTAACTACCGATCGCCGGGGGAGCAAGAGGGCGCAGCCCGCTTCTCGATAGGTAGCTAATTGTGTTTTCTGCAACCGGTACAAAATGCCGATGATCCGTATCCCGGGGTGGATGGTCTTCAACTTTTGCACAAACCCGATTTCTCCAAAATGGGGGTCATTCAAGTTAACAACGGCCACTGCAGTGCCGGGAGGAAGGGTCTCAATTTCTTCACAAAAGGTGAAGTCATGGGAGTGCAAGGTCAGTTGCTCGGCAACCCGCGTTCCCAGCTTGAAATCCCGGAGAAATAAAGCTACGTGGGCCATCGCTCTACGTACTAAGAGGTGTTTGCAGAAACTTCATTCAATCTCTGGCTTGTGTCCACACGGTAATGTTTTCCATCATACCGGACGGTAACGACTTCCTGGTGGGGATCATGTTCTAAAAACAGCAGCCAGTGTTCTTCGACGGCTTTCGGGAGGAGCGCGGCCTTTTCCCGGATCGTCCATAACGGATAAAGATCATAGGCCATCACCCAGGGGAGAGCAACATGGGGGGCCATGGGAATGAGATCCGCCATGAACATTAGTGTATTCTGTGTATTGCGAAGTAGGGGGTGCATCATTCCCGTCGTATGACCGTAAGTGAGTTGCACATCAATCCCCGGGAGAAAGGATTCTTTTCCATCAACCAGTCGAATCATGCCATTCTCGGCCAATACCTCCCAGTTTTCCGGTAAAAAGCTCCCCCGGTCTTTCTCCGAAGGACTTCGTGCCAGATCCCACTGCGCGGTTTGAATCCAATAGGTGGCGTTAGGAAAGGTGGGGACAATTTTACCTCCTTGCAGGCGCGTATTTCCTCCCGCATGGTCAAAATGCAGATGGGTACAAATCACATCGGTAATCGTTTCGGTAGAAAATCCCAGGCGTTCCAGGGAGTTTTCTAAATTAACGTTGGTGGTATCAATATTATATAAGGTTTTGTATTTCGAGGACCATTTATCCCCGTTCCCAGTATCAACCAACACCCGGCGCTCATCGTTTGCCAGTAAAAGGGAACGCGTCACCATTGCGATGCGGTTCCGGGAATCGGCGGGGGCTTTCCGCTCCCACAGGGGTTTGGGAATAATGCCAAACATGGCTCCCCCATCCAATCCAAAACGACTGGTCTCGATACTGTAGAGGGAATAGGTACCGATCTTCATGATTTGTGGGCGGGGAACTTAACGGTTTTCGTTTTCATAGGCCAAGATTAACACAAAAAAGCGTAACACCAGGTGCAGAAAAAAAGACGTGTTGATATTAACAATGGTGGAATAAAAAACCGTCTACCCTCCATAGTGCCAGCCGGTGTCAGCCACCTGGAGGGTGGGTTCGTCAGATCGAAGGTGGGTAGCGACCACCTCGCAAAGGAAGAGGTGATGGTCTCCTTTAGACACCTTTTCCACGACCTCTACCTCGAGAGCCATGGGGAAAGTTGCCAACAGCGGATTCCCGCGGGCGGTTATTGTATACCGGTACCCGTTCAGTGTTTGACCGTCTACAACTGGTTTACGAAAAAAGGAGGCCACCACTTGTTGCTGATCCTTCCCGGGGAAATGAATGGCTCCCTGTTGGGACTGTTGGAGCGTCTCGTACAGGTCAGACCCCACCCGAAGGGCCATGGCCAGGAGGGGTGGCTGAATTGACGTTTGAGTTAAAAAAGAAACCGTCCTAGCGCTGAGGTGGTCTTTCACCTGGGTGGTCACCACGTACAAGCCATTGTCGATTTTACGTAAAATCGTCTTGCGGTAGACAAGCGACAAGCCGGTCAGTCCCGCTTCTCTGGTGGCAGGTTTTCCCCTGCGACGGTAATTGGCTCCTGTTTCTTCCCCCCCAGATTGATAAAAACCCGCACAGATATTCCCGTCAATCGGGAATATTCTGAAGGTAATCCATAGGCCGTATGGGGCGTGTCCCGGTAACGGGCTTTAGTAGCTGCGTCCATATTCGTTTTCCACTTGAAATTGAACAGCTCCGTAATGGGCATGGAGTTGAAATCGTGATAATAACCCAACTCATAGCCGAAACGTTGGCTGGGCTGTCCCCCAAGCAACAACCCCAGACGGTTGCTCCGGCCACCGGACATCCCCTTGGGAATGTACATCATCCGGATACCCCACCAGGTCGTTGAAGCCGGTCGAGATTTCTTCGCCTTGCGCTGACGAAATTTGTAGTAGGTAAAGTCCAGATTATAATTGGGATTGACACTCCAGGCAACATTTAGAACGTCCCATTTATCCTCTTTGGAGTAGAGCAAACGGCTATAATCAATTCCCGAACCGTAAATGGGTAATCCCACCCGGAAACCCACATCACTTTTATCCGAGAGGGCATAGCGATACCAGATGAAGGGAAAGACATTTTCCACTGACAGCGTATAACCGTATTTCGACTCGCCTTTGGCCATGCGCTCGGTGCTAACCGTGGGATGAGTGGCACACCCGGCCAGGAGAAATAGTACTAATAAACTCCCGAATAAGTTATTGCGCAGTTGTAAGGTGATTACCGTTTCCTACTCCCTGCGGAAATGTTCACTGTTCCATATTAGAAGAGCGCCTTAACCACCCTCGGCAGTGGGGAACCCCTTCCTTTGGGGGTGGGGCGGTAAATTCAACACCGCATCACTAAAATAATCTGAAATATGACGCACTATATCCACCAGAGATACAAGGCCGATGGGCTCCTTTTCATCATTGAGAATAGGAATATGCCGGAAGCCACCCACGGTCATTTTATTCAGCGCGAATACCAGGGGGTCTTCCATTTTCAAATACTCCGGTGACGGGGTGTAATAGCCCTCGACCAATTCTTCCGCAAGGTTTAACCCCCGCCCGGTGATCTTAAGCAGAATGTCCCGCTCGGTGAGTATCCCCGCCAATTTTCCATCATCTGCTACTAAAAGACATTCCAAGGATTTCTCTTGTAACAGGCGAATGGCCTCCTTCAAAGGGGTTCCCTTGGGGATTACAATAGGGGGTCGTAATTCTAAACTTGCGATGGGGTCCTCTATAGAAACGGCTTCCTGGAACTGACTCTTGGTTTCTTGCTCCAGTTCATCCATCCGCTTCAATTCATCATCAAACAAATCATCCATTAGTTTCTCCTTCTGAACTGAAGGAATTTAAAGGTGAATCAGTATACCCACAAACGGGAGGATTCACCGGTTTACTTCAGATAAACCATCTTCCGGCTGAAGATAATGGGAAGATAGTTCTCTACCTGAGCCTGTAATGTGATGAAGTAAATCCCACTGGAGTAGTGCTCTCCGCGCCAGATATAATGGTAA
The DNA here is from genome assembly GCA_964628055.1 of uncultured bacterium. Classification (GTDB taxonomy): domain Bacteria; phylum Fidelibacterota; class Marinisomatia; order Marinisomatales; family TCS56; genus CAZBEL01. Next base: position 14,376 of record CAZVNL010000028.1, on the reverse strand, counting down.
GTTCCCTTTTCCAGGGAAATCTCGTCCAGGAAAACATTCACTTTTCGGCCCCGGGCATCGGTGATATATAAACTCACCACTGCTGATTGCAGTAAATCGAACGTGATGGTGGTGGATACATTGAAAGGATTGGGATAATTCTGGTAAAGCGCAAAAACGTCGGGAATGTTAATCTGCGAGCTGGTGATTTTCGACAAATCGTTGGACTTACCTAAGGTAGTGTAGTTGGCTTCAATCCAGGGACCTCTGTCAGGAATACGGCTCTGGTAATGACTGCGATCGGTGTAAATGGGCCGGCTTTCAAGGCGTTCCCAGGCACCCGATGAAGTTTGACGCTCCAAATGTAGCCAGCGCACCAACACCTCATTCGGTTCTATAATCCACGTTGAATCAAAGAACAAGGTCTGGAAGGTGTACGGTGGATAGAAGGGCGTAAGAATTTCATCATCCAAAACCACCCGGTAACCCGAAGGAGACTCGGTACGTCCTGCGATCTCCACCGCCAGCTGGGAAGCCTCCTTCCAATAGTCAACTTCATTAAAACTAAAATCGTCTTGGGCCAGGCTAAACCGGGGCGCGAGGTCTAAGGTTGAATCTCCTACCAGGTATTGTCCGTCGAGAGTGACCATTAACCGGGAGGGGGGATTTACCAACGGTACTTTCTGGATAAGTTCGTTATCCAACCATAGCTCAACGGCTGACCACCCTGGGGGGAGAGTCACCGTGTGAGGCGAAAGGGTGTCAGCGCGCAAGGTAAGGTCATAAAATAACGAGTCTGCGTCACCCTTAAATAATACCGACGTTTCTGGCAGAACATCGTGGGGAAATGTTAAGTATAGGCGGGGGTTCTTTTCGGAAGTCCACTCCTGCCCGTAAATCACTATAGCGGGTAAAGCTTGCACCAACTCCCACTCCCGCTCGTAGGAATCCCGCAAGCGGGTTAAAGCGCGTTCCACCTTTAGAAGCAACGAATCCTCTTCGGCATCCCACTCATCAGGTGTCAAATAAAATGTATTCCGATAACGATCCTCTTCCCAACTCCATCGATCAGCAACCATATGCTGAATATGAAGACTAAACGTATCACTGGTGATAAACTGATACTCATCAAGCATGTGGACGGGGATCCACTCCAGCCACGAAATAAGTCCGGTTTGGTCTTCATCCCAGATACATTGCACTACCTGCTCCTGAGTCGTGGTATCTTCATTTGTGAAGTATACGGTTAAGACGGTTTCCACCAGGGTGCGTTGGAAGGTTTCTAACGAAGTAGTATCGGATTGGATTTTGAACGGTTCCATGTGGGGATATTCTGCCACTTCATCCTCTACTACGGTGGGAGTGGCAAACGGTGGTGTTTCCTCCGGGCTGGAAAGAACGGCGCCGTCAGCATTCTCTATCGTGACACGGTAAAAGTACCTTTGTCCCGGCTCCACTTCCCGATCCAGATAGCGGAAGAACTGTTCATCGGAGGAATAAATCGCTTCGTAAGGAGCAAATAAATCCGCCGTGCGGTAAATGGTGGTGGTAACGGGAATCAGACCTTCCGGATAGGACCAAACCAAAAGCACCGATTCAATGCCCGCATAAACATCCAGAGCAACCGGAACCGATGTCGTCTGCCCCTGGGAAAGGGCAAAGAGGACAGTGAGCCCCAGGAAGATACTTTTTGCGGTGAAGGGTTTCATGACTCGAATACCAGGCGAGACCAAATTTGGAGGATATTCACCAGTCAGGCAAGCATTTTGTACATTTTGCCAAACCGTTGCCAGGACAAGCAGTATAAAAAATTCAGACGTTTGCGCTAGTGTTCCTACCCCTTGGATGGAAACGGCGATGATCTAAGCGGGCATCAAAACCATGGAATAGTAGATGGCACTATACCCGTAGCTGATTAAAATGGAGTCCCTAACGGTTGCCAATTCTTCTATGGCCTTAATGATCAAATTACTTTCAATCAAAAAATATGCTATTGGTAACGGGTGACTTAACGATTACCTGCTGGAGCTAGATGGATACCATCTCCCTTCCGTGTCATGCAAGTCTCTATTTCAAATAGGTTATCTTTTGTATCCTTAGTTCATCATCTACCTTAAGCCTGAAAAAATAGATCCCCGACGCGTTGTCAGTCGCTTCCCAACGGATGGTGTGAGTACCAGCCGGGACAACCTGGTTCACCAAAGTGCTCACTTCGCGACCTTGCAGATCCATGATCATCCCCTGGAGATAGTGCGCGCGGGGCAATTCTACCAGGAAAGTAACCGTGCTGTTGAAGGGATTGGGATAGCCTTCGTGGAGTACAAAAGCTTGCGGAATTGGTTGTCCCGGCTCGGTTTGCACAAACCCATCATAATTGATGGCAGCCCATACATCAATGACCCCATAGCCATAATCATTGTCGGGGATATTGGCGCGATGGGCGGTCATCATCAGGGCTTCGCGCACCATCATGGGAGACCAGTCCGGATGGGCGCTAAGGATCACAGCAACTGAGCCTCCCACCAGGGGTGTGGCCAGCGAGGTACCGCTGGCCGTACGATAACCGTAGCCCCCGGGATTGGCACACCAGGTTGCCACACCACGGGCGCAAACTTCGGGTTTAATCCGTCCGTCATAGGTAGGCCCATGAGAGCTAAAATTGGCAATCTCACTAGAGTCGTTCACCGCGCCTACCGCAATCACCGAATCGGCATCGGCAGGGGCAATGATGTAATAGGTTAAGGTGTCGCACGGATCACTGGGGGGGGCCTGCCAGCCCTGATTTCCCGCAGCCGTTACGCAAACCACTCCCAAACTCACGGCAATGTCCACGGCACGGGTGGTCACGGCCGTATTCCCGTCCAAATCACAATACGAATACCAATCCAAATACCCCAGGGAACTGGAGGCAACATCGGCCCCGTTCTGCTCCCCCCATTCCAATCCCGCCACGTAATTATCCTCCTCGACCTGAATTTCATCGTGGACGATTTCCGTCTTGGCCAGCAAAAACTCTGCCCCAAAGGCGGGCCCAATGAGCTGGCCAGGCAGATACCCTCCCAGGGTGGAAAAAACCATCGTGCCATGACTGTCCTGGCCAAAGAGGCTGTCCTGGTAGGAATCGTTGGCCGTGACGCTGTCCCCATCCACAAAATCCCACTGGGCAACAATATGGAGCGAATCGAAGACCTCGTGGGTGAGGTTGAATCCTGTATCCAATAGCAGGACCCGCACCCCCTGGCCGTAATAGCCAGCGTCGTGAGCCAATTGACAGTTTATCTGTTCGATCTGAGCCTGGGCGTACCCATAATCCAGGGAGGTGGGACTTGTAGTGCGTTTCCGTGCTGGTGTTACGGGCTTACTCAAGGGAAGCGGTCGTCTAAATGTTGCCACGGGGGTAACCCGGTCCACACCCCTTAAGCGCTTAAGAGCAGGGATTTGACCCGGATTCACCCACACGGAGATGGCGTTCAGCCAGCGACTAACGTGCGCCAGCTCAGCTCCCTGGTTAAGCACCTTCTGGACGTAAATATGACGGACGGGGAGGTCGTACCAGGTAACTTCTTGAGTAATGTGTGCGCGTTGACGCCGCATCCTAATACGCTCGGACAGGCGTACCGTAGCAGATTGCTGCCGGAGTTCATCCAGGCTCCCTTTATCTTTAAAAAACACCCACACTTTTACCTGACCATCAGGACGACGCGTGGGATAAAGGGAGTCTTCGGCTCCACTCACCGGCAACGCCAGGACCGTAAGTAAAAGAAGGGTGATTCTATGATTCATCATAGGCCTAAAATTACATTCACCAAGCTAAGAACGTCATATATATCCACCTGACCATCGAAGTTTACATCCGCCACTATTTGCAAGTGGGTTGGCAGGGGGTCGGAACTGAGGATAAGGTCCACCAACATTAAAACGTCAAACAAATCCTGCTTTCCATCGACGACCACATCGCCCGGGAGATAATCTAAGAAACCTTCCACGATAAAATTGTCAAAGAAGAAGCCATCCCCTTGCACATAGGTATCGCTGGTCAGAATAAAACGGAGGTAGAGCGTATCAACACCCATGTAAGGTGTTAGGTCGATAGTTTCCGCCACCCAGTCACTCTGCTGGCCATCATAGCCAGGTTGGCCCTCGGTTTGGGCTCCCTGACCCGAGCCCAATTCAGTATACAATCCGGGTAACGATTGCCAGTCGCTGCCCGTCGTAGAAGCCTGAAAGCGGACGAAATCCCAATTGGATTCGATCTCCCAACGGGCCATGAAACGTACCCGGGGATAGCTCATATAGGTAAGGTCAAGAGGAGTCGATAGCGTAATGACACGAGTCACATTATTCCCGTAGCTGCCATTAGGGCTATCGGTGAAAGCCCAGTCCCCCTCATAAGCCTCGTTGGTAAGCCCCCATCCATTTACTGTATTCCAATGGCCCAAGCCATTCTCACCTCCATCGGTGAACACGGGATAGGGAATGCCCGCAATGACCTGAAGCGTATCCTGGAATAGATAACTCTGATTATCCTGGACAGCGAGCGCCAATCCTACCGGAGTACCATTGGCCATATTCTCCGGTAGAATGAATTGCGTAGTCAGGGAATCCTTGGTACGAGCCGGGAGAGAAGTAAATTGGTAACTCGTTATGGTGAGCTGGGTTTCATCATTCAAGGCCACCAGTGACAGGCCCACCGGCCCCTGGGAATCTGCCAACCCGCGGTTTTGAATGGTGAGAGAAAATTGGAGGGTGTCGCCTGCTTGGGGTTGCTCGGGAGTGATACTAAAATCATACAGAATGTAATCACTGCCCGCAACCAGGGAAAAAACTTCGTTGGCATAGACCTGATCCTGGCAAAGGGGAATCACCCGGTCTTCCGAAGGCCAAAAGCCATCCACGGAAGAACCGACTTCGGGGGTATATGCAATCAGTCCCCCCACCCCATAGGACCAATCCACGGCATCACCATTGACCCCATAACCAAGGGTTTCGATACCGGTTCCGACGGCGTATCCATTTTGACGCGTAATCGCAGCGCCGATTTCACGTAACGTGGTAAGATCAGGTTCCGGAGGATAGCTACCGTCCCCCCAGGAGTGGATTAAGATGTTGCCATAAGCATGGTAATGGAGAACATTGGCAAAGGGATGGGCAAGAATGAAATCCCGTATGGTGGCGCTTTCCGGCTCGGAGAAAGCTGAATCTCCCCGGAAAGTATTACTGCACGGATTGGGAGAGGAACCGTTATTATCGGCTCCCCAGTTGTAACTGTAGTTACGGTTCAAATCCACGCCACGGCTGGTGCCGTTCCCACAACCCGTGTCTCGACGGTTTTTGCGGTGCATGCCTCCCCCGCTAGGAGCAATGGTCTCATTGTACACATAGCCATCGGGATTGATAAAAGGGATAAACCAGATCTCCCGTTTATTCACCAGATAAGTGGCCAGGGAATCCAGTCCGTAATTTTCGCATAAATACTGAGCAAAGTAAAACTGGTTCATCATTCCCAATGGTTCCCGGGCGTGAGTTAATCCGGTAAAAAGGACTTCCGGTTCGTCCTCATCGGTCAGGGGATTGTCGGAGACTTTAAAAGCCCAGATCGTGCGTCCCTCAATGGTAGTACCAATGGAATCCCGGGGGCTCACCAGCCCCGGATAAAGGTAAGCCAAAGTGTCCATCCTGGTCATGGCCTGCGCGTAGGTATAATTTCCTAACATAGACCCCAGGGGGAATTCCCGTTCTGGGGCCAGTCGTGAACGCCGTTGGTAAAAGCGGGTCAAATCATCCTCAAGAACTGTGAGGGGAATCCCCCGTTGCCGCAGGCTGTCGACTTGCTCCCGAGTAGCCGTCACGTCGATAAATATTCCTCGTTTCACTGTGACGTGGTCCAGGGGGATGCCCACGGCGCGCAACTGGGTGATGGTGGCCGGATCGGTCCCAAACACGCGGACTTGCTGATATACTTCTCCAGCCCCCACAGCCCATACCAGACCGAGCCCTAACAGGCAGGTTACAATATGTTTCCAGTTGCAAGTTGAGGATTGATTATTTTTCATGGTATTGAGCATCCAATACGGTTATGGCCGTCATGTTGACAATATCTTCCACGGTGCTGGAAGCAAACTGTAACAGATTGACGGGCTTGGAAAGGCCCATGAGAATGGGACCAATGGCCGTGGCGTTACCTAACTGGGAGAACAATTTATAGGTGACGTTTCCTGCGGTAAGCTCGGGGAAGATGAGTACATTAGCTTCGGACTTAAGCGTGGAGAAGGGAAAGTGTTCTCTAAGCATTTCTGTAGAAACGGCTACATCAGCGTGCATTTCACCATCAACCTCGAAGTCAGGATGGGAAGCTTTGACGAGTTCCACGGCGCGTTTGGTCTTCAGTGACAGGGGGTGTTTCACGGTACCGAAGTTACTGAAACTCAGGATGGCCACTCTGGGAGTGACCCCAAATTTGCGGGCCTCTTCTGCAGCCAGCGTGGCGATTTCCGCCAGGGTTTCCGCATCGGGATCAATGTTAACGGTGACATCCGCCAAAAACTTGATCTTGTTCTTGAACACCAGGAGATACATTCCCGCAACGTGTTTTACACCTTCCCTAAGGGGAATGATCTGGAGTGCCGGTCGCAGCGTCTCGGGGTAATTTTTAGTGATCCCGGATACTAATCCATCGGCTTCTCCCAAGTAGACCATCATGGAGGCGAAATAGTTCGGACGCTTCATCATATTCCGGGCATGTCGCCGGGTTACCCCCTTACGCTGGCGCAACTCATAGAGCGCTGGCACGTAATCGTTAATTCTATCGGACTGTTTGGGGTCCATAAGCTCCACACCGGTGAGGTCCACCTGTAGACGTTCTGCTTCCTGGTTAATGGTTAGGGGATCGCCTAGTAAAATGGGGCGGGCAATTCCCTGGACGACCATCTGATGACTGGCCCGGATAATACCCTCGCTTTCCCCTTCGGGAAAGACGATGCGTTTCGGGTCGCGTTGCGCTTTGTGGTAGATCTCCTGCATGAGTTCTCGGCTTTTTCCCAGGCGGGCTACGAGGACATCCCCGTAGACGTTCATATCCACGGGTCGCTTGGCTACCCCTGTATCGATAGCCGCCTGGGCTACCGCGGTGGCCTCCCAGGTGAGTACCCGGGAATCGAAGGGTTTGGGTATGATGTAGTCGGGTCCAAAGCGTAGATAGGCTTTACCATAAACCTTAGCCACTTCATCGGGCACATCCTCGCGAGCCAACTCAGCCAGGGCCCGGGAAGCGGCCATCTTCATGGCGGTGTTGATTTGCTGGGCTTGCACATCCAGCGCCCCGCGAAAGATGAAAGGAAATCCCAAAACATTATTCACCTGGTTAGGATAATCAGACCGCCCGGTAGCCATGATGATATCCTTGCGGGCGGCTTTGGCCTCCGGGTAAGTGATCTCCGGATCAGGATTGGCCAGGGCAAAAACAATGGGCTTTTCCGCCATAGAACGCACCATCTCCTGGCTCACGATCCCGCCCTGGGATAACCCCAGGAAAACGTCAGCTCCCGCCATCGCCTCCGCCAGGGTGCGGGCTTTCGTCTCCACCGCAAACTCGGCCTTGTAAGGGTTCATCCCCACTTCGCGACCAAGATAAATGGGACCTTTGCTATCACACATAATAATATTTTCTTTTTTAATGCCAAATCGCATGTAGTGCCGGGTGCAGGCGATGGCGGCCGCCCCGGCTCCGGCAATTACCACCCGCAGCGTCTCCATTTTCTTGCCCGCCAGCTCCACGGCGTTGAGGAGGGCCGCCGCAGAAATGATGGCCGTGCCATGTTGGTCATCATGAAAAACGGGTATGTTCATCGCCGCAATCAAACGCCGCTCAATCTCGAAACACTCCGGGGCTTTGATATCCTCTAAATTGATCCCCCCAAAAGTGGGTTCTAATAACGTCACCGCTTGGACAAACGCATCCACGTCCTCGGTATTTATTTCAATATCAAAGACGTCAATATCGGCAAACCGCTTGAACAATACCCCCTTGCCCTCCATGACTGGCTTTCCGGCGAGAGGACCGATATTCCCCAAACCCAGGACGGCGGTTCCGTTGGTAACGACGCCTACTAAATTCCCCCGAGCGGTGTACGCGGTAACCTTACCAGGGTCCTTCAAGATTTCCCGGCACGGTTCCGCCACACCAGGTGTGTAGACCAGGGATAAATCGCGCTGCGTTAACGTAGGCTTGGTAGCGACCACTTCAATTTTACCGGCTCGCCCACGAGTATGATATTCTAAAGCCTGCTTCTTACTTATCATTAATAACCCCCCACTTGACTATGCGTTGCGTGGTAAAAAATGTTGTGATGAATTTACTGGGAATTACGCGCTACAACACGGAAAATGACCAGTCGGTAAAGGGTCTTGGTAAAAAATTACCGTCCCTACCACGAAAAAAGCCCGGGGAATAGGCCCCAACCAGTTCTTCCATCATTCGGAAACATAGTTTACGAAAACAACTCGTTTTTAACAAGTTTCTGGGCGCGTTGATAATCCTCAACAAAATCTATTTCGATACAGGGTAAGTCACTCACGTCCACGTAGTTGACGGCGAAAGTACGCAGCAGGGGATCGATTGCCGCCTCGAAATAATCCTCTTTACCCCCGGCTTCCACTAGGGTGGTGAGGGAGTGGGCAAAGGCTTGTGTCAGGGGTTGCGAAAACCGGGCGACGCCCAGAAACTCCCCCAGGACGTTTTCCGGCATGAGCCGTTTACCAATGGCAACAATGCGCTGGTGATCGCCCTCGACGACCTTTACCTCCTCCGACCCGCATGACTTAATATCCACTGCGAGGACGGAATTATACTTCGCATCCATAACACGCTGGAGTAAAACCCTGGGATAGAGAACATCCCCGTTTATAATAAGCTGTTGATCCGACCCTAATTCTTCCCGGCACAGATACATGGAATAGGCGGTGTTGGTGTCGAAAAAATGGTGGTTTACAACAAAATTAAAAGTGAACTGGGGGAAGGTTCTGATGAGATAATCCTGTAGTTGCTCCCGGTAGTATCCCACTATAACCGTTGTATTGAAGACGTTTAGTTCCTGGAGGGCTTCCAACTGGTAGGCGATGATGGGCTTCTCCCCAACCTTTAAGAGGCACTTGGGAATGGTTTCCGTTAGAGGATACAATCTCCGGGAAACACCGGCGGCTAATATTACGGCTCTCATGAAGCGTGAAATCTACAAATTTATGGACTTCCGTGACCAAGTTTATTCGCGATGGCTTCCAGCAGACGTTGGGAAGCGAACCCGTCCAATCGATAATGATAACGTTTGACCGCCTGTTTCCGTTGAGTTTGTAAAGTATCCTCGACGAAAACTTGTTTTAGGGCGTGAATTAACTCCTTCGGTTCATGTACCGGGACGGTGAAATCCACCCCACCCATACGTTCCCGATCTAACCGTCGCCTTATTAGAAAGGGGAAAACGCGGTGTTTTTTCCGTAAAGTGAAATACAAGGTTTGCACAATGGGACGATCCAGGGCCAGGTATTCGAATATCGTAGATGACAAATCACTCACCAAGACTGAAACCGCCCTATAGTAGGGTAGAATATTGAATTCCCGTTGGGGGATTAACACGAAATCTTCGCGCTGTGCCACGCGCCGGGCCAGATCCACATGATGGCGATACTTGGGCAGCTCCCAACTGAATTGGTGAAGTTTAATAAATACTCTCCCGGGCGGGGATTTGCGGAGAAATAATTGCAAGGTCTGCTCTATTGAAGAAGGGTAGAAAGTGGGGGCATATAGGATCGTCTGCTCCGTTGAAGAGTTCACAGCCTTTTCGCGGTCTTGGTCATCCATCCCCAAACGAGGATTAAAGAGTGGGTCCAGTTTGGTGAAACCCGTCAAGGCCAGACGATGGGGTTCAAAGCCCTGGTTGATCAGTGCTTCGTAACGCTCCTGGGATTCCACCGCAAAGAGATCCACCCTTGGAGAACTATCCCGGTAGTACGATTCCTTCAATCCAATCCCATGATAGACCATTACCACCAGCGTGTTTGTGCGGGCAATTTTTTCGGCCTGGCCCACATTGCCTACGATGAGGACGTCGGGTCCCAGTTCCTTACACTTTTCCACTCGCTCCCGTTCGGAGCCACCCGTAATGACTTGAATATCCCGGGTGTACAGCGCTTCCTGAAAACGCCTGAAGGTTGGAGGAGTCGCCCTGGCGCCAAGGGAGGCAAAAAGTTGATATTCCTTGCGCTTACCCATCTCCGACATGATGGGCAAAAACTGGGGTAAATAATACAGATGCTGGGTTTCAAACAGGACGGTCGTCATGGGAACAGCCTTCTCAATTGCCACTTTCGCAACCAGTTCCGAGGTTTAGGTTGCAACCGCTCATAAGCTTTGGATTCTAAGGTAGTTTGAATGGATTCCAGTACACGATGGGATGACCGTCCATCGCGATAGGGGTGCAATTGCTGCACATAATACTGGCGATTAGAAGAATATTCACCGGGATTCTCCAGCGAGCGTTGGATGGCCCCTGGTAACTCATAAGGATGTAGGAGGTCGATCCCTTTATCTCTTCGCGTAGTAGCGCGAAAGGTAATAATCGGGCGATCCAGTAATAAGTACTCATACGCCACGGACGAGGTGTCTGTTATCAATATGTCAGCAGCCTGTAGCGCGGGGAGAATATCAGCGGCTTCCACCACTTTGAAACGGTCTCCCTGTAAGGCCTGGTAGTCAGCCATAACCTTCTTTTCCATAAGGGGATGGAATTTAACCAACCACTGCCACGGTTTCTGACTTAGTTGTTGTATTGCTTCATATAAAATCCGAGCGCTGGAATAGCGGGGACTGAACGTGGGAGCGTAAAGAATGACTGGCGTTTGGGGGTCATAGCCAAAGGTCTCAATACTGTCTGCTTGCTTACTTATGCCCAAAGAATCCAATTTCGGCCAGCCGGTTTCTTGAACGAGAAAATGCCCGTGTTCACGTGCCAGACGCTCAAAAATCGAGGTCATATGGGGTCCCGGCGTACAGTACAAATCAAAAAAGCCGGTGATGCGGTAATGGCCACGTTTTTCCTCTCCCAAACCGTGGAAAATCTGCACCTTTAGACCGGGCCAGAAATGGGGCACGATGTTCCCTGGTACAATGACGGCATGGGGATCATAAGCAACCACCTCGGCCGTGGTCTTCAACCGCTTAACGGGAATCGTATCACTCCCAGGGAATGAACTTACATACCAACGGACCTCGCCCGCACCCCTTTTATGGACGGCCTTCTGTAGAGGGTTCAAAATGGAAACTGAATAGGCTTTGGTTACCAGAAAAAGATAGCGCAATGGAATCAGTCTCCCACGTTAAGGGAATTCCCCTAATAGGTAGGTAAAGATTGAATAAAGTCTGCCATGCGCCGGACGCTTTGTCCATCGTTAAAGTAAAAACAACTGTGCAGCAATTCCCGGTAGGCCTTTCGGTCAGCATGGGATAAAGTGGCCTTGATTGCGTCCAAGAGATTAACCCTAGCGCCTTCCTGGTAATGGGCAGCGAGATGCGTCACGTCTAACTTTTTGGGCATAGTGTGCAGGTCGGTATATCCCGATTCCAAAATCAGGATTGGGTTACCTGTAATGAGGTATTCGTAGAGGACCGACGACGTATCACTGACCAGCATATCAGAGATAGCAAAATCGTGCATAGTATCGCTGCGGACGATATTGGCCGGGTTGGAAAAGTATACATGCTGAAGGCCTTTCCAACGCACCCAGGCCTTCATGGTGGGGATAAACCGTCGTTCATGGAAGTGAGGGCGGATGATCAGGTTAAACTCTTTGGTCACCTCGCTACACAACTTCTTATAATAACGTAAAAGGGTCCCGTTTCCCCACCGCCAGGTAGGCGCATACAGGACGGTTTTTCGATTCCGGTCGCGTATCCCCAAATAGTCCGCGTAGGTGTTACGATCTATTTTCTTATTCACGTAATCGTCAAACCGCGGGTTACCCACTTTAAGTAATTTTTCTTCGGGTAATTCCAGACCCACATCCCGTAACTTGGCCAGATGCTTCTCCCCGGATATAAAAAAGTAGTCGTAAGAAAGCAGGTTGCGGGCATAACCGCCGTACTTTTTATCGCCAGTGCCGTGACCTAAAAAGATGGTCGTGCAAAGGTCTGAATCGTGGTGGATCACGGAATTACTTTCGGAGATCACCACCCCTCGGAAATCGCGTAGACTTTTAATATCTCGAATTTCAACCGGAACACGCCCCCAATGACGCAGATACCACCTGAACCTCAAGAAACGGCGGAAGCGGTTGACTAAAAAAGTGCCCCCTAAAATATCGTAGAGGGGTTTAGCGAAGGAGTACTGGTACACCTGGTTGGCGTAGTAGTAGAGTTTATGATTCACGGAAGGTCTCAACCAATACCGGGGACTAAAAGTTACGGCGATATCATTCCTGAAACAGCAGGTTCGCCCGGGTCTGGAGATAGTCCCAGGCCTGGGGCGTATCTAGGTCCAGCCAAAAAGATTGGCCGATGTTGATCCCTCCCATTTGCCCCCTTTGAATCAAAAGTCGACAAGCATCCGCCAGGGAACAGTCACCCGTTTGTTGCGCTTCCTCTAAAGCGGTAAAAAAGGCATAACCGCACTTAAAAACACCGCAGTCAATGGCGTTGTAGGCGGTCAGGGTCTTAGACATGGCCGCCAACTTTTCCGTATTGTCCGGTGCTGTGGCTACTTTCATACCATCGTCAATATCGAAAATCTCATGGATCCGATAATCCAAGGCTACACGGGCAACATAGGGTTCCAAAGGCACGGAAATTACTTTCTTGAGCAAGGCCCGCTGGTAAAGATGGTCACTCATGGAGAGGATAAAATTGTCTTTAGGTTGAAAACAGGCCTTGGTTGCCAGCACGCTGAGACCATTGGAACCGCGCCAACGGGGGTTGAACACACAGCGCACCGGAAACCGTTTCCCCAACGCCGCCACATGTTTTTCTATTACCTGATGTTTGTAACCGGTGACAACCAAAACTTCCTCAATTCCTACTGTTAGGCAGTGTTCGAACAGGATTTCGAGGATCGGTTTCTGACGAATGGTTAAGAGTGTTTTCGGAAGCTCGCCACTCAAAGAACGAATGCGCTGCCCTTGACCGGCAGCAATAATCACCGCTTTCATTTAACGGTCTTCATAATAATCCAGACCCAGGTGGGTGATAAGTTCCTCACCCATAATATGGCGCAAGGTATTCTTAAGCTTGGCCAATTGCACGAACAGATCATGTTCCGGATAGAGTTCCGGGAGGGTCATGGGGCTTTTGAAATAGAAGGAAAGCCATTCTTGAATGCCCTTCATCCCCGCGCGTTGGGCCAGATTCATAAACAGCACCAGGTCCAGAACAATGGGAGCGGCTAAAATACTGTCCCGGCAGAGAAAGTCGATTTTAATCTGCATGGGATAACCGAGCCAACCGAAGATATCAATGTTGTCCCAGCCCTCTTTATTATCTCCCCGGGGGGGATAATAATTGATGCGCACCTTATGGTACAAACCCCGGTAGAGTTCCGGATAGAGGTTGGGTTGTAGGATGGATTCCAAGACACTCAACTTACTCTTTTCCTTGGTGCGGAAGGAATCGGGATCGTCCAGCACTTCCCCATCGCGATTTCCCAAAATGTTGGTGGAAAACCAGCCCCGAATTCCTAATTGGCGGGCTTTTAGACCAGGTGATAAAATGGTCTTCATCAGGGTTTGCCCGGTCTTAAAATCCTTCCCGGCGATGGGGATACCATTTTGGTTTGCCAACTCATCCAGAGCTGGAATATCCACAATTAGATTGGGGGACCCGTTGGCAAAAGGAATTCCCATTTTCAAGGCAGCGTAGGCGTAAATCATGCTGGGGGCAATGGCAGGATCATTCTTTTGCAAGGCGGCTTCGAACTTCTTTAAGGTGGAGTGGACCTCACCAGGTTGAATATAGACTTCCGTACTGCCACACCAAATCATCACATTCATCCCGGTGTTACGCGTCTTAATAAAGTTCTGGATATCATCGATTAACTGCTGGGCAAACTCCATTTTATTTTTACCAGTCTTAACCCAGGAACCCTCCAACTTGCGAACATACTCGTGGTCGAAGACGCCCTTCATCACCCGGATGGCTTCCAGGGGCCGCCGCACCTGATCCACCAAGGTTTTGTCGAGTACGGCTGTTCGTAAACAGACCTCATAGAGATTTTCTTTGTTAATGTCCCAACCCGCGAATACGAGGTCTTCCAGCGCATTCAGCGGAACGAAATCTTTTATGACCGGCACTCGGTCTTCCGTACGCTTTCCCAAGCGGATGGTCCCCATCTGGGTCATGCTCCCAATCGGCTTGGCAAT
>CAZVNL010000027.1:13978-33452 GCA_964628055.1 uncultured bacterium | reverse complement strand
TTTTCTTTTTAGAAAAGTACCAAAAGAATCGTCGCGGTGAAAAAACCGCGTGCCTTTGCAGGCGCGCCCCGGGGATGAATTGAAACTCCCCGGTGGAATAAGTAGCTGGTCAATCGTGCTGCCTTCCAATCATTGGTTCAAGACCGGGTGGCTATGAGTTATTTTGATCGTTGCTTATTCCCCAGGGTCAAACACCAATTCATCCTGTTCCGTGTCGAACCCTTGAGGTTTAACACGCGATTTTTTCAAGGCGACAGAATCACACTTTACCCGGATTTCATCACGCCGGAAGAATTCTTTCATAGCTATTCCCTTTCTCGACCTTTACCTCAGCCTTCTAACATCCCACTTTTCCATCCTGCGACCTGCGACCATTCATCCATAATCACTAAGGGTTTCTCCAAGGTTGTGCGAGGTAGGGAAAAGGGGCGATATTTGGCCCGCCTTTGCCTAGGTGAAAAATGCATTACCCTTACACCTGCAAAAGAACACCGCTTCCCAACGAACGTGAAACCCCCCAATAAAAGAATCGCCTTTTACACCCTGGGATGTAAGCTGAATTACGCCGAAACAGCCACCATTGCCCGGCGCTGTGAAAAGGGAGGGTACACCCCAGTGGACTTCCGCCAGGATGCCGATGTTTATGTGATCAACACCTGTTCGGTGACGGAGCATGCTGACCGCGATTGCCGCAAATTAGTGCGTCAGGCGCGACGCCGGGCCCCAGCCGCCAGGGTCGTGCTCATGGGGTGCTACGGACAATTGCAACCGGACAAGGCCCGGGATCAATTAGGCGTTGACCTGGTGTTGGGTGCTAACGAAAAATTCGACCTGATAAAACACCTCAACCAGTTCCCTGAAAACGGCGCAACAACGGTCTTGGTCTCCCCGGTAACGGACCTGAACACTTTCCACCCTGCCCTGGCACTGGGTGAACGAACCCGAGCGTTTTTAAAAGTACAGGACGGCTGCGACTATCCCTGTACCTACTGTAGCATTCCCCTCTCCCGGGGAGGTAGCCGGAACCGGAGCGTGGCGGAGACCCTAACCGCAGCCCGGCAAGTGATGAATCAGGACGTGAAGGAGGTCGTCCTCACGGGAGTCAACATCGGTACCTTCGGCCAGGCGGGCGCCGAATCCTTTTTAGACTTGTTAAAAGCGTTGGAAACTTTGCCCGTTGAACGTTTGCGCATTTCCTCCATCGAGCCTAACCTCCTAACGGACGGTATCATCCGATTGGTGGCCCGGTCGCCCAAGTATGTCCCCCATTTTCACCTCCCTTTACAGTCCGGTTCCAACGCCATCCTGCGGGCCATGCGACGGCGCTACACACGGGAAGTCTATGGCGAGTGGGTGGCCAGGGTGAAGGACGTGATACCCGCGGCCGGCATCGGGGCCGACGTCATGGTGGGTTTCCCGGGGGAGACGGAGACCTGTTTCGAAGAAACCTACCGGTTCATTACCGCCCTGGACCTTTCCTATTTACACGTATTCAGTTTTTCGCCCCGACCCGGCACGCCGGCGGCGGGCTATCCTGACCAGGTACCCCCGGAAATTCGTAAGGAACGCAGCCGACGCCTCCATGCCCTGGGCCAGGAGAAACGCTGGCATTTTCACCAACAGGCCCAGCACACCGTTCGACCGGTTCTCTTTGAAACTTATTCCGAGGGATGTTTACAGGGTTACACCGATAATTACATCCGGGTCACCGTACCAGGGGCGCCAGAACGGGTGAATACAATTGGTGAGGTGGAATTGATAGAAGCAACTGGTGAGGGAATGGTCGGTCGCCTGATTACCGCTTCGAGCTAACAGTAACGTACTCGGTTAGTTTGTTGTTCTATTTATTGGTGTAATCGGAAACGGGTGGGCAGGTGCATAGGAGGTGGCGGTCGCCATAGGCGTTGTCGATACGTCCCACGGGAGGCCAGAATTTATGTTCTTTCGTCCACGGTGCGGGATAGGCAGCTTGTTCCCGGGAGTAGGAGTGATTCCAATCTGGGGAGGCGATCTCGGCGGCGGTGTGGGGCGCATTTTTCAAAACGTTATCCACGGGATCCGCCGTACCTTGTTCAATGTCCCGGATTTCCCCCCTGATGGCGATGAGGGCGTCACAGAAGCGATCCAATTCTCCCTTGGATTCACTCTCCGTGGGCTCGATCATGAGCGTCCCAGGCACGGGGAAGGAGGTGGTAGGGGCGTGGAAGCCGTAGTCCATGAGGCGCTTGGATACATCCTCTTCGGTGATCCCGGTGCGTTTTTTCAGGGGCCGTAGGTCCAGGATGAATTCATGGGCTACCCACCCCTTTCGGCCCCGGTAAAGGATGGGAAAATGCTCTGTGAGGCGAGCGGCCATGTAGTTGGCGTTCAAAATGGCCAGGCGCGTGGCCTGGGTGAGACCGGTGCTCCCCAAAAGGCGAATGTAAGCCCAGGAAATGGGCAGGATGCTGGCGCTTCCCCACGGTGCCGCGGCCACAGGTGTTATCCCCTGGGCCCCGCCGCATTTCGCCAGGGGATGAGTAGGCAAATAAGGCGCCAGGTCGGCAGTGACACAGATGGGTCCCATACCAGGGCCACCCCCACCGTGGGGAATGGCAAAGGTCTTATGCAGGTTAATGTGGCACACGTCCGCCCCCCATTCACCCATGCGGGAGAGACCCACCAGGGCGTTCAAATTGGCGCCGTCCAGGTAGACCAGGCCGCCGTGTTGGTGAATGCGTTCGCAGATGGTAGTGATTTGTTCCTCGAACACGCCGTGGGTGGAGGGATAGGTGACCATGAGGGCGGAGAGGTTTTCCCGGTGGGTGGCGGCCTTGGCCGTCAGGTCCTTAAGATCGATATTCCCCCGCTCGTCACACTGGACGATAACCACTTCCATGCCGGCCATGACGGAACTGGCGGGATTGGTGCCGTGGGCCGAGGCGGGGATAAGGCACACCCGGCGCTGGTTTTGGCCGTGATCCCGATGGTAGGCCTGGATGACCATGAGTCCGGTGAATTCCCCTTGGGCGCCCGAATTGGGCTGGAGGGAACAGGCGGCCAAGCCGGTGATGTCGGTGAGCCAGACTTCCAGGTCTCGGAAAATTTCCCGGTTGCCCCGGGCCTGGTCGGCAGGTGCGAAGGGGTGAAGACGATTGAAGGTCTCCCAGGAGACCGGCAGCATGGGTGTGGTGGCGTTGAGTTTCATAGTGCAGGAACCCAGGGGAATCATACTGGTGGTGAGGGAGAGGTCCCGGGATTCTAACCGGTGAAGGTAGCGCACCATCTCCGTCTCCGAATGGTAGCGGTTAAATACGGGGTGAGTCAAAAAGGGGGTTTGGCGCTGGAGCGGGCCGTAGTATCCGGAATCCAACAGTTCAGCCACCGGTTGCAGGCGGGTCGGGTCGGCGCCGAAAATCGATGCAAGGGTTTCCAAGTCCTGCAGCGTTGTGGTTTCATCTAATGAGAGGCCCACGCTGCCATCCTCGTACGATCGGAGGTTCACCTGCTTTTTCTGGGCGGCTTGGTGGATTTCTTCAGTTGATTTGCCCCGTGGCCGGAGGCGCAGCGTGTCAAACCAGTGTTGGTGGATCAGTTTATGCCCCTGTTCCTGCAGGAGCGCAGCCAAAACCTTGGTTCGGTCGTGGATGCGGGTGGCGATACGTTTCAGTCCCCGGGGACCGTGGTACACGGCGTACATACCAGCCATAATGGCCAGGAGCACCTGAGCCGTGCAGATGTTGGAAGTGGCCCTTTCCCGGCGGATGTGCTGTTCCCGGGTCTGGAGCGCCATACGCAGGGCCGGGTTCCCCTGGCGGTCTTTGGATAAGCCGATGATGCGCCCCGGGATTTGCCGTTTAAAGGTCTCTCGCGTGGCGAAGTAGGCCGCGTGGGGACCGCCGTAACCCAGGGGGACGCCGAACCGTTGGGTGTTCCCCACGGCGATGTCGGCGCCTAACTCACTGGGGGGCGTCAGTAAGACCAGACTGAGGAGATCAGCGGACATGACCACCGAAGCGCCGGCTGCGTGGGCGGCTTGGCACAGGGAGCGATAATCGATGATTTGCCCATCGGTGGCGGGATACTGGAGCAGCAAGCCACAGGTGTTTTCGTCCAATTGAAAGGATTCGTGGGAGCCCACGATCAGGTCAATCCCCAGAGGAATAGCCCGGGTGTGAAGGACGGCAATGGTTTGGAGATGGCAGTCCTCACTGACGAAAAAGCGATTGCGGTAACGGTGGAATCGGTGGAGCAGGCTCATGGCCTCGGCAGCCGCGGTGGCTTCGTCCAGGAGAGAGGCGTTGGCTAAAGGCAAACCGGTGAGGTCCGCCACCATGGTTTGGTAGTTCAGAAGCGCTTCCAATCGTCCCTGGGATATTTCCGCCTGGTAGGGGGTGTACTGTGTGTACCAACCGGGATTTTCCAGGATGTTGCGCTGGATCACCGGGGGTGTGATGGTGTCGTAATATCCCAAGCCAATGAAGGAACGATAGACCTCGTTGCGGGCAGCAATGGTTTGTAATTGTTGTCGGAGCGTATGTTCATCCACCGGCTCGCCTACCTGTAGCGGTTCCTTGGTGCGGATGGACGGGGGCAGGGCCTGGTCGATGAGTTCGTCGAGGGTGCTCACTCCCAGGGAGGCAAGCATCGCGAGTAAGTCCGTTTCGCACGGTCCAAAGTGGCGGTGCAGGAATCGTTCTTCAGAATCCAGATGAATGGCCATGCGGGGTTCCTTCGATAATGTGCGTTAGGAGCTAAATAGATTAATTAAAATTTAGGCCGGTTTAGGGATTGGATGCCATGCCAGGTGTGGATGGGTAGCGAGAGGCATGGAATAAGGGATTAATGGGGCCGGCGGTGGAGAGTTTTGATAAACAGGCTTTCGGAGTTGGTTAGGTTAGAATTACAGCGAGTAATGCCGGGCTACCTGGCCGGCAAGGATTCAGCCGGGATGCCAAGTTTGCGGTGTAAGGTTTTCATTATCTTCACGGTGAGGTTGCGTTTTCCCGGAAGGATTTCCGTGGCCCGGTTGCGGCCTCCAAAATACTTACCCAAATCGGCTTCTTTCAGGCCCAACTGTTCCCTTCGAAAGCGGATGGCACCGATTGGATCCGGCAGGGAAATGAGATGGTGTTCCTCCTCGTAGTCCTCTACGAGGATGGTGAGGATTCCAAGCAAATCTCCCTTGGGAGTATCTGGGGTGGCATCACAAAGAGTTGCGATCTGATTTAGGGGAGCTTGATAATACCATTCGTGTGGGTCGAATGTTCATTGTTCAGTGCTTCTATTCTACGGTAACACTCTTGGCCAGGTTTCGGGGTTGGTCCACGTCACAGCCTCTTAGGACGGCAATATGGTAGGCCAGGAGTTGCAGGGGAATGGTCGCCAGGATGGGGTTGAGGGCAAAGTGAACGGGGGGAATCTTGATGATGTGGTTGGAGTATTCCCCTAATTCCTCCGCCGCCAGGGAGGTAATGATGATGATTCGGCCTCCCCGGGCGCGCACCTCCGCGATGTTGGAGACGATTTTATCGTATCCACGCTTAGTGACGATGAACACCACGGGCATGTTTTCATCGATGAGGGCGATGGGACCGTGTTTCATCTCGGCGGCCGGATAGCCTTCGGCGTGGATGTACGAAATCTCTTTCAGCTTCAAGGCCCCTTCCAGGGCCACGGGGAATTGGTAGCCCCGCCCCAGGTACAGGAAATTGTTGGCCCGGTGGTAATCTTCGGCAATCGCCCGGATTTCGTCCGTAAGTGCCAGGATCTTGGAGATATCCTCCGGGAGAGTAGGAATGTGTCTAATAATGTCCTTCGTCCTGCTCTTCGCTAGGCCCTTTTGTTGGGCCAATAGTAAGGCCAGCAGTACCAATACGGTCACCTGGGAAGTGAAGGCTTTGGTAGACGCCACCCCGATTTCCGGTCCGGCATGGATGTAAACCCCGCAGTCCGTTTCCCGGGCGATGGTGCTCCCCACCACATTCACGATGCCCACTGCCAGGGCCCCCTTCTCCTTGGCCTTTTTGATGGCGGCCAGAGTATCGGCAGTTTCCCCCGATTGGCTGATGGCCAACACCACGCTCTGGGAATCCAGGGCCACCTTGCGATAGCGAAACTCGGAAGCGTATTGCACTCGCACGGGGATCTGGGCCAATTCCTCGATGAGGTAACCGCCAATCAAACCGGCATGCCAGGAAGTTCCGCAGGCCGTGATGATGATCTGGTTGGTGTCCAGGAGGCGGGGTAACCAATCTTGCAAGCCGCCTAATTTGACCGTGGCCGTCTCCAGTTCAATCCGTCCCCGGATGGCCTCTTGCACAGTGGTGGGTTGCTCGCAGATCTCCTTCAGCATGAAATGGTCATAGCCGCCCTTTTCAATCTGCTCTAGGTCGTATTCGATGCGTTCAATGTCTTTGATGACCAGGCGGTTTTCGCAGAGGTTCCGCACTTCGTAAGTCTCCCGGTCCACCATGGCCAGCTCCCCGTCTTCCAGGTAGACGATGTTCCGGGTGTAATCGATGAGGGGGGAGGTATCCGAGGCGATGATGATTTCCCCTTCCCCGAGCCCTAAGACCAAGGGACTGCCCAGGCGTGCAGCGAGAAGTTGGTTTGGTGATTGCTGGTCGATGATCACCAGGCCATAGGTGCCTACCACCTGGTTCAAAGCGGCCCGGACGGCCTGGTCAAAAGGGAGGTTTTCGTCCCGGGCGAGGTAGGCGATGAACTGCACCAGCACTTCCGTGTCCGTGTCGGAAGTGAAAGCGATGCCCACATCCCGCAGATACTGGCGCAGGGCGTGGTGATTTTCGATGATGCCGTTGTGGACGAGGGTAAAGCGTCCGTCCCAGGAAGTGTGGGGATGGGCGTTTACGTCGTTAGGAGCCCCGTGAGTAGCCCAACGGGTATGCCCCACGCCAATGGTCCCGGCGACGGGGTGAGCTTCCATTTTGGTCAGCAGGTCGTTGACCTTGCCCTGGCACTTGACCGTGGTGACCTGGCGGTCATGTAGGATACCGACGCCGGCGGAGTCGTACCCGCGGTATTCCAGGCGTCGGAGACCGTGCAAAATAACCTCCCGCGCCGGTCGATGCCCAATATAGCCTACGATACCACACATGGTGCGTTAACGTTTAGCAAATATCTTCTCAGCGGATTGCTCCTTATTTACCGGTTGAGAGAATTCAGAAAAGGTAAATTAAGATAAAACTGTTCACTTGAAGGGGACTTATTTCAGCCTAATTTTTTTCCACAAAATAAAACTTGGACAGATGCCCGTGTGGCCGGCAAGGACCGTCAGGACCTACAAGAATCAGGGGCATTTTCGAACCCGACTAGCCAGATTCCAATAAAAAATAGAGCCGTTAAAGGGAAATATTGCATTCGAAGTGCAGTCATGTTAGACCTCCTAATTTGTGTAAGGAAATTGAGAATTATTCGACAAATATTCAAACACTGGATTGCAAACCGCTCGCAGCAGGCGAGGATATTCGTTTTTATAGGATTACGAGTGTTCGCTACCTGGGTTCCTGATTTTATGTTGCGAAGTGACCATAAAAAATTGGAAATGTATGCCGGCTGGTCGTAATATTGTTAATGAGATTCGTTCTCAATAAATAAATATAATGGTTATTTGAAATCACTAAACAACTTTATGCAATAGGTGAACTGAAATGAACACAATGAAAAGCGTCCCCGTCTACAGGTTCAACAGAATTGGGATTGGAGTGTTGATAGTCCTGTTTGCCGTGACGGCTGCTTTTGCAGATCAACGCGCCTACGTGTGGACCTATGAGTACACGACCCTGAAGGCCGGCGAAGCGGAGTTCGAGCAGTATTTCACAATCTCCGCGCCTGACAGAGGTTCCTTGCGGGGTGCCACGACGACGGAATTCAACCTTGAGTTTGAAGTGGGCATGACCGATAGGTTCGATTTTGGATTGTACCAGGTATTTGAACAGTTACCCCAGAATTCTCTCCGTTACATTGGGTATAAGCTCCGTTTTCGTTACCGTTTTACCGAACGGGGACATTATTTTATGGACCCCCTCCTTTATTTGGAGTACAAGGGTAAACCGGATTTTTTCCGACACGCCATAGAGGGGAAACTCATCCTGGCCAAAACCGCGGGGAACTGGAATATGGCCTTGAACCCTACCTGGGAGTACGCCAAGGAGGGCGATGACCAGGAGTTGGAATGGGAATATTCCACCGGAGTGAATTATCAGGTCGGCCCCTTGTTGTGGCTGGGGCTCGAGACCTTCGGCAATGCTGACAACCAGTACTGGGGACCGGTAATCGCCCATGGTGTGGGTGATTTGTGGGTCGCCTTAGGTTCAGGATTTGCCTTGAAGGAGGCTCCCGGCGGCAAACCAGAGTTCATGATGAGACTTTTAATTGGTGTTAGGGTACGCTAAGTATTTTAGCCGTGGATGAAAATGGCTGATGTCGTAAAAAGTTTTCCAACATTTTGTCGCCTGGATGACATTAATTCGTCAATGACTCGTGTAAACTTTTTTAACACTACATGACCGGTAACGTAAACAAGATTGCTTGGAAAGAGGAGACATTTTATGAACAAAAGTTACCAATCAAGTCCCAATTTAAGGGTCAAGAGGCCTTTCTTATGGTTGGCTTCCTTAGGACTAATCATGAACGTTGTTATGGGCCAGACGGAGTTCCAGGTGACCAACTCCGGCACTTCCGCCTATCTCATCGATGGGGTGGCCAATCCCTCCCTGGTTTTCATGCGGGACTCCACCTACATTTTTCACGTGAACACCCCTGGGCATCCTTTTTGGATCAAGACGGTCCAGTCCACCGGAACCGGGAATGCCTACAATAACGGGGTGACCGGTAACGGCGTTCAGCAGGGTAACCTGGTCTTTACGGTACCTTCCGACGCCCCGGATCAGCTCTACTACAACTGCGAATTCCATGTCAACATGACCGGTAGTATTACCGTTAATACGGTGGTTTCTGTTGCTGGCGCCGACCCGTTACCGCGGGCTTTTTCCCTGGGGCAAAATTTCCCCAACCCCTTCAATCCGGTAACTACAATTCAATACAGAATACCTGATCGAGCCCCGGTGGAGTTGGTGATCTACGATCTTTCCGGGAAGAGGCTACGGACCTTGGTGAAGGCTACTCAAGAGCAAGGGATTAGAACCGTCACCTGGGACGGAAGGAATGAACAGGGAGGGGTGATGGCTACCGGGGTATATGTCTACCGCCTTCAAGCGGGTAGTTACGTGCAAAGCAAAAAGATGATTTTGTTGAAGTAAGTCCTTTTCATGCGGTCCGGTGGCTTCATCATTCGCGTATCAACTCTGTCTCCGGAAAGAACGAGACCCAGGCGAACCAGAAAGCCGTTGTTACCGGAATTCGCGCCAGAGCTGGCGTTTCCGCGGCGTGGCTTTGACCATTTTTCAGGTCCCAACTCCAGTTTCGGCTCCCCAGCGTAATCGTACTGTCGCTAACAGTAAAATCAGCGGTTGATGGGTAATTGAGACCGGTGAGAGAGTAAGCCATGGCAGTATTCGTTTTATGATCGAAATAAACCAACACGGCATCATGGATGCTTTCGATGATTTTGTACCGGTACTCTTTTAGGAGTGCTTTCGTAATGGCGACTTTCTTACCATTGAGTTTTAGACCAAATACTACTTCCTTAGCTCCCAGGCGTTTAAAATTGTCGATCCGACCGAAAATCCCCAGTTTGGTTTTGTCGGCAAAATAGGATTCATAATAAGAACCGGCTTTCCCTTTGGAAGGCTTATGGAGTAGCAATCCCTGGGGATATTGATTTCTAAACTCCTCATACGTAGTGTAAAAAACCGGGTAGAGGGTCAGGGTGGCGCCTTCCATTGGCCCGGAAATACACTCCCCCAATACTTGCGACCAAAGGGAGCCTGTTTCCCGATCATGCAACACTAAAGCATCCTGCCAGAGGGAACCCGAGGCTTCGAACGTTAGGTGTTGCTCTTGAATGGTAGCGGTATAAACTATACCGGTATAACACAGGGGTCACCAGGTGATGGCAATGGCCGTGCCTCCAATGAAATCATTTACCACTTCGTGTTCATCTAAGTGCCAGGTGCTGTAGGCCTTGACTTCCTGGCGGGCCGTGACTACTAAGAGTGGCTCTTCCGCGTAGTAAAGAGAGTCGGCCGTTTCGATGGGGATAAATTGAGGGTCGAAAATGGCCGGAATTTCACCCGGTTTCAATACGGTGTACAAAGTATGGCCACGCAACTCTGTCATCTCAGGCTTAGAATGCTGGGCAACAATGGTATTCAGCATAAACAACATTAGGCCTAGAAGAATAGTGGTCCTTCGACCCGCTGAAATCAATGTGGAGACAGGTTCCTCCAGGTTGGTATAACGTATTCGTCTGGTAATAATCACCAGGTAAATTAGGTCTTTAGAACTTGTAGGGGGCAAGACAAAAAAGTTTATAGAACGACGTGACTACTCTGGTTATCCTCTTCTATCACCAAAAACCAGAATCTACACCATGTGTTTCTATACTCTTTTTCGCTTAAAATAGTATTATTTTCCCCTCCTTATATTTTGACTCTGCCATGGAAAGAATAAACCACGACGTCCTCGCCCGTATGACACGTCCGACACTTAACCGATAACTATGTCCGACCGTCTCTATCCCCTGGATATCAGGCGTCTCCTGCGTTGGATATTGCAGGATTTGGATCAAGACGCTGTTTTCGGCGTACACCAGGAGCTGTTTTTTACCCCGCGGCCTGACGATCCCTTTCGGCTGGAGCGTTACGGTTGTTTGCTGGAAACACCCCTGGGCGTGGCTGCCGGTCCCCATACCCAAATGGCCCCGAATATCGTCTTGGCCTGGCTCATGGGTGCCCGTTACATAGAACTGAAAACCATCCAAACGCTTGACGGTTTACAGGTGTCTAAACCCTGCATCGACATGGAAGACGAGGGTTACAACTGCGAGTGGTCCCAGGAATTGCGCCTGCAACAGTCCTTTGAAGAATATTTAAAGGCCTGGGTTTTAATCCATGTTTTAAGGGATCGATTGGGTTGGGATAGCAACGGTGGTTTGGGTTGTATTTTTAACATGAGTGTAGGCTACGACCTGACGGGCATATGTCAACCCAATGTTCAGCGATTTCTCGACCAGATGGAGAATTGTCAGGCGGAGTTAGAGCGCATCAAAGTGATGATAGCTCCCCTCTATCCACGGGTGCAGGAATTGGCAATTCCTTCCCAAATATCTGATAATGTCACCCTTTCCACCATGCACGGCTGCCCACCGGAAGAAATCGAGCGCATCGCCCGGTATCTATTAGAAGCACGAGGTTATCATACTACGATCAAGTTAAATCCCACCCTGTTAGGACCGGAACGGTTGCGGGACATTCTTCACAATCGCCTGGGCTATAAAGATGTGGTTGTTCCTGATGAAGTCTTCGAGCATGATTTGAGATATTCGGCAGCCGTTGGTCTCATTAAACGCTTGCAAAAAGTGGCGTATAATAACGGCGTCCAGTTTGGTTTGAAATTGACCAATACCCTGGAAGTGGAAAATCACAAATCGGTATTTCCCGACCGGGAAAAACGTATGTATTTAAGCGGTCGCGCCCTTCACCCCATCAGCGTGAACCTGGCCGCTAAATTACAGCGTGATTTCGGGGGGCAATTGGATATTTCCTTTTGCGCCGGGGTGGATGCTTTCAACGTAACGGAAGTTCTGGCGGCGAACCTGAGCCCCATCACAGTGTGCACAGACCTGTTGAAACCAGGAGGATATACTCGTCTGGCTCAGTATTTGGAGCATTTACGAGAGGAAATGGCGCGGAAAAAGGCCGTCTCCCTTACCACCTACATCATCGCCAAAGGTGGTGAGAATCAAAACGTATCCAAAATGGCGTTAGCCAGTTTGGAACACTATACCGACGAAGTGCTGAACAAGTCGGCTTACAAAAAAGGCCATCGGTATTTCGATTCCATTAAAACGGAACGTCCCTTGACCCCCTTCGATTGCGTTCACGCCCCCTGCATAGGGGCCTGTGCCACTGATCAGGATATTCCCTCCTATTTATACAGCGTTGCTAATGGCGACTTTAACCGGGCCTGTCAGGTAATTCTGCAAACCAACCCCCTTCCCGGCATTACCGGGTACGTCTGCGACCACCTGTGCCAGTTGAAGTGCACGCGAAACAACCTGGACAATAGTCTACTGATCCGGGAGATCAAGCGGTTTGCGATGGAAAGCTCTGATCAGGTGGGGCTAAAACCTGATCCACCCAATGGACTACGGGTAGCCGTCATCGGCGGTGGGCCGGCGGGACTGAGCTGTGCCTTCTTCCTGGCGCTACGGGGCTTTGTGGTGGATCTTTATGAAAAACATTCTCTTGCCGGAGGGATGGTCTCCCGGGCCATCCCCAAATTCCGCATGCCTGAGGAACCCATTGAGCGGGACATTGATCGAATCCGGGCGTTGGGTGTTCGATTTCACTTCGGTGTGGAAGTGGACCAAATCTTGTTTGACCAGTTGCGCAAAGAGTGTGATTACCTTTACTTGGCCGTGGGAGCCCAGCGGACTCGTGCTCTGGGAATTCCCGGCGAGCAGCTGCCCAATGTTCTGGAGCCACTGGAGTTTTTATCCCGTCTTCGGCACGGGCAAAAGGTGGAGATTGGGAAGCGGGTAGTCGTAATCGGTGGGGGGAACACCGCCCTGGACGCGGCCCGCTCGGCCCGTCGCCTGGGAGCGGAAGTTACTATTATCTACCGCCGTACCCGCCGGGAGATGCCCGCCGATGGGGAAGAGGTAGGAGCCACCCTGGAAGAGGGAATTGAATTGGTGGAGCTCGCGGCACCCAAAGAGATTGAATCGGCTGAAGATGGTCGCGCAGTGTTGACCTGTTCCCGTATGACCCTGGGCGAAAAAGATGCCAGTGGCCGGCCCCGACCGGTAGAGATTGAGGGCTCAAGGATCGAGTGGCCGTTTGATACCATAATACCCGCTATCGGGCAGGAAGTGGTATTGGACTTCCTCTCGGCGGAGGATTTGACGATAGACCCCGCCACAGGTGAAACCCGCCTGGAAAATATCTTTGCCGGGGGAGATCTGGTGCACGGGGCTTCGTCGGTAATCAACGCCGTGGGAGATGGGCGGAAAGCTGCTCACCAGATTTTGCGTAAAGCGCAACTTGCTTTGCTGTTACCTACCCAAGAGAGTGAACTCCGACTCGTTAAAGAGGCTTACCAGAAGCAACTATCCCGGCGGGTATTTTCTACTGTGAACCCCATGCTACCATTGAATCAACGGGGTGATGCGGTGTTAGTCAGTCGTACTTTGACGGTTGAGGAAGCCCAGCGGGAAGCACAGCGTTGTTTATTGTGTGATGATGTGTGTGACATCTGCGTGAGCGTCTGCCCTAACCTGGCCAACATTTCTTACCGTGCCCAACCATGGGACTATCCCGTATATTCCATATCGAAAAATGAGACTGGATTTCACGCCCAACGCACCGGAACCCTGCGCCTGGTCCAGCCCGTCCAGGTGCTGAATATTGCCGATTTCTGTAACGAATGCGGGAATTGTACCACTTTCTGCCCCACAGCGGGAGAACCCTACCGGGATAAACCCCGGTTTTTCCTCACCCGTGAGAGCTTTGAGAAGGAAAATGAGGGTTATTTTTTAGATGGGGGGATGCTTTACCATAAAGACAAAGATCAGAAATCCCGGTTGGAATGGAAAAAGGATTATTTTCGCTATGAAGACGAATCTTTAGTGGCAATTATGGACCTTGAAACTCTAAATATAAAGGAAGCTACCTTCAAATCAGAGGTGCGGAATTACTCTCTGGCTCGGGCTACTGAGATGGTTCTGCTGTTGATCCAGGTGAAAGATATAACCATATTACAAGGGAATTGAATCCCCCAATGAGTAGCATTCTTATTAAAAATCCGCTCGTAGTCGCTACCATGAACGACCGGCACGAAGAATTCCGGGGAGGGCAT
This sequence comes from uncultured bacterium, assembly GCA_964628055.1. Taxonomy (GTDB): domain Bacteria; phylum Fidelibacterota; class Marinisomatia; order Marinisomatales; family TCS56; genus CAZBEL01. The sequence continues at coordinate 19,469 of CAZVNL010000027.1, read as the reverse complement.
GTTCTTGTCGAAGATGATCGAATTGTTTCCCTGGGCCCAAAGCCGTTGGAGGTGTCTGTCGATGAAACCATTGACGCCTCCGGGATGGTCGTTCTGCCCGGGTTCGTGAATACCCATCACCACCTTTACCAATCCCTGACCCGGAACGTGCCCCGGATGCAGAATCAATCCCTTTTCCAGTGGCTCACCAACCATTACCAGCTCTGGCGGGAGCTCACTGAAGAAGCCGTGTATGTGAGTGCTAAAGTGGGATTGTTGGAACTGATGCGTTCCGGTGTAACCACCAGTTCCGATCACCTCTATCTTTTTCCCCATGAGACCAGCGGTGCCCTCATTGATGCGGAAATTCGCGCTGCCCAGGAGGTGGGAATCCGTTTTCAACCCACCCGGGGATCCATGTCTCTTGGGCAGTCTTCAGGAGGTCTGCCACCGGACAACACCGTCCAGACGGAGACCGAAATACAGCAGGATACCGAGCGACTCGTAGCTCAGTACCACGATGATTCCCGGGGAGCCATGGTACGGGTTTCTCTGGCTCCCTGTTCTCCTTTTTCCATTACCTCGGAGTTGCTGCGAGCCACGGCAGACTATGCTAGGGAACACCGCCTGCAACTGCACACCCATCTGGCGGAAACCCTGGACGAAGAACAGTACTGTTTGCAGCAGGTAAAGTTACGTCCGGTAGCTTTTTTAGACTCCCTGGGGTGGCTCACCGACCATACCTGGGTGGCCCATGCCATTCATCTACTGGAGGATGAGATTCAACGCTTGGCTGACACTGGAACCGGCGTCTCCCACTGCCCCAGTTCCAACATGCGCCTGGGGAGCGGCATCGCCCGCGTACGTGAAATGCTGGACAAAGGCATTCCCGTGGGCCTGGGCGTAGACGGGTCGGCTTCCAACGATTCGGGGAATATGCTAAGTGAGATCCGCATGGCCCTCTTGCTTTCCCGCCTCCGGGAAGAACCATTCTGGCTCACGGCTCGGGAGGTCTTGTTGATGGCCACCCGGGGCGGTGCCGCCGTTTTGGGCCGGGATGATGTGGGTGAATTAGCCGTGGGCAAACAGGCCGATCTGGCCCTTTTTTCCGTCCAAAGATTGGAGTATGCCGGTAGCCTCTCTGACCCTTTGGCGGCGTTGGTTTTCACCGTGCGTACGGCGCCAGTGGACTACCTCTTTGTGAATGGAGTGGTTCAAATTAGAAAAGGAGTCAGTCCCGTAGAAGAGACTGAATTGGTGCCAAAACACAACCAGTTGGCAACTGAAATGCTCCAGCGCGCCTGGGAGAAGACGGGAATCAACTTTTTGGAAATGGAATCCTGATCGCTATGTGGTATTCCCTGAAAACCGTGCTCACACCTACTTCCTGGGAAGCGGCCTGGAAAGCCCGGTCCTGTCCCCATTCAACCTTCTTCGCCGGGGGTAGTTACTTAGTAGCCGAACGGAATCCCCAGGTTAAAACACTTATTGATTTGAACAAGCTCCTGGATCGAACCATTGACGCCTCCGATGACCAGGTCCGTATAGGAGCCGGGGCCCCCCTCCAGAATTTTGTGGAGATCATTCACCAGGTGCAGCCCCAGTGCCGACTCATTACCGCCGCTAAAACTTCCTGTCCTTCGAAAAATATCCGCCAACAACGGACTTTCGGCGGTGAAATAGCCCAAGGACGCCCCGATTCAGAAGTCCTGGTTTTTCTCCACGCCGTAGCTGCGGAACTTACCATAGTGACTGGTCAGGAAAGGACCGTTTCCATCCGTGAATGGGATGGTGACGGAATAATCAAAGACATTACCTACCGTCCCCGGAATTTGAGTGGGATTGCACTGGAGCGTTACGCCGTGATTCCCTCCGCGCCAGCGATGCTTATCGTGGGGGGCGTTCGCCGAGAGGACCGCTTTGAATTTGTAGTGGGAGGCAGAGTAGAGGAGATTAATGTTTATCCCCTACCTGTCGATCAGTGGAGTGCGGAGCAGGCCACTTCGTTGGCGGAGGAAGCCTCACGACTGTTTCACTATGATTATTTAGGAACACGGGCTTACAAACGGGCGTTGCTCACGGTCGCCTTGCAAAGGGTAGGTGCCGCCTTATGAAGGTAACTTTTACCCTGAACGGTAAAACGGTCGTTGCGGATACACCCGCTGGAATGACATTACGGGACTACCTGCGCAGGGGAGGCTTTTTCGGGGTGAAATTCGCTTCGGAATACGGTGAAACCGGCTCCGATACAGTGCTGGTGAACAACCGGGCCCTGAATGCCGGGTTGTTGCTCATGCACACGCTGGAGGGGAGACGGGTGGAAACCATCGAATCCCTTGCTACCGGGACTGATGTCCATCCCTTGCAAGAGGCTTTTTTAGCAGCGGGAGCCATTCAATGTGGGTATTGTACCCCGGCCATGATCCTGGCAGCGGAGGCTTTGTTGCGGGAGAACCCTGGCCCCACGGAAGAGGAACTCCGGGAGGCTCTTGCCGGTGTATATTGCCGCTGCACCGGGTATGTGAAACCCATCGAAGCCGTTTTAACCTACTATTTCAAAAGGAAAGAGGACTTGGGATGAGGGTAGTAGGTAAGAAAACCAGGCGTGTGGACGGTCTCGCCTTAGCCAAGGGTAAACCGGTTTTCAGCGACGATATTCCCCATGAGGATTTTTTAACCGTTAAAATTTTACACAGCCCCGTGGCCCACGCCCATATCCGTTCCATTGATACAGCCAAGGCCCGCAAGATTAATGGGGTGGTGGCAGTGTTGACCTATGCTGACTTTCCGGAACACTATTACACCACTGCTGGGCAGGGCTATCCCGAACCGTCTCCCCGGGACATGCTGATCCTGAGTCGGACGGTCCGCTATGTGGGTGATCGGGTGGCCGTAGTGGCGGCGGAAACGGTAGAAGCAGCAGAAAAAGTCCTTGGCTGCATCAAAGTGGCGTACGAAGAGTTGCCTGCCATTTTTGATCCTGAGGAAGCCGTGGGGAATGACACGGTTCTGCATCCCGAAACGGGATCCTCCTTTATTTACGATGCGAGGCAGAACATCGCCGCCCACATCGAAGCGGAGGTCGGCGACGTAGAACAGGGTCTGCGCAACGCGGCTCATGTTTTCCATGGACGTTATTCCACGCCCTATGTGCAGCACGCCCAATTGGAGCCCCACATAACCCTCACTTGGCTGGACGAGAATGATCGCTTGGTCATTCGTACCGCCACTCAAGTTCCGTTCCATGTTCGGCGGATTGTGGCGGAGTTGCTCCGAATACCCGTTGCCCGGATCAGGGTCATTAAACCGCGCATAGGTGGTGGCTTCGGGGGAAAACAGGAGGTTTTAAACGAAGAAATCTGTGCCGCCGTTACCTGGCGAACGGGGCGTCCGGCCCGCATCGAGTTTACCCGGGAAGAAGAATTCACCGCCGCCCGCTCCCGGCACCCCCAGATCGTTACCTTTCGCATCGGTCTTAACCAGGACCTGACCCTCCAGGCCATTGACATGGAGATCCTACAAAATTCCGGGGCTTATGGTCCCCATGCACTCACGGTAATGTCGGTAACCGCCAGCAAGACCCTAGCCCTTTACAAAGCGCCTCACGTGCGGGTACGGGCGAACTCGGTGTACACAAACCTGCCTCCCGCAGGGGCCTACCGCGGTTACGGTGCCCCCCAGGGATTCTTCGCCCTGGAATCCATAATGGACGAAATCGCCGTGCAGTTGGGGGTGGATCCAGTTGAACTGCGGCTGAGGAATTATTATGAGAAGGGGGAAGAAATTCCAATTGCTAAGGTCCTCGGGGAAGGGGGAGACGGCTTCCCCATGGTCTTGAAGAGTACCGGGATCCGGGCCTGCTTGGCTGAAGGGAAAGCCCTCATTGATTGGAACGTCCTTCGAAGCGCACCCAAAGAGGGGACCTTCCGCCGGGGCGTGGGGGTGGCCACCGCTGGCCAGGGATCGGGCATCCCAGGGGTGGATATGGGCTCAGTCTATTTGAAAATGAACGAGGATGGCAGTTTTAATCTCGCCATGGGCGCCACCGATTTAGGTACCGGTTCGGACACAGCCCTGGCCCAGATTGCCGCTGAAGTCCTGGAAGTGGCGGTGGAGAAAATCCTGGTACGTTCTTCGGATACGGACCTGACACCATTTGATACAGGTGCTTATGCGTCCAGCACTACCTTCGTTTCCGGAGGGGCGGTAAAAAAGGCAGCCGAGGAAATACGGCGGCAGATCCTGGAGCAGGGACGACAGATATTGGGTGATCCCCAGGCGAAAATCCTCCAGGGCTATGTGGTGGGAAAAGACGGCCGACGGGTTTCCTACGGGGAGATTTGCACGAAATCGTTCTATACCCGGCACCAGACCCAGATTCAAGCCGTGGCTTCCAACATGAGTTTCGACAGTCCCCCACCCTTCAATGCCACGTTCGCCGATGTGACGGTGGACGTGGAAACGGGCTTTGTGCAGGTGAATAAGATTGTGTCGGTGACCGATGCCGGTCAGGTCATCAACCCCCAAATGGCGGAGGGACAGGTGGAAGGATCCATTCCTCAGTCCCTGGGCCACGCCTTGTCAGAGTTCATGGTTTTTGATAGCCATGGGCGGGTGGTGAATCGGGACTTTCAACACTATCACATTTTCACCGCCCTGGATATGCCGGAGATTGTTACCCGCTTTATTCATACAGATGAACCGTCTGGTCCCTTCGGGGCTAAGGCCGTAGCGGAGATTCCCATAAACGGTCCTGCCCCGGCGGTGGTAAATGCCATTTACAATGCCTGTGGTGTTCGTCTCCGGGGGCTGCCTATAACGCCGGAAAAGATTCTGCGAGGCTTGGGGAAGTGTTGAGTTTGTTTTACAAGGCCATTTAGAGTGAAGCGTAGGGATTTTCTTAAACAAGGTAGTATGATTGTTGCTGGACTTCCCCTCTGGATGGGGAGCTATGCCACCGGCGATGAAATCCCGCTGCTAAAACCGCCTCGCTTGCGACCTGGAGATAGGGTTGGGCTGGTGAGTCCTGGCGGAATTATTGCTGATCCCGGTGAATTGCAGGACGTCAAGGATACTTTGACCAGCTTAGGGTTACATGTTCGCTTGGGGAAACACGTTTTTAATCAGTGGGGTTACTTTGCCGGGCGGGACGAAGATCGCGTTGCGGATCTTCATGCCATGTTCATTAACCCGCTATCAAGATGATCCTATGTACCCGGGGAGGAAGCGGCGCCAGTCGCTTATTACCCCTTTTGGATTATTCCCTGATTCGGGAAAATCCAAAATTTTATGGGCTACAGTGATGTTACTACCTTGCTGTTAGCCTTTACGTCCCGCACGGGTTTGGTGATCTTCTACGGTCCCGTGGGCATTTCCACCTGGAATGAGTACTCGGTAAAATACGTTCAGGAAATTCTGATGAACGGGAAGGCGGTGACGCTGCGGAATTTATCCGGGGAGCCGGTGAATGCCATCACTCCCGGCCGTAGTCGGGGCCAGTTGATGGGGGGGG
>CAZVNL010000027.1:4683-13878 GCA_964628055.1 uncultured bacterium | reverse complement strand
GAGCCGGTGAATGCCATCACTCCCGGCCGTAGTCGGGGCCAGTTGATGGGGGGGGAACCTATCGGTGCTGGCCGGAATCGTGGGCTCGGAGTATGTGCCGTCGTGGGGGAAAGCCATTTTCTTTTTCGAAGAGGTGGAGGAGGAGATATATCGCATCGACCGCATGCTGAGGGAATTGAAGTTAGCAGGGCTGTTAGACCGAGTGGCCGGAATCGTTGTAGGGCAATGCAAAGGCTGTAAACCGGCTGATGAGGAACACCAGTTTTCACTTCAAGAAGTGTTAGAGCATTATATTCGCCCCTTAGGAGTACCCGCCTGGTCCGGGGCTTCCTTTGGGCATATCAAGAATAAGTTCACCATACCGGTAGGTTTACCAGTGGAAATAGATGCTACGGAAGGGAGTCTCCAGCTGTTGGGGCCAGTTGTAGGATGAAGCTGATCCCTGAGTTATAACGTAATTGTCGCCGAGTTTCTCCGGGCTAACTGAATATCAGGGATAATTTTTTCCCCCGTTAATGTGTTTATCCAGCCCTACGATAGTGCTGTCGCCACTGGCAACTACCGTGTCGTGGCAGGAACTACAGGAGGTAAAACCTTGGTTGTGTCCTGTGGGAGGTAAAGTGTGGCAGGTTCCGCAAGTTGCCTTGTCCGTGGCGGTCCACACGACGGTCTTATTGTTGCCGCGAATGGTATCTTCCGCATAAGCCCAATCATTGCTGCTGTTGGCCTTGGCGAAAGAAAAGTTGCCGTGGCACCAGGTCTGGGTGCAGGTTGCCTGGGAGCGATCCCATTGAGGGGTGACCTTTCCACTATCGGTGGCCAGCCAACCAAAGGTGACTTCGGCCTGGCCATCGCCGTCCATGTGACTGGCGCTAAACAAAGAATCGGGGACTACATGGCAGTCGTTACAATCTAATGGATCTCTCAAAGAGTGGCTGGCCTGGAGGTGGCTGGTGTGGGCTCCCACGGTGAGCGTGTTTGAGTCACTTTCACTACGTAAATCTTCGAAAACAGCCTCGGATTTGTACCCGTGGCAGGTATTGCAGGTTTGGAAATTGTGACATTGGTAGCAGGAAGTACCGCTGACCCCGCCCCGGAGATCGTTTCCGTGACAGGTTTTACACCGGGAGAGGTCCCACTCATTATCCCAAAAGATGAAACCGTGGAAATTTTTTGAACTTGGGCTGGCCATCCCTTCCGGGTGACCACTGGGGCCATCGTGACATTGGTAGCAAGAGACGCCGCTGGTGCCTCCCCTGTAGTTATCCCCGTGGCAAGTTGTGCAACTAACAATACCCGAGTAAACTACTTTCTTCCCGTGAAAATTGACGCTTGTGCTATTCAACCAGCCGTCAGGATGCTGACGAAAATCTTCGTTGAGATCGGTACACCTGGTTATGAAAAGTGCCAGGATGAATAAACTCCCTATGGACAAATGGCCCTTGAGCTGAGTGGGGAAGGGTTGAAGTTTTAGACGTCTCTTTTTCTGGTGTGGTTTCATGATTAGAAGGTTCATTGGTGACACCGCAGACAGGTTGTGTCGGAGGCTGGGTCGCTGTGGCATAGCAGGCAATATTCGGGATTAGTGCGAGCTTCTTCGCTGTGGTTGCCACCGCCTGGTAGGAGAGTGGAGGTCCACAAAGCCTTATTGTGTGAAAAGGGCATAATGGACAAATTCGCATGACAACTGCTGCAAAAGGAGGGCATTTCGTGGCAGGTAATGCAATCCTGGTTGAAGGACTGATAATCCTGCCCGTGGGTGTAGTCAAAATCAACCCGGTGGATGCGTCGTTCTATTTGGCGAGTTAAATGACACGCTTCGCACTGCTCTTCCTGGTGGCAAAGGTTACATCCCTCGTTGGAAGATAATTCGGCTTCTAGACCGTGGCGGCGAAGCCAGTTCGTCATGTGGGAAGGAGGTATTTTACCTTTTAGGGACTGGTGGCAAGTCCCGCAATCTTTTGGTGATTGAGGGGTGGAATGGCAGTCCATGCAGAGGGACATCTCGATGGAGGCCCGGAGGCGATTTTGTGTGACTTCCGGGATGTCCTGATGACAGGTAAGACAGGGGAAGTTTTGTTCCAGGTGAAACTGGTGGGAGAAATTGAGTTGGGGAAAATTATCCCAAAGGTAGGTCGTAGGCTCTTCCTCGTTAGAGTGGCAGGTGGAACATTCGTCAGGGGCGGTATCCCCATCGTGGCATTCCTGGCAGACTTCCATGAGGGGTAGGTTCGTGTCTGACACCTGTCTGCTGTCGAGTACGGATGTATGGCAGAGCTCACATTCCAGTTCTAATTCGTCCACGTGCTTTTGGTGGGAGAAGCGGAGCGTATCAGTGGGGTTGGCTTGGCCCCAAAGGGGAATGGCGAGAACTAAAAACAGGGTTGCTAATAGGCGTTTAAAAGACATAATCGACCGTTAATCCCATGCGACCATCTTGGTTGAATAGTCGATTGGTAAAAAATTGGGTGTTGAAACGAATCTGGAAGCCGGCCGCGGGCTGGAAGGCAACCCATCCCAGGCTGCCAGCGGAAGTGAAATTAGATTGTTCCCGATTGTAGGTATATTCCCGGTAGAAGAGGCTCCCACCGGCCGTGAGGCGCCGGGTGAACGTGTGCGACGCGCTAAGCATCCCACCCAGGGACTGGGTAACCCTGTGGCGTTCGGTAATGAAGTTCAAGGCCACCATGGGCCATTGAAGCGTGCTGGTGTAACGGAAATCGGTATCCGTTTCTCCCAGACGGCTGCTGAGGGTGTGGGACCAATTCAACCCTGGGCGAACTTGCCAGGAAAATCTGGTAGAGAGAACGGGGTGAGTGGGGAGCGATTCGCTGGACCAGGGGAAGGGGTTTGAATAGAGGAATGAGCGGTAGCATAGTTGCAGATCCATGGTCAGGTGTGGTGAAAATTCCCGGCGCCGGAGGAGTTCCAACCGTTGGAGCCGGTTGTGCGTTAAGTTCCAGGTGACGAATCCACGTTTGTAGCCTGTTTCCCTGAGGGGTCGTCGGAAGGAAAGGCCCAAAAGATTGCTTTGCTGTTGCCCTTGTTCTGTCGTCCAGGCCGCGAGGGTGAACTGTTGCCGGGGCCGCTGGTATTGCCACCCCAGGTAGTGAGTGACGCCTTTTTCCGAGGTGTTATTGGTGGGTGTATTTTGGGGTGTTGCGCCTCCCAGGTAAACCAGCTTACTGTTTGGAGTTACATTCCTGGTTAGTTGTAAACCGTCCACGCGCACCAGATAGAGGGGCTTCCATTCAGTGAAACGGCCCATTTTCAGAGTTGTTTTTTCCCCTAAATGAGTTGTGAAGTAACTGGCGTAGGCGCGGAAGGGTTGCCCATTTCTTCCCGACGGTGTCAGGATGCCGATTCGCAGGTACCAATCCCCCAGGCGAGTTTGTTGGCGGGTGTAAAAGACCTGGGTTCTCCAGGTGAAATCCTCATTCTTCTGGAGGGTATAGCGCGGATAGGTAAGGGCGTTGGAAAGAGTTAAGGTTCCTGGCGGCGCCCCCCAGACTGGAAGGGTAAAAAAAGCCAGGAGGATAGCCAGCCGACCCACAAAGGAAAAGAAGTATTTCCGGTGTAGAGTGTTAGTCAAAAAGATTTTCACAATTACACGTGTAACCGCTGTTGCCAAATGTACATGCTTTTTCGTTAATAAGAAAGGGGGGGACTATAAGCCCCCCCTTCTATTTTGGACCGTTTTGGGATGTCCTTTATTTAAGCACAACCATTTTCTTCTCAGCTACGAAAGGAGGAGATTCGCTTTGGTATGATTTCGCTGTCATCCGGTAGAAGTAAATACCCGATGAAAGCGTTGAGGCGTTTAGAGTGATCCGGTATTGGCCGGGAGTCAGGTCACGATCCAGCAGAACAGCCATCTCCTGACCGAGCAGGTTATACAAAACGACCTTCACTCTCCCTTTCACCATCACGTCCAACGGGATCGTTGTAGTGGGGTTAAAGGGATTGGGGTAATTTTGCATTAGGGCATAGTCCGTTGGAATGACTCCGTCAACCGGTTCGACCACAGCGAGAATTTGGTCAACATCCCACCAGATTCCCCCGGGTCCAAAATAGTGTTCCAGGGTGTCTGCCAGAGCTACATCGGCGGCTTCCGTCCAGTCAGAGATGGAGGCGTCGGCTCCGCTACCGAAGACGGGAGTGGTCCCGTTTTCGAAGCCCCGATGACAACTGGCGGCGCAGGCGTTGGGCATGCCGTATTCCAGTGTTTTCTGGGGTGACATCGGCTCAAAAGTATGCGAGTGAATGTCATAGTGGATAGCCGATTTAATCGTCTTAGGCATGTGGCACTTGGAGCAACGACTTTCACCGGTTCCGGCCGGATCATAGTCGTGATGCGTGTGGGCACTCACCACCGTGGCGATGGCGGTAGCATTGGCTACCGGGTCGGCGATCATCTCTTTTGTTAGTTCCGCAAAATCGCCGTGTGTAGCGTGACAGGCAAGGCAGAGGGTATTATCATCATTTTCAGTAGCAATATCTAAATCGTTGCCGAGACTATCTTCTTCCGTAATGGTTTCCCGGATGTGATGTTTGACGGTGTTATGTACGTCATGGCATTCGGAGCAGCGCACTTCATGGTAGACGAAGGTCGGTTTAGAACTCTCGTAGAAATCGAAATACTGTTGATGGTGCTTCTTCGAGCTTCTTTTTTCACCTTCGTGGGTACCATCAGGGTAGTATCCCCCTTCGTTGATATAGTAGTCACCCCAAGCGTCTCCCACTTCCCAGTCCTGCATGTTGGCATCGTCATAGGGATAGTGGAAAGTTTCGTTGGGAACACTGGCTCCTCGTGAATGACAAAAGCCACACAGATCGTTGGCTTGTTGCGTGGTAAGGCTGTCAGGATTGATAATATTGCTGCTACTGGGAGCATTGGCGTGGTCTGATCCCGGTCCATGGCAGCGTTCGCAAGTGGTATTTACCAGATCGTTAGTGCCATCTCCGTCAATGTCGTAAACATTGTTCCCCGTATCATCCGTTCCTGCATCCGGTGCGTCGGCAATCCATTCCCCATCACTGCTCTGACTCAGGGTAACGTACGTAAAGTGACACCCCACGCAGTTCTTCTCAAAGGAGCGCTTTTGAATGTTGGTCGTCGTTGCAACATCCGCCGCGGTGGTAGAGGTGTCAAAGACTGGAGTGTAGTCCCCGTTGGCCGGATCCACATACCAAGCTTCGGGATGATAGGTTGTATATTCGTGCGTTTTTTCGTTGTACTGAATTGGGGAAACGTAATGGCTGGCAGCATAACCACCACCCGATACGGGAATTTTAAGGACGTAACGCTGTTTGTAAAGACCACTCCCACCGTAGGTAAGCATCACCGGCATAGTGAGAGAACCGATAGTGACCGTGTACGTGTCCGTTGTGTTATCGTAACCCAGTACTGGTGCATTGGGGCCATAGGCAGAAAAGGCATCGACGGTGGATAGATCCAGGCCATCCTTGAAGTCATCGATACCATTCTGGTCGGCGTCAGCGACGACTCCGTACAAATCCTCGAGCGAATGCGCTCCCGTGGGGACGGTGAAGCCATTGGCGTGTAAGGATGAACGCCAACCCGTCATATCCCCCAGGCCTACGTTGTTATGGCATTGCAAACACCGTTCGGGTCCGACATAGGTCTGCGCCCAGAGAATTGTTCCGCAGATCACAATAAAGACTAATCCTATTCGAAACCAGCGATTGATCATAGCATATTTTTCCATTTATTACCTCCTGTGTGTTATTACGTTCTGGAATACATCGCAAATATTGTGCCACGGTAGTAGATGCCAACGGTCGGTAGAAAAACGGGAAGGAGCGACGGGTGGGACCCGTTGGTTGGCTGAAAGCAGGCAGAATTAGGTAGCAATATTTCGCTTAATCTGCGATATTTCGCTACTTTTATTTGCCTGTAGAGTATATAGATTCATGCTCGGCTTCACATTTCAGTTCTCCCAATCAGGTTTAATGGTTAAACCGAAAAAGCTTGTTAAACATTCTTGGAAGCATGGTTAAAAGGGTAGCAGGATACGCAACACTCTTATTGTTTCCCTAGGTAGGTTCATCCTAGTTAAATAATCGGTTACGGTGAGCTGAGTATTCGGGAACTCCTATATCCTACAAGATGCCGAAAGGAGACTTCGCAGTCCCCTTTCGTTGTAACTTATTTTAATTAGAGTGGAACTGGTGCTATTTAAGCAGTACCATCTTTCTGGTTTGCGTAAAGTCACCAGCGCGTAATACGTAGAAATAGATACCGGAGGCTAAGTCCCTACCGTTTAGGGTAATGTTATGTCTTCCGGCTTCCATCTCCCGATTCACCAATGTCTTCACAATTTGACCGGTTGCGTTGTAAATCTTCAAATCCACGAACGCATTTTCGGGCAACGCAAAGTTAATTGTGGTAATAGGGTTAAATGGATTCGGGTAGTTTTGAGCCATATTGTATTCGGTGGGCAGTCCGGTCTGGTCGATGGATAGGATTGTGGAACTGACCGGTTCCGAATATTCACCCAAGTTGCCGGAGAAATCCACAGCCGCCACCTTGTAATAGTAGGTACCAACCGACATGTTAAAGTCTTGGTACACATAGTCGATGGTGGTAGCGACCTCTATTATATCACTGAAATCCGGTTGTGTGGCTCTAAAGACATGATAGAAGTCGATGTCCGGATCACTGGGCGCTTCCCAAGTAACCGTAATATCGGATCCACTCACTGAAGCGACTATATTAAGGGGAGCATGAGGAATCAGATTGTCCACAGAATAACCTGTGGCCGGTAAGGATTCATGGACAGCCCCCGATTGGGCTACGGCTACAACCTTGAGCTCTGTGAGACCTGATCCATCAGCCGTGGAGTCGAATAGGGTTGGAACCACCAGCGCGTAACGCATGCTGCCGTCAGCGACATGTTCGCCAACTCCAGTCCAGGTGGAATCGTAGTCGTCAAAGCGCTTTACGATATAGACGTCAATGGGATCCAGAGCTATACCATCATCGACGAATTTATCCCAAATAATCTTCACCTGTTTTCCCTGGTCGTTGGGGACGTCATTAATGGCCACGATTTCTCCATCAATGGCGTTATTGAGTAACGCTTGTATGGATACCTTTAGTAACGCAACTGTGAAAGCCGGGTTATGAATTCCATAACTACGGTCATAGTAGACCATTTCATAGTTAAAGGCGGCTTTCAATTCAGTACGCGTCCAGGTGTCATCAACATCGTCGTGTGGATCATAGCCAGCCGTTGTATCAGGATGTGGTAACATGGCTGCTAATTCATCTAACAGGCCGTGAACCTCGTCCTGCAAACCTTCCTCCACACCGTCGCCATCGTGATCGGCATTTCCGTTCAGGTAATACAGTTTATCGCCAAAGGAGGTCCCAATATCGCCGTGACAGCCAGAGCAGATTTGAACATTGTCTAATGTATCTCCCTGAGACACATTGAAGGTATGTGACCCCACCAAAATTACATTGCCGTCTTCATCCACGTGTCCCGGATACATGTGGCAATCAACGCAACTGTTTTCGGTAGCGGATATGTGGGGGGAGGTAGGTAGATTCTGTCCGAAGGTAACCGCATTTGTTCCTACCAACATATCAGCCTGGGGCATATAGTGAGGACCATAATAACTATGCGGTTCTTCCGTATAAGAATTGGCTTCCCGGCGACTTTGGTGACAATTCATACATAGTTTGCCCGTGCCACCTTCTACAACCACTTCACCGTTGGAAAGGGTCGCCTCAACAGTCCTTAGCTGATGTTCATTGGCATTGCTATGGGGATCATGGCAAGTAGCACAGGTTATATTGGTCGGTGGTTGTACGGTGATTGGCTCACCATTTACATATTGTATGAATTGGGCTCCGTTATGGCAACCCCGGCAAGTTGTTCGGGTACCCGCCGGATAGGGGGGCACATTGGCGTGACCGGAGTAGTCCCATTGCTCGGGATACACATGATGCGTTCCAGCATCATGGCACAAAGCGCAGTTGTCCACACTCAAGGTGGAGACTATGCGGGCGTCCGCGGTATTCCCCGAGTGAGCACTCCCCGGCCCATGGCAAGTCTCACACTGAATTCGGGCTAATTCCATGGAATTGGGGAAAAACACTAACAATGAATCCCAGACGCCAGGATAACGAAGACTGTCCGGGGAGCCATAATAGTCGTACAGGTCGGCCGCACTGGGGAAGACGAAGGTCGTATCCACACCGTAAATGGACACGAACTGGGTTCGATCATCAAAGCCGTTGTTGGAAGCATTTGCATCATACCCGGTATTGTGGCACTTGATGCAATAGCTGGCGTAATAACCAGGCGAAGTCATTTTCTCTTCGAAAAATGAGTAGTGGCCGGTTCCCTGCCACGCTACGAATTTATCGTTGTGGCATTGTTCGCAAGAAGTGGCACCAGAACTTGCCCCAACGTACGTGCCCGCATTGAAGACTAAGGAGACACTGTTCGTGTCGCTGGTGAAAGTGATGGTATAGGTTCCTTCCACATCGGGGATAAAGGCCACGACCTCTGTGGAGGTATCTACAACCGTCGGTGTACCGATGGTGGCTTGGGAACCGATGGGTGCATTGAGTGACCAGGTGGCTCCTGAAAGGGCGGCCCCTCTCAAATGACCTTTAAAGTACATCTTTGTTTCTACCCCCACATTCAGGAGTCCGTTGTATGCGCGGTCAAAAATATCGGTGGTGTCCCGGTCAGCATCCCGGGGGGAAATGCCAAGCGGTTCCAGTTTCATCTGGGATAGGGCTACTGAAACAAAACAAAAAACGGTGATGGTGGTTATTACCATTTTCTTCATGAGCAAGCCTCCTTTTAAATGGGTGTTATGGGAATGTTTTTATTAAATGACGATATTTTTGCCAATTGAAATTGGTGGTGTAGGCTTTCAATATTCTCGTAATGAGGTCTTCCTAATACTCCAATCTTTTATTGGGATGTGAGTCGGGTGGATTGGGATGCATTTTGCTCAAAAAATTCGCAATTATCATGCCATACGCCAAATGTGCATTTTGAGCGGAGAGCAAAGCAAATTCCTTACTTGATTTAATATGGTACAAATGAAAACCCTGGGAGGGAAACGGATATTCCCCCTACGACATTTCGCAGATGTGCGACATTTCGCTAATGTTTAAGCCCAGGGAAAGATTAAATAAGACGGTATTTT
>CAZVNL010000027.1:0-4583 GCA_964628055.1 uncultured bacterium | reverse complement strand
TGCGACATTTCGCTAATGTTTAAGCCCAGGGAAAGATTAAATAAGACGGTATTTTTTCAGTTTACTACGTAGGGTGGATAGGGGAATTTTCAATAGTTCAGCGGTTTTCGTTTGGTTGCCGTCTGTCCGGAAGAGGGTGTTTTTGAGGATATTGATTTCCATGGTTTCCAGGGTATTCTCCAGGGAAAGGTTGCTTCCCCATTCATCGGTCTGTATCTGGGGAATCAGGACTTCCTCGGGGAGATGGGATTCGTCAATAATTGTGGTTTCGGACACCAGAACCAGGCGTTCCATCATGTTTTTAAGTTCCCGTACATTTCCGGGCCAGGGATAATCCATCAAAAGGTTCATGGCGCCGGGGGTGAACTGGAGCGGTTTGTCGGGGGCAAAGACATTTACAAAATGCTGGACTAAGAGAGGAATATCCACGGAACGGTCCCGCAAAGGAGGGATGTGGATGGGAACTACATTTAGACGGTAGTATAAATCCTGGCGGAACTTCCCCTTTTCCGTTAACTTTCGCAGATTTACCTTGGTGGCGGCGATGACCCGAATATCAACGTCGATGGGTTGGGACCCGCCCACTTTCTCGATGCGGTGTTCTTCTAAGACGCGGAGTAATTTTACCTGAAGATCAATGGGGATATCATCCACATCGTCCAGTAAAATGGTGCCCCCCGTGGCGGCTTCGAAACGGCCTTTCTTCTCCCGAATGGCTCCGGTGAAGGCGCCCTTTACATGACCGAAAAGCTCACTCTCTAACAGGTCTTTGGCAATAACTGCGCAGCTCGCTTTCACGTAGGGGCCTTTCGCCCGCGGACTGTGATAATGAATGGCGTTGGCGATCATCTCTTTGCCCGTACCCGTTTCACCGGAAATAAGAACCGAGCTGTCAGAACTGGCCACTACATCGATGAGACGGAAAATATCCTCCATGGCCTTGCTCTTGCCAATGAGGTTATCAAACCGGTACTGGTCTTTGAGCTGACGTTTTAATTTGATGTTCTCCTGCAAGACCTGTTGATACTGTTCGATACGCCTGAGAGTAAGAAATAGCTCTTCGGAACTGAAGGGTTTAGAGATGTAATCGTAGGCTCCCGCTTTGATGGCCTTCACCGCGGTTTGGACAGTAGCGTAGGCGGTCATTACGATGACGGTGATGTTCGGATGGTTTTCCCGAATCCAGTTCAATAGAGCCACCCCATCCTGCTGGGGAAGACGCAGATCCGTGAGGACGGTATCGTAGGTATTCCGGTTCAATTCTTCTTGAGCTTCCTCGGCACTCCCCACCCCGTACGTCTGGAACCCCGCTTCGCTTAGATCATCGCAGAGGGAGACCCGGAACAGTTTTTCATCGTCTACGACTAGTATTTTCATGGATTATATGCCCGTCAAGCGTGCGGTAAAGTAAAAGCAACTTTTGTGCCAGAGTTCACAGCACTGGAGATGGTAATATCGCCATGGTGTTCCTGAATGATGGAATAGCAGATGGAAAGACCCAACCCCGTTCCCTTGCCCTCCCCCTTGGTGGTAAAGAAGGGATCGAAAACCTTGGCCAAATCCCGGGGCTTTATCCCTTCCCCAGTATCCACGATCTCGATGACGGTGCGGTCCCCTTCGTCGCGGGAATAAAGGGTTAACGTGCCTCCCTCAGGCATGGCATCAATGGCGTTGAGGATGAGGTTTACGAAAACCTGTTTCAGGTAAAATATATCCCCCTGGATGTCCCGTGAGTTCGATGAGAGGTGCGTTTCCACTTTGATTCGAGCCTTGTTGAGCTGGTATTTTAACATATTGACTGCATCCAGGAGGACATCGTTTACGTTAATTGCCTTGAGGCTCAACTCTCTCTGTTTGGAAAAGTCCAGGAGGTTGTGTACCACCTGTTTGATATGCAGGAGGGAATTGTAGATGAGGGAAATGTATTTTTTCGTTTGGGGGACATTCTCCGGGTGGGCTTTAATCCGTCCCACGCTTTGCATGAGTCCGGAGAGAGGATTGTTGATTTCGTGAGCGATCCCGGAAGCCAAAGTACCAATGGAGGTCATCTTTTCGGCCTGGATCAACGCTTTACGGGCATGTTCTTCTTTTTGTTCGGACTGCTTCAGGCGCTGGAGCATTTGCAGGAATTGTTCTTGCAGGGTTCCCAGCTCGTCCCGGCGATTTTTCACCAAGTGCGTGTTGTAATCAGGGGATTCGATGCGTTCCATTTCCAGGGCCAGGTCTTTAATGGGAGCAGCCAGTTTGCGTGCTACCAAGGTGGCTAAGAGAATAGAAAAAAGCACGGTGACTAGGGTTATGGTCACTAATTTTTTCAACAGTATTCGGAGTCCCAGTTTGCTCACCTGATAACGGGTAGCCAGGGCGAGAAAGCCCAAAACAGTTTGGTTATTTTTAAGAATGACCGTAGAAATGGAAATTTTTTCATCGGGGTTGGTAGTCGCTACTGTTATAGTAGTATCTTGGTTGATTTTAAAAATGGATAGGTGCTGCAAAGTGGCAGCCACAAGCGATGAATCACCAATATGGAAAAAGGATGTCTGGTTATCATCGTAAGCCAGTACGCCCCAGGGTAATCGTTCGGGGATAGCGGTCAATTCACGAAACAGGGTACTTAAAACGGTATCTGCTTGCTCCTTCCATTGAGATGTAACGGGGAGGTGATTCAGAGTGATATTGAGAATCGTACGGCTGAGTAAAGTGGTCCTCAGTTCCGCCAGTTCGTAGTGTTCGTTATACTCATGAGAATAGATTATTGTATTGATAATAAGCGCTCCCAATATGATGGCGCTGGTGGCCAGGAGGATGAATTTTATTTCAATTTTGTTCCAGAAATGCACCATGGATGGTTTCCATCATCAGGTAGCGTATTGTGCAGGTCCACCAATCATGGTATAAATTTACTCATAAGCGGAGGGAAATACCTTGGGAAGGTGGCGACGAATGGTGCCTTGTTTTCTTAACTGACTTAACCAATTTACATCAAATTACTAAGCCAATTTGGGGAAGTAGAGTATGAATTTGTTATATGAAGCCGTATCGGTGGTTAGGCGAAACAGGTGGGCTATAGATGGTAATTGGTGATTCCTGTTCAACCAATATACGTAACGTCGTAAATTGGTCGCGACTATTTTACGATGTACCGTAAATTAGTCTTGTTTTTACGCCGTTAGTTTATTCCAACTACTTCCATGCTGAAACGATCCCATTTACCTATTATTGAAAAGCATTGGGACCAGCACCAGCCAATGGGTTTTATGGTGGGACCACGGCAGGTAGGTAAAACGACCCTGTGTACAAGTCTATCTTCGGAACACCATTACTTTAATTGGACAACCAGGATCATCGCTCCCTGACTATCGAGGGACCAGAAAGAATTGTCAACGAAGTAGGCTTGCACCTTCTTTTAGAGGAAGCGACTGTTATAGTATTTGATGAAATCCATAAATATTCCCAATGGAAAGATTTTCTAAGGGGTTTGTTTGACGTAGATAGTCCGCGTTTAAAAATCATTGTGACTGGCAGTTCACAGCTGGATATTTATCAACGTGGCGGTGATAGCCTCATTGGGCTCTATTTCCTTTATCACCTCCATCCCCTGTCAATTAGGGAAATCGCACAACCATTTCTAAAAGATTGTGAAATTCAAAAACCACAACCGCTAGATCAAGACTCTTTAAGTGAACTTTTATTTTACGGTGGTTTCCCCAAGCCATTTCTTAAGAAAAACCGGCATTTTAACGTCCGGTGGGAATGTTTGCGTCCCCTATTATTGTTTCGCGAAGACCTGCGCGACGTAACTCGCGTTCAAGAAATTCCCTAAATAGAGTTCCTTGCGACTCTTCTTAGGCATTAGGCTGGTAAATTGGTTAATTATTCGAACTTGGCCAAAAAAGTGCGTGTGTCGGTTGATGCCATCCGCCGCTGGATCAAAATCCTCGAATCAATGTACTATTTATTTACGATCCAACCGTGGTCAACCAATATACCAAGATCGCTTTTGAAACAACCTAAAACTTATCTGTGGGATTGGTCAATCATCTCCGATCACGGGGCGAAGGTGGCGAATTTTGTTGCCTCACATTTACTAAAAGCGATGCCTTGGTGGAATGATAATAGATTCGGTGAATATGGCCTGTACTTCCTGCGTGATAAAGAACAGAGAGAGGTAGATTTCGTCGTTATACGTAGTCATAAGTCCAATCAAGCTCCATAAATTGATAACAACCTATTTTATTATTTCAACAAAACAGGTGTCGGGCGCGCCTTCCAAGTATCCTTTGCGCTGCCCTATATCGACGCCGATTATTTTACCAACAAACACTCGGTGATTGTTCCCGTTAGTGCCTTTTTATATCAATTGGCGTAAGCTTCGTCATAGTTACTACCCCCGGTTGACAAGCTCCTGATTCATATGGGGGGGGGGATAATTTTAAAAGCACCTGAAGTTATGAGGTAAAATATGCTCGCTACTCTCCCCCTAATACTTAAGTAAACAACACTATGTAAGTAGAAAGGTAGCGTTCAGCTTTAGGCTGTGGGCCCGCAGGGATTCGAACCCCGAACCAACGGATTATGAGTCC
>CAZVNL010000026.1:0-33758 GCA_964628055.1 uncultured bacterium | reverse complement strand
GGTATCGTTAATGAGATAGGTGAAATTCAATAAGGAATGGGGCTTGCAAGTAACCGATTTACAAAACCGCAAGCCCCAGATAGCAAATAACCAGAAACCAGTCATTTGCCATGATGAATTTTACCTTCATGGCAGGACTAAAGCAAAAAGGAGAATGTCATGAAAATTACAACGTTGGAAAATCTATTTGTTGTGATAATCACCCTTACAATCCTGTATCCTCAAACACCGCAATTGAAATTCCAAAGCTTTGAACAGGATCAAACAATCACGGGTGAGGAGGTAGACCCTTATTTTGTTATCGACAATGACAACAATTTAGGACTTTGCTTCACCAGGTTGGGTAGTAACAGCATATTTAGTCCAAGAATAAAATATGCTTATG
Organism: uncultured bacterium; assembly: GCA_964628055.1. GTDB lineage: Bacteria > Fidelibacterota > Marinisomatia > Marinisomatales > TCS56 > CAZBEL01. Next base: position 33,373 of record CAZVNL010000026.1, on the reverse strand, counting down.
AAGATAACCCATATTGGACAACTGATAATATTTCCCCCTATAGTTCAGGAGAATTTCTTGAGGCTCAAATGCACTATATAGGTACAAATAGAATATTATCATTTCGGTGGAAAAAGGATTTCGATTACAGTAACTACATGTCAGAGGGTGGTTGGTATACCTTCCTAGATCCGAATACGGGAAGCTGGCAGGAAGAAAATTCTTTAGGTCCTTCTTTTGCACACACTTCTTATATGGATAATGCGGCGGGCGATGAGATCCACTTTCTTAGTGTGTCGAACTACTCCGGAACTAGGGAGTTGAGATATTTCAAACGTAATTCCAACGGAACCTATACACCTAGTAATGGGTACACGGTTGTTTCTTCTAATAATATATATCAAGGAGCTACTTTTGATCTGACTATAGGTGATGCTGGCAATCCATATTTCTGTTATCGCGTAGGAAATAATTTGAAAGCCCGGAAATATGGTGAAAATGAAGTTGTTATCTCTAGTTTGACTCAGGATAATAATATCTGGAATAGAAAATTGCTTAAGGCGGCACCACCTACAATTGCATACAATGGAAACTCCGGAATTCTAATGATAGTGTTTTCAGATTATGATAATGATACAGGTTTGTGGAGTCTATTTTATAGCATTTTGGATAATGCCAGTTCCACTTGGTCAACCCCTGAAAAGGTTTTTAACAATACCGTTCAAATGACCTACCCATACCTATCAGCTGATATAAACAGTGGTAATTTTTTCTTATCGTATTATTCCTTTGATGATTCCCAGCAGACAAACCATGTTTATTTGAGTATTCTAGGGTATTCTGCAGCAGAAGGGAATTTTGGAAATAGTCCGATAGAAATAGATGTAGGTAAGTTAGATAATGATGGTTTTTTATCATACTTTGGACGTCCTATTCACTCAAAGGTAGTTGTCGATGCTAACACTACTAAGTTATTCGTTTCAACGGTATATTTCGACTCATATAATGACACGGATGTCCGGTTATATGAAATAGGCTTCCCAAATGGTACATTATACAATTTTAAAAATATGGTTGTTGATGAGAATGCTGGCGGTGATCTGGAATTGACTAATAATACAACTAGTGCCACGGAAACGATCACCTCTGGTACACAACGTACTCTTACTATCGGTGATAATTATAGTGTAGAAACATTGCCAAGAAGGTATGATGATTATAATTATAATATGGCTGTCGATGACTATCAACATCATCATTGGAATCAATTGGAAACCTCATATTTACTGAGCAATGATTTTAGTCCCAGTTTCTTTGAAACCGGTAAATATGCCATGTATGAAGTGGTTGAAAATGTCACTATTAATACTAATATTGGAACATTTGTAACGGAGATTAAAGACCCTTGGTGGGTAGACCCTGCGATCGATCAACAGCATGATCCTCCGGTATTTCATACAGTATCACAACCCGGCCAGTACCAGGTGTTCCTGAATCAAAACCCTAATAATGAACCAGATAAACCCTACTACTCTCTCCGGGCGCCGTCGGTGGGACAGGTAACTCAGAGTGACATCTACGTTTTTGATGGTTGGACGGTTTCGCCGCCGGACGGGGCTACTTTAAACAGCAATGCCCGAACCACCTCCGTAGTGTTTCATGATGTGGGGTCGCCGGTAACCATAACTGCCAATTATGTCAGCGCCCTGACGGCGCCGGGGCGGGAGGTTATTATTCAAAGCGATGAAACGGTCACCATTCCCGCCGGTGGAACCTACCAATGGGATAACACCGTAACTGACTTTAGGTTCTATGTTGAGGGGAACCTGGTCATGAGCGGCACCGTGCAGTACCCCATTACTTTCGGTCCCGGTTCCGGTTCTACCAATGATATCGGTGGTATCTATGTAGACAATGGTGGCAGTGTTACCCTGGATTATGTGCATTTTGATCATACGGCGTATGCTTTTACCGGATGGGCAGTCTATGTGTACAATGGTCAGGCCAATATTACCAACTGCCGCTTTACTAATATTCCCGATGGAGCTATTGAAGTTAATTCCTACGCTACGGCCTACATTGCCAATTGTGAGTTCACCGGTAGTCAATCTCCAGGCAGCATTGGCATTGATTGCTATGTTACTCAAGGTTCCGGTAATACGGTTACCATCCGCAATAATACCATTGTGGATTTTCAGACCGGTGTCAGAGCCTCCTGTAATACCACCAGTGGAACCAACACCCTGGATATGCGCAATAACATCCTTTACTATCACAATACCGGCCAGATCGGGACCATTTGTTTTGACTATTCTATTGACAGTTGGTCAACCGTAGCCTTGGGATATAATAATTCCTATGGTTTTGAAAATAATGGTTCAGACTTTGACAGAGAAATTATCGCAAACTGGCTATTGAATCAGGATCCTCTATTCCAGGATTATGCTAACGGAGACTATACGTTCACCAGCAACAGCCCGGTAATAGACAAGGGTGATCCTGATTTAGACGATGATGGTATTAATTGGGATAATGATCCCGATGATCAGGATGTAGATGGGACCCGGTTGGACATAGGTGCTTATCCCTATCTATATTATTCCGGCACTATCAACGAAGCCGTGGTTTGGGCAGGTGGAACGATTCACATTACCGCTGACCTGACTATCGGTTCGGCCGGGGGTAGTCTCACTATTCTACCCGGCACCCAGGTAAAGGTAGCGCCGGACAAATACCTCATGATTGAAGGTGACCTGAATATAGACGGGGCTTTCTTTTCAGGGGAAGTTCCCGGTGTGGACTGGATGGGACTGGTGGTCAATACCCCTGCGGATATTACCATCACCGACGCCAGTTTTCAGGGCAGTCGCTTGCTGGGCTTGTACCTGGCCGATTGCGGTAGTGGCAGCATTATCCAGAACACGACTTTCGATGCCTTCCCGGTCATCGTCTACCAAGACCTTTCCATCAGTCAAGCGACATTTAAAAACGCCCATCATTCCGATCCTACCCAGGGGGAACTCCCGGCGCTGTTCATCAGCGGGGTGGAGGTTACGCCCACAATAACCAACTGCGTGTTTCACGATAACGATGTGGGGCTACTCACCAATTACCGTTCCACGCCCGTTGTCCGGCGGAACACCTTTTACAATAACCAGGTGGCCATCACGGCCACCGCCGAGAGTCGTCCTAACTTGCAGTCCGGGTTACTAGACTTGGAAGACTGTGACTATACTAATAACTGGATATACAATAATGGAACGGGGATCTTCATCAACGGGGCCACCCAGCCCCTGGTGGGGTATGACCTGGAGATGGGAACCGATCCCGCTGGGAACTATTTCTTTGAATACCCGGAACGCACTGGGTGGAACCGGGTCTACGGCAACGGGGCTGATATAGACGTACAGAATTCCAGCGGGTTAGACATCTATGCTGCCGTTAACAACTGGAATGCCGCGCCGTCTCCGGGTTATCCCTGCAGTAACTATTCCCCGGTATTGGGCGGGGCTACGAACTATGTGCACTATGTCCCTACAGTAGTAGATGCCGTGGGGGCCTTCAGCATTCCCGGGGATGATACGCTGTACCCCGACCTGGTGGAATTAGAATTAGAAGGTGAATACACCCTGGCAATGGACGGTTACAATGGTGTCATTGAGGAGAATCCCGATAGTGACAATGTCATCTGGGCGTTGGCCGGTTTGGCCCGTTGTTACCAGGCCTTGAACCAGCCTAATGAATTTATTAATGCGTTGGAAACCTTGGGGGCGGACTATCCCGGGACCACGGTGGAGAAGTACGCCCGGTCTATGGAAGCCACCCAGCGGATTGTCAGGAATGGGACCAATGACCTGGATGAGGCCCAGGCGGAGATTGATTGGCTCAAGACCCAGTATCCCAATGATGAGTTAATCCCCAAGTTGTTATATGAAGAGGCGCTTATCCAGGAGCTTACCGGGGGTATCTTGGGCAAGCGCCGGGCGGATACACCCCAGATACAGGCCTTACCGTTGGGGGCGGTGCAGACCTACCAGGAGTTAGTCACCCGCTACCGTCGGACCAGTTTTGGGACCCTGGCGGCGATGAAGTTATTGTTGAATGGGAGTGTTTCCAGTCCAAACGTTCCTATTATTCCAAATCGTTATGTTTTGCGTCAGAACTATCCTAATCCTTTCAATCCCACCACTACCGTTGTTTATGAACTACCTGAATTGAGTGTAGTAAGACTAACCATCTTTGATCTATTGGGTCGGGAGGTGGCGGAACTGGTAAACAGGGTGCAACCAGAGGGTATCCATCACATCCGTTGGAATGGGAAAGATAACCGGGGTAATCCCCTACCTTCAGGAATGTACCTCTATCGGTTATCGGCACGTTCTACAACGAGTAATCAAACCTATACCCAGACCCGGAAGCTGGTGTTGTTGAAATAAAAAAGGTCGGGAGCGGGAGATCCTCACCGAGAGGAGTCTTTAGGCGAGGATTGAATTACGACGGCTGAGGTTAATGTTGAGGCTAAGGTAGAGGTATAAGTTGAGGTTAAGAGACCCTCTTTTTCGTTTCGCCATACAGGATGGGAAAGAGAAAAACTCTCCTTAACCCAAGCTCCCCCGGGATCTCCCGATCCCGGGTAACAGAATAAAACAATAGTATTTCAAAAGAGGAAATGTCGAACAAGGAATTTCGAATGCTGAAAATTTCCAACGTTCTTAAAGTGTCACAACTTTTTCACTTCGTCATTCGAAATTCCTTGTTCGACATTCAGAATTCGTTTAAACCCGACCGAAGGAGTGGAGTTTTCACGGTCAAAAAGGTCTCCCCACCTTGGGGAGGATTCAGGTGAGGACTGAAAGGCAAAAGCCAAGAGACTGACGAAAAAGTACGATAATCCCCCGATGTAAATACTTGGTACTCCCTTACTCGAAATAGTGGTACTATTCTTTAATAGTCACCGGCTTAACACAACGGAAGCCAACCGTCGGCGAGGGAAAATCCCGATAAGTGGCCGTGCGGGTGTACGTGTAATGCACGGGCGTCTTAAAACTACCTCCCCGAATGATTCTTACCTTGGTCGTCTTCAGGTCGGTCCACTCTGGTTCACTACCATCCTCTGGATATTTGGCGTAAAAATCACCGATCCATTCAAATACATTGCCTCCCATGTCGTAAAGTCCCAGGGCGTTGGGCTTTTTAAAACCTACATAAAAGGAATAGTTCAGACTGTTGTAAGCAGAACGGACGTAGTCATCCACTTCCTGTAAATCATTGGTTCCAGGGAATAATTCTTCTTTCCCGCCACTGCGAGCGGCATACTCCCACTCCCTCTCCGTAGGTAACCGGTAACCGTAACATTCACAAAAGGCTTTGGCTTCATCCCAGGTGATATTGACCACCGCACGATCTCCACGACTGTGGTTATCATCCTCCGGCAAAGGGTAGCCTTTGAGCATAGCAAAGCGATCATACTGGGCGTAAGTGATCTCGTATTTTGAAAGATAAAAATCAGGCATGGTAACTGTATGAACCGGTAGGGCATCCTGATCCTGATGTTCGTAGAAGTCTCCCATATTAAAGGTACCCCGGGGGACGAACACCATTTCCAGCTCTAATAGTTTTGGCTGGGGACGCAGGGGGAATAGGGTACAATGAAAAGAAAACAGGGAAAGGAACAGGATAATAAAAATTTTTTCCAATTGGACTCCCTAAACCGAAGTTGGTTGATGTCTTTTAACTGCCGGTGGACGTTAGTGCTTCGGTGACGTTTTTTGCGTCAGTTCCACCAGGATTCCTCCCGTACTCCGGGGATGGATAAACGCCACGAGATGTCCTTCCACACCTTTCGCCGGGACTTCGTTGATAACCTGGATTTGGGCTTCCTTTAACTCTTGGATAGCTTCCTGGAGGTCCTCCACCTCCAAACAGATGTGATGGATTCCCGCTCCCCGTCGATTGATAAATTTAGCGAGGGAAGATTCTGGGTAAAGACTCTCCAGGAGTTCGATTTTATCTTTCCCGGCCTGGTAAATGGCCGTTTTAACCCCTTGTTCGTTTACTTCCTCGACCCCGGTGCAGGGTAGGTTTAGGATGTGTTCCCAAAAGGGTCCTCGTTGCGCTAATGATTCCACAGCAATCCCAATATGTTCAATACCCAGTATTTTCATCGTAAACCTTTTACTTCTGAATACGGTTCTTTCAAGGTTATTCCCAATCCCGCTGATCTCGGTAACTGGAGACGGCCTTTGTGCACCATCACACCCTGGTAGGGGTCGTTGGTGATGAGTAGGTTGCCATCCAGATCGGCGTAGTCCACTAAGGTTGACAGGTGAGCAGCAGCGGTAATACCTACTGAGGATTCCACCATGCAACCCAACATGATTTTTAAATCATATTCACGAGCTAACTGGATCATTTTCCGAGCCTCGAATAAGCTGCCACATTTCATGAGTTTGATATTAATACCATCGAAAGCGTGGGCGATGCGCGGAATATCCGCGGCGGTTAGGGAGTTTTCGTCGGCGAAAATGGGCAGGGGGGAGATCGTTTTCAAGATGGCCGTTTGATTCAGTTTTGCCGCTGGAAAGGGTTGCTCAACAAATTCTACGTTTTGCCCGGCCAGCCAACGGCACATCTCTTCCGCCGTAGGGAAGTCCCACCCCTCGTTCGCATCCACGCGGATGGGTTTATCAGTAAGTGCTCGAATAGCTTTGATGATCTCCCGGTCGTGGTCCGTTCCCAATTTCACCTTTAAAATTTTATAGGGGGACGCCTCCTCAATTTTTTGTTCTAATAGCGATAACTCCCCTAAGGCAATGGTAAAGGATGTTACCGGAGTCCCATTGGGATCGACGTCAAAATACTGGTGCAACGGTTGCCCTAGCTTCTGGGTCCACCAATCCAGTATGGCCATGCTGAAGGCAGCTTCGAGGGATTTGATACCTCCCAGTTGTGATAGGAGTTGCCCTTCCATTTCCGGAGGGCTTCCCATAGTGGCCGGTAACCGGATTACCTGTTGCAATCGGGCTAAGATCCGCTCGCTGTTTTCGCCATAGCGGGCGGAAGATGCGGCTTCACCTCTACCCAGGATACCCTCATGCTCCAGATAAAGGTAGACGACAGTGTAAATATCATGGACACTCCGTGAAATTCCGAAGGGGTGGGTGCAATGAAGGTCGTAGCTCGTGTAGGTCAGGTCCATTGTTTGAGCGCATTTTCAATTGAGGTGAGTAATGTGCCGTCGCCAAATCTGATTAAATCGGTTACCGGGAGTCCCAGGGTATTTTCCAGATTGCGGATCGTGCGCCGAGTGACCGGCTCAGAATCCCGCAAGGTCAGGAGATTCACCCCCAGGAAGCGCGAGGGTTTAAAGGGCTGCATTAATTTAACATGCAAATCCATACTCACTTTCAAGTCCACCATGGGGTAATCGGTCACGTCGAGTTTACGGTTTGGTTCATGGGTCATAATGAGGAAATCGGGCATGCAACCGTGGAGGATCCCCAGGGTCACCCCGGAGTAATACATGTTGGTTAAACTACCCTGGCCCTCTACAATAATGACGTCAGCCTCACCAGCCTGGTCCAGGACGTGCTCTATTTCCCCGGCCATAAAATCGGCCACCACGGCATCGATAGGAACACCATGCCCGGAAAGTAAAATACCTGTCTGTCCCGTACCCACGAAGTAGGGCCGCCAGCCCCGGGAGGTCAAGCGTTGGTTCAATTCCCAAGCCGTGGTCATTTTACCCGTGTCACAGTCGGTGCCGGTGACTAACAACACGGGAATTTTCCGGTTTTGCCAACTTCCCTTGGGGAAATGCCGTATTTCCGGGGGTCGGCGAAGGTCGGTCAGTTGCAGCTGGTAGTGTTTTGCTAATTTTCGCATTTCCGGGTCATCGTTCAAAAACTGATGCATGCCGTTAATGATGTTACATCCCCCGCAAATGGCGGCAAGGAGCTCTTTCCGTACGACGGTGTTAATGAAGCCTCCCTGGGGCGCATTCCCAATCACCAGGGTATCAGGGGAAAAGTCCGCAGCTTTTTGAAAATTTGCCACGACGGGGATCGGACCCCCGTACCCTAACACTTCCTGGGCTGTTTTTCCGGCCTTCGAAGGGTCAATGACAGCCACCACCTCGGAAGGACGGTAGCGGATAAGCATATTACCCGTTTTACACAGCAGGTAATCGAAGGTATCAATGGCTAAGATAACAAACCGGGCCATGGTTGGATGTTAACAAAGGGAGCGGGGAGATGGGATTGAGTTAATCTTGTTAACAAGGTGGGAGTAGGTCAACGGTAAGTTCTCTGTTTACGAATGGTTTATCGAAACCGGGGTTTCCGTTTTTCCACGAAAGCGGTGAGTCCTTCCTGGGTCTCTGCAGTGGTGAACAGCTCGCTGAACGTCGTAAGCTCTAACTGCAAGCCGCTCGCCAGGTCACGATTGATCCCTTCGCGAATGCAACGCATGGCTTGGGCAACGGCCTGGGGACCGTTGGCCAGGATGGATTTGGCCATTTTTTGAGCTGCCGTGAGGAGTTCCTCCGGGGGCACTACCGCATTCACCAGTCCGATGCGATATGCTTCATCGGTGTCAATCATGCGGCCAGACAGGATAAGCTCGTAGGCTAAACCCAAGCCCACCAAGTGGGGGAGACGCTGGGTTCCACCCCAACCGGGGATAATGCCCAGGTGAACTTCAGGTTGGGCGAAACGAGCCGAGGTGCTGGCAATCCTCAGGTGACAGGCTAAACAGATTTCGCAACCCCCACCCAGGGCAAAACCATTCACCGCTGCAATAACTGGTTTAGGAGCATCGGCAATTGTTTGCATTAAATATTGTCCCATTTCACCGAACTGGTAAGCGGCATCTTTATCCATGGTTTGCAGGGCTTTAATATCGGCCCCGGCCACAAAAGCCCGGTCGCCACTCCCGGTGAGTATGATGACTCCCACTTGATCGTCGTCAATGAATGCGTCCAACGCTTCTAGGAGCGCCTTGACCAGTGATAGGTTCATAGCGTTGAGCGCTTCCGACCGGTTAATCGTGACGGTGGCGATGTGGTTTTCTGTAGTAGTTAGAACTAATGGCATTTTGCTTCCCTTTTTCCGGTTTATTTCCAGAACGAACGGCTGAACATGACCATGACCGTGAACAATTCCAGGCGCCCCAGGAGCATGCAGAAGGAGAGGATCCACTTACCCGTCGCCGGTAACAAGGCATAATTATCCATTGGGCCAAAATCTCCCAGTCCGGGGCCGATGTTCCCCAGGGCCGAAGCGGCAGCCCCCATGGCCGATTCCAAATTGATGTTCATGGCCGTGAGCAAAAGGGTAGCCAGAACGAAAATAGAGAGGTAGATTAAAAAGAACCCCATGGTATTGCGGATCACATCCTCGCTGATGTAGCGGTTGCCGATCCGTATGGGAATGATGGCGTGGGCATGGAGCATGCGCCGCGTTTCTAAAGAGGCATACTTGATTAATAGTAAAAACCGGATAATCTTCATCCCGCCTCCTGTGGAACCGCCCATACCGCCAATGAACATCATGGCCAGGATGAGAAACTGAGCTATAACCGACCAGATTTCATAGTCTGCCGTGGTGTAACCTGTGGTAGTGAGGATGGACACCGTCTGAAACAGCGCTTCCCGGAAATGTTTCTCCGAAAACTGGCCCGTTTCCGTGGTACGGGTGATAAAAATTATGCCGGTAACTACTGCCGCAATGGTAATGTAGCCTAAAAATTCCCTATCGCGAAAATAGGATTTCACGTCGCCGGTGAGGGCCTTGAAATGCAATGAAAAATTGATCCCTGCCAGAAGCATGAAAAGGATAATTACATAGTGGATAAAGCCGCTTTCAAAGTGTCCGATGCTGGCGTTTTTAGTGGAAAAGCCCCCCGTTGGCATGGTTGTGAAACCGTGGCAGATAGCATCGAACCACTCCATACCCCCGATATGTAAGAGCAGAATTTCCACCCCTGTGATACCTACATAAACCAACCAGAGCGCTTTCGCTGTTTCCCGGACGCGGGGTCGGATTTTATCGGCGACGGGACCGGGGACTTCCGCCCGGAAAAGCTGGACGCCCCCCACACCTAAGAGGGGAAGTATGGCGATGTAAAAGACGATGATTCCCATACCCCCAATCCACTGGATGAAAGAGCGCCAGTAGAGCATGCTACGGGGTAGACTTTCAATTCCATTGGGCAGATGACTAAGCGTTACCGAGTTGCCTAAAATGGAAGCACCGGTGGTGGTGACCCCCGACATGGCTTCGAAAAAAGCATCGGTGATATTCGGGATTACTCCTGTTAAATAGAAGGGCAAGGCCCCCACAAAAGCCGTGAGAATCCACGAGAAGGTGACAATGGCGAAGCCGTCACGGTTGGTTAATGAACGGTGTTTCCGCGTGAAAAGCCAGATGGGCAATCCAATGACGATTGTCCCTAACGTCGTTAACAGGAGCACATGGACGGTGGGTTCCCCGGAAAAAAAAGCGATCGCCAGAGGGACGATCATCGTGAGTCCTAATAGCGTCAGTAATGCGCTAAGGATATTCAGAACGGGTTTAATGTTCATTAAGCGCGGAAGAGCTTTTGGACCTTCTGAATGACGTGGTTTTTGGCGAAGACCAACACGGTATCCTCACTGGTTAACTGGGAATTTCCCCTAGCGATACTGAGATAACCGTGGTGGTTGATAACGCCAATGATGCTATCTTTAGGAAACGCCACTTCCGAAAGGGGAGCTTGAGTTACACGACTCCCCACTTCCGGCTGTAACTCAAGTACGTCCACGTCGATTTCCTGGAAAGTGGCCACGGAAGTCTCCGAAAGATCACTTCGTATCTCCCGCAGAATCGTATTCACCGTGGACATGTTTTTACTAATGGCTGCGCCAATGCCAATTTCCTGGATGATGGGTAAATACTCCGTGGTGGTAATGTGGATGATCGTTTGTTTCACTCCAAGGTGATGGGCCAGTAACCCGGATAAGAGATTCTTTTCTTCTTTGCTGGTGACGGCAATGAAACTATCCACTTCCTGGATATTTTCCGATTTTAAAAATTCAATATCAGCCCCATTGGCGTTGATAACCAGGGTATTCTCCATCTGGTTGGCGATCATTTCGGCTTTTTCCCGGTTGATTTCCACCAGACGAACGTTCATTTCATGTTGTAGTTCTTCCACGATGGAGCGCCCAATTTTACTGCCGCCCAGGACCATGACCCGTCGTGTTTTAGAAGGTGTTTTACCCAGCAACTCCATTAATTTGTCAACTTGCTTGGTTTTGATGATGAAGTATACGGTATCCTCCTTTTCGAAGACAAAGTCTCCCCAGGGTACGGTTGTTTCACGGCCTCGTTGTACAGCAATGATGCCGAATTTGTAGTCTACCACACTCTCACATAAATCCCGGACACTATTTCCGATGATGCGGTTGCAGTTTTCGTTGAGACGAAGACCGATCATTAGCATACGGCCGTCTTCAAAGTCCATGACCTGAGTGGCGTAGGGATGGCGTACCAGGCGGATGATTTCCTGGCGGGCCTCTTTCTCTGGATGGATGACTAGGTTTACCCCGAATTTTTCCGGTCGGACAATGGAATCACGGGCGGTGTATTGTTGATTGCGGAGCCGGGCGATGATTTTCCGGGCTCCCAATACGTGGGCTTGTTGAGCTGCGATGAGATTGACTTCGTCTACCCGGGTGAGACATAAAACGTAGTCGGCGTCTTCCACACGTGCCTTGTGGAGGGTCTTTGGGCTGGCCCCGTTCCCTTCAACGACGATAACGTCCAGGTTTTCCGAAGCCCGGCGCACTTTCTCAGGATCAAGGTCCACCGCCGTGATGTCGTGGTTGTCCTCGCTAAGGGCCTTTGCCGTTTGAAAACCGACCTCACCGACACCAATAATTACGATTTTCATAGTTTATCCTTTTCCTTGAAAACGGATGGGTTTGAAGGTAATACTCCTCACACGGAAAAAAAACTGCTATTCGTATTCCCGCCAGATTTTGGCTCCCAGAGCCTGAAATTTATCTTCAATATGCTCGTAGCCTCGATCGATATGGTAAACGCGGCTGATGTCGGTCCGCCCCTCGGCCATGAGACCGGCTAAGATCAAAGAGGCGCTGGCGCGAATATCAGTAGACATCACCGGCGCGCCCACTAAATGCTCCACGCCCCGGGTAATAGCGACGTTGCTCTCCAGCCGAATATCGGCTCCCAGGCGGACCAATTCGGGAACATGGGTGAACCGGTCGTGGTAGATCGTATCAGTAATGACGGCCGTGCCTTGGGCAATGGCCATGAGGGCAATCCATTGGGCCTGTAAATCCGTGGGGAAACCGGGATAGACGGCAGTGGTTACGTCCACGGGTCGGAGGGTCGGTGCTTTGGTGACGGCGATCTTGTCTTTGGTAACCGTGAGGGTTGCTCCCGTCTGTTCGATCTTATCCATGACGGTATGGAGATGGTTTGGTTCCGCGCCCACGAGGGTGATTTCTCCCAGGGCGGCGCCGGCGATGAGGAATGTCCCGGCTTCTATGCGATCGGGAATCACGTTGACGTGCGTTGGGTGAAGTGTCTCGGTTCCTTCAATAACCAACGTATCGGTTCCTATTCCTTCGATATTGGCCCCCATTTGATTTAGGACCTGGCAGAGTTGGACGATTTCCGGTTCCCGGGCGGCGTTTTCCACGTGGGTCGTTCCCTGGGCCAGGACGGCGGCCATGACAATGTTGCCTGTAGCCCCCACGGAGGGGAAATCGAACCGGATTTCATTGCCTTTTAGCCGTTGCGCTTTGGCCAGGATGTACCCGTGGTCCAGGCGAATATTCGCCCCTAAGGATTCTAACCCTTTCAAGTGGAAGTCCACCGGTCGGGGACCCCAAGCGCAACCGCCAGGCAAAGAGACTTTCACACGACCGCAGCGGGCAATGAGCGGACCTAAGACGTAAAAAGAAGCCCGCATTGTTTTCACCAGTTCGTACGGCGCTTCGGGGTTGTCGATGGTAGTACAATCAATATCCAGCGCATGGTTTTGGAAGGTCACTTTGGCCCCGATGATTTCTAATAAGCGGATCATGGTACGAGTGTCGCGGAGGTCGGGTACCCGTTGTAGACGCGTTTTGCCCGGAGCCAACAAGGCCGCAGCCATGATGGGTAAGACAGCGTTTTTAGCGCCGCCAATGGTTACTTCACCAGCCAGCGGCTCACCGCCAATAATCACCAGTTTATCCATGCGCGCTCTCTACGAATGTCTTCGCTGTTTCTAAAGATTCCATAGTGACGGTACGGCCACTGAATAGTTGGGCAATGGCCTGAACCCGTTCCTTTTTTTCCAGGTACCGGGCGGAAACCAGCGTGTGCTCAGCGGTGGCCGTTTTCGTAAGGTGCAGGTGATGATCGGCCACGGAGGCAATCTGAGGTAAGTGGGTAACGCAAATCACCTGCTTGGTTTGGGCTAACTTCTGGAGATTGGCGGCCACTTGTTCGGCGGCTTGCCCTGAGATGCCCGTGTCAATTTCGTCGAAAATAAGGGTGTTAACCGGGTCCATATCCTGAAAAATGGTCTTGATGGCCAGCATGATGCGGGAGACTTCTCCTCCCGAAGCAATTTGCGCTAAGGGTTTTAACTGTTCCCCGGGATTGGCCGATAAGTAGAATTCTACCTGGTCGTATCCTTTTGGTCCGTAGAGGACGGGATCGCCGTCCAGGGAAATTGGAGAATCGGGGTCGGTTTCCACTGTTAGTTTCGTTTTAAACTGGGCTCCAGGCATTTGCAGGTGTTCCATTTCCGCGGCGATAGCCTGGTTCAATACCGCCGCGGAGCGCGTCCGTCGGCTGTGTAAAGCATCCGCCAACTCCTGGTAGTCGGCCGTTAAACGCTCAATGTCTTGTTCGGTTTGTGCAATGGTTTGTTGAAGCGTGTTTAAAGAGGTGGATTCTTCTTGCAAGGAATGCCGATAATTCAGTACGGATTCAAGACTGCCACCATATTTTCTTTTTAACGCTTCCAGAGCCTGGATCCGGGCTTCCAAATCTTGTAGGCGTTGGGGATTCCTATTCAGGTCTTCCTGGTAGCGGGTCAACCCAAAACCAATATCCTGAAGGATTTCCATGGCTTCCTGGAGTTGATCCAGGTAAGGTACGAGGTTTTTGTCCACGTGGCGCAGGTGTTCCAGCATTCCCCGGGCGGCGGCCAATCGCTGGTAAACAGACTGGTCTTCCTCAGTAAGTTCCTGGGTAAGCTGTTGTAAGGTGGCAAAAAGTTCGTCTATATGAGACAATTTTTTATACTCCTCCATTAACAGGTGATCCTCGTCCGGCTGGGGATTCACACTGTCAATCTCCGCCATCTGGTATTGTAAGAGAGCCTTACGGTCCTGGGCTTGCGCCAGACGAGTACGTTTTTCAGCAAGTTGCTTTTTAGCCCGTTCAAACGCTTGGTAAACATCTTTCAATTCGTCGAACTTTTCACTTCCGCGAGCGAAACGGTCCAGGAAATCGATGTGCGTCCTCGGGTCCATGATGTACTGTTGTTCATGTTGACCGTGGAAATCGGCCAGGGAGTGGATCTGTTGACGGTAGAGACGTTCCTTTTTCGGTACGTCATCGATGAAAGAACGAACCCGGCCATTGGACTTGATGATCCTTCGGTAGTAGTGTTGTTGGGCGATGATCTCTAAAACTGCTTGCGCTTGCTGGCTACGCACGTCGGTGGATACGGGTTTTGCGCCTAAAGTGATGCTCATGGCTTTCACCAGGATGGATTTGCCAGCACCGGTCTCACCCGTGATGACCGTTAAACCGGGGAAAAAGTCCACCTCCAGAGAATCGAGGATGGCGAAATCTTTGATGGTAAGATGCTCGATCATGCGAATTGTTTTTGGAGATAGGCTGTGGTAATAAATCCCGCCCAAAGGCCGACCCAATCGGCCAACATGTCCCAACCGCTGGGGAAGCGGCCCGGGGTTAGAGTTTGCCACAGCTCATCCAAACCGCCGAATAACATGCCTCCCAAAACGGCCCCTGTCATCCAGACAAGGGTATAACGCGGGAGGCTCCTCACGGTCAGGATTCCTAAGACGGAGTACTCGAAAAAATGCAACACCTTATCGAAAGTAAAAATGGTTAGCTTGGGTAGCGAATGGCCGGGAATGCTGGAAACGGCGAGGATTAACAACAAATAGGCTCCTAAAAGGGCGCGAAAGGTGGTTTTAGTCATAGAGTTGTAATATCCCCGGTAAGGAAGTGAGTAAATCGGAAGCCAACATTCCCCGTTGGCTTTGGGCCGTGGCCACGGCGTTGGCCGTTTTACCGTGCAAATAAACCGCCACCTGGGAGGCAAGGAACGGGTCTATCCCCTGGGCTAAAAAGGTGACAATCATCCCGGTGAGTACGTCCCCTGTACCTCCGGTGGCCAGCCCGGGATTCCCCGTGGGATTCACCACCGCTAAATCTTGATAACACGTTACCGTGGGAGCGTTTTTTAACACCAGCACACCGGGGAACGGCTCCATGAAGGCGGCGACGGCCTGGGGAAATGCATCCCGAATCTTAGTAATGGGTACGCCAGCGAGGGTACACCATTCACCCCAGTGAGGGGTAAGGACAAAGGGGATTTGCAAGGCCGTAAAATCCAGATGTTGCTTATGAAAAGCTCGTAATCCGTCGGCATCGATGACGGTAGGTTTGTTAAGGGTGGGTAGGAGTTGCTCAAGGAACACCTGGGTTTCCGGATGGGCTCCCAACCCAGGACCGATGGCCACCGCATCACACCATTCTAATTTCGCCTGAATCTCCGCAATACTTGACGTGCAGAAATAGCCTTTCCCCCGGTCTGAACAGGGTTGGGTAAGCCCTTCCCGAATGGTCGTTTCGTAAATGGAGTGTAGTGACGAGGGAGCACACGTGACCACCAGGCCCGCGCCGGTGCGTAAGGACCCGTACGTGGCCAGGACCGCCGCACCCGTCATTCCCTGGGAGCCGGCGATGATGAGGACTTTCCCCTGGCGATGCTTGTACGTATCTACCGCGAGTGGAGAGAGGGCTTGTTTCACCTTTTCTTCCGCGAACAGGCGCCATTTTATCCCTGGAATTGTAATGTGTTTGGGAAAACCGATGTCCACTGGAATGACGTCGCCAGTTAAGGTTTTTCCGTGTTTAAGATGTAGCCCGAGTTTGGAGTAGCCCATCGTTACGGTTTTCGTCGCCCGGATGGCCACGGGATTCACTTGTCCTGTATCGGCATCCAGGCCCGAGGGAATGTCTATGGCAAGCACGGGAAGGGAGGCGTTATTGATCCAGCGAATCCAGTTGTCCAGAGGTGACCGCAAAACTCCTCGAAAGCCAGTACCTAACAGAGCATCGATCACTAAATCCCCTTGTAAAGGTGAATCAGGGACAGCCTCTGGGAATTCGATTTTCAAGCCTTTTTGTAAACATTGTTGGTAGTAATACAGGGGATCACCCTTGATGGAATCGCCTTTTACCAGACTCAAGATACGGGGAGTAAAACCAGCCTCTTGCAAAAAGGCTGCCGCCGCAAAACCGTCCCCGCCGTTGTTTCCCTTGCCGCAAATGATCGTGATGGTCGGTTCGGGGATTTCGGCTACCATTTGTTGGGCTGTGTCAGCCACTTTTTTACCGGCGTTACCCATGAGTTCTATCCCCGGTACGCCATACTCCGTCATGGCTATTCTGTCAAGGGTTCGGGATTGGTGGCGGGTGAGCAGTCGCATTAGATAAGCTCGATCACGGCGAAAGCAAGGGCCATCTCAGCAGTATGGGAGATGGACACTTTACAGACCACATGATGAGCGTCAGTGAATAGCAAATTGACATGAGGAGCACCTGCGTCACGATTGACAACTTCAATCTCACAGAGCGGAATGTTCACGTATTTTTCAGAAGAAAGCAACGCTTTTTTTACGGCTTCTTTGGCAGCAAAGCGTCCGGCGTAGTGGATAGCGGGTGTAGCGTGATTTTCGCAATAAGACACTTCACGGTCGGTGAAAATATGTTGTTTGAAGCGTTGGGGGTAAGTGTTTAAAAGAGTGGCGATTCGTTGGACGGAAACGACATCGGAACCGATGAAAACATTATGCAGAGTTGATTTCATGAATGATATTTACGATCTCGTGCACGTTGTTGATGTCCCAATCAGCTCCCGATTCTTTAGTGCCAAACGTATCCCCGTAGCGGGCGAAGATAGTGCGAATTCCCAACTGTTTGGCGCCCACCACATCCCGTTCGGGCCAATCCCCTACCATCAAAGCCTCCTCGGGGTTTATTTCCAACCGTTTTAGGGCCATTTCAAAAGGAATGGGGGAGGGTTTCCGGGCGTGGGTATCGTCATAGGTAAGCACAATATCAAAAATGTGATGGAGGTTGAGATAGTAAATGCGCATCCAGGCTTCTCGCGTAGGGGCGTCGGAGACCACGGCTAACTTGACACCCATTTTTAACAATTCTACCAGGGTGCGTAGGACATTGGGATAGACCAACAAATTGGCCTCCCGGGCTCGACGGTAGGCCACAATCCCCGCTGCCAACATTTTGTTGTCTACCCGACCGATCGTTTGGTTCAGAAAGTCGTTGAATACCTGCTGGTTTTCCCAACCCTTCTCTTCGTAGAGGTTAATAATGGCCCGGTAGGCATCCTCTTCGGCGACTTCCAAACCGGCTTCAATCATGGCCGTAATAGCTGCTCGCACGGCATACTGCTTCATCTTGATAAAATCCAAAAGGGTATTGTCCAGATCGAAAATGACCGCTTTGATCATTGTGTTAACTCCCGTTCGGGAAAGGGAAAAATTAATCCCGGAACTTCTCAGGGTTCTTGATACGATTGATTTCGTATTCGCATGATTTCCGCCATTTGCGGTCTTTTCGCCCGTGCTCCAACGCATTAAGGGCGGCGGCTTTGTTCCCTTTACCGTCACACCATTCGGCGATTCCCAACTCATGCCACCCGCCCCCGAAATTTGACCTCAACTCCGTGGCTTCTAAGGCGGCCCGACGGGCGTTGGCACAATCGTTGAGTTCGTTGTACAATCGGGCTAAGTGGTACCAAGCGGTGGCATATTTCGGTTTGTATTTAACGGCCAGTTCAACTTTTTCGGCAGCCTCCTGTTTGCGTTCCAACTCCCGTAGCGCAATCCCCAAACCTAAATACCCTTTGCTGTACTTGGGATTCACCTTGACCGCCTTCTCGTAAACGGTAATCATCTTGTCGTAAGCCTTTTGTTCTAAGTAGATGTCGCCCATGCCACCATAGGCTTTGTAATAATCAGGATTGATCTCTACCGCCTTGTTGAAGGCCGCCAAAGCCCCTTCATAGTCCCCATTCTTCTTTTTCGCTAACCCCATGGCAAACCACCCCTTGTAATAATTGGGGTTAATGTTTAGGGCCTTCTGGTAGTGTTCGATAGCCTTGTCACCGTTCCCCATCTTAGCTTGGATGACCCCTATTTGGTGATGGGCCTGGTAATAATTAGGGTCGATTTCCAGAACATGTTCATAGGTTTTTAAAGCGCCTTCCAAATCGCCACGGCGGTATTGGTTGTTGGCTTCGTTATAGGAATCTCGGGCCACGTTGGCGATGGCTTTCAACGCCTTATCGTAGTCGGGATTCAATTCCAGCGTCTTCTTAAAATAGGCCACGGCAGCGTCATAGTCATGCTCACGGAACTTTACCAACCCCATGTTATAAGGTGCCAAGGGAAAGAAGGGGAATTTTTCCAGGACTAATTGATAGGTCTCGAAGGCCTGTTGCAAGTCGCCGTATTTCATCGACCGGATTCCGTCGTTCATCAAGGTATTGATCTCGTTGATCCGGTCAAATTCCTCGCGATACTCCATGTTGTCGGGTTCGGTCTCGATAGCCTGACGAATATATTTCTGGGTTTTCTCCATATCCCCACGGTGCAGATAGACGGTGGTCAAGCCCATCATGGCCGGGGTATAGGTAGGATCCATTTCGAGGGCTTTTAAAAAGAGAGTTTCGGCCTGGTCGATATCACCTTTGTCCAGGAGGGTCTTGGCCTGGTTATAGGTATCCTTATGGGAAGCTTGGTTAGCGGGGAGGGGGGCGGCCAGACCGACCATAATGATCAGCAACCCCTTTAATAGATTAGCTTTATTCATCGAATGCGTCTCCTTATTGGTGCCGAAGGCGGGACTCGAACCCGCACACTCTAACGAGCACTACCCCCTCAAGATAGCGTGTCTACCAGTTCCACCACTTCGGCAAATTTCATTGCGTGAGGTTAACTCCTTCGCTGGTTGCGGGGAGCGGTAAGTCAATAGGGTGTGTCTCAGCCTGTTGCTTTAAAATGGATTCCGGTTCAACTTGGGTTGGGGAGGTGAATAGACTGATTAAAATAGCCAGGGCCATGAAAGCCACCGCCAGCCACGTAGTGATTTTACTCAGGATCGTGGCCGTGCCACGAGTTCCGAAGATGGCGTTGGACATGCCCCCACCGATGGATCCCGCCAGTCCCCCACCCTGGCTGGCCTGCATCAAAATTACCGCAATGAGCAGTATACTCACCAATGTATGGATCGTAATGAAAAAGACTACCATGTTTTCCTCGTGTAATTGTTTTCTACAATATGGATAATACGCGCCAGCGATGATACCTCTAAACTGGCGCCGCCTATCAGAAAACCGTCCACTCCCCAGGTTGCAATAAGTTCCCGGGCATTGCTTACGTTAACCGAACCGCCATAGAGGATCGGTACCGCGTGAACCTTTGTCTCTGACTCTTGCATACGAAGGAGATTCCGTATGGTTTCATGGGCCTGTTTAACCTGCTCACAAGTGGCGTTGACGCCGGTTCCAATGGCCCAAACCGGTTCGTAAGCAATGATGATCTTTTCCAAAGAGCCCGGCGGAAGTCCTTTTAACCCTTTCCGTAGTTGGCGCTCCAGGATTTTCTCCGTGTGGCTACTTTCCCGTTCCTGGAGGGTCTCCCCCACACACAGGATAGGAGTGAGGCCGCCTTTTAAAACGGCGGTGACTTTGGCGTTGATCCAGTCATCTAATTCCTGAAAGATGTGTCGCCGCTCGGAATGGCCCACGATCACGTAGGACACACCACACGCTTCCAACATACCCACGGCAATTTCCCCCGTATAGGCTCCCTTCGGTTCCCAATGAACGTTTTGGGCTCCCAACGCGTGGGGCGTTTCTTCCAGGAGGGCATTCATGTGAAAAAGCGCTGTAAAAGGCGGGCAGAATATAACCTTTACCTTATGGATATCCAACAGCATATTCCTGATTTTATTGACGAAAGCGTAGCCTTCCTGGGGTGTTTTATTCATCTTCCAGTTGGCCGCAACAATAGGGGTATTTAACATGGTTATTGCTCCAGGGCAACCAGGGCTGGTAGGCGCTCCCCGCTGAGGAGTTTCAGCGACGCCCCCCCACCGGTTGAAATATGAGACATGTTTTCCACAAATTTATATTTACGAACCGCCGCCGCCGTGTCACCACCCCCGACGATTGTTACGGCACCAGCGGCATGAGCCTGCGCCAACGCCTCGGCGACTTCCCGCGTCCCCAGGTCAAATCCGGGCTTTTCGAAGACCCCCATGGGACCATTCCAGACGATTGTCTTACCTTTTAGGATAACTTTGCGAAAATCATTCACGGTGAGAGGACCGATATCCAGACCCATTATGTTGAAAGGAATCCGGTCCGCGAGATAATGTTTTGATTGATCGGGGGATTTTGGAGAGGGAGCGCCGACAATGTCTTTCGGTAGGCGTAAATCGTGGCCCTTCTGCCGGGCGGACCGCAGGATATCGTGGGCAATGGAGAGGAGGGTGTCATCCACCAACGATCCCCCCACATTTTTCCCCTGGCTTTTCAAAAAAGTGAAGGCCATACCACCGCCGATGAGAATTGTATCCGCTTCGTAAAGGAACCGCTCGATCATTTTGAGTTTCGTTCCCAGTTTAGCCCCGCCCAATACCAGGACCAAAGGCTGCTGGGGGTTTTGGATAGCTCGATTTAAAAAGTGCAGTTCTTTTTCAATGAGGGAACCAATGCCTTTTCGGGTAAAATGAGCCGTAACCCCCACGTTGGAGGCGTGGGCGCGATGGGCCGTCCCGAAAGCATCATTAATGAAAATCTGACCGTGTTTGGCCAGTTGGGAACTGAAGTTAGGATCATTCTCCGTCTCCCCGGGATGGAAGCGGAGATTCTCTAAAAGGTGCACTTCCCCGGCGCTAAGTCCCAGAGAGACTTCCTGGGCGTCCTCGCTGATGCAGTCGTGGGAAAATTTTATGGGCCGTTCCAAAAGGTCAGCCAGCATTTCACCCACGGGGATGAGGCTAAGGTCTCCCACCTTTTTTCCTTTCGGTCGCCCTAGATGGGACATGAGGACCAACGAGGCCCCGGCTTGCAAACACATTTGGATCGTGGGGAGGACAGCGCGAATGCGGAAATCGTCAGCGACCTGTCCGTTTTGTAGGGGCACGTTGAAATCGACGCGCATGAGGATGCGCTGGTCTTTGAGATCGAAAGAAGAAAGTGTTTTTAACATACGGTTTTGGTTGTCTTGGGTTTTGGTGTTGCACAGGTAATGGCAATGACCTCCCGGGCCCCTCCGCGGTGAAGGGCCTGGGCACAAGCGGAAAGGGTTGATCCCGTCGTTAAAACATCATCGACTATCCCAATAGATTGCTGCCTTAAGGGTTCTCGAATACGGAAGGCATTCGCCATGTTTTTCTTTCGCTCTTCGCTGGTCAAGGTTGTTTGGGATTCTGTATACCGCACGCGTTGTAAAAGCATTGGATTGAAAGGGATACGCCAGGTTTTTGCCAGTGCCTTACCGATCCATTGTGCCTGGTTGTAGCCTCGTTCCCGGTTTTTCACCGTGTGGAGCGGAACCACCGTTAATATATCCATTGGCCCAACTTCTACAATAGGGAGGAGGGTTGCTAACATACGGCCTAATTCTAATCCTAATTTAGCCCGCTCCTGGTATTTTAAGGAATGAATTACCGTTTGCATCGTGGGGGAAAAATACCAGGCGGAATAGGCTTTTGCCAGACCCACTCGGTTACGCACTTTGTGAATCCAGTTCCCCAGGTTGGTGGGCTCAAATTGTTCCAGGCACGACGGACAGATGGAACGGGTGTGTTGAGATAGGGGATTTGCACAGACAACACAAAGTGGGGGATATAAAAGGTCCAGGCAAAGGCGGGAAAAAGTCGACAGATAGCTCATGGGTTTGTAATTAATCCCGGTTACTTTAATAAAAAAAAGTAAAAGGATCAGCGGAAAAAACCAAGGCTAAATAAGACCGTGGGCAGGTGGAATTATCCGGGCAGGGAAATATCGTTGCCCCTGTCCAAAGGTGGTGATGTGGAGAATTCAGTCCCAGTAAGAAGTTGTGGCGTTCCTGACCTTCATTTTCCATCCAAAATAATCAGTCAATCTTCGGTTGAATTGACTAAATTTATCCTGTACTTTCCCGCAGTTGTACAGTATTACAATGCGGGGACAATTTAGCGGGGGCGAACAAAAGGCATCCCCGGGCATGGGTAGGAATTAGAACGCACTTTACCCAGAATGATTCTCGGACAGGGTAACGCTAATATTATGAAAAACTGGATACGGTGGGTAAGCTTTCCTTTAGTGTTTGGTTTACTCTTTTTTCCGGTTTTTACCCAGAATTCTCCTGCCCCGGTGATTCAGGCTACCTTCAGTAACCAGTCCATTAACTTAAACGGGAATTTATCTGAAATAGTCTGGCAACAGGCGCAACATATTTCGGATTTTACCCAACGGGAATTGAACGAAGGACAACCGGCCACCGAACGAACCGAGGTGGCGGTGGTCTATGGGAAACGTATGTTGTATATAGGAGTCTGGTGTTACGTTCAGAACCCTGAAACAATCGTAGCCAAAAAAATGAAACGGGATTTCGACTATGACACCGAGGACAATTTTGAAATCATTATTGACACTTACCACGACCTGCGCAACGGTTACCTATTTGTTACCAATCCCAACGGCGCCCGGTTTGACGCTTTGGTGCAAAATAATGGGCAGCGCGTCAATAAATCCTGGGATGGCGTCTGGAATGTAAAAACCCGCGTGACGGAGGAAGGTTGGTTTGCCGAGTTTGAAATTCCCTTTTCAACGTTAAAATTCGGTATGGGCAGGGAACAAATTTGGGGGGTCAATTTTGAGCGCAACATTCGCCATAAACGGGAGCAATTATTGTGGCAGGGCTGGTCGCGAGATTCAGCGTTGGAACAGGTCTCCCGGGCCGGTACGCTATTGGGAATTAAAAATGTGAACACGGTCACCCTGATAGAACTCAAACCCTACGGCCTCAGCGGTATTAAACACGAACCGGAGATTGGAAATCATGGAATCAGTCACTTCGGTAGTGACCTCAATTACTTAATTACGCCCACCATGAAACTGAATCTTACGTTGAATACGGACTTTGCCCAGGTGGAGTCGGACCGCATGCAGGTCAATCTCACCCGTTTTTCGTTGTTTTATCCCGAGAAGCGCGAATTTTTCCTGGAAGGCAGCAATTACTTCAATTTCAGTCTGGGGCACAGCATTCGACCGTTTTACAGCCGACGAATCGGTTTGGCTCCGGATCGTTCCCCCATTCACATCCTCGGTGGCCTGCGGATACTGGATAAGAGTGGTAAAACCACGCTGGGTGGGATGACCATTCAAACCGCTCGTCAGGATACGATCCCCACTTCGAATTATACCGTTTTACGCTGGAGACGGGACCTCTGGCAACAGTCCAGTTTTGGGTTGATGGACGTGAGTAAGATGGAGCCCAGTCGGCAAAACCACGTGTACGGAGCTGATTTCCTATATTCCACTTCAACCCTTTTTGGTGCTAAATATTTTGCCCTGGGTGGCGCAATTGCCCAGAGTTATACTTCCGATCGAGAAAATAAAACCGGTCTGGCACAGCGTATTTTTCTGGACTTTCCCAACGATTTGATTGATTTTTCGGCCATTTGGGAACGCTCCAGCGCCAGGTTCAACCCGGAGACGGGTTTTCTACGTCGGGTGAATTATCAAATGTTTAATCTGGACATGCGCATTAAGCCCCGACCCGCTTTTTTGCCCTGGTTTCAACAATTCGTGTTCAAACCGTTTGATTTTAATTACTATATTGATGACCAAACCCGTGAATTACAGTCCCTGTGGTCGGAATTACGCCCGTTAGGGTTCACAACCAATAGTGGAGAATTCTTCGGATGGAACCTCCAACGCCGCGCCGAAAATTTAACCACCGACTTCGAGATTCGCGAGGGTGTCACCATTCCCCAAGGGGAGTACTGGTTTACGCGCCATGAGCTGCAATTCGCTACGTTTGAAGGGCGACCACTGTCAGGCTTTTTCTTTTACCAATGGGGGGACTTTTATGATGGTCAACGCAAGGAATGGTCCCTCAGAAGCACGTTTCAAGTGAATAAACATCTCAGTTTAAATTCAGATTTTACTCGTAACTATATTGATCTACCCGGCGGCCATTTCACCGTAAATGAACTGGGCGGACGGGTGGACCTGGCCCTGAGTCCTGATTTATTCGGCTCAATATTCGGACAATGGAACGATGATGAACAGGTCGTGTTGCTGAACTTCCGTGTGAATTGGATTCCCACACCCGGCGCCAATTTCTATTTCGTGATTGATGAGATGCTGGAACCCGGGGAGAATTATTGGACAATTGCTAATACGGTTGTGCTCAGCAAGTTTGTTTGGCGCTTTGTGCTTTGAACGGGGGAACTGTTAAACCAACTTAGGGTAATGATGCCTATCTTATAAATCGAAAATAATTGTTGGTAACATCTGAGTCCGGTTTTGCTGTTCGGGGCCAAGATTGTTTCCTATTTTCGCTGGTTGGGATACGTTATTATCAGTGTCTAACCTTAACTGCAGTATGTCAAATATGTAACCCAGGTATTGCGTTCGCTAACGAACACTCCTGACTTCATTAATGAGCATTGCCACGCGGTATCAGTGATTCCCACTGGAAACCGAAGACCCAACTGGAAGGGGAGAAAAACGCTCCCTGCAGTTTAACCTGAATAGTAAGATGTTCCACCGGCTGATAGACGATGCCGGCAACATTTTGGGTAAATCGTTTCAACTCCCGTGGTGGATCGTTCCCATAGACTTCAACCCTGTTCACTTCTAACACTTCATAGGAAATCGCGCCGTTATGAATCTCTATTGAGTATTTAGGGGGATATAGGATATCCACTGTTTCTTTGGAATCGGAAATGGCAAGGTGTAGTTCCGAGCCGGCGATTAATTTCAACTCCTTGGTCAAGCGCATTTCGCCACTTAGAAGAATGATGGCTCGCTACTCCGTCCCTTTCTGAACTAGAGAAAAGTTTTGGGAATATTCGGATAGGTTATACCCGGTTTCGTTGAAATGCAGGGTGCGTTTGTACCAATATTCCCCCCGAAAGTCTTTAGTCTCTGTAATTGTACGGTTATAATATTCCCGCACCAGGTATATTCCCAAGAAAGAGCCCCATGTCCCGGAGGGATGATACCCTCCCGATAAAAAAACCATGACTGGTGAGACCACTTTTAGGTTCCGTCACCTTCTACGTCATATTCATGTTGCGACCAATATTGGTCGTATTGTTTATAGTAAACGTCGGAATTGTAGTCCCAGGCATTATAAACGCGATCCCAATAGGCAGTATCCTGGGCGACTACAGAACCGGTTAATTCTCCGGTATTCTATTTTATGGAGAATGCAGAACTGATAGTAAAATAAGGACTTATTTGCTTTTCACAATTGATTGTGAAAGGGCGACTAGTACCATCATTTTTTAAGTTATTATATCGTTGGCTATGAAAATAGTGGGAGTTGAAGTAGGTAATATCAGACGCTAACTCAAAACGGGAATAGGCCGTATCCAACAATGTCCGCTGTTCTCTGCTTGCACCAAAGCCCAGGTTGCCGGCTATTCCCCAGGTCACATCCCGGTTTGGTTTATACTGGACTCCGGCACCGATTTCATAATTTTACCATTTATATCGAGATGATCATCGTCCAAATTGTTGATAGTGGAATGGGGGTACTTCTTCGAAATTGAATCAAAAATATTCCCCTTGTTGGTATAGAGGTTCTGAGAAACCTTAATACCCAAACGCAGGGACGATGATAGGGTGTAACCTAAGATAACCTGGTTTTGGATATTGCCATATTTTGTTGGTTTTTATCCAGTGCCAGAGTGGAGGGCTCCGGTGGAATCTCGTCATAGGCATTGGCGTACAAGTGCCCATAGTAATTACCCTAGTATTGGTTATTGTTTGTGGTTAAATAGGCACCATAATCGATGGCGAGGCGGTTGAATAGACCCAGGTAGAACCGTGGTGAGAGTTTGGTTAACCAAGCAGCCGCTGTACAGGGGTTGGGAATCCATGGTATTTATGGAGGTGTTTGACAGCCAGCGTGGGGCACAGAATATTGCTCCGTTATACTCTGGAAAGCGTAGCTTAAATAATCAGAAGGAGGTGAGGGATGTTCTGGTATGGTAAATTTATGTAACGGAGTTTTTTTGTCGTTGTACAAGTCAATGTAAAACCGGGGATGTTCAAGATCCGTAATGATGGCCGGATTAAGCAATAAGCGACTGAAAAACCAGGGTTGCATCTCAGCCAATTCGGTTGTGAAGATATTCATCTTGACGGTAGTAAACCGGTAGACATGTAGAAACGAGGGAACTTGGGGTGCGTGTATGACGGGCCCCGGCGTTGTGTCAGCGAAAGTAATAGTGCCAAGCATAAACAGAAGTTGTACCGTTTTTAAATAAACTCGGTCGATTGATTGCATAACGACCTCCTTTTAGGCGATATTTAACGCATTATTACCGGTGGTGCCGATAGGCTTGTACTGAGTTGCCGTGGTAACTATAACCACCTTTGCTGGACTTGGTCCTTTAGTCTAAATACATGCATGGGAAATAGGTGGGAACACAGTAAAAGCACAATGTTAAAATGGGCAGGTTCTTCCCATTCCCTAATCCTTATCCAAATATTTGACTTTCCCCTATTATAATTCCCGCATATGGAATGTAGCCTCTATAAATAAGAGATGCAAAAGAAATAGTGTAAGGTCAAAAAGTGCACGCTTTTTAATAGGTTGAAACGAGGAAGTGGTGTAATTTTTAAAAAATGGAAACCACCAAGATCACACCGGCGGACAAGCTTAAGCTTCAAGACCTAATCCTGCATCGGGTCCATGAAATTCTTTTAGTGGCCAGCCCTTATGACCATTTTGTTTTGGAAGAAGACGGTCGGTTAACGGAACAGATTCTACACGAGTACATGGGGATGGATTTGTCCAATGCTCCCCGCGTATGGCCGGCGTATACGGCCAGCAACGCCTTCAAAATGATATCGAAACGCAAGTTTGATTTGATTATCGTCATGATGCGTCTGCAGGATATGTCCCCCCTGGTTTTTGCCGCCAAGATTAAAGAAAAATATTCCAGTAAACCGGTTATTCTATTGGCCTTCGACGAGTCGGAAATCAAGCAGTTACCGAAAGGGTTGACCCATTCCACCATCGACAAGGTCTTTATCTGGTCGGGTAGCGCCAATGTCTTTTTGGCCATCGTGAAATATATCGAGGACCGGATGAACGTGAAACGAGACGTGAAGAAGGGGGATGTGCGTTGCATTCTGTTTATCGAGGATTCTCCGCGCTTTTATTCAACGATTTTACCCATGATTTATAAGGAAATCACTTACCACATGAAGAGTTTGGTGGAGAAGAGTTTACACGACACGGAGCGCATGCTCCACAAGCGGGGCCGACCGAAAATTCTCCTTGTCTCAACTTACGAGGAGGCGGAGAAGTTCTACAAGCATTACCGGACCCACATGTTGGGGATTATTTCCGACATTCGATTCCCCCGGGATGGTCAACCCGACCCTATGGCGGGAGGGGCCTTTATTGAATGGGTGCGGAAATTAGACCCCCACATGCCCATCATGCTGCAATCCCGGCATCAAAAGAACCGTGAATTGGCTGAGAAGCTCCATACCCACTTTCTATACAAGGAATCCCCCACCTTACTTCAGGATTTACGGGAGTTCATCGTTACCAATTTCGGGTTTGGTGATTTTATTTTTCGAAATGACAAGGATGAGATCTTCTTCCGGGCCACCGATCTACCCTCCCTTTTAGAAGCGTTGAAAACCATTCCCGATGAATCGCTGGTTTTCCATGCCAACAGCAATCATTTTTCCAACTGGTTGGCCGCCCGGGGGGAGTTTCAATTAGCCAGCCGGTTTCGGCCGCTGCAAGTTTCTGATTTCGATCGCCTGGATGAGTTGCGGGAGTTTTTACAAACTTCCATCGAAAAGACGATTCGCTCCAAGCGCAGCGGCCTGGTCATCGAGTTCTCCGGGAAATATCACGATGCGGAAGAGACCTACACTCGTTTGGCATCTGGATCGTTGGGAGGCAAAGCCCGCGGTTTGGCGTTTGCCAATTCCCTACTCTTCAAGTCGGACTTGCGGCAGCGCTATCCAGAGGTTATAATTCGGGTTCCAAAGGTGGCTGTTATCGGAACCGACGCCTTTGATCAATTCATGGAAGAAAACAAACTCTGGGACGTGGCTTTTAAGAACATCTCCAATCGTGAAATAGAGCGTGCCTTTTTAAGGGCACCGTTACCTGAACCTTTAGTAGAATCTCTGAAATCGGTTCTGGCAGCCGTGCACTATCCGCTGGCGGTGCGCTCTTCCAGCATGTTGGAAGATTCCCAGTATCAACCCCTGGCTGGTCTGTATGCCACTTACATGCTACCTAACAATAGTTCCAGTGAAAAACGCCGTTTAAAACAATTATGCGAAGCGGTAAAGCGCGTGTATGCCTCTACTTTTTTCCAGGAACCGAAGTCTTTTATCGGCTCCTCAATTCACCGCCAGGTGGAGGAAAAAATGGCGGTCATTATCATGGAATTGATCGGTCGCAAGTATGGCTCCCGTTTCTATCCGGTTATTAGTGGCACCGCCCTGAGTCTAAACTATTACCCGGTTTCCTATATGAAACGCGATGAAGGGGTGGCTCATTTGGCGTTGGGGTTAGGACGAACCGTGGTGGAGGGGGGCAAGGCCCTGCGGATTTCACCGAAATACCCCACTATCCTACCCCAATATTACTCTGTAAAGGCTACCTTGAATAATTCTCAAAATTCGTTTTTCGCCCTGGACCTGAATAAGAAGATCGATACGTTGAAAGGAGGCGTGGAGTCCAA
Source organism: uncultured bacterium (assembly GCA_964628055.1). Lineage (GTDB taxonomy): Bacteria > Fidelibacterota > Marinisomatia > Marinisomatales > TCS56 > CAZBEL01. The sequence goes on along the minus strand of CAZVNL010000026.1, from coordinate 4,097 downwards.
CCTGCATTCGTATCCTTTGAGTGTGGCGGAAGAGGATGGCACCCTGGCTTGGTGTGGCAGCGTCGTGTCTATTGAGGATGATGTGATCCGGGATTCGCTGCAGTATTCGGGTACCCGAGTCATTACCTTTGCCCCTATTCTCAAGTGGAACCTGTTTCCCCTAGCAGATATCTTAATAGATTTATTGGAAATGGGTAAGGAGGGCTTAGGCTGCGAGGTGGAATTGGAATTTGCGGTGAATCTTTACGAGGACCAGTCGCGGAAGCCTGAATTTTACCTTTTACAAATCCGGCCCATGGTAAGTACGGTGGAGGTGGAGCATGGTCTCAAGTCCGTTTCCCAAGAAGAAATATTGTGCCACAGTTCTTTGACCCTGGGGAACGGGACTATGGACAATATTCAGGATATTATCTTCGTAGATCCCCACCGTTTTCGGGCTTCGAAGACGATGGAGATGGCCCGGGAAGTGGAAGCCTTCAACCGGGAGTTGGGGGATGACCGGCCGTATCTCTTGATCGGGCCGGGCCGGTGGGGTTCAGCCGATCCATGGTTGGGAATTCCCGTGAATTGGAACCAAATCAACCATGCCCGGGTCATCGTCGAACTGGGTCTGGAGCAGTTGCCCATCGATCCCTCCTTTGGGAGCCATTTTTTCCAGAATATCACCAGCATGCGCCTGGGTTATTTTACCGTCGACTTTGGTAAAAAGCAGGATTGGCCCGACTTCCCGTGGTTGAAACAACAGCCCGTGGTGAAGCAGGGACATTTCACTACCTGGTTTCACACCGATAAACCCCTCTTGGTGAACATTAACGGGCAAACGGGTGAGGGGCTAATTCTAAAACCGCGACTGACCGATGAAGAAATGATGAATGAACAAGAAGCGTCAGGGATTTAACCACCCCTCCTATGTTAATTAACCAGCGTTAGTTTCTTTATTTTCCGAATAATTTTCCTTTTTATAGCCTAAGCGTTCCTGGCTATGATCACCCTCCTATTCGCGGTTAATACCGCCTGGCGGGGGACTACCGCACGTTTTATGCGTGTTTTTTAGACCACGCCCTGGTCCAGCATGGCATCGGCCACTTTAATGAAACCGGCGATGTTGGCCCCTTTCACATAATTCACCGTTTTACCATCGGAACCGTAGCGAACGCACTGTTCGTGGATTTCCTTCATGATATTATGTAGGCGTTGGTCTACTTCTTCCCACGGCCAGGAAAGGCGCATGCTGTTCTGGCTCATTTCTAGTCCTGAGACGGCCACACCACCGGCGTTGGCGGCCTTGCCGGGACCGAAGATTACGCCATTTTCCAGGAAGGTGTCCACGGCTCCCGGTTCGGTGGGCATGTTGGCCCCTTCGGCAACACATTTACAGCCGTTTTTCACCAGGGTGAGGGCCTCATCAGCGTTGATTTCATTCTGGGTGGCGCAGGGTAAGGCCAGGTCACATGGGGCCTGCCAGGGACGCTGGTTTTCCCAGTACTCACAGCCATATTTTTCGGCATACGCTTTAATCCGTCCCCGTTGCACATTCTTCAATTCCGTGACAAAAGCTAATTTCTCTTCGTCAATTCCGTCGGGGTCGTAAATGCTGCCGTTGGAGTCGGAGAGGGTCACAACCTTGCCCCCTAACTGGAGGACCTTTTCCGTGGCATGTTGGGCCACATTTCCCGAACCGGAAATGGCCACCGTCTTTCCTTCGATGGTGTCCTGGTGTTTTTTCAGCATCTCGGCAGCGAAGTAGACGGCGCCGTATCCTGTAGCCTCGGGACGGATTAAACTCCCACCCCAGTTGAGACCCTTGCCCGTCAAGACACCGGTGAACTCGTTCCGAATACGCTTGTATTGGCCAAACAGGAACCCGATTTCACGTCCCCCGACACCAATGTCGCCGGCGGGTACGTCAGTAAAGGGACCGATATGGCGCTGGAGTTCCGTCATAAAGGACTGGCAAAAACTCATCACTTCATTATCCGATTTCCCCTTGGGATCGAAATCCGAACCCCCTTTGGCACCGCCCATGGGCAGTGTAGTAAGGCTGTTTTTAAAAACCTGCTCGAAGCCCAGGAATTTCAGGATACTTAAGTTCACCGAGGGGTGAAAGCGCAGTCCGCCCTTATAAGGTCCGATGGCGGAATTGAACTCCACGCGGTAGCCGCGGTTGATTTCCACCTCCCCCCGGTCGTTACACCAGGGGACGCGAAACATGACCACGCGCTCCGGCTCCGTGATCCGTTCCAAGATCTTGGCGTGTAGATAATGGGGATGGGTCTGGAGGTAATCCCATAGGGATTCTACCACTTCCTGGACAGCTTGATGAAATTCGGTTTCCTCTGGGTTCTTGGCAATGACTTTATTCATAAACTCTTCAATGGATTGATACATGCTGTACTCCTTGTGTGAGGGTGAAAATATTGGTTATTAAAAGGTCCGGAAATTAATAGTCTAAATTAATATATGCTTTGAATATCTTTTGCTTCCAATCATAATCTTGGTACTCGTTGGGATGGGTCGAATGAACCAGAATATATTCCTCTTCTCCCTCCTGGTCTATGAAGACGAATTCATACTCCTTGTTGGGGTAACGGTAAATCCATCTTTCGAAGGCATAGGTCTCGTAGGTGGGGGGAGACTGCAAGATATCGTCGGGAATTCCGTATTTTAAGTAGACTCGTCCCCGATCCGTTTTCCATCCAGGTTGCCATTGCGTGGAAAACTGGGAATCCACGTACTCCATTCGGTTGTGCAATTGTTCGTAATATTCATTTTCAGGGGTGCTGGTAATGGTATCCTGGTGGGTGAAGTAGGCCACCAGCCACCGTTCCTGTTCCGGTCGGGCCAGTTTTTTTAGCTCCCGGGAAGATTTCGATGGCAGGAGATACCCCATTATATTCACCATTGGCTGAAATTCTTCCGAGCTCATGCTGTTCAACTCGGCAGCGACGTCTCTCTGAACCGTCACACGGGATTTTTTGAACACGTAAAAGGGGTGCGATTGTGTCACGTCAACGCCGGTATCATTGTCGGTGACCTGGAGTTTGATAGCGTAAGAATTGGGGGGTAGGGCAACGATGTTGATGCCTAAATATTCCACGCTGGAGGCGCCTGGTTTCTTCCTGGTAAAAGGTCCTCGAAGCAGAAGTTGCTCCCCGTCAGGTCCTAAAATGGAATAGCGCAACGTGTAGGTGCCGTCAGCCGTTTTGGTCAGACCGTAGATCTCGCTATAAATGTAGAGTACTGGAATCTCTAATCCGTAAATACAGCAGGCGTTGGGAGTGACTTGAAGGCCGTTCTTGTAGAAAGGATCGCTGGTATCTTGGTACCGCGGGATGATAGAGGTAGCCAACAGGAGATCGCTAAGGATTAATCGGTCAAAGGTGATGGACCGGACTTGAAAGGATTTGCTCTGGTTGTAGGTTTGGTCACTGATCAGATCGTGCAGTTCGGCTTGTACGGTGTAGGTACCCGGGTCGAGATAAAAGCGGGAAAGGGCGGCCATTTTGATTTGTAGGTCGGTGGGGGTGGGGCGTTCGATACGCTGATCCATGAGGCGAAATATATCCTGCTGGATGGGGGTTGAATCCTGAAGGATTGCAACTTTGGCCAGGGCCTGGAATTGGAATCCGTTTTGGGATTCAGCCCAGCGAAAGAGGCGTTTGGGGATTAGTTGATTTATTTCCACTTTGGTTTTTCCATTGCTGCCCCAGAATTGGACGATGTCGAGATCGAAGGGATTCCCGGTTAAGGGTGCGATTGTCTGCCCGGCAAGGAGGTGAAAAACGAAGATAGCCCCCACAGCATGTAAAGTGAAGAATCGGGTATTTATGTTCATTAATCTGGAGAATAAAATTACACGGCAACCGGGGGAAATACAATAAAACGGTACGCGATAATGTTTTATGGGGTTGCTTAATTTAAGGGTCCTGCTCGGAGTAATAGGGGCCTTCCCTTGGGGTAGTCTCAGGACGTTGGAATGGAGTTGGATTTCCAGTGGTGGTAAGCTAATTTTCGCCACCTTTCTTCCCGGCGCTTTGTGACCATTGGCGGAGTAGCTCAGTTGGTTAGAGCAGCGGAATCATAATCCGCGTGTCGGG
>CAZVNL010000025.1:0-34053 GCA_964628055.1 uncultured bacterium | reverse complement strand
CAGCAATAAATAGAGAGATAATCATTATCAACGAATTGTAGGAACGATTATGGTCCTACATGGGAGGGATTGCCCGAAAAAACAGTATTAAAGCGTTTGCTATTGGTGGAGTTGAAGATCACGTCCATCTTTTAATTTCTTTACCGCCGACTTTGTCGATTGTAAAAGCTATCCAATTGATCAAAGGTGGTTCGTCAAAATGGGTGCACGATACATTTCCAAAATACAAACATTTCAAGTGGCAGGAAGGGTATGGGGCGTTTAGTGTGAGTATTTAGCATATTGAGGATACGGTTGCCTATATTAAACGACAAAAAGAACATCATCGAAAAAAGACGTTTTATGAATAATACGTTGCCTTTTTGAAAAAACATGAGATCGATTATGATGAGAGGTATGTGTGGGGATGATTTCAATCGTCCCGATGGGACGAATCGTGTTATTTGGCATCATTTCTGGTTATGCTCACCCTCCTATTCGCGGTCAATACCGCCTGGCGGGGGACTGCCGCACGTTTTTATGCGCTCCTTTTTAAAGAGGCACCTCAGCCTGACGAACGAAGTATTAGTAATCAGGCCACCAATTTTCACGGTTGACGCAATATTCGCTTCAAGGGGAAATCTTGACCGATCAATTGCCCGCTGTTACTTTGTTATACTATACTCCCCACCCGTCTAGCTGTATGGGGCAGGCAGTTCATTAGCTTCACCTGTATCTGTTTGTTTGAAAATCATTAGATAACGTCCAGGTTTACTTTGAGCCTGAGTTCCCAGCATACCTAAATTAGTGCATGAGTCGAAGGATGTATTCACGCCAGGATTTCGATTTCTGGGTGTCCATCGCCACGCGTTGGCGGGACATGGATGCCCTGCGGCACGTGAATCACGCCGTGTACCTCACCTACCTGGAGTCGGCCCGGGTGGACTATTACCAGCATTTAGGGTTTATGGGAGAACGCTGGGATATAGACATTAGCACGATCCTCGTATCCATGCGCGTGGATTACCATAAACAGGTTACCCATCCGGTTCATTTAGATATTGGCCATCGCATCAGTCGGGTGGGACACAAGAGCTTCGATATCTTTAACGGCCTATTTCTCCCGGGGAAAGAGGAGCCGGTCTTGACGGCGACCTTCACCATTGTCCCTTATAATTACAAGACGCACGCCACCCTCCCGGTCCCGGAAGTCGTAAAGCAACACTTGCGTCCGTTCAGTGACCCTCGCTGATATTCTTCCCGCCTCCCAGGTGCGGGAACAACTCTTAGCTCGCCTGGCCTACGCTCGCGATGCCAGCCTGTACCGCCTGGTCCCCCAGGCCGTTGTGCGTCCGCGAAATGAAAAAGACGTGATTCGTCTCCTGTCTTATGTCCAGCAGGTAGGAACGACGGTGACTTTTCGCACGGCAGGCACTTCGCTCTCCGGGCAGGCGGTAACTACCGGTATCCTGGCTGAAACGGTGTGGGATTGGCAGGGAGCCAAGGTCCACCATAAGGGACAAGCCATTACCCTGGAACCGGGAATCATCGGTGCGCGCGCGAATCTGTTGCTACAACCTTACCAGCGTAAAATCGGTCCCGATCCCGCGTCTATCAATACTGCCCGCATCGGCGGTATTATCGCCAATAATGCTTCTGGTATGTGTTGCGGCGTTGCCAATAATGCCTACCACACCCTCAAAATGATACGCTTCATCCTGGCCAATGGACACGTCTACGACACCAGTGAATCAGAAGATTATCGTAAGTTTACCCAGGTCGAAAGCCAACTTTGCGAAGGACTTCTAACCTGTAAACAGGAAATCGAATCGCAACCGACATGGCGAAATAAAATTCGCCATAAATATCGTATTAAGAATACATTAGGCTATTCACTAAATGCGTTCCTTGACTTTACCCACCCCCTGGATATTTTTGCCCATCTCCTGGTGGGTTCCGAGGGTACCCTGGCTTTTATTTCGCGGGTCACCCTGCAGACCTTGCCTGATCTCCCGTTTAAGGCCACGGGGCTAATTCTGTATCCTTCGGTAGAAACGGCTTGTAGTGCTATTCCGTTTCTGTCCCAGGCGGGTGCCGCCGCTGTGGAAGTGATGGATTACGCCTCCCTTACCACGGCCAAATATCTTCCTAAACCACTTTATGCGGTGGAAGCACTCCGCTCCGAACAGGCCGCCCTATTGGTGGAATACCAGGAAGAGGAGCCAGATTATTTACGCGAGAAAGTGGCGGCTACCGAAAAACATTTAAAGGAGTGGGAAGGGAGTTTGGTAAACCCCTTTCAATACGCAGCCGAAGGGCGCGATCTCCTCTGGCAGTTACGCAAGGGGCTCTATCCCACGGTGGGTTCTCTTCGGCAAACGGGGACCAGCGTGGTGACGGAAGATATTTGCTACGACGTGGAAAACCTCCCGGCGGTGGTGAACGAGCTGCATCATCTATTTCAGAAATGGTCCTTCCACGATGCGGTGATTTTTGGTCACGCCAAAGACGGGAACCTCCATTTCGTCACTTCAATTGACCTCGAATCCCAGGAAGGTATCCAACGCTATGACGGCTTGATGCAAGATCTGGTGGATTTAACGGTTACTAAATTCGACGGTTCTTTGAAAGCCGAGCACGGAACGGGACGTAATATGGCGCCCTTCGTCGAGCAGGAATGGGGATCGGAATTATACCAGATTATGCGCCGGGTTAAGGGGTTAAGCGACCCGGACAATATCCTTAATCCAGGAGTGTTGATCACTTCTGACAGTACCTTGCACCTGAAAGATCTAAAACCCATTCCCCTGGTAAATCAGAGTATCGATTTATGCGTGGAATGCGGTTTTTGTGAAGACACCTGTCCTTCTCGTGAATTAACCCTTACACCCCGACAGCGGATTGCCGTGACCCGGGAGATAATGTTAATCAAGCAACAAGACCAAAGGAAAGGCCAGGCGTTAGAGCAAAACCTTCGTTACCAGATGGAACATACCTGTGCCATGGACGGTCTATGTGCCCTTTCCTGCCCGGTGAATATCAATACTGGCGAATATGTAAAGACCCTACGCTCGAGACATCACACACCGTTAGGTTTGATTGTAGCCCAATGGACCGTGGATCATTTTTCCGCAACGCAACAGTTGGTACGGGCTGCGGTAGGTATCCTGGGAGTAAAAAGCCAAATCGTCGGTGCCAGGACTTTGGCGCGTTTTAGTAGAGGTCTTAGCCAACTGGTGGGCAAGACAATTCCTCAATGGAATCCGGTTTTGCCTAAAGTCAGTCCTCGAATAAAACCTTACTCTTCGGGAGCCGGCCAGACATTTGTGTATTACCCTTCTTGCATTAACCGAGTGTTTAGTGCCACACCGAACACGGTTTCCTTAATGAAGGTCATGGCCGACATTGCTTCCCGGGCCAACGTCAGACTCGTTATACCACACAAAATCCACACTTCCTGTTGCAGCACTCCGTACCAATCAAAGGGGTATGAAGGAGCTTATGAGAGTATGCTTGAAAAGACCATCAGTCTCTTATACGAGGTGAGCAATGGGGGGGCGTTCCCCATTATCGTGGACACATCGCCCTGCACCTATCAATTGCTGCACTGTGATGAATTCCTTTCACCCGCCAAGCGAATGCAGTGGTCCCGGTTGAATTTTCAGGATCTAGTGCCCTTTTTGTGGGAAACGGTCAAAGATCGTAAAAAAGAGCCTTTGCCCCGCACGGTCTTACTACATGTCACTTGTTCGACCCGCAAGTTAGGGCAGGCAACTATAATGCGTAAAGTGGCCGAAACTTGCGCCAGGGAAGTCCTTTTACCCACCGTGGAAGATTGTTGCGCTTTTGCCGGGGATCGAGGATTGTTGTTTCCCGAATTAACCGCCAGTGCCACCAAACGGTTAGTAAAGGAACTGAAGGGATACGACCAGGCCATAATCGGTTATTCTACGAGCCGGATGTGCGAAGTGGGGCTCCAATCGGCCACCCAACGGACGTACGTCTCGTTAGCCTGTTTAGTTCGCGATTATCTACACTCCTGAATAGAGGTGCATTCCCGCCTCAACTTGAACCGTTGAACTAAAGTCAAACTTGCCTAAATTTCGACCGGCTTACAAAACCCATAATAACCTTGTTTAACTAAGAGAGAATCTCATGAAAAAACATCTTGTTTTAAAGCTCCTTTTTGTTTCGTTGCTTATGGCGCAAACCCTTTGGGCTGAACCCATTGCCCGGATCATGAAGTCCAACGGTAATGTCTTTTTAAAAACCTTAGGTTCCCCAAATTTCAGCCAGCCCGCCCGGCCGGGATTGGCCATTAACAATGGGGACGCCATTAAAGTGGGGGAAATGGGGTTTGCCGTGGTGATTTATATCGACGACCGTTCCGTCATCAAGGTTCGTGAAAATACTCAATTCCAGTTCGTGGATTCTCCCAGCACGCGTACCATTAACATTGATAAGGGGACGATCCTAAATAATGTGAAAAAGGAGGGGCGTACGAAGACGTTCCGTGTAGAAACGCCGGTCTCCGTGGCATCTGTAAAGGGGACAGAATTTGCTGTGATCACCGACCCTGCGGGGGTAGACCAATTCTTCGGAGCCGAAGGGCAATTTGATGTGTTTAACATGATCAGCGGTCAGACCGTTACCGTGGGCCCTGGGCAGAAGGCCGTTTCCAATGCCATGGGGAACCTGATGCAAATGCCTTACGATCCCAGTGAATATCCCGAAGATCCAGCTCCCGAGGTGACGGAGCCTACTGAGGAAGAACCTACTGAAGAAGAGGCCCCTGAAGAGGCTCCCGAAGAAGTGCCGGAGGAAGCGCCTACACCCGAAGAGGCTCCCACGGTGACGCCGGAAGTTCCCGCACCACCCCCAGAAGCCCCCACCCCCGAAGAACAACCGGAAGCTCCCACACCTGAAGCCGGAGCCCCCTTTGGCATGGGATTGGGCGTCGGCTCGGTGACCATCGACGGTAAATTGTACAATCAATTGGCCCTGCGACCGGAACTCACCTTCGGGAAATTAGGCATCGGCCTGGACATTGTGCTGTACATCGATAACGAAGGCAATTTCCGGAAAGACGAGTGGGATGAACTCAGCGATATTGCCGATAAGTTCCTGTACATCCGCTGGGGACAGAAATCCGATCCCTTCTGGTTTAAGTTAGGGGCTTTACCCAGCGTTACCTTGGGTTATGGTGGATTGATGATGGGGTACTCTAACATGATGGAATTCCCCACCGTTCGGCCCATTGGCCTAAACGCAGGCGTACACTTCGGGAAATTGGGCACGGAACTGTTCTTTGCTAATCTGAAGGACTTTGCCCGCGGGGGTACCCTGTTCGGTGTACGACCCACCTACCGGATTTCCAAGGCTTTCCCCCTCACCATCGGGGCTAATTTCATCATCGACGTGAATCAGTTCGGTGGTTTGAAAGATAACGATGGAGATAACTTTCCCAACATTTTTGATGATTTTCCGGATAATAAGCACCTATGGAATGACACTGATGGAGACGGTATACCGGACTATAATGGAGGTGATAAGGAACCATCAAGTGGTTGGGATATCGATGGTGACGGGGATAACCAATTATCTGTATTTGCCGGTGGAACCGATGTTGAGACCTTAAAGGCCGAACCGTTCAGCACGAAAGATAATAAAGCCCGTGCCATTGGGTTCGCCGTGGATGTTGGGTATCCCGTCTTCAGCAATAAGATCGTGAATCTGTTACTTTACAGCGAATTTAATATGCTCAGTTTCCCAGGTAGCGGAAAAGAAAACACAGCCTTCTACCGGCCTGACCGTTCTGGTACCGGTATTACGATTCCCGGGATCCGCGCCCAAATATTCAAGATCGTGAACCTCAATTTTGAGTACCGCATCAAACGGGATTACTTTGTGCCCCAGTTCTTCGATCAATCGTACGATGTCAGCCGGGTTGTACCCGTCTATACCGAGACCGAGACAATAATCCTTACCAAGGATCGCTTGTTATTCGACCAGGATAATTCGGACGTGGCCCAAAACGGCTATTTCGGCTCCGCTGGTGTGGACCTCTTAGGCTTTGCTCAGTTGCAAGCCTCTTATGCCAACATGGTGGCAGATACGATCAAATACCGGAGTTTCACCGCTTCGATCAGTTTGAATGCGAATAAAATCCCCAAGCTCAGCGAGGCCAGTGCTTACTACCAGCGTAACAATGATCCGAATCCCTTTGACTTCGGTAATCCTTCCGTGAACACGATTTTGGGGTACCGTATGGGTTATGAAGTGAGTCAAGGGGTGAGTTTAATCTGGGATTTCCGCCAATTCTATCGTGACGATGGTACGGGAAAACTGGTCCCGGTGAAACAAACCAATATCGAAACGGCTTTTAACTTCTAAACTGGAAGCAAAAGCCAATTATTGCGAAGGTGGCCTCCCCTCTGAGTTAAGTGGAGGGGAGGTTGTCTTCGGAGTAGAAACGTTTTTCTAATGACCTGAAAGGAACGAACCACTAATTTAGGAGTTGAAGTCAGACTTATGAAGATTAGCATTGAGTATTGTAATGTTTGAAACTACTTACCCCGGGCGGCCAGGATGGCCACCGATCTCTTGGAAAAGTACGGAAATAAAATTCAGGCGTTGACGCTCATCCCTTCCGGTGGTGGCGTCTACGAAGTGACCTTGAATAACCGTTTAATTTTCTCTAAAAAAGCCACTGGACGTTTTCCCGAGATCCATGAAATTATTGCCCAACTGGAAGGCCGGTAGCAGCTTACTATTGCTTTTCCTGGGCAGTTTCTTAATGGCTCAGGAAGGGGAGATTGTCCCCCTGAGTCCCAAGGTGGGCCTCTTAGTGGATGCCGAGGAAAACCAGTTTTACGACATCTTTCCCGATATCAAGGGTTTTGAGAGTGCTCAATTCTACCAGTTACCCGATCAGCGTTACGTCGCCCGGATTATCTTCGTGGAATATTCCCGGCGGAAGCTCACCCGTCGAGGATTTACTCTCAGCCAATTCGTGGCGCTGAGTAATCGCGTGAGCAAACAGCCCTTCATTACCGAGCAGGATCGCCGATCTTTGCGGGAAAACCTTACCTATCTGGAAACCAATCAGGTCGTGGAGAGTATACCCCGGAACCATTATGTCACAATCATTCATCGCGATGGAGCCCGGATTGGGGGAACTTTACTGGATTATCGCGACCGCCAATTAATTATCCAGACCCCGGTCTCCGTTGAAACCATTCCCTTGTGGGAAATGCGTCGGATCGCCTACCGCACGGACATTCAATCACGAACCGGTTGGAAACCGGTGATATTTGCCTTCAGCGCCCTGGCGGGCCTGGCCCTGGCTGAGGGATGGAATATCCAGACGCGACCAAAGGTGGACATGGTGTGGCACAATCGTTTTGTCGGGTCCGTGCTGGGACTCCTTGTCGGTGAAGAGGTTCTGGATACCTTCGCCATCCTCTCTTCCCCCAAAACCAGTTATTCCCTCACCCCTGAAGAAATGAAAAAATTATTGGATTAGCAACAAGCAGGAGGTTTTATGGCTGAAAATCAAGTGGAAGAACAGGCCGCAATAGACCAACAGAAACAGTATTTACAGGAGCAATTAGGTGGCTTACTCGATCAAGTTGGCGACGGTTATGGCACCCCGCTCTTAGAGGAGTTGATTCGTCGTCTGGAGCGCACCATTGCCGAATTTCACGAAGAAGTAACGGAACTGTTAGTGACCCTAAAGAAGACCTCCGTCGAACGCCGGGGGAAATTACGTGCCCGTTGGGAACACCGCCAGGAGCCCGGCCCGGAAACTAAATCAGAAGCGGTTTCGGAAGGGCGTACGGAAGAAACCCCTGAAATGAGCGATTGGGAGCAACGCTTAATCGAGAAGGCCAAGGCCCGGGAACAAAAACAGACGCCCCCTAAAACCCCTGAGCCAACCTCTAAAGAGCAACCGAAGAAAGGGTTATTTGGTCGTAAGAAATAGTGAAACAAGGTGGTTGGACGGCACGGCTGGGTGCTTGCTTATGGCTTTTACTTCTCTGTTATCCGGTGCTTGCCATTGACCAGGTTACAGGCCATTACAAAGAATATACGAACTTAAAAAAGCGCGTATACAGCTTTACCAAAGTTGAGTTCGTTACGGAGGAGGGGGAGTTCAACGATGCCATTTGTACCCTGGTGATCCCCGACCTAAAAGAAGAGAGCCCGCCCTACGTGACCATTTACTATAAACGTACGAACTCCCAGTGGTTCACGGAATCGCTGTACCGGAAACGTTTACGTTTCAGTTTCCGGGAGGGAGTCATTAAATTGGATCGCTCCAACTTTTGGGATTGGTACGATCTGGAAGAAATTCGGGTCGTGGTAATTTATTAGGGACTTCAACGGGCGTTTCCTTGCTTCCAGTGTCAATAAACGAGTAATTTTGCCTGCTGGTAATACCAAGGGAATTTGACCCTGGTTTCCTTCCGGGGCCGTGGCTTTCCGCTTCTACCACTTCGTTTACGGGTCGTGGGACAGGCAACTTCGCTACGGCCATGTTGTCAAAGTTCATTGAAAAACTTGGGGCCGTAGCTCAGTTGGGAGAGCGTAGCGTTCGCAATGCTAAGGTCGTGGGTTCGATCCCCATCGGCTCCACAGAAGAACGGAGAACAGTTTTTTGACATTGAGGTCGTGCTAGATGGGGAGGTAGCGGTGCCCTGTAACCTGCAACCCGCTATAGCAGGATTGATCGCCGTAGTGCGGCAAGTACCCAGTAGAAACAAAGTGGTACGTGGCGATGAAATTTCAATCCATCGCAATGGTTTCACACCCAACCCCGTCAGGCCCGGGAGGGAGCAGCGGTAAGTGCTTGAAATCATGTGCCGGTGGACCCCTGGAATGGAGCTAACGGCTGTTTTGTGGCTAACTGTTAGGCTTGTCAAGCTATGGTGCACGACCTTACCTTTGGTTAACAACAGGTTCTTACCTAACAACGCGCTCCGCTTCAAAATGAAGATGCATGACTAACGTAAATACACACCGGAACTGGCCCCTTATTAAAACCGTCTGCCACGGTCACCTGATCTTTAGGAAACTGCTTTAATGAGTTATCAAATTCTCTCTTTGAAGTACCGTCCCCAGGTCTTTACCGATGTGGTGGGACAGGATCATGTGACCAAAACCCTGGAAAATGCCTTTAAGAAAGACCGGATTGCCCAGGGGTATCTCTTTACTGGTCCCCGGGGGGTGGGCAAAACCACCACCGCCCGAATTTTAGCCAAGGTCCTCAACTGCCAGGCCCCGAAAAACTCGCGCCCTTGTAATACCTGTTCCACTTGTCAGGAAATCATCGATAGCCGCAATATGGACGTGTTGGAAATCGATGGCGCTTCCAACCGGGGCATCGAAGAAATCCGTAACCTCCGGGAACTCATTAAATTTTCCCCCATTCATGCCCCGTATAAAATTTTTATCATCGATGAAGTCCATATGCTGACGACGCCAGCTTTCAATGCCCTCCTGCGTACCCTGGAGGAACCTCCGCCACACGGGAAGTTCATTCTGTGCACTACCGATGTACAGAAAGTGCCAGCCACCATTGTCTCCCGGTGTCAACGGTTTGACTTCAACCGGATTACTGGTCCCATTATTGCCAAACGGTTGAGCCACATTCTCCAGAAAGAAAACATTACCATCGACCAGGATTCTTTAGAGGCGATTAGTCGCAAAGCCGATGGAAGTATACGCGATGCCCTTAGCTTGGTGGATCAGGTGATTGCTTTCAGCGGTGATAACATTACCTACGACGATGTGGTTCAAGTCCTGGGCCTTATTCCGGTGGATCTCTACTTTAGGTTTACCACGTCCCTACGGGAAAAAGATGGCGATTCACTCCTGGACCTATTGAATGAAATTCGCTTTTCCGGCGTTCCGCTCACGGACTTGATTAGCGGATTAAATCAACACCTTCGCAATCTCCTAATCGCCAGTTTTGATAAAGGTGTACAAATCCTGGAATTGAACGCCGAGTTAAAACAACGCTATCTGGAGGAATCGAAGGCCTGGGATACGCGGGACTTACTGCGCATCAGCCAGATTCTGTTGCAGACGGAAAACCAGTTAAAAAAAGCTACCCATCCGTACCTGCTGTTGGAAATGACGGCCTTCCGCATGTTGGAAATGGATAAAACGGTCTCCATCGAATCTCTGTTACAGGGAATGAAAACCGCTTCAACCAGTGGGGCGCTGGCAACTCCTCCGAAAACCCAGCCGGAGACCACTACCAGCCGGGTGAGCGAACCGGATACTATACCCTTACAGTTAAAAAAGCCACCGGTTGAGGAACCGTCCCCCAATACGCCACCGGAACCGGAACCAGCGGTAACTTCCTCGGCAACTACTGAACCCCTTCAGGAATTACAGGCCAAGTGGACCCAGGTAATCTCAGCGGTCATGCGAGAACATCCTTCCATCGGTTTGGCGTTAGAAAACTGTCGCCCATTATCGGTTCGTAATAAGAAGGTGGAAGTGGGTGTTGTGGGAGATACCCCGTTTAATGCGGAGTTGGTGAAGAAAAACAGTCGCTATTTAGAAAAGGCTTTGGAAACTGTACTGGGAAAATCCTATGTAGTTCGTTTTAAGATGGTAGAGGGAAAACCAGCTTCTCCTAATGCGGAGCCTGAGAAAAAGTCCCCGACCAAGGCCGGCCGGGATAATCCCGTAGTAAGTCGCGTTATCGAATTGTTTGATGGAGAAATTGTGCGATGAGTGCCAAAAGGAATCTAAGCCACCTGTTAAAACAAGCACAAGCCATGCAAAAACAGATGCAAGCTGTCCAGAAGGATTTGGAGCAGTCCGAATTCGAGTCGGAAGCGGGAGGGGGCTTTGTAAAGGTGCGGATGAACGGTAAAATGGAAGTGCTGGAAATTGAATTGCAACCTGAAGTCCTGGAGGAAGAAAAAGATTTTATTGAAGATTTATTAATCACCGCTATGAACAAGGTTTTGAAAAAGGTGCAGGAAACAACCCAATCCCAGATGAGTCAGGCAGCGGGCCCCCTCATGGGAGGCTTGAATTTTCCCGGGAGTTGAAATGACAGGCGTTCCGGACATCATTAACAGATTAGTTGACCTCTTCGCCAGATTCCCTGGGATTGGAAAAAAAACTGCCCAAAGGATGACCTTTCACTTGTTGAAAATGCCCACCGAAACTGCACAGGAATTGGCCCACGCAATTTTAGATATGAAAACAAATATTCGCTCCTGCAGTCAATGTGGGGGCATTACGGTGACGGATCCCTGTGCCATTTGTTCCGATTTGAAGCGCGATCCCCACCTGATCTGCGTGGTGGAAGAAGCGGTGGATCTTTACGCTTTTGAGCGTCTGAATAGTTACAAGGGTTTATACCACGTGCTAGGCGGCGTGTTGTCACCGTTGGATGGCATCGGTCCCGAGGATTTGAATATTGAAAGTTTGTTAACGCGCCTGGAACCGAATACAGAAGTGGTTTTGGCCACTAATCCCAGTGTAGAAGGAGAAGCCACTGCCTTGTACCTGGCTAAGATCTTGAAAGAACGTGGGGCGCAAGTGACCCGCCTGGCTAGCGGCATTCCCATAGGGGGCGATCTGGAGTACACCGATGACGCCACCCTTCTACGGGCCATGGAAGGGAGAACCACATTATGAACCTTCCCAATCTCTTGACAATCTTACGAATTCTGCTCACCCCCGTGTTTATTATTTTCCTGTTTTACGAACATCCTTATGCCCAGTTATGGGCGTTGTTAGTCTTTATCGTGGCCTCGGTAACCGATGCGTTTGATGGCTATTACGCCCGGAAACATAACCTGGTTACTGAGTCCGGACGGTTCCTGGATCCCCTGGCGGATAAAATCTTGGTGACCTCTGCCTTTATCTCTTTTGCCTACATGGGCATTATTGAATACTGGATGGTGGTCCTCATCGTCTTTCGTGACTTATTTGTTACCGGTCTGCGTATGGCCATGTCCCACAAGGGATTCAGTTTACTCACCAGCAAGATTGCCAAAGCAAAAACCGGTACACAAATTGGGATCATCATTTTTATCCTGCTTTTTCTGGGGACTAGAAACATTCATTTGGATATGGTGAGAACCGTCCTTCAATTTTTTCGTCAGTACCACTTTGTCTATTATTTAACGCTTTTTGTGACGCTATTTACAGTCTATACCGGCCTTACCTATATCTACGATAATCGTGCGGAGATTCGCCAATTTCTATCCTGAGGACTGGCGTTGCAACCTAACCGTGTTTCCGAATGGGTCGCCACGGTATTTTTCGTAGGTCACTTGCCCCTAGCACCGGGGACATGGGGCAGCCTCATGGCCTTGATCGTCTGGTGGCTGACGGTGGGTAAGCTCTCGCTGGGGTTGTTTATAACCCTCACCGTCATCGTAACCGTCGTGGGTGTATTAACTTCTTCACGAATCGTGCAACGTTCTCCGGTCAGGGATCCCTCTCGGATTGTCATTGACGAATGGGTAGGGCAATGGGTGGCCCTATGGGGAGTGCCGGTACAGTGGGGCTACGGTTTAGCAGCTTTTCTATTGTTCCGACTGTTTGATATTTGGAAACCCTATCCCATTAACCGCATGGAAAAGATGCCGGCGGGGTGGGGCGTCATGGCCGATGACTTGGGGGCCGGTTTATTAGCCCTAATTTGCATTCACCTCTTTCGGTTAATAGGTCAATGAACGTCGGGTTAATCACCATTGGCAACGAACTACTGTCAGGGTTTACGGTCAATACCAACGCCGCCTGGCTGGGGCAAAGGCTTTTGCAAAAGGGGATACCGCTTATCTGGCACGTAACCATTGGCGATGAGCAAGCCACTATTCGTAAGGCTCTGGACGAAGTCCCGGAGAACGTTTCGGTGGTCATCATAACTGGCGGCTTGGGTCCTACCCATGACGATGTGACTTTTAAGACGCTCCTGGAGTATTTCAATACGGAACCAGTTTTCGATAAGACTTATTGGCGGGAGTTAAAACAACGCTTGGCTCGTCGGGGTTTAGGCCTCCCCGAAATCAATCGGAATCAAGCCCTACGTCCCCAGCAGGGGGGCGTACTCCCCAACGAGGTTGGTTCTGCACGAGGCCTTCATCTGAGCAATGACCGCTTGGAAGTCTTTGCCCTACCGGGCGTCCCACGGGAGATGAAGGCCATGTTTCAACAGGCCGTCCTTCCCCAACTAACCCGGCAGGTTTCGACAAGTTTGCACATTAAGACCATTCGTACCACCGGGATTATGGAATCGGCCCTGGCTGAGAAACTGAAAGGTGTGCTGCCTCCTGATTCACCGGTACAAATGGCTTATCTTCCTGAATTTATTGGGGTAAACATCCGCTTGGTCAGTCCTGAAAAGGCGACGTTGGAACAGTTGAGTCAACGCATTGAACAAAAAGTGGGGAAATATGTGTACGGCTATGGCGACACAGCGCTGGAAGAAGTCGTAGGCCAACTGCTTACCGAACAAAAACGCACTGTAGCTACCGCTGAATCCTGCACCGGAGGTCTATTGTCGCACCGCTTGACGAATGTTTCCGGCAGTTCGGTTTACCTGATGGGGGGCGTCGTGGCTTACAGTAATGCCGTAAAAATATCCCTGCTAAAAGTCAAGGAATCAACCCTGACGCAACATGGAGCGGTTAGCGAAGAAACGGCGCTCGAAATGGCTGAGGGCGTGCGCACCCTTTTAAAAACCGACTTTGGCGTCTCCATAACAGGAATAGCCGGGCCCACCGGGGGCACCGATGCAAAACCCGTAGGTTTAGTTTATATCGGTCTGGCAGGTGGTGAGAATACGCGGGTTAGAAGATTTCATTTCGTGAAAGACCGCATACTAAATAAACAGTTGAGCAGTCAGGCGGCTTTGAATATGTTACGTTTGAGGTTAATGAACCTTGTCTAAATTGCTGCGAACCTTTATTGCTATCCCCGTACCCAGACAGGTATTGACGGTTCGGGACATGCTCGTTTCCACGATCAACCCTAAGTCGGGTAAAATCCGGTGGGTTGCCAAGAGTAATCTCCATCTTACTCTCCGTTTTTTAGGACCGACGCCGGAAGAGTCTCTGGATGATATTAACGCATTATTAGACCAGCAGCTTAACGCCCGTACTCCCTTTAAACTGCAAATTGCGGGAACGGGTTGTTTTCCGAAACCCGAACGGCCACGTATTCTATGGTTAGGGATTGAAGGCCAGGTAAGTGAACTACAAGCAGTGGTACAGCGCCTTAATTCCGGGTTAGAACGCCTGGGATTTCCCGCCGAGGAACGGGAGTACCATCCCCATTTGACCCTGGCGAGAATCAAGTATCCTCAGAAGCGTACACCTGAGATTAAAACCTTTTTAAATACTACTTATGAACTGATTCCCCTCCTGGTGGATCGACTCCAATTTATTAGCAGCGAACTCTTTCCAAATGGACCAGTATATACTATTTTAAGGACACATTTTTTCCATGTTAGTGCTTAGTTAGGAGTAGTTGTTATGGCAACGGAAAATAAAAAACGTAAGGCATTAGATTTGGCAATCACTCAGATTGACCGGCAATTCGGTAAGGGGTCAGTGATGCGCCTGGGCAGTGCTAAACCGCGAATCTTAGGCAATGTCATTTCCACCGGGTGTCTCTCCCTGGATGTGGCCCTGGGGGTGGGAGGTATACCGCGGGGACGGATTGTGGAAATCTATGGACCGGAATCTTCGGGAAAGACCACGCTTGCTTTGCACATTGTTGCCGAGGCGCAAAAAAAGGGTGGCTACGCCGCTTTTATCGACGTAGAACATTCTATGGATCCGGAGTATGCCAAGAAATTAGGGGTGGAAACCGAAGAACTTTTGGTATCCCAGCCTGATACCGGAGAGCAAGCTCTGGAGATTACCGAGACCCTTGTCCGCAGTGGAGCCCTGGACGTCATTGTCATCGACTCGGTGGCCGCGTTAGTACCGCGGGCCGAATTAGAAGGGGAGATGGGCGATTCGCATGTGGGTTTACAGGCCCGCCTCATGTCCCAAGCCCTGAGGAAACTCACCGGCACGGTGAACCGCTCCAATACCGCCGTTTTGTTCATCAACCAGATCCGGGAGAAAATTGGTGTCATGTTCGGAAATCCGGAGACAACCCCCGGAGGCCGGGCGCTGAAATTTTACACTTCTATCCGGCTGGAAATACGACGCATAACCACCATCAAGGACGGCACCGACTCTATCGGCAATCGCGTCCGGGTGAAAGTAGTTAAAAATAAGGTAGCTCCCCCGTTTAAAATGACCGAGTTCGACATCATGTATGGCAGCGGGATATCCTATGAGGGGGATATTCTTGACCTTGCTGTCACCGGTGATATCGTGCAAAAAACCGGAGCCTGGTATGCCTATCAGGATATGAAGATTGGACAGGGCCGGGAGAATGCCAAAGCCTTCTTGAAAGCCAACCCCGATATCCGCGAACAAATTATCAAGGAGGTGAAAGCCTTTATGGGGTTAGAAACGAATGGGAAAACAGAAGCTGAGTAAGATTGTTGCCATCCAAACTCAGGGGCGGCGTAAGAAACGCCGGATGATCCACTTCGACAATGGAGACGTCTTCGGAATTTCTGAAGACGTTTTTCTATCCAGCAGTTTAGGAGTGGGCGATCGTTTAACCCCTGCGGCCATCCAAGAGCTTCAAACTAAAGAAGAAAGGTATCAGGTGCGGGAAGCGGCGTTACATTTACTGGGTTATCGACAGCGGAGTCGGGGGGAATTACGCCGCCGCTTACTGCAAAAAAAACACCCAGCCAGAGTCGTCGAACTAATCCTGGATGAATTAGAGAAAAAAAATTTTCTTAACGATAAAGAGTTTGCCTTGCAATTAGCGCGGGAGAAAGCTAAAAATAAACTTATTGGTCCCTTTGCTCTCCGGGCAGAATTAAAGACCTTTGCTCTGTCGGCGAACATCGTGGAAAGGGCTGTAACCAAAGCTTATGAAGAGGTTCCAGTGGAAAGTCTCATTGATACCTTGTTAACAAAACGGCATATTAAAGAAGGCACTTTACTGCCGGAAAAAGAGAAACAACGCCTACGGGATTTTCTTTATCGAAAGGGTTATCCCTGGGAGGTAATTGACGCCACTTTCCAGCGGTACCGTCTCGTATAAAGGAACCTTTACCGAGAATAGCGATTAGTCCAACCAATGAATGATTCTCCAAATACTACCCGGCAAATGGAGCCGGTTTTGGCAGCCCTCAACCGGACCCCAACGGAATTGGAAAAAGTGTTCCTAAAAGCCATGCTTGATTCGGTCTGCAGACAAAATCCATTCCCCGGCCTTGGACAGGGAAGACCCTCCACCCTTACGGTGTCCTCCAACCGTGATTTACAGCTTATTATAGCTGTGGAAAGTAAGCATTCACTCGTTCCCACTGCTATTCAACGAACCTGCGCCTGTTATGGTATTACCCACCGTTTGGTCTTAAAGACACCCTGGACGAATTTTGCCACCGGATTGTTTTCTTCCTCGGATAGGAGTCAATCGCATTTGAAAGTGGGGAATAGAGTATTCTATTTAACGCAAAGTCGAAAGCTAAATGTGATTGTTGCTGAAATAATCGCTCGCCCGTGGCTCCGAAAAATTTGTGTCGTCAACCCTTATGGTCTGGGCGCGGCCTACCGGGAGTGTCTGGATAACGAAAAGTTGGGACTCAGGCTCCAGGTAAATGATCCCAGAGAACTAAAGCGCATAAATTCCAGAAAAATGCGAGGACTTCTACTCGTCATCCAAGAAGGTTTTGAACGCACGTTGGAAGAAATTTGCCTGGCGGAGAGTATCACACCGGAATTCCTGGGGATTCTAGTCGAAAAAGAGCATTTCATCGTACAACAGGGTGATCAACACCTCTTCAGTTTACCCCGAACAATTCTACCCGAAATTGAGCCTAACTCGATACTGGATTTCACCAGGCCCTACCAGGTAGCCACTCCTGCGGAAATACCGGTGTTAGAGGAACCACAAAACTATGTAACAGTTTTGAATCGTCTATTAGACGCTAAAGAAGGGAATCAACAAGAGTCCATTCTTTATAAACACCAAGAATTTCCCTTGCCTTCAAGAGGGGTAGAGAATCAACGGCTGTATCTTACTCTCATGAGTGGTAGTCGACCCTCTTTATGTTCTTTAGATCCCTATAGAGGTTCCAGCAGCACGGTGGCCTTTGTTGCCCGAGAATTGGTATGTCGAGGGGTTAGCCCCTTAGGCGTAGCTGCTGTAATTCACGGACCAAACTGGCAGGGGGACGAGCAGAAGGGTCATCTCGTGGCGATGATCCAGGGGTGTCGTGAGGCGTGTGAAGCTCTTCACCTTCCGCTTTTAAATATTACTGTTACGGAAAATGAAACTGAGGAGGTGTTTTGTGAAGTAGCGGTGGCAGGTACTTCCAAGCTGGAACCGGTGCGCTGTACTTTCCGGGAACCGGGAGCCTTCATTTCTATGTTGGGTAGTCATCGCGGTGAGTTAGGAGGGAGCCTCTATCTCCGGGTGATCCATGGTCTCCAGGACGGCCCGGTTCCCACGTTAGATTTACCCATGGAAAAACGTCTGCACGAAGCCCTTCTTCAGGGACTTCAGACCGGGCAGTTAAAATCGGCTGCCAATATGGGCTCGGGCGGGATAGCTGTCACCCTCCTCACATGCCTGCGGCATTCACCTGATGAAACCGGCGCCCGAATTTTCCTTTCGCGAAAGTTACGCAATGACGAACTTGTCTTTGGAGAAACGCAAGGACTGGTTCTCATCACTCTGGGAGAAGACGATCTCATGGAATTTGAACGGATTTGTATGTCGGTTGGTGTCCCCTCCACAACGATCGGTCGCGTAACCAGTGATGGTAAATTAAAGTTCAACGATTTGTTCACTATTAACGTAGCAGATATTCATCCTGAGGATTAGCAACATGCCTTATGTTCGTGATCACACTGGCGCACAGTTACCCGTGTCGAATCTATATTTTGCGGGCCGGACTTACGCCAACCATGCCCAAGAATTGGGTAACCCGGTCAGTAACGAACCGTTGTTTTTTATGAAACCGACTTCCGTCCTTACTACGCAAGGAGTTGTGCATTTCCCACCGCAAAATAGGATTCACCATGAGTTAGAAGTTGTACTCTACTTTGGCAAAGGTGGGTATAGAATTGGAACGGATGAGGCCTACGCTCATATTGGCGGATTTGCCTTGGGGCTTGATTTCACCGATCGTGCTTTACAAAACGAGTGTAAACAAAAAGGTCATCCCTGGCTGCTGGCAAAGTCTTTTGTCGATGCCGCCTGGGTTAGCCCATTCTATCCCCCGTATACAGAACACTGGTCTCGGGAGTTTTGGCTAAGAGTTAATGACCAGGTAACCCAGTGCGCCACACTGGATACAATGTTCTTATCGATTCCCCAGCTCATTAATTATTTGTCTAATCGGTTTCCCCTGTTGACGGGCGATATCATTTTCACCGGCACGCCCGCGGGCGTTGGTCCGGTAAAAGTCGGGGATCAGTTGACCCTGGGTTTGGGAAAAGAGGTATTAGGTCAAGTATTTGTTGAAAAAATGGAGGATAAAAAGTAAGCTTCGTTAAGCATGACTGGTATCCAGAATAAAAAACCGTCATCAACAAGTAACAACCCGGCTACCAAGTCGGCGCCACAGATTACCGCTTTGTCCTGGGGAAGGGTGGAAGTGGATGGAAGTAATATTTACAAGGATGTAAAGCTCTTTCCCGGCGGTAGTCGCGCTTGGGATTGGCAGGAGACGGGAACCCAGCACAGTCCCGGGATTCAAATAGCCGATGTCAAGGAACTCTTAGAGCACGGAGCAAAAACGATTGTTTTAGGTTGTGGCGTCTATGGTCGGTTGAAAGTCCAGCAAGAGACACTGGACTTCCTAAAAGCGAAAGGTATCCCGGTAGAGGTTTTCAAAACCAAGCAAGCGGTAGAGTATTATCATAAACATCGGCTTAAAGTCCCCCTCGGCGCGTTAGTACATACCACTTGTTGAGTTGCTTTTTGTCATTTTTAAAGCAACGTCTGGTAGGGGGTTAAGCTTCTGTTTTAACCGGTTAGCATACGCCAACCGTTTTTTAAACCAAGCACAGTATAGAATTCAGAGCAACGAAATTGCAGACCATATAAAGGTCTAATTGAAATTATTAAATAACCGTATATATATGTATATTAATAGATATATTAATCATACTATGTTAATTATGAGCTCGAATAGATAAAAAGTGGGGTAGATTTCACAATGACCTCGGAACAAAGTGAAGATCTACCCCTTCCACATACCAAAGGCACCAAACCAGCACCTTATAAGTATAAAGTAAAAGTTTATATGACTATATGCAAGAAAAAAATGAAAAAATTTTTACGGCATTTAAAGCGTTATTTTTAGGGGTCAAGTGCCGAGGGCCGGAGTCGAACCGGCACGTCCAAGAGGACATCGGTTTTTGAGACCGACGCGTCTACCAATTCCGCCACCCCGGCATTTATTGACTTTATCCTTTCCTTAAATTAGAAGACTCCCTAAAATATTGTCAATAAAATTGCGCTCAAAACAATAAAAAGGTAGGCGAAGGGAGTCATTTCATGGAATTTGAATTTAATACTATCTCCGAATTGTTCTTTAATGGAACCAAAATCTTTGCGAATAATAAACTCTACTTCGACAAGGTGAACGGTGACTGGGTTGGAAGAACCTATGGCGAAGTACGGGAGACTGTAGAAAATTTCGCCTTTGGTCTGGCTTCTCTGGGAATTGACAAGAATGACAAGGTAGCCATTTTGTCGGCGAATAATTCCAAATGGGCCATGTCAGATTATGCCATTATTTCTCTGGGTGCCGTCACTGTTTCCGTTTATCCGACCCTCATCCCACCCCAAATAAAATATATCCTCCAGGATTCCGAAACCAAGTACATCATCACTCAAGATAAAGAACAAACGGAAAAAGTACTTCCGTTCGTAGATGATGACGCATTACGTTTGGAGGGGATTATTGTCATGGAACCCGATTTGTCCGTTGCGAAAAAAGTATTGACCTTCGACGACGTGTTGGAACAGGGTAAAGCCTATAAACAGGAAGCGGGTTTTGTGTTTGAGGAGCGAGCCAAAAAGGTACAGCCCGAAGATTTACTAACTTTGATTTACACCAGTGGCACCACTGGTAATCCCAAGGGAGTCATGCTTTGTCACCGTAATTTAGTCTCTAACATCCATGCCGCCAGGAAGGTGGTGAACATGGGACCCGAAGACCGTTTTTTGTCCTTCTTACCGTTAAGTCATAGTTTTGAACGTATGGCAGGGCACTTTACGGCCTTTTCTACCGGAGGCCAAATCTATTATGCCGAAAGCATCGACAAGGTGGCTGACAACATGCTCGAAACCCATCCCACCATCATGACCTCGGTGCCGCGTTTATATGAAAAAATGTACAACCGTGTCGTTGAAAAAGTGAGTACCGATTCCCCGCTGAAGCAAAAAATCTTTTGGTGGGCCATTAAAGTGGGGAAACAATGTTTACCCTACTTGCAGGTGGATCAACCGCTCCCGACTGGTTTAAATATCAAGTATCAACTGGCAAACAAGTTGGTCTATTCCAAACTCAAGGAACGGGTCGGTGGTAGTTTACGCTTTTTCGTCTCTGGAGCGGCACCCTTGTCTCCCGAGATTGGCGTCTTTTTTACTGCTGCTGGATTGAAAATCCTGGAAGGATATGGATTGACGGAGACCAGTCCGGTGATCAGTATAAACCATCCCGATCATTTCAAGTTTGGCACCGTTGGTTTGCCCATCGAAGGGGTGGAAGTCAAGATCGCCGATGATGGCGAGATTCTATGCCGTGGAGATAACGTAATGTTGGGGTACTATAACAATCCCGAGGCAACGGCTGAAGTCCTGGAACCCGATGGGTGGTTCCACACGGGGGATATTGGTGTGTTTGATGAAGATAATTTCCTGAAAATCACCGATCGCAAAAAAAGTCTTTTGGTGACCTCTGGCGGTAAGAATATCGCCCCCGCACCATTGGAAAATGCCCTTTCCCTTTCCTACTACGTGGATCAGGCGTTAGTTATTGGGGATAAAAGGAAGTTCGTCTCTGCGCTAATTGTACCTGACTTTAATACCCTAACGGAGTGGGCCCAGAAAGAAGGACTCCCGACGGAAGACATTTCGGGACTGTTAAAGCACGAAAAAGTAAGCGCTCTCTATGACCAAATCGTAGCCGATTCCATGAGCCAATTCTCCCGGTATGAACGCGTTAAAAAATACCATCTTGTGGATCATTCCTGGAGTATCGAGACCGGAGAACTCACGCCCACACTCAAAGTAAAACGGAAAGTTGTGGAAAAGCAGTACGCCCAAGCCATTAACGCCTTGTACGAAGAATAGTTCTTCAGTTAACCCTTTTTAAAAATCAACAATGGTTAACACACCAAAGAGGATTACCATCTTGGGTAGTGGTTCCTGGGGGGGCACCATCGCTCAACTGTTGGCTTTAAAGGAGCATCACATCACCGCCTGGCATATTGATGAAAAAGAAGTACAGTATATGCTTACCGAACATCGCCATCCGTATATCGATTATTTACGCCTCTCCCCTGCGATCCATTTCACTACTGATCTGGAAAGTACCCTCCCCGGGGCTGAAATATTGATTGTGGCTGTGCCTTCACATGCCGTGCGGAGCCTTTTTCAACGTATCGCCAAGCAGTTGGAACCGAGCATGATTATCGTCAACTTAACCAAGGGTATTGAAAACGACACCCTCTTGACCATGAGCCAGGTGATTCGGGAAGTATATTCCCTCGATGCCGAGCGAATTGTGACTCTCTACGGACCCAGCCACGCGGAGGAGGTGGCTCAAGGCTTACCCACAACTTTGGTAGCGGCCTCTACGTCCATGGAAACTGCCACCGCCATTCAACACATGTTTTCTTCTCCTTCCTTACGGGTCTACACCAACAACGACATTCTAGGCGTGGAAATCGCCGGGTCAGTAAAGAACGTAATTGCCATCGCCGCGGGGATTTGCGATGGGATCGGTTTCGGGGATAACACCAAAGCAGCACTCCTTACTCGAGGGCTCACCGAACTCACCCGCTTAGGGAAAAAAATGGGGGCCAAGCCGGAGACCTTTTACGGTCTCAGCGGTATTGGAGATTTAATCGCCACCTGCCTGAGCCGCCACAGTCGTAACCGTTACGTGGGAGAAGAAATCGGTAGGGGACGGACATTAAAAGAAGTTCTCGATGGCATGCAAATGATCGCGGAAGGGGTAAAGACGGCTCTGTCAGTCCATCAATTAGGTGAGAAGTACGACGTAGAGTTACCCATTTCAAAGGCCGTTTACGAAGTATTGTTTGAACAGAAATCTCCCCGGGACGCAGTAACGGAGTTGATGACCCGTAACCTCACCAAAGAAGGGAACATTTGATTCTTTAAACCGGACCGGGATCGGGGTTAGGGCTAAAGTTTGGTTACGCCGGGCGGTAGTGGAATAATGGCTCCAGTGGTGTGTTGAACTGAATTTCCATCTTTTAACGGTCAATTAATGCCTGTAATTTCCAGCCGCTTATTGGGCTCGTAGTTCAACGGATAGAACAAATCCCTCCTAAGGATTAGATGGAGGTTCAATTCCTCCCGAGCCTACCGATTGCACGAGAGAAATAGAATCACCAAAGGTGTAATGGATGGAGGGCTCCAAGCACGCTTAACAAGGAACGAATATGTTAAAGCCGAGAAAAAAGATTACCCGGAAAGAACTGAAAAAAGACCCTTTCCTGGAAACCGTTTACAAAACTTCCGAACATTTCCGGAAATATCAAAAACGTTATCTACGCTTTGGTTTGGGAGGTCTGGTCGTAATCATTTTGATCGTGGTAGCTGTTCGCAACCAGCAGCACAAGGGTGAGCTGGCCGAAGCCGCCCTGGGCAAGGCCCTGGTGGAATTTGATCAAGGCGATATAGATAATGCTGTGTTACAATTAGAGACTATCTTGGATGACTTTGGGAGTACGCGAAGTGGCAACCTGGCCCGGTACTTCCTGGGTCGGTACTACTTTCATTCCGGGGATTATGCCACGGCCAAGACTTACCTACAGGAATACACCGAAGGTACTGCTCAAAAATTGGTTTTAGGGAGTGCGTATCGTATGTTGTCCTCTATTTATGCGCAGGAGGGGGATTGGGCTGGAGCGCGCCGGGCCTTTGACAAGGCGATCAAAAATGCGATTTCCGAAGCGGAAGCTCAGGAGTATGAGTTGGCTAAGGCGGCTTTTCTCCTAAAACATGAGGAAGTTGCCGCAGCCCAGGAAATTGTTAACCGGATACTGGAAAAGGCGCCCAAACGGACCCCTATCCACGATCAGGCAGCGGAATTAGCCGGACGGTTGTTGGTCTACAATTCTGACGGCAATTAACCTTGGAATAAACTCTAACTTCAAATAATTTCCGGCGCGCAAAGTGGGTTATTCAGCCCACTTTTCGTTTGTTTGAACATGGATAAATTACAAAAAGAGATTGCCGCGCTCATGCCTGAGGGAGTCTTCCTGATCGATCTCCAGGAAGATTTGCACCGGGGTGCGTTCAAATTCATCATTGACTCGGAAAAGGTGGTGGATGCGAATTTAACCTCCCAATTGGCCCGGAAAATCCGCAACTCCCGCATCCTGGATCGCTATTATCCTCAGGGATGGTCCTTGGAAGTGAGTTCACCAGGAGTCGAAGCGGAACTTCAATTCCCCTTCCAGTACCGTAAAAACCGCGGACGCATCCTAACACTCTTAATCCAAGCAGGTGAACAAGAGGTCGAGGTGAAGGGGGAACTGAAACAAGTGGACGAAAACAGTATCTTAATTGAGAAAAGCGGTGGCCAAGAAGTATTTATCCCCTTCGAAAAGATTATTCGAGCAAAAGTTGTTCTACAATTCAATTAGTCTTTGGAGGCACTTTGATTAATCGGGAACTCATCGAAGTTTTTTCCGAAATCGCTCGGGAAAAGAACGTCGAACGTTCAGAATTAGGGAATATTCTGGAGCAACTCTTTCTATACATCATCGAAAAGCAGTATGGTGATGCCTCTAATTGCAGCGTGATTGTCAATCTGGATAAGGGGGAGATCGAAATATACTCGGAAAAAATCATCGTGGAAAAAGTGAATGATCCCCTTTGCGAGATCACCCTGGAAGAGGTGCTGGTGAAGAATCCGGAACTGACTGACCTCCAGGTGGGCGATCCTTATGTGGAAGTGGTGGATCCCACGATATTTGGTCGACGGATTATTGCCACCGCCAAGCAATTTTTTAACCAACGCCTGCAGGACGTGGAAAAACGTTACATCTACGAAGACTACTCGCAGAAAGTGGGTGAAATCGTCATTGGCGTGGTACACCAGGTGCAGAAGGAAAACGTTTTTATTAACATAGAACAGGCCGAGCTTCGGATGCCGCGTCGCGAACAAATTCCCTCGGAGCGCTATCGACGGGGTGATACCATCCGGGCCATTGTCAAATCTGTGGAAGTTACCTCCCAGGGTCCAGATATTATTGTATCCCGCAGCGACAACCACTTCCTCTACAAACTGTTTGAAATGGAAGTCCCGGAAATTGACGATGGTGTCATCGAAATATTAGCCATCGCCCGTCACCCAGGGGAACGGGCCAAAATCATTGTGCGCTCTCAGGATAAACGGATCGATCCCGTGGGGGCTTGCGTGGGGATGCGCGGAAGCCGGATCCAGGCCATCGTTCGGGAATTGAATAACGAGAAGATCGACATCATCAATTACAGCGCTCAACCGGAAATTCTCATTTCCCGGGCTCTGTCACCCGCCAAACCCGCCGAACTATACATTGACAATGACCGCAACTACTGTATTGCACTCTTCAACGACGATGAACTGGAATTTGCCATAGGAAAGGGAGGGGTAAACATCAATTTGGCTTCCCGGGTCACGAATTACAAGATCGACGCCTTTGGTAAAAAAGAATATGAGAAACAACAGCGTGACCAGAATACCCTTCTTAAGGATATTCCAAAGTTCCCCCAGGAGATTGCCGCTAACCTACAGGAAAAGGGAATCCACACCATTTCCAATTTATTAGGGACTGACGAAGAGCTACTCCTCAAGACGGAAGGGATGACGGAAGCAATATTGGAAACCATTTACAGTCTTATCCAAGCTTTTATTGAGAGTGCGGATGAGAAAGCCCTTACCGTAGAAGAAGTGTTGGACGAGTTGGACAGCAACGGAACTGTGAAAGACCAAGAAGGGATAACGGAACCCGCATCCGTTACTTCGGAACCGGTAGAAAAAGTGGGAGAACAGGAATCATAGCTGATGGCTGCCCGTCCCATACGCGTCTTCCAAATTGCCAAGGAGTTGAATATTTCTCACACGGAAATATTAAGCTTTTTGAAACGGATGAATATCAACGTTCAGAGCCACATGTCCCCGGTGGATGAAGAAGCCTACCAGTTGATTCAAACGGAGTTTGCCAAAGATAAAGCCAGTATTGATCGCTATCGGAAGGAAGTGGTTCGTCGGGAGATTCATCAAACCCGCGTCCGGGAACAACAGCGGGCTCATCGAAAAATGAAGTTATTATCTTTAGAGGAACAGCGGCGATTGGAGGAAGCGGAGAAGGCCAAGGCCCAGGCGGAAGCGGAGAGAAAGGCTGAAGAGGAACGACGCGAGAAGGAGCGTTTGGAAAAAGAAGCCCGGGAAAAGGCGAAAGTACAAAAAGAGGTAAAGGCTGCCCCACCGCCGAAGGCGAAACGGAAATTAAAGAAAATTAACCTATCAGAGATCGAAGCCCAAATTGGGCTGGGAGCCAGTCGCCCAAGACCACAAGAAACGGCGAAAAAGGAAAAACCGGTCCAAAAGAGTGTGAAAGAAGCCGTTCGCCAAACCCTCTCCAAAATGGAGACCAAATCCCGCAAGAAGAGTTACAAGAAGGAAAAAGCCAAAGCGGTAGAAGAGTCGGAGACCCTTGACCAGCGGGAGCACATTGAAATACCGGAATACTCCAAAGTGGACGAACTGGCGAAACTGTTAAATGTCAATCCCAGTGACATCATTCAAGAATGTCTTTCCTTAGGGAAATTAACTACCATCAACCAGCGTTTGGAATGGGATCTCATTGAACTTTTAGCCGAAGCGTATGGCTATGAAGCCGTCAAAGCTTCGGAAGTAGGGTCAGAATTATACACATTGGAAGAGACGGAGGCCGATCGTGAACAGGCTGAACCGCGGGCGCCAGTGGTTACGATTATGGGTCACGTGGATCACGGAAAAACGTCGTTGTTGGACTACATTCGTAAGTCGAACATCGTGGCTGGGGAATCAGGGGGTATCACTCAACATATTGGGGCCTATCGGGTGGAAGTTGACGATGGGAAAGCCATCACCTTTTTAGACACCCCGGGACATGAAGCCTTTACCGCCATGCGGGCTCGGGGTGCTTACGTTACCGATATTGTGGTGCTGGTGGTGGCGGCGAACGATGGTGTCATGCCCCAGACCATAGAAGCCATCAACCATGCCCGTGCTGCCGAAGTTCCATTCATTGTGGCTATCAATAAAATTGACTTACCCGACGCCGATCTTGATCGTGTTAAGCGGGAACTCTCTAAACACGATGTTCTGGTAGAAGACTGGGGGGGCAAGGTCCAGGCAGTGCCCATTTCCGCCAAGTATGGGGATGGGGTGGCAGAACTCATGCAATCCATCTTGTTAGAGGCGGAAGTGTTAGAGCTTAAGGCCAATCGCAAAACCTTGGCCCGGGGAACGGTCATTGACTCGCGGCTGGATCGGGGTTACGGACCCATCGCTACGGTATTGATTCAAAAAGGGACGTTGCACGTGGGAGATCCATTCCTTTGTAGCAACTACCCCGGGAAAGTTCGGGCTATCATGAACGAACGCAACCAACGTATTAAGGGAGCGGTTCCCTCTGACGCGGTGCAAATTCTAGGTTTTGAACGGGTTCCCCAGGTGGCGGACATCTTTGCCGTGGTGGAGAATGAACGGGATTTGAAACGCATTGCAGCGGGGCAACAGCGCCTAAAACGGGAAATCGAACACCGCCGTATGATCTCCCACTCCCTGGACACCATGTCGGCCATGATCAAGGAAGGGGCGATTAAGAGTCTGCCGCTCATATTGAAGGGCGATGTGGATGGGTCGGTAGAAGCATTATCCGAGACTTTAGAAAAGATTAAAAACGAGGAGGTGGGGGTACAAATTATCCACCGGGCGGTAGGAATGATCACCGAGTCAGATGTACTCTTAGCGGAGGCCTCCAATGCCGTCATTATTGGTTTCCAGGTTCAGGTTGACCCCAACGCAAAACTGCAGGCCAAACAGGCGGGTGTGGAGATTCGAACTTACAATGTGATCTATAATGCTGTAGAAGACGTTCGCCTGGCCCTAGAAGGAATGTTGGAACCAGAAACGACTGAAAAGGTTACCGGAAGAGCCGTAGTCTTAACCCAGTTCAAAATTCCTAAGATAGGATTCATCGCTGGTGCGAAAGTGGAGGAAGGGACGATTGCCCGGAATTTACCGGCTTGTTTGATCCGGGATGGAGAAACCATTGCCAAAGGTGCTATTAGCTCGCTAAAGCGTTTTCAGGATGATGTCAGGGAAGTAAAGGAAGGCTTGGAATGCGGAATTGCTCTCGAAGGTGTTAATAAGTTTGTGGAAGGAGATATCATTGAAGTCTATGAAACCAAAACCGTGAAGAGGACACTTGAAACCAATTGAAACCGCAACGTCCGTATCCGCGCACCGTCAGAGTCGCGCAACAAATCCAGGCCATCTTAGGGGAAATTGTTACCAAGCATATTGATTTATCACATCTTGGTTTTATTACGTTTACCCATGTCAACCTCACAGCAGACCTCCGACAAGCCCAGATTTATTACAGTGTTATTAAACCATTACGATCCCGAGCAGACATTCAAAAGGAATTTAAACGCTTAAAAAAAGCCTTTAAAAAATTCCTGGCTCCGGAGCTCACTCTGAAAAATACCCCCGACTTGACTTTTTTCTACGACGACACCTTCGATTACAAGGAACACCTGGAAACGATCTTTAAAAAAATCCACGCTACCGAAAAGCCCAAATGATCCTTCCCATTTACAAACCGGTGGGCTGGACCTCCTTTGACGTCGTGAAAAAGGTCCGCTCCATAACAGGCGAACGTAAGGTCGGTCATGGGGGTACCCTTGATTCCTTTGCCGAGGGGGTTTTAGTCCTGGCTTTGGGAAAGGATACCAAACGCCTGGCCTCCGTGATTCAAAGTGCCAAGACGTACGTAGCCAAGTTACAGTTGGGAACTGAAACCACCACATTAGACCCGGAGGGGGAGGTAACCGCAGTACAACCCGTAGCTGACCTTACAAATGAAACCATTCGTACTTGCCTAACTGCTTTTGTAGGCGAACAGGAGCAAACCCCGCCTATGTTCTCGGCGAAAAAGGTGAAGGGTATTCCCCTCTACAAACTGGCGCGTAAACAAATCACGATCGATCGAAAACCGGTGAAGATCGAGATCAAGTCCTTAAAGCTCATTGCCTACGAACCCTACCTGTTGACGTTTGAGGTTACTTGTTCCAAGGGAACTTACATCCGGGTATTAGGTAAAGATATCGCCCGTGCACTGGGTACCGTGGGGCATTTAGTTGCCTTGAAGCGGACCCGTGTGGGCCCGTATCATCTCCAAGATGCCATCACCCTGGAAACGCTTACTCAACAATGGATGTCTACCGCCAGTTAAACAATATTCCTACCCTAAAAGCGAGCATTCTGACCGTCGGTACGTTCGATGGCCTCCATCGGGGACATCAGGAAATTGTGAAAAAGGTTACTACCCTTGCCCAGGCAAACGCGGTTCCCTCGGCGCTCATTACTTTTGATCCCCATCCCCGCCATGTACTCGATCCGAAAAATACACTCCCAATGATTTTAAGTATCGATGAGAAATTGAAGTTATTGGCAACTTTGCACTTGGACGTGGTGGTGATTATTCCTTTTAATATTGAGTTTTCAAGAATGTCAGCCGAGACGTTTCTTCAAACCGTTGTTGTCAGGCAATTTCACCCACGCCACGTAGTCATCGGTTACGATCACCATTTCGGCTACCAGCGGGAGGGATCCCCTGATTTTTTATTCCATTATGGCGAGCAGCAGGGAATTACAGTGGAGATTGTGGCGCCGGTACACGATGAAAACGTCATTATTTCCAGTACGCATATTCGTCATCTCATTCAGGAAGGATATGTCCGTCGGGCTTCTTTTGAGTTAGGTTGGGTGTATGGCTTTCCGGCGCGCGTAGTTCACGGGTCGGGTCGGGGCCGATTGTTGGAGTTTCCTACAGCCAACTTCATTCCCATGGAAAAAATGCAGTTGTTACCGAAAAATGGGGTCTATCTTACCCGGGGAAGGATTAATGGTAATAATCTATATGGTATGTGTAATTTAGGTGTTCGACCTACCTTTGGTGATGGCGATTTTGTAATGGAAGTTCATTTCTTTCACAAACAGTTAGTCGATCTATATGATCGGGAGATTCGGGTAGAGTTTCTAGAACGAATTCGTGATGAGAAAAAGTTTATTGACGCTGAACATTTAAAACAACAGTTACGAGAGGATCGTCGTATCTGTAAGCAATTACTGGCCAAATACCAATAGGAGTGCTTATGCCACTTAGTAAGGAAAAAATTCGAGAAATTGTAGAACAATTTGGACAGGATAACAAAGACACCGGGAACCCGGAAGTTCAAATTGCTTTATTAACCCAGCGCATTCGGGATCTAACCCAGCATGTGAAAATCAATAAAAAGGACCACCATTCCCGTCGGGGATTGGTGATGTTGGTGGCCAAGCGTAGAAAGTTACTGAAATACCTACGCCGGGTGAATCCCAATGCTTACGTAAATCTAATTAAGAAACTAAAAATAAGAGGATAAAAGGTAAACTATTAATGATAAAACATGAAATTGAGATCGGTGGACGGACGCTTTCGTTGTCCACCGGTCATGTGGCCCGCCAATCGGCTGGTGCTGTACTGGTCACTTACGGGGAAACGACGGTCTTAACAGCGGTCAACGCCTCCAGTAACGTTCGTGAAGATATTGACTATTTTCCCCTCCATGTGGAGTACCGCGAGCGTCAGTATGCAGGCGGGAAAATCCCCGGTGGTTTTTTCAAACGCGAGGCGCGTCCTTCCGAAAAAGAGGTTCTCACCAGTCGCTTAACGGATCGTCCTATTCGTCCGCTCTTCCCGAAGAACTTTCGGAACGAAACCCAGGTCATTATTACCGCTCTGGCCAGCGACGGAGTGAATAGCGCCGATATCCTGGCTGGAATTGGAGCTTCTGCCGCTCTCATGATTTCCGACATCCCCTGGAACGGCCCCATTGCCACCGTAAGGGTAGGCCGGATCGATGGGGAATTGGTTATTAACCCTACCATAGAACAGATCAATATCTCCGAACTGGAACTCGTGGTTTCGGGAAATGAAAAGAGTGTGGTGATGGTAGAAGGGGAAGCACACGAAATCTCCGAGGATCTTTTTGTGCGAGCCCTGGAATTCGCCCACACCAGCATCCGTGACATTATCGAATTGCAAAAACGCCTTATCGCTGACTTTGACGTGCAAAAACGGCCCCTGCCGAAGGTGGAAGAAGATGAAGCGCTGAAAACAGCCGTGCTGAAACATATTGAAAATCAATTGGCCACGGTGGTTAAAAATCGGGATAAAATCAGTAGAGAGACGGAAATAGACCGTTTAATTGAAGACACCATTCAGACTCTGGAAGAGACCTATCCTGAACGCGAACAGGAAATTAAAAACGTGATCATGGAACGGATCAAGGAGGATATGCGGGAGCGTATTTTGACCGCGGGCCTGCGCCTCGACGGACGTTCCACCAAGGACATTCGTCCTATAACGATTGAAGCGGGTTTCTTACCGCGTACCCACGGTTCGGCCTTGTTCACCAGAGGGGAGACCCAGGCCCTGGCCGTATTAACCTTGGGATCAAAGCGGGACGAACAGATCGTTGACGACATGGAGAGTGACCACAAGAAAAACTACATGTTACATTACAATTTTCCCCCGTATAGTGTCGGTGAAGTGGGCCGGATTGGTTTCACCAGCCGACGGGAAATTGGCCACGGTCATTTAGTCGAAAGAGCCTTGAAACCGGTTTTACCGAACTATGAGGATTTCCCCTACACGATCCGGATTGTAGCGGAAATCCTGGAATCAAACGGTTCCAGTTCCATGGCTTCCGTCTGCGGGGGGTCGCTGTGTCTCATGGACGCTGGTGTCCCTACTAAGTGTCATGTTGCTGGGATTGCTATGGGGCTTATCTATGATGGTGAGCGTTACGTGATCCTTAGTGATATTTTAGGCGCCGAAGATCATTTAGGTGATATGGACTTCAAAGTTGCCGGGACGCGGAAGGGCATTACGGCGATTCAACTGGACCTGAAGATTGAAGGCATTTCGGTAGAATTATTGCGGGAAGCCTTGGAGCAAGCCCGGGAAGGTCGCTACCATATTCTTGACCTCATGGAACAGGAAATTGCCGAACCCCGTCCGAATATTTCTCCTTACGCTCCTCGGATCATGTCCTTGCAAATCGACATTACCAAGATCGGGGAACTCATCGGGCCGGGCGGAAAAACCATTAAAAAAATTATTGCTGATACAGAATGTAGCATTGAGGTGGATGACGATGGCACGGTTACCATATCCGGTCATGACGAAGCGAAATGTCGGCACGCCATGGAATTGGTCCGTGCTATTACTATGGAGCCAGAGATAGGAATGGTCTTCGATGCGGTAGTCACCCGCATCATGTCCTTTGGCGCCTTCGTGGAATTCACACCCGGTCGTGAGGGGATGGTTCATATTTCAGAATTAGACTGGAATCGCACCGAACGTGTTGAGGACGTGGTAAAACCGGGGGACATCGTGAAGGTGAAATTGATCCGCGTGGATGATCAGGGACGTTATGATTTTAGCATGAAGGCCCTCATGCCCAAACCGGAAAATTACCGGCCGCCGCAACGTCGACCGCGACCACACCACGGCGATCGACAACATAAACGCCCCTTCCGGCCCAAACGTTATTAACCCAAGTTAAAGGATAATCATGGTTATTGGTGTTCCTAAGGAAATAAAAGCCAATGAAACACGGGTGGCCTTGACCCCCCAGGGTGCCCTGGAATTAACGCAAAACGGTCACCAGGTTCTGGTGGAAAAAGAGGCTGGTCTGGCCAGTGGTCTCAGCAATGCAGAATATGAAGCTGTGGGGTGTCGAATAGTAGATACGCCGGAAGAAATCTTCCAACAGGCCGACCTGATCGTGAAAGTGAAGGAGCCGCAACCGGTGGAGTTGGCAATGCTCCGCCCGGAGCTATCTATGTTCACTTACTTTCATTTTGCCGCTTCCGAAGAGTTAACCTGGTCTTTCTTGCAGTCTGGAGCCACCGCCATTGCCTATGAGACGATCATGTCCTCCGACGGTACCTTGCCCTTATTGGTTCCCATGAGTGAAGTTGCCGGGCGCTTGGCCGTACAAGAAGGGGCTAAATACCTGGAATTTGCCCAGGGAGGCCGGGGAGTGCTGTTAGGGGGCGTTCCCGGGGTAGAACCGGCCACTGTCACCATTTTAGGGGGCGGAGTCGTAGGAACCAATGCGGCTTACATTGCTGCGGGCTTGGGAGCCAGAGTCTATATTTTAGATACCAACCTAAACCGCTTACGCTACTTAGATGAAATCATGCCTAAGAACGTGACCACCATCTATAGTAACCGTTACAACTTATCGGAATTGTTACCCCGCACGGATCTCCTGATTGGGGCTGTGTTGATTCCGGGAGCCAAAGCCCCTAAGTTGGTCACGCGGGAGATGGTAAAAACGATGAAACCGCGTAGCGTAATTGTAGATGTGGCCGTGGACCAGGGGGGATGCGTAGAGACCAGTCGACCCACCACACACGAGAACCCCATCTACGTTATCGATGACATTATCCATTACGGCGTTGCCAATATGCCCGGAGCCGTTCCCATGACGTCCACCGTGGCCCTCACCAACGCCACGATTCCCTATTTGAAGGAGTTGGCCGACCAGGGTATCCCGGAAGCGTTAAAGAACAACCACTCCTTACTCACTGGTTTGAATATTTACCAGGAGCAGGTAACGTATGGCGCTGTGGCCGCGGCTTTTGGCCTGGATTATGTTCCCCCGGAAGAAGCTCTGGCCAGTTAAGTAGAAATTCTATTGGAGGGATGCCATAAAACCCTTAAAATAAATTGACTCATTGGCAGGCAGAAGCGTTGACTCGAGCACCTAAACCCATAAAAAAATTATATTATTCCATCGGGGAAGTGAGCCGGATGTTGGATCTCAAACCCTATGTTTTGCGCTATTGGGAAACGGAATTCTCCCAGCTATCGCCGCCTAAAAATAAGGCGGGCAATCGTATCTATCGGCAAAAAGAAGTCGAATTATTGCGGCACATTAAAGAATTACTTTATGAACGGAAGTTTACTATTGAAGGAGCCCGACGACAATTGTTAGCGGAACAAACCGTCCAAGAACCGCCAAGGGAGGAAGTGGCAGCGAGTCCGTCACCACCCGTTGCCAGGGTGGATCGCAACCTGCTTCAGAAGGTTCGCCAAGAACTGGAAGCCCTCCTGGATACCGTCCGCAGTGGTTGATTGGTGCGACCTAATCGTGCTTACCTATAATAGTCGTTCCAGGTTAAATTCGAACAGCAAAACGGTTTAAGATTTGCACAAATGCGGAGCGTGGCGTAGCCCGGCAGCGCACCTGAATGGGGTTCAGGGGGTCGCGGGTTCAAATCCCGCCGCTCCGACCAGATTTGACTTTGCGGATTTTTGGGGAAAGAAAGATTATTTTTTGATTTCTTTTTTGCCAAAAATTCTTTATTGTAACCATCCTGGATTCAAGTAGTAAGTGCAACATTCTGTTTAATGCCAAAAAATACCTGAT
>CAZVNL010000024.1:0-34128 GCA_964628055.1 uncultured bacterium | reverse complement strand
GGCAATTCCCCATCAAAATTGCACTAAAAGTGTATTCCCAAGGGATTAGAGCATTAACCATCAGCCCCCTCTCAGCCGCACCCTTAACGGCCCCTATAGGCAGTCTGGACTAACGACTTTCTATCGTCTAAAAATGCTGTTGGGGATAAAAGTTAGGTCACGAACCACATACCGTTTCAATGAGAATCGCACAGACCTGGTAGGGATCCATATTAGCGGCAGGACGGCGATCCTCTAGGTAGCCGTACCCCTGTCGGGCGGTGGCCATGGGAATACGGACGGAAGCTCCTCGGTCACTCAGCCCATAGCGAAATTCATCGATCCGGCAAGTTTCGTGTAAACCCGTAAGGCGCTCCTCATTGTGGGCTCCGTATACGGCGATGTGTTCAGCGTGACGCCGACGTAATTTCTCACAGGCCTCTTCAATCACTTTAAGTCCCCCTGGCTCCCGCATGGCCTTGGTGCTGAAATTGGTGTGGGCCCCAGCGCCGTTCCAGTCTCCCTTCACCGGTTTGGGATGGAGCGTGGCGCTTACCTGGTACTCTTCCCCGACCCGATACAAAAGCCAACGGGCCAGCCAGATCTCGTCCGAAATCACGAGAGGTTCCAAAGGACCGATTTGAAACTCCCACTGGCCCGGCATCACCTCGGCGTTCAAACCGTAAATCCTAATGCCGGCCTTCAAACAAAGGTCCAGGTGGTGCTCCACGATATTCCGACCGAAAACCTCGTCCGCCCCTACACCACAGTAAAACGGACCCTGGGGCGCCGGGTAACCTCCATCCGGCCAGCCCAAGGGGGAGCGACCCTTAAACAAGGTATATTCCTGCTCAACCCCGAAGAGGGGCTCGTGTTCCCGGTACCGTTCCACCACTTCCCGAAGCGGGGCCCGGGTGTTGCTTTCGTGAACCGAGCCGTCCGAGTTAAATACCTCGCTCATAACAATGATATGGTCGCCACCCCGAATGGGATCGGGAATGAAATATACCGGCTTCAATAAACAGTCGCTGTCGTGGCCTTCGGCCTGCTGCGTACTGGAGCCATCAAACCCCCATAGGGGAACGTCCTCCAGGGCCTCCACGGGACCTGGAATTACCCTGGTTTTGGAACGTAACTTGGCCGTGGGTTTGTGCCCATCCATCCAGACATATTCTGCTTTTATCCTCTGCATTGCGTTTTCCTCTGATAACAATCAGGTTTTGGTTTCTGGGGAAGTGTTCAGGTCTAGCACCCAATCTTCCTTATAAGTACTCATCACTACGGAGGTGTGGGTCCTGGTCACGCCCGGCCAGGCCTGGATTTCCCGCAACAATTGTTCTAATTCCGAAGAATTCCGCACCCTCACCTTCAGCAAATGGCTCCCCTCTCCGGTAACGGAATGACACTCCAAAACACCGGGATGACGTACTGCTTCCTGGACAATATCTTCATAATGTTCCGAAGAAGCACTCACCACCGCAATGTAAGCAGTAAGGTCAAACTCCAACTTTTTGGCGTTCAACTTGGTGGTGAATTTCTGGATGTAACCACCCTCCACCAACTTACGAATGCGCTCTGTGATGGTAGGAATCGACAGGCCCAATCGGTCAGCCAACTCACTGGCGGTTATCCGCGCATTCTCTTGCAAAAGAGACAGAATTTGGTAGTCTCGAGCGTCCATCGTTTGTAATAAAATAATAAATATATTTGGCAGGATACAATAAAAATATTAAGAAAATATTTGAAAATTCTTAATATTTTATAGTCACAGCTATATTTGCCTAATTATATTAAAAATAGAATCCCCATTGGAGAAGTATGCGTAAAGCAAAATTGTTTTCTCTTGGTCGGGGATGAGAAATCCAAAGGGGAAAGTAAAGTCCCACTTCCATAAGACTTTGAGACTCCAGTCCTAAACCCATGGCCAGATAGGTAGGTGAGAACTTCCCCAGGGAGCGTAATCGCTCGCCCAGGGAGCCCTTTACATTCGTGACCAAGGCGGCATCGGCGTAGATCATGGGCCACACTGGTCGCTTGGTTTCCAGCCCTACGCTTACGCCGTAGCTAAGGACAGAATTCCACCATTGATTATCCGCCTCGGTCATCCCCCGCAAAAGGGGGATGTTACTCTCCCGCCGTTTCCAGGCGTGGGGTTTATAAACCAATTGGTACCGCAAGAAGTTGTTGGTCCGGTCATCCCAGACAAAACCTCCTTCACCATGAAAACGCAAGATCACGGCCCGGAAGGCATGTTCCTCCACGTCCAGGGCAGTGGAAAGGCGGTAGATGGTTTGCAATTTCCCCTCTTCACTGGTTCGTCCCAGGAGACCGTTTACCCGTAAGACCTGACGATGGCGACGCGAATAGAGAAAATGAATAAACTCCTCATCCAGGGTCCAGGCGACACCTGGCTCCCACCAATCTCCGGACCGGGAGGCGACCATTCGTCGATGTTGGATCCGCGTCGTCAACCGCTGGTACGAAGAAACACCCGTCGTTATCAAGTAAGTGGGCTCCCCCACATACGTTACCAACGAGAGGGTTTGCTGGTAGCGAGGGTACTCATAGCTGGCGGTGAGTTCCCAGTAAGTAAGATCAACGGACTTCAACGGTGTGCGGAATACCATCACCCCGCCCCAGTTATGCCGGGGGAAACCAGTAGAAAACGTGAGTTCCAAATCGAAAGAATTCTGGAAGAAAGCCGGGAAAAGGGGCATGAGGTTCAACCCCAAGCCTCCTGAAAATTGCACTCCGTAGCGCCAAGTATCCCGCCAATCCCGCTTGATCCGGGGACGATAGTACACCTTATAAGTCTCCCAACTGGGGATGCCGTAAATAGGCTGAAAGGTTAAGCGCCGAGGCCAACGATTATTAAACCGATTGGAATCGAATAACTGCTTTTGCGGATCGAGGACGACCGACACAACGCGACTGGAAGTACTCAAAGTCAAAAGGGGCGTTTGATTAAGTTGAACGTCCTCTAAAATCAGGGTGTCTCCCGCCTGAGTGAACACCACCACATCAACAGGCAAAATCCACTCCCCCGTGTACCCCGTAGTGATTACCGTTCTCCACTGCCTGTTTTTCTGCTCTACGCTGGTCACCTCCTCCACCCGGAGGTCCGGGCGGATGTTGGTGGTCAATGCCAGGCGGAAATTATTGGCTACCTGATCACTCACCACCCGGGCAATAGTACGAATAAAGGTCTCTGTATCCACCGCCCGCCAACGGTTTTCCACCGTATAAGTAAGCATAAGACGGTTCATGAGACTATCCCCAATAGAAGCCTGTAGCATTTGCAAGGCATGTCGGCCAACCACGTAGCGGCTATAACGTTGAGCCTGGCTTTCCCAGTTGATCTCTCTCCCCGGTTGGTAAATGGGCGGCAGGGAACGGTCCCCAAAAAGATCGTGAAGGAGTCGTACCCACTCCTCGGTGGACATGGTTCGCAAATCACTCCAAAAGTCAAATAGGGGTATCGGTGGCTTCAGCAACTTCACGGGTTCCCGGGCAAGACGTTCCTTCTCCTGGTACAACCAACTGGCGTACTCGGTGAAGGACTCGTTCAACCAGATCTCCTGAGGGTCGCCAGCGTAAATAGCGTTCCCGAACCACAAACTGGCTATTTCGTGATAGAGCAACGGCCCGCCACTCAAATTCTGCTGAAACAATAGCAAGGGACCAAAAGAAGTGGAAGGCGAACCCAACGAATAACTCACCCCCATGACAATTCGATCCGTAGGGCAATCACCAAACTTCTCTTCGAAAAATGGAATCACCTTGCGGATCTCCTGGGTAACGCTGCGCACCTGCTCAACTTGACCGGGGAGGGTGAAGAACTCCACCGCTACGGATCCAACCACTAATGCAGTTTTTTCGAAACGATCGGAAACGATAAATTCCGCGTCATGGGCGCGGGAAGCGTGATAAACACTCCTCAAGAGGCCCCCAGAGAGGGGCTCCGTTCGGACTTCCCTGGCGGAAGAACCCACCACAAAATCGACGGGGTAGGTTAAGGTAATATCGAAAACCGCCAGATTACTCCGCGGCGGTGACTTGGCGGTGTAGTTTTCCGTACGCCAACCATCATCATGGAAATACTCCAGAATGGGAAAAACATTTATGAGGGTATAAATCACCGAATCCCCCGCGCTCCCCAGGGAAGGATTGTAGGGGTGGTTAATGGCCGCAATCCTGGTGGTGAAGGGTATCTCCACCAGCGCTGTCTCACCGGGCTGCAATTCCGGGAAGAGCCCCACGCGCATGGTCCGCTTATCCGCCTCCACAACCGGGCCTAAATGGGAGCTACGTACCCGCCTGATGATCGTCGCCACGGACCCTTCCTCAGGGGATACCCCGCTGCTATTGGCCTGGTTGCGAAAGTAAAGCTCACCCAGGGGCCGATCCCAGCCGTTGGTAATGGTAACCCGATTGAGTCCTTCCACCCGTGCCGGCTCTTGCTCTGCGGCCGGGTAAAATTGAAGGGCCAATTCATAGTGAATTTTTAAGGGTTGCTCGGCAGCCCAGAGACCCGTTATGAGGACGCAACCGGTCCATTGGATAAGGCCCCTACCCAAAAACCTAAGGGGAGACTTACACCACAACCCTAAAACACCACACCAAAGCTGAATCCGGTGATCCAGCCCCCAGGACCGTAAAAATAACTTCCCAGGGTTAACTGGTAATCCCCTGTGTTAAAGGAAAGTCCTACACCGGTATCGCTGAAGAAATCCCGCGTCAAACTCACCCCTCCTCGTTGATCCAGACGATTGCTGGAGGTTCCCCACCGCAGGACCATATGGTATGGTAGTGCAAATACGCCCCCGAAACGTATGATCGTTTCCTTGGCAGCCAAAAGATACTCGGCATCTAATACCAGTTCCAGAGGTAAATAGGCCAAACTTTTGGCAAGCGATCCATGAAGAATAGTAGGCAAAGTTTCCTTCGCCGACGTATAGGAATTCAGAACCCAACCCATATTACGGAGGCTGGTGCCCACTCGCAAACCAAGGGCTTTCAAGTGATAAACACCCCCCAGGGTGATGGAAGCCACTACTGCCTGGTACGAAGCTAAATTGCTCATAAAAAGACCCCCGGTCAAACCCCAATCCACAGGATGCTTTCCCAGCGAACGCGCCGTGGAAACAGAGAGCCACGTCTCTGAAGAAGAGTGGGTTCCAGTAGGATTGTTAGTTTCGTCGCGTCCTTCAAAGAGGCCGTAGTTGGTATGCCGTATAGAAATTGCTCGGGTGCGTCTCTCCCCAGGGATTACCCAGGAGAGGGCGCCCGCCCCGATGCTGGCCGGGTAGCGTAGCAAACTCAGTTGAACGGCCCGTCCCGTTCCACGCAGGGTGGCAGGATTCAGCCGATCGCTGGCAGGACTGGTAAGGGCGCCTCCCGCCCCTGCCATGGCCACCGTTTCGCTAAAATACCATTGGTTCAAACCCGCAAAAGAATCCTGGGCAGCCAACGCCTGGCTGGTAATCCAGAAAACCACTGCCACGAGGTCAAGTAGGTAATTCTTACCAATAATCTTCATGCTCTAATCCTAAGGCATATTACAGCATCGAAACCGGATTCACATCAATGTTCAGACGTATTCCCGAGCGGGGGATGTTTCGGGAGGCAACAAAATTCTGGTGCAAGAAGCGGTGCAACCGGGTACCATTGGGGTCCTTTTCTTTGCTGGATTTAAACAACATCTGCAGGCGATAGCGATCGCGCAATTTTTCCCGGTAGCAGAAAGCCGGTCCTATGATCTCCAGGCCCCGATAACGGCCCTTCAACCCCCGGCGAACAGCCTCGGCCACTTCCGACACCAGAGCACGTTTTTTCCCTGAAAATTCCAATTTAACCATCCAACTAAAGGGAGGGTAATTAAGTTCCCGGCGCTCGCTTAGCAGGATGTTGTAAAAAGTCTTCAGATCCAAATGGGCCGCATACTTAATAACAGGAT
The DNA here is from genome assembly GCA_964628055.1 of uncultured bacterium. Taxonomy (GTDB): domain Bacteria; phylum Fidelibacterota; class Marinisomatia; order Marinisomatales; family TCS56; genus CAZBEL01. The sequence continues at coordinate 28,193 of CAZVNL010000024.1, read as the reverse complement.
CGTCGGGGTTGTACGTCTGGATGACTACCTCGCCCCTTTTTCGACGGCGACCGGAACGACCGGCGGCCTGATAAATGAGCTGAAATACCCGCTCGCTGGCCCTGAAATCGGGCAGGAATAAACCAGTATCGCCATTCACAATGCCCACGAGAGTGGCATTATCGAAATCCAATCCCTTGGCTAACATCTGGGTTCCCACCAAGATATCGATCTCCCCCCGGCCGAAACGTTCCAAACACCTGGTGAGAACACGCGTGGAACGCGTCGTATCCAAATCCAGTCGGGCCAACCGCGCTTGAGGAAAAGTGACCTGGATATGATCCTCTACTTTCTGCGTGCCGGTACCCCGCAAACGCAAGTGAGGACTACCACAATGACGGCACTCCAACGGTAAATCAGGACGCGTATAACCACAAAAATGACAGCGCAGGGCCGCACCTACGCGATGGTAAGTCAACGTCACCCGGCAGTGCTGGCACATAACCATTTCTCCGCACTGGGTGCAATAATAAACCGGCGCAAATCCCCTCCGGTTGTGTAGCAGGATAACCTGCTCATTACGCTTCAACCGTTGCGCAATCTTATCCTGTAATAAACCCGATATGAGTTGGTCCACTTTACCCGTCTCTTCCTGCTCCTGGACCATGTTAACCAAATGTACGTGAGGATATTTGGCCCCTCCAAAGCGTTCCGGCAAGCGCAAATAAACATATTTAGATTGAATGTGATTATAGTAGCTCTCCAGGCTGGGGGTGGCGCTGGACAAAACGACCACAGCCCGGTGCAATTTGCCCCGCACGAGAGCCACCTCCCGGGCGTGGTAACGTGGTTCCGGTGATTCCTGTTTATAGGTTTGTTCCTGCTCCTCATCAAGGACGATCAAGCCTAAATTGTTCACCGGGCAGAACACTGCGCTACGGGCGCCAATCACCACGTCAAAATCGCCGGCACCGATGCGCTTCCAGGTCCAGGCACGTATATTATGCGGCAGACGAGAATGCCATAGTGCCACCCGGTCCTTGAACACGGCCCGAAAACGACCGGCAATCTGGGGCGTGAGGGCAATTTCCGGGAGCAATAAAATCACCCGGCGACCACGCTCCAGGCACTTCCGGGCCACTTCAATATAAATCTCCGTCTTGCCACTCCCAGTGACCCCATGGAGTAGGTAAGGTTGAAACTTACCTTGGGTCAAACCCCGGGCAAGCTTTTCTAATACTGCCTGCTGGTCCTCGTTAAAACAAACCTCCCTGGTCACCGATTGAAAGGTAAACCCGGTGGCATCGGGCAACTGTTCCACCACATTTAGGGTCACCAGGCCCTTTGCGGCCAGTTTCCGGCAAACCGCCGTTGGATTCGCCACTAAATGTTTTAATCGAGCCACCGGAATGGCCTCCTTCTGCTGGGTCAAATAACGTAGCACCCGCGCCTGGGCGGGGGCCTTCTCCACTAGCTCCTCCGTCGATGGGTCTATGGCGACGTCACTCCGTACCATTAAACGCGTAGGGGGTTGGTAACGGCTCGTGAGACTTGCGGGAATAATGGCGCGGGCCACTTGGCCGAGAGGCGTTAAATAATAATCGCTCATCCAAAGCAGCAGTTTCCAGAGGTGCTCATTCAATACGGGAAATTCATCCACCAGGGAAGAAAGGGGCTTGACCCTCCCCGTAAAGGGTGGTTTTTTATATTTAGCCACCACGATACCCTGAGCCTGACGATGGCCCAGGGGCGCCCGGACGCGAACCCCCACTACAATGTTCGGTTCTAAGGGTCGAGGAACCTGATAGGTAAAGACTCGGTAGCTGGAGATTGGAAAGGCGACATCCACAAACATGGCCGGTTAAAATAGACGGGGGAGGGAACGTCAAGCAACGAAAAAGGATTTGTCAGGAGTAATATCTCCACTGGGATCGCAATCCGGGAATCAGGGAAGCAGTTATTTCTGCTCAGGCCTTCTAAAAAGGGTAACCCCCGGCGCTGCCAGGCGGCAACGGACCAGGGGTTTTGGGGAGGAGGAGGTTTGAGAGTATCCGCCATTCCATACGGTTTGACGGAAGACTAAGCCTTAATCACATATACCTTTATCTCCGGTTTTAAAACGTCTGAAATTCTTACCGGAACATGGTAAATGCCAAGCCCTTTTATGGGTACTTCCAATAAAATGTTATGGCGCTCAATCTCCACTCCGCTGTCCTTTAAAGCGCCTTGAATGTCCTTGGTGGTCACTACCCCAAAGATTTTTTCTTCCTCGCCCACCTGCACCTCAATGGTAATTTCCAGCTTCGACAAACGCTCCGCCAAGGCCTGGTTCGCCCTTAACTCACGTTGACGGCGCGCCTCTTGAATCTGCTTCTTCTCCTCGGAAATAGCCAAATTACGCTTTGACGCCCTGAGGGCCAACCGTTTGGGGAATAAATAATTTCGCGCGTAACCGGGCGCAACCTGAAGGATGTCTCCAGCCATTCCCAGGTTCTCTACGTCCCGTAGTAAAATAATCTCCATCTCAATCCTCGCTTTGGTTTACCGACTAAATCGGTTTATGATTCATGGATGTTGGTGTAAGGCATTAAGGCAATATTCCGGGCCCGCTTGATGGCCTTCACCAACTTGCGATGCATCTTGGAGCTGGTCCCCGTTATCCGCCGGGGAATGATCTTTCCCTGCTCGGTGACAAAGCGCCGCAAAAGCTTCACATCCTTGTAATCAATCTCCGTGATACCATTCTCTTTGAAATAACAAAACTTCCTACGACTTACGAATGCCATAATCTGAACTTCCTAACGTTTATGCTTCCGAATTTTCCTCTTCAGATGAAGGGGTTTCTTCTTTTGATGCGTCTTGATCTTTTACCTCTGACTCCGCAACCGTTTCTTCAGCCTTCGCCTTGCTCGGTTCGTCCCCGGACTCCAGAACTGTTTTCGCCTCCTCCACCTTTTCCGGTTCTTTTTCCAGGCGAATCGTCTGCACTCGCAGCACAGCTTTATGCAACCGCATGAAACGGTCAAACTCCACCAGGGGTGCAGGATCTTCCAACTCTAAATGTAGTAGAACGTACGTTCCGTACTTGTGTTTCTCGATGGGGTAAGCCAACCGTTTTTTACCCCAAACATAGTGGTTAATGACCTTGGCAAATTGGGCCACCTCAGCATCCACTTTCTTAATGACCGCTTCCAAACGATCTTGCTCGTAGTTTGGGTTTACGATGTACAACGCTTCATAATATCTCATTATACCGTCACTCCTGGTTAAATCATCGGTGCAATGACCAAGGATACCACCGACATCAACTTAATCAAAATATTCAGCGAAGGACCCGCGGTATCCTTGAAGGGATCACCCACCGTATCGCCTACCACTGCTGCTTTATGGGCATCGCTACCTTTGCCCCCTAATTCGCCGCCCTCAATGTATTTCTTGGCATTGTCCCAGGCGCCTCCGGCATTGGCCATGAAGATCGCCATTAAAACACCGGTGACGGTCACCCCCGCCAGGACACCACCTAACATTTCGGCATCATGGAGCACCAGTCCAAAGAACACAGGCGTCAATACCGCCAGCAGACCGGGGACAATCATCCGTTTAATAGCGGCAGCCGTGGAAATGTCCACACAGCGGGCGTAATCGGCGCGGGCTTTCCCTTCTAACAAGCCTTCGATCTCCCGGAACTGCCGCCGTACCTCCTCGATCATATCAAAGGCTGCCTCCCCTACCGCTTTCATGGCAAAAGAAGAGAAAAGGAACGGCAGGATGCCCCCAATCAACAGTCCTGCCATGACCTTGGGATTCACAATATCAATCGACTCCAATCCCACCGTTGTCCGGTAAGCACTAAACAGGGCCAAGGCGGTGAGGGCGGCCGAACCAATGGCAAAGCCTTTCCCAATGGCCGCCGTGGTGTTACCCACGGCATCCAACTTGTCCGTACGCTCCCGTATCTCCGGCCCCAAACCGGCCATTTCGGCACATCCACCAGCATTATCGGCAATAGGACCATAAGCATCCACCGAGAGTTGAATGCCGGTCGTGGCCAACATTCCCAGAGCGGCAATGGCAATTCCGTACAACCCGGCTAACCAGTAGGAGACAAGGATGGCGATGGCGATCATCAACACTGGCAGGGCGGTGGATTGCATGCCCGTGGCCAAACCGCTGATAATATTCGTGGCGGGACCGGTCTTGCTGGCATTGGCGATTCTGATGGTGGGCCTGCGCCCCAGGGCGGTGTAATACTCTGTAAGAAGCCCCACCACAATGCCGGTCACCAAACCAACTACCGTAGCCCCAAACACGTTGATTCCAGCCAATTGTCCAGCCTGGGCCAGGTTATCAATCACAAACCAGGAAACGACGACCATGATACCGCCGGCTCCGAAAATACCTAAGTTCAAAGCAGCCTGGGGATTGCCCCCCTCCTTGGTACGCACAAACAGCGTCCCTAAAATGGAGACCACAATACCCGTCGCGGCCAGCGCCAAGGGAAGGATTACATAGCTGTAACCTAAACTGCTGGCGGCCAAGACCATGGCGCCTACGATTGAACCCACATAAGACTCAAACAGGTCAGCCCCCATGCCGGCTACATCCCCCACGTTATCCCCTACATTATCAGCGATGGTTGCGGGATTGCGGGGATCATCCTCGGGGATGCCAGCTTCAATTTTTCCCACTAAATCGGCTCCCACGTCGGCAGCCTTGGTGTAAATACCGCCCCCGACACGAGCGAATAGGGCAATGGAACTGGCCCCCATGGCAAACCCGGAAAGAATTTCAAGCACATGGGGTAAATCGGCGCCTGGTTCCTGGCCACCATAAAGCCAAAAGAGCAATGAGAGTCCCAACACTCCCAGGCCGACTACGCTCATTCCCATAACCGAGCCGCCATTGAAGGCGACCCGAAGAGCACTGTTCAAACTGGTTCGAGCGGCGTGGGTCGTACGGTTATTCGCCGCCGTGGCAACGCGCATCCCTAATAACCCAGCCAACCCGGAGCAGAATGCACCCATAACAAAACTAACGGCTACTAACTCAGTGCCCCCCGATAAGCGTGCGGCATAAAGCATGGCGCCCACAGCCACCACAAAAATGGCCAATACCTTATATTCACGCGCTAAAAAGGCCATGGCCCCTTCACGAACAGCCTGCCCAATTTCCTGCATCCGATCATTTCCGGGGTCTTGCTGGCTAATCCAAACACTCCGCCAAAAAGAATACAAGAGCGCTAACACTCCCGCGAGAGGAATCAAATAGTAACCCATCAATGTACCTCGTCTGTTTTTTCCATACGGTTGTAATGTGTCATGGTCTGCTCCAGACCCTGTTCCAATATCATTTCCACCGCATCCGCGGCCAGCTGCACCATCATCCTCCCCAGAGGAAGATCTTTTTTCCGAAAGGGTTTTAACACAAAACGCTCAGCCGGACGCGTCCGCTCAGCCGTGGCAATTCCCACCCGCAAACGGGGAAAGTGCTGATCCCCTAACTGGTAAATCACGGAGGCCATCCCCCGGTGACAACCATCACCGCCCTTGGGACGCAAGCGAAGGCTTCCTAAAGGTAAATCCACGTCATCCAGGATGACGTACAGGTTCTTCAAGGGAACTTCCCACTGGTGCACCAGCTGCTTCACCGCCACGCCACTGGCGTTCATGCCGGTGGTGGGCTTGGCTAACAGGACCTCCCGGCGTTCGTCAGGGGCATAAACGTACGCTCCCCGGCCGGGCTTAAAGGTAAGGGACCACCGACGGGCCAGTTCATCCACAACCCAGAAGCCGGCATTATGCTTCGTATCGGCGTACTGCGCACCCACGTTCCCTAAACCTATAAACACTACCATTACTCCGCAGCGCTCTCGCCCTCAGTTTCCGCAGGAGCTTCCTCCGGCCTTTCTTCCAGCTCCACCTCTTCAGCCACTCCCGGCTCTTCCACCACTCGCGTAGACTGAACCGTAACCACGGTTACATCCGCAGGGGTGACCATTTCCACCCCTTTGGGAAGCTCAATATCTCCTGCCGCAATATGTTGATTGATATCCAACCCACTCACATCTACGTCAATACTATCGGGTACATGGGTGGGGAGACAGTTTACCTCGGCCATGGTGAGGTTCTGCATGAGTACCCCGCCCAGCTTTACACCCACGGATTCTCCCTTCAACTCCAGGGGTACTGTAATCGTCACCCGTTCGGTCATCTTCACGCCCATTAAATCCACGTGAATAATCTGATCCGTGACGGGGTGGTACTGAACCTCCTTGACAATGAGAAACTGGCGTTTTCCGTCCAGCTTGGTCTCAAAAATATGTTGGCCAGTGTGTAGGGCGGTGTAAAAATCTTTGGCCTTCACCGCCAAATTGAGATTCTTTTTCCCGTGGGAATAAAATACCGCCGGGATTTTCCCTTCCCGTCGCAAGCGTCGGGCGGCGGCACTTCCCTTGGCCTCCCGTTTCATAACCTCAAGGGCATAATAGTTTGGCATCGTTTACCTCCAACTAAAACTCGAAGAGGGCGCTTACTGATTCACTGGCGTGAATACGCTTTATGGCCTCTCCGAAAATTGATCCTACGGTGATGATGGACATATTGTCTAATTTTTTCTCCTCCGGAATGACGATGGTATCGGTCACCACCACGCGCTTTAATTCAGCCGCCTTCAGGCGCTCTATTGCCGGTGGCGAAAGCAAAGCGTGGGTGGCCAAAACAGTCACTGACCGGGCATCCTCTTCCATGGCCTTCTGAGCAGCGTTCACGGTGGTACCAGCTGTATCAATCATATCGTCAATGATGAGTACATCTTTCCCCCTCAATTCCCCAATGAGATGAACCACCTCGGCTTGATTAGGAGCAAAACGCCGTTTGTCGATGAGGGCAAAATTCATCCCCAGGCGTTTGGCATAGGCCTGACTCATGCGCGTAGAGCCGATATCAGGAGCCAAAACAACCGCTTCGCTGGGCTCCAAGCCCAATTCCCCGATGGCGCCCAAGAAGACCATCCGGCTGTAGAGGTGGTCGAAGGGAATATTAGCAAAGCCTTGAATTTGGGTGGAGTGTAAGTCCATACTGATAATGCGGCTGGCCCCGGCGGCGGTGAACATATCCACCATGACCCGCGACGAAACAGGGACGCGAGGCTGGTCTTTCCGGTCCTGGCGCCCATAACCGAAATAGGGAATCACGGCTGTTACCCGACCGGCTGAAGCACGCACAGCGGCATCCAGCATGAGCGTCAATTCCAGAATGTTCTGGGCCGGGCTGTTGGTGGACTGGACCAGAAAAACGTCGCAACCCCGAATATTTTCCTCAAACTTGATCCACAACTCGCCGTCAGCAAAATTCTTAATCGTTATGGATCCCAGAGGAATGCCGATATAATCGGCGATGCGCTGGGCCAAGGCCGGATTACTTCGTCCGGAAAATATTTTAATTTGATTAGCCATTTCTTTTTGCTGGGGAGCAGGGACTCGAACCCCGACTGACGGGACCAAAACCCGTTGTCCTACCCTTAGACGACTCCCCAAGATTGGTTTTTCAAAGGCACCGTTCCAGAGCGGATGGTAGCAATACGTCTACCATTGGTCAACAGGCCAGGTGTGAGAAAGGGATTCAGGAAAAGATGGGGTGGGTGAGAATGGTTTGGTACTGTGGTGAAAAATGCGCCTGGGCCCGCCTAGCGTGGGTTTCATCGGCGAAAATTCCAAACACAGTCGAGCCACTCCCCGACAGACTGGCGAAACGCGCTCCGTGGCGGAGCAGTTGATCCTTGATCAACCCAATCTCTGGATGTGCGGAAAAAACCACCTGTTCAAAATCATTCTCAAATAGCGGAAAGGGAATCGGTTCCCGTTTCAGAAGGTCAGCAAAATTAGGTTTATCCCCGGGCGTTTCCAAAGGCTTTTTTAAGGCTTCATAAGCCCAGCGCGTGACAATGGAAATCTCCGGTATTACCAACAGAAAGGTACCCTGAATTCCTTCCGATAACGGCGTCAGGCGATCACCAATCCCTTCACCCAACTGCGTGCCCCCGCGAATAAAAAAAGCGACATCGGCCCCCAACTCACGCCCCAAATCCTCTAAAGCTTCTTCTCGCAACCCCAGGGCAAATAAACGGTTTAAACCCTTCAACACGGCGGCTCCATCGCTGGAACCGCCCCCCAAACCGGATTGGAGGGGAATGCGCTTGTGCAGGATAATCTCCATTCCCGGCAGCGCGGGAAAGCGTTCCTTCACGAGGAGATAGGCCTGAACACAAAGATTCGCTTCATCGATGGGAACCCAGGGAACATTCGACGTGAAACCCCACCCTGCGGATCTTCTGACAAGCGTAACCGTGTCGGAATACTCTAATTCCTGAAAAACGGTGTGGATATTATGGTAACCATCCCTCCGCAGGTGAAGCACCCGTAGGCCCATGTTGACCTTGGCCGGGGCTGACACAGTAACCTGATTCATTTTTCAGGACTTAGAAAGGGTAGCCACAGCCTGGGCAGCCACACCGCGCCCCTGACCAATGAATCCTAAACGATCCGTGGTGGTGGTCTTTATGGAGACGCACGATTCGTCTACCTGCAATGTATAGGCGACGAGGTCGCGCATCTGGGGAATAAAGTCGCGCAAAGCAGGTTTCTGGAGCAATACAATGCTATCCAAATGAACCAATTCAAACCCTTTTTGACGAGCCTTTTCCATGGCTGTAGCCAAGAACTGCTTGCTATCGGCATCCTTCCAGCGTTGGCCTTCACTAGGGAACCACGTCCCTATATCTCCCAAATTGGCGGCGCCTAAGATGGCATCCACTATGGCGTGTAAAAGCACATCCCCGTCGGAATGTCCCAGGGAACCCACTGGCGAAGGTATTTCCACCCCGCCGATCACCAGCCGGCGACCAGCCACCAAACGATGAACGTCGAAGCCTATCCCGGTAACTGTCATCGTGCCTGGGGTGTGAAATGTTCGGTGGAGCGCTGTTGCTGGTAATAGTATTGGGCCAGACCCCAATCTTCCGGTGTAGTGATTTTCACGTTCATGGGTGAGCCTTCCACGATGGTGAGAGAATACCCTAATTCTTCCAGGAGCATGGCCTCGTCTGTCACCATAAGGCCGGATTCCTCGGCCTGGTGCAGGGCCTTTTTAAGGGGTTGGCGATGAAAAGTCTGAGGCGTTTGGGCCAGCCAGATGGTCTCCCGGGGAAGCGTGGTACGGATCCGGTAGGTGAGCTTATCCACCTGTTTCACGGTATCCCGACTGGGGACGGCGACTACGGCCCCATCAAAATCCTGACAGGCGGCCACCGTTTCCTGGATCATCCTGGGAGTGAGGAACGGCCGGGCTGCATCGTGAATACACACCAAGTTACACAGCGACGAAAGAATTTTCACTCCCTGGTAAACGGAATCTTGCCGCCGGGGCCCTCCGGGAACAACGTGGATCGTCTTGGCCTGGGTGAGGGAGCTCAACTCCCGTTCTGTCTGCCCGACCATCTCCTGTGGTACCACCACAACAACTTCGTGAACGCACGCTTCTTCTAAAAAAGGACGGAGCGCATGAAAGAGGAGAGGGCGCTTTCCCAGAAGGCGAAATTGTTTCGCTTCACCAAAGCGCCGGCCTTTACCCGCCGCTGGGAGAACCACCCCCACCTTGGATACATTAGCCCGGGATGAAGTCATCATCATTGCTACCGAGCCTCATCCGCGAATGCCGAAACAGGTTTCAACCCCGTTCCTTTTGGTGGGTAGAGAGCCACTGAGAATTAGGCCTACAAGATGAGCATGGCATCGCCGTAGCTCAGGAAACGGTAATTATGTCTCTTGGCTTCCCGGTAGGTGCGCATGATCAGGTTACGCCCCGCAAACGCCGACACCATCATTAAGAGGGTACTCTTCGGTTGATGGAAATTGGTAATCATGCCGTCCACCATTTTAAAGGTGTAGGGGGGATAAATGAATTTATCCGTCCAACCCCGTTTGGCGGTTACCTGGAATCCGGAGACCACCACCGTTTCCAGGGCCCGCACCGTGGAGGTCCCCACAGCGATGACCTTGCGGCGCCTTTTCTTGGCTTCGTTAATGGCCAAGGCTGTCTGGGGCGACACTTCGAAGTATTCCGAATCCATTTGGTGACGGTTCAAATCCTCCACCTGTACGGGGCGAAAAGTCCCCAGACCGATGTGCAGGGTAGCGTAGGCAATTTTAACGCCCTTAGCCTTTAATTTATTCATGAGGTTGGTATTAAAATGAAGTCCCGCGGTAGGGGCGGCAACGGCCCCGCGCTTGTCGGCGAAAACCGTCTGGTAACGAATCTTGTCGCGGGGATTGGCCGGACGCTTGATGTAGGGCGGTAAGGGGGAGGTGCCGATCCGATCAATGATGTCATAAATATTATCATTCTTATACTCAAACCGCACTACGCGCCCCCCGGAAATGGTGTTGTCAATCACGTCACAGTGCACGTTCTTGGCGAACATTAACTTATTCCCGATGCGTACTTTCCGGGCGGGCCGCACCATCACCTCCCAGAGATCATTCTCCAGCTCCCGCAACAGAAACACTTCCACTTTGGCATCGGTGCGATCCTTGGTGGCGTAGAGCCGGGCGGGGAAGACCTTGGTATTGTTGAGAATAATGAGATCATTTTTCCGCACATAATCCACTAAATTGTAAAATTTCCGGTGATCAATTTCTCCTGTATCCCGGTGGACCACCATGAGTTTTGCCAGGTCGCGGCGCAGCGCCGGATACTGAGCAATGTATTTCTCCGGCAAGGGATAATCGAAATCGGTCAGTTTATACTTGGGTTTCTTTTTTACCATCCAAACAACCTCTCTTGTTGTGCTTTATTGAAAGTTTTTCCCAGGAGTTTAAACGCCTTTTCCAGGGCAATCCGCCCCCGGGAGGTCCGCTGAATGAAACCTTCCTTGATCAAAAAAGGTTCATAAACGTCTTCGATGGTCGTGGCATCCTCGCTCACCGCCACGGACAAGGAATTCACTCCCACAGGGCCACCATTGAACTTTTCGATGAGGACGGAAAGAATTTTTCGATCCATGTCATCCAGGCCATTCCCATCAATCCCCAGGGTCTGGAGGGAAGCCTGGGCTACGCTCTTCGTGATTTCCCCGTCAGCTTTCACCTCCGCATAGTCCCGGGTCCGGCGGAGAATACGATTGGCAATGCGGGGAGTCCCCCGAGAGCGACGGGCGATTTCCAGGGCGCCTTCATCATCAATATCCACACCCAAGATGCGGGCCGAACGCCGCACGATATGGAACAGCTCCTCGGGATTGTAGAAATCCACCCGCAACACCACCCCGAACCGGTCACGGAGGGGAGAAGTCAAATTGCCCAGACGGGTCGTAGCCCCAATCAACGTAAACCGATCTACATTCAACTGGACACTCCGGGCGCTGGGGCCTTTGTCAATCATAATCTCGATGCGGTAGTCTTCCATGGCAGAGTAGAGGTACTCCTCCACCACACTATTCAGACGGTGAATTTCATCGATGAAGAATACATCTCGCCGCTGGAGGTTGGTGAGAACACCAGCCAAGTCCCCCGCCCGTTCCAATACGGGTCCCGAGGATTGCTTCAGGCTCACCTTCAACTCCCGGGCGATGATGTTAGCTAGGGTGGTCTTCCCCAGGCCGGGAGGGCCAAATAGCAATACATGGTCTAAGGCTTCCTGGCGCTTATTGGCCGCCTCAATGTATACCTTCAGACTGTCCGTTACTTCCTTTTGTCCAATGAAATCGTCAAAGTGTGACGGTCGAAGGGTGGTATCCTCCAGGCGGTCTTCATCAATGGGCGTCGGGTCAGTGATATGGGGTTCAGGCACCAAATCTGCTCAAAATAGTGAAAAATGTGTCCATTTTAGAGTGTCAAAGATACTAAATGGATCAAGGGGTCACCAAGGGAAGAGTGTAACGGTAACTATCTTATACCGTTCCAAATTCTGATCAAACGTAATAAAAAGGTTAACGCTATTGGCTGCGCTGTTTAAGTCTAACCTGGAATCTGGATTTGTAAACGTCTTAATCGTTGCTCACGATCCTGAGCAAATTTCGTAATGCCTTTCCATACCCACTCCGGGGAAAGGTGTGCTTCGGCTACAATCTCCTCCAGGCTGCCGCCGGTACGCCAGCGATTATCCCAGTCCGAGGAAAGGGAATAGGTCTCCACCACTTTATTGGCTATCCAGTTATGCATGAGGCGGCGGGCGCCGTTGGTAATTACCATGGAATCGGCCCACTCTTCAGGGGCAATGACGGTATTTTGATATTCCACCGGCTGACGTTGGAACAGCTCCCAGGAAATGGCCGCTACAATTTTAACGTTGGGACCCTCTTCCGACAAACGGGGAAGCAAGTGTACGAGGGAATTGGTGGTGCTGGTGCCTCGCACGATGACTACTCCCTGGCGAGGCCTGTCCGGCGCATAATCCCGAATAAGATAGGCCCCTCGGGCTGCTTCCAAATGGGAGGCTATTCCCAGCGCCTCCCGGTCAGGAATCTCCACCGGCGGTCGTGTGAGATGGAGTGCTATAATGAGAACTTCCGTAGCCAAGGCGGCCGTGAGGGCCGGCGCGACTTCATTATATTCCCAGGGGTGTAGATTGATAATCTGGCCCTCGGGAAAAAGGTGTGTTACGCCGGGAGCGAAAATGCCGAAGTGCGTACGACTGTCCTCAGCGGTCTCCGGACCTGAATGTCCCACGACCCAAATCAATTTCCCCAATTTAAACTGCGTATCCTGGGCGATCTGGCTGAACAGGCGCAAGGGACCATACTTGAGGTAACTGAAGGAACCATAGGTGCTGAACGCTCCCCAGAAGCCGGTAAAGGTTTCATACGGATCCGGGCTGAAATTCACCGTGGCCAGGCCAGCCAAGATGCCGGCATTGGCAAACTCGGTAATTCCTTGGGGCAGGAGGGGACTGTCCACGTTGGTTTCCCGATCGTACATCCCCTGATCCGGGGCTCCCTCCCAACCCTTGGCAAACCCGGAGATATTGGTAGAATCCGCCAAGTCTGCCGAGGCGGCGATGACCAGAGGATACCCATGACGCTTCTGGTAAGTTGTATTTAGCCAGGAAGCGAAGTGGGAAAAGGCCGCCCGGTTGGGAGCCTTCGTACCGGGGGCAACGAATAAACTCTTCGGAAGCTGGTCTACCTGAAATAAATCCTTTTCCAGGGGCGGATCGATCACCTGGATGCGGCAGGCGTCCATTTCCTCAGGCACGGAATCTCCCAAACCAACTAGGGTCTCCGCCAGGTAGTCTACCAGGGCTTGATCACGGCGCAGCACTGAAAACACCGTCTGGAAAAAACTCCGCGCCTGTTCCACCTGGGCTTCCCACGTTTCAGGAGCGGACTCTCCGAACCCGTCAAATTCTACATTGTATTTTTCGGCAAAGTCGGCTTTGGTCTTCCAAAACAGTTCCGAGTTTCGCTCATGGGGAACGCCGTGGCTTTTATTATCGTACACGTAATAACCCCGGCCTTTCCGGTTACGAGCATACAGCACCTTCGGGGCCTGGGGTTGATTATTCTCCACCAAGAGTCGATAATAGGCAGCGTAGAGGGCCTCCCAGTCCTCCCCGTCCAGAACGCCTTCCACCTGCCAGCCGTGGGAGCCGAACCAATCCTGGGGTGTGCCGTAGACCACCCGGCTAAAGGGACGGTCGTCAATCCCAAAATCGTTCCAGTCCACAAAGTAAACCAGGTTATCCAGTCCCAGGCCGTAAGCGGAATTGAGGGTTTCGTGGGTCGCTCCGGCCGTTAGGCCACCTTCCCCTTCGAAAGCAAAGACTTTCACTTCCGGTACGTGGGCCAGCTTCAAGGCCAGGGCCTCCCCAGCAGCAGCCGGGGACCCGTGGCCACTGGGACCGGTATTGAATTTGAAAAACAGCGTTTTGCCTTCCATTTCGGCGTGCCCTGGTAAACCGCCATTCCGGCGTAACGTCAGCAAGTCCTCCCAAACCAACTGCCGTTCAGAGCAACAGTTGACTAGGTAACGGGAATCTTTTGTCTGCTGATACTTGATACGCAGGGCCTCGTTAAACACCGCCAGGGCACCATAAACTGCGGGATTGGCGTGACCGGCCACTAAGATGAATCGGTCTGCAAACCGCTTGCCCGGTTCACGAATATCCCAACGCATCACCCCCGACAACATGGTCGTAACCAGGCCGTACACCTTGGACCGGGAACCCCCCGGATGGCCACTCTGGCGGAGATTCAACATAAGATCAATACACTGGTCAATTAAGTCTTTGGTTATCTCCCAAAAAGGGAAGTAAGGACGTAGATCGGCGGTCGTTTTCATGATGTTCCTTTCTTTCCATTTAGCAAGGGGGCCAAAAACGTCCCCGTGTACGAGTGTGACTGTCGAACCAGCTCCTCCGGTGTCCCGGCAAAGATTACCTCTCCACCATTCTCTCCCCCCTCGGGGCCTAAATCTATGACCCAATCGGCCGATTTGATGACATCCAGATTATGCTCAATAATAATTACCGTATTCCCCCGGTCCACCAGGCGTTGTAAGACCTTCAACAGGGCGTTTACATCTTCAAAGTGTAACCCGGTTGTGGGTTCGTCCAAAATATAGAGGGTCTGAGCCTTGCTGGCCCGGGAAAGTTCCGTGGCCAATTTCACCCGCTGGGCCTCGCCGCCGGAAAGAGTCGTGGCCTGTTGACCCAGCCGAATGTAACCCAACCCCACCTCGTAAAGAGTGGTCAGTTTCCTCTTGATGGAAGGGATATTTTCAAAGAAACGCAAAGCCTCTTCAACGGATAGGGCCAGCACCTCGGCGATATTCTGGCCCTTGTAGCGGATTTCCAGGGTTTCCCGATTGTAGCGGGCGCTTTTGCACACCTCACAAGTCACATAAACATCGGGAAGAAAGTTCATTGCGATTTTAATGATCCCGTCGCCCTCGCAGGCTTGGCACCGACCGCCTTTCACATTGAAGGAAAAGCGACCGGGTTTATAACCCCGAATCCTCGATTCCGGCAATTGGGCGAAGAGCTCCCTGATATAGGTAAAAACACCGGTGTAGGTAGCCGGGTTGGACCGGGGGGTACGACCAATGGGTTTCTGGTTGATATCCACGACCTTATCCAGATACTGGAGGCCCGCCACGCTCTCGAAGGGCAGGGGGTAGGTACGGGCATGGTTCAACTCCCGGGCCAGCAAAGGGTAGAGGGTCTCATCCACCAGGGTGCTCTTGCCACTGCCAGAGACGCCGGTGACGACAATCAATTTCCCCAAGGGAAACTCCACCGTCATCCGTTTCAAGTTGTTCCCCGTGGCCCCGTGGAGGACGAGGAAACGTCCATTACCGCTTCGCCTCCTTCTGGGGGTGGCTATGCGCCGGCGGCCGGCAAGATAATCCCCGGTGATAGATTTGCGGCAACGCACGAGACCCTGGGGTGTACCGGTAAACACGACCTTGCCCCCGTGCTCACCGGCGCCGGGACCCAGATCAATGACTTGGTCGGCGGCCTCAATTGTCTCCCGGTCGTGCTCCACCACCAAAATGGAATTTCCCAAGTCACGCAACTTCATCAACGTATTCAGCAAACGGTTATTATCCCGTGGATGAAGACCAATGGACGGCTCGTCCAGGATGTACAATACCCCTACCAATTGAGAGCCGATCTGGGTAGCCAAGTGAATCCGCTGCGCCTCGCCGCCGGAAAGGGTTGTGGCCGTACGGTCTAGGGTGAGGTAATCCAGACCCACATCGATGAGGAAATTCAACCGGTTTTTTATCTCTTTTAAAATCTGACGAGCAATCTGCTGTTCTGTTTTAGTGAGTTGCAGGGATTCAAAAAACCCGAGGGCCTCCTTGATGGACAGGCGCGAGACCTCCCCTAAATTCTTGCTTCCAACCGTAACCGCCCGACTTTCTGGCCGTAACCGCGTCCCCTGGCAACCCAAACAGGGACGCATGCTCATAAATTGTTCAATCCACTCCCGAATATGAGAAGATTGGGTCTGTTTATACCGGCGCATTAGATTGGGGATGGTCCCTTCCCAACCCCCGGTGTACGTCCCGCTCCAGCGCTCCGATTTGTATTGCATGCGGAAGGTTCTTTGGCCCGTACCGTACAACAACATCTCCCGCACCTGGGGATCCAAACGATACCATGGCGTTGTAAAGTTGAACTGGTAGTGCTGGGCGAGACTGCGAAGAATACTCCCGTACCAGTTCCCGCGAGGTTGCTCGCCCAGGGGAGCAATGGCTCCCTGGATTAACGACTTGGTCTTGTCCGGGACAATCAACTCCGGATCCAACTCCATCTGGGAGCCCAGTCCATCACACTGGGGACAAGCCCCGTAAGGAGAATTGAAAGAAAACATGCGGGGAGCCATTTCTTCCAGAGAGACCTCACAATGGGGGCAGGCAAACCGTTCGCTAAAAATATGATCTGTCTTGGGCAATTCGTGGATGATGACGAGTCCGGAACCAATCTTCAAAGCCAATTCTACGGATTCTGTCAGGCGTTCACTATATTCCCCTTCCAAGACCAGGCGGTCCACCACTACTTCGATGGTGTGTTTTTTATTCCGTGAAAGGGATAACTGCTCATCGATGGAGTGAACTTTACCATCCACGCGGGTTCTTAAAAAACCTTCCCGTCGGATTTCCTTGAAAACCCCTCTATGTTCCCCTTTCCGGCCACGGACCACAGGGGCCAATACGTAAATCCGCGTCCCAGCGGGCAAGCGAGAGACGGTATCCACAATCTGCTGTACGGTCTGCCGCTGGATAGGACGTCCGCAGATCCAGCAATGGGGGTCACCCACGTGGGCGAACAGAAGTCGTAGGTAATCATGGATCTCCGTCACCGTACCCACGGTGGAGCGGGGGTTGCGGGCAGCGGCTTTTTGTTCGATGGAAATGGCAGGAGAGAGACCTTCGATGTAATCCATTTCTGGCTTCTCCATGAGTCCTAAGAACTGCCGGGCATAAGAAGAGAGGGATTCCACGTAGCGCCGTTGACCTTCAGCGTAGATGGTATCGAAGGCCAGGGAAGATTTCCCGGAACCAGAAAGGCCGGTGATGACTACCAACCGATCTCGAGGTATTTCCAGATCGATATTTTTTAAGTTGTGCTGACGGGCTCCCCGGATAATGATTCTATCAGCGGGGATGGCCCGGGAGGACGTTGCTTTGGTGGTTGATAAGGACTTATTCAAGGTGCAGCCTTGAATTTAAAACCATCCATTGGGTATTCAAAAAACGATTTGCAGGATCACCGGCTATCCCAACAGGACTGGTTCCATAAAAAAAGTCCCTGACGAAGCAGGGACTTTTCGATTGGTTAATTGACTAAAGGTCGTTATTCCACCATTTCTCCACCACCTACCAAATCTTCCAGGTGGTAGGCGCCTTCCTTTTCCATCTGGCGGGCTTGTTGAACAATGGTCTTACGGGCCTTGTCCACTTCCCGTTTGGCCACGGCCTCTTCCACCGGCTCATACATGGCCTGTTTCTTCGTCGGCAGGTTCTCCACGACACGTTTTACAATCTCCTCATCCATCCCTTTCATGGCTAAGGCGATTGTGTCCAACTCTACGGAGTTCATCAAGTCCCGGAGCAGGTTATCGGGGAAGACCTCAAAAATGTCGTCCCAAGTGAGATGGTATTTTTTCACCTCCTTGGCCAACTCGGGATTTTCCCGACTTATGGCTTCCAGGAACTTCATTTCTTCCTCGGATTCCATGTTGGCCAGGATTTCGGCGATCTCCTTACCGCCGCCGCGGGAAAATTCGACGGTCTTGGGTAAAAAGTGGGATTTCTCTTTCAGGTCATTGGCCACGTTCACAACCGCCTCCAGAGGAACGTCATCCAGATTGCCCAATTCTATGAGCACCCGGCCCTTTTCCTCGGGGTCCAGCCGGTTCATAACCAGGATGCGCCGTTCAGCGGGAACCTGGGCTAAGACGATAGCTACCACTTTGGGTTCTTCAGGTTGTAGGAGGGCTACTAATTGCTCATCGGTCAACTGTTCCACGAACTCGAAAGGTTTCTTGGGCTGATCATCTTCGTCAGACTGGAACTTCTCGCTGACGAAGCTGAAATAGAACTCCTCCATAACGCGCTTTTTTACACTGAAGGCCACGCTTTCAATTTCCCGCATGGTGGCCCGGACTTTGCGGATATCCGTTTTAGATAGACCTTTCACCAGGGTCAAGGCCAGGCCTTCACCCAAAACGGAAAACAGGATGGCGACCTTTTGCAGGCCTGACAGGCGATTGTAGTCTGTGATCATATTAAATCCCGACGCTTTTATTTCTTCTTTTTCTTCTTTTTCTTCTTGCCCGTATCCTCTTCCTCAGCAGGAGGTGGAGGTGCGGGCGTTTCCGGTTGAGGCGGCGGCGGAGGCGCCTCTTCCTCTAACCATTCTTTGACGATCCTGGTGGCGGTATGAGGATGCCCCACGCTCATGGAGACCACGGCCTGTTTCATATCATTGATCTCACTTTGCAACACACCGGGGTCTTCTTCAGGTTCAGGTACGGCAGGCTGCGGAGCCGGTTGAGCAGAGGGAGGCGTGGTCGTGGCGGTCACTTGGGGAGTAGCGGCTGGGGCTTTTTTACTTTTTTTTTTCCGCGGTCGCGGGGGATACATCCACGGGGGCGGCACCTGCTGTTGCTTGGAACGGTTGGTCACCAAAATTACCAGGATAATAATCAGCACAATGACCAGTGCCGCTAACAAGGAAACGAATACCACCGTAAGGGTGGAAGTCCCCATTCCACCGCGCTCCAGGGTGCGGTCCAATTCGGTTTTAACGCCTTCCAGCACGGACATTTTCTCATTGATCTGGCCCTCTAATTGTTTCCGCCGGGTTTCCAGATCCTCTACGGTAGTTTCCGTCTGGGTGGCCTCTTCTACGGAAAGTTCCGGAGAACCCAACTTAGCCTTAAGGTCCTGGATTTCCTGGTTCAGGCGCTGGAGTTCTAAGGAGTCTCGTCTAAGGATCTCTTGTTTTTCCTTGTTGAAGGCTCGCTCCCGGGCGGCAACTTCTAACTCGGTCAACTTGGACTGGAAATAAAGGCGGTCTTCTTCACGCCGTTTGGCTTCGCCCTTTTTATATTCCTCCAGTTCCTTGCGCCAATCTTGTTCCTGGGCTGCATCCTCCGCCTGCTGCTTGCTCTCTAAGGCATCAATTTTCTGGGCAATATTCTTTAAAAGTACCTGCTCGGCTGTGCGTTCATCCCGTCGTTCCTTGAAGGTGGCCGTCATAATGCTCAGTAGGTCTCCCCGGGCTCGGTTGTACCGGGAGGTGGCCATTACCACCTGTCGGATATTTTCGATCAGTTCCGGGGGGGCATCTTCATCCAGGAGGATTCTGATCTCCTGCCTTTTGATCTTGGCCATGGCCGGATGGCGGTTGGTGATGGTGCGGGAAAGAATCTTAGGACCGCCGGGAGCAGTTTCAGTAACAGCGGGTTGTTTGGCCTTCTCAGGGAGTGATTCGACCGGGGCGGTCTCAACGGTAGTAGGTTCCGGCTCCGTTTCAAAATCGAACCCGGGGATCGGCAACCCGGTAGAAATTTCCCCTGGTGCGGTTTCTGCGGTAGGGGCGGTTTTAGTCTCCAATTCCTTGGCCAGGCCGGCTCCTTCTACCGGTGTAGCCGTTTTAGCCGGTTGTTTCCCAGCTTTAAGCGTGAGTTGCTCCTCAGTTTCCCCGGTAATGTCCAACTCCACGCTCACATCAACAACATATTTTTGTCCCTCAATGATCTTGGAGAGAGCCTGGGTAATACGCTGGCGGAGGTCGTTCTCCACCATGAGCTTCTGGGCGAGATAACTATCTCCTTGAGCCCACAAAAAGCCGAGAGACCACACCCCCAGTAGTATCCAAGTCATACGGGATGAAAACCGCTTGCTCATAATCACTCCTTTATTCGATAGAAACATTGGTAAAAAAGTTTAGCCCCCGCCCACCGGGCCACCGTGGGGTGCCTTGAAAATTATTTCCACCCGGCGATTCTTGGCCTTGTCCTCCGGGGTGCGGTTAAACTGGGCGATCATGTTCCTGGTCAACACCCGATCAGTGGGACGTTCCCGGGGCAAATATTGCGCCAGCCCAACGGCTTCCAGCCGGGTTGGGTCTATACCCATTTTAATGAGCTCCCGCACAACGCGGGCCGAGCGGGCCGCCGAAAGCTCCCAGTTGCTGGGATAACGATCCTGGTAGCGTTCAGGGATGGGGTCACTGTCCGTGTGTCCCTCCACAGCCACGGGGAACTTGTTTCGGGGATCTTTAATAATGGGCACAACGATGTTTTTCAACACATTCACAATTCCAGGTTCCAACTCTGCGGACCCGGAGGCGAAACTGATATCAGACGAAATCTGTATGGTAACACCCTTCGTAGTGGTGGAAATCTTTACATCTTTCTGGAGTTCTTTATTTTTCTCCAGCACCGTTACGGCAGCTTTCTTTACGTCCGCTAAGTTCATGGCCTTGGCTTCTTTTTTCGTCTTTCCCACTTTCTTTCCCATGGACTCGGCCATTTCTTGAAGTTTTACCGGATCAATAGTGGAAATAGCCGCCAACAGAACAAAGAAAGCCAGTAAAAGGGTCATCATGTCAGCAAAAGTAGCGAACCAACCCGGAAGTCCTTCATCTACCTCTCGGCGGCCCTTTTCGATGAACTTTTTCTTCTCGCTGGCGGTGACGGCCATGGAATTTAGACTTCCGTCTTCCACTCCTTAGGGGGAATGAAGGAATTCAACTTTTCCCGGACGATAAGCGGGTGTTTGCGCTGGTGGATCAAGCGCGTGGCCTCCACCAACATGGATTGAAGCGAACTGGTTTGAGTCACGCGCATTTGAAATTTGGCGGCCATGGGCAGGAAAAACAGGTTGGCGAACACGGCGCCATAAAAGGTAGTGATCAAGGCCGCGGACATACCGGCGCCCAGGGCGTCGGTCCCGCCACCGGTTTCACCTCCGAACCCGGCTAACATGATCACCAAACCGATGAGCGTTCCGATCATTCCCCAGGCCGGGGCCATGGTGCCCATCGTTTTCAGGAGGTCAGCCTGGCTCTTCTCGCGGATCTCCCGGTATTCAATACGGGTATTTAAAATGTCGGTAAGTTCATCCAGGGAGTAGCCATCTACAACCATCTGGGTACCATCGCGGAAGAAAGGATTCTTGATCGAGTCCAACCGTTTCTCCAACTCGGCAGTGCCTTTCCGGGCCACTTCCGCCACCCCCACGGCTTCGTCTACATGTTCGGCTAAACTGTAGGCCCCGCCGCGGAAAACTACCCCGATGGCAGTAAACAGTTTACGGAGCTCGGCCATGGGAAACGCCACCGACAGGGAGGCAATCATACCACCGAATACGATGAGAAAACTGGAGGTGGACACGAATCCGCCGATACCGGCATTGGCTTCCACCGCTGCCACCCATATCCCGCCGCCAATGGACGCCAAACCGACAATAATTCCAATGATTGTTGCGATATCCATACCGTACTACTCCTCTACAAAGCTTGTGGATTTCAACCGGTTTTCGTGTAACGCTTTCAAAATATTGCGCACATCATCGTATTCCGGATCCATGCGCAGGGCCAAATTCCAGTTGATGGTAGCCCGTTGAATATCCCCCAATTTATAATAGATGGAACCCCGTCGGGCGTAAGCCAAGGCCAGGTTGGGATTTAATTCCAGGGCGGCTTCCACTTCCTGCAAGGCTTCCCGATAATCCCCGGCATAGAAGTAACGGAGTGAACGGGAAAGGTGTCGCATGGCTTCATTCATATTTCTTTCGGTGACGTTCTGGGAGAGTTTCAGCGACTTGAGGGAGTCCTCTAAAAATTGCGAATGTTGTTCCATGGCTGCCAGACGCACCATGAGATTGCGCATTTCGCTATTTACCATGTTCATGGAATCCTGCAGGCTACTAACCGTGAGGTCTGCCAACAGGAGCGTCGTGTCCGTAGCCGCAGGTAGGGCGCCGTAAGCCTCCGTGCCAGGCAGTTTCACTTGACCTTCCAGACCCGTTGGCGGCGCCGGACCCATGGTCGGAGGCGTCGGTTTTTTCCCCGTAGCACGGGGTACGGCCATATCCATCCCTAACGTTACCCCCGGGTGACCGGGCCAATAACGGTGTTTCCACTCTGGTAATTTTTCAATGTGGGTGAACCCTAGGTTCAGGCGATAATCCGAGGTAAGGGGGATGCGGAGTCCCACATTAAGACCTGTACCGTCGAATTCACCCACAAAATCGACTCCACCCCACTGTTGCAAATAGGGGGTGTTTAGTAAAAAGCCGGCAAAGACGCCTGCTTTGGTTCCCGTAGTAGTGGTATCGGTAGCAGCTAAGGTGTCAGAAGGGGCAAAGCCTCCCGATCCAAACCCCATGTAGGTGTTCATCTTATAAACACCCAAGCTCTTTTCACTGCTAATCACCACGAAAAAGGAAAGTTGCTGGGGATCCAGACTCAGACCCCCTTGATCAGAATTTTGAAAAACGATGTCCTGAAGGCCGATAGAGAGGGAAACGTCATTGTAGGCATATACCCGTTGTTGCATGTGAAACCCGAATTCCACCGGGGGTGAGTACTGCGAGACGGCCAAGTTGGCCAGGCTGGTTGTATCGGCCGTTTGTACGGAGGAAAAACCAAGGATGAAGCTTTTTCCCAGTTCCATGTCAAAATAGATTCCCTTGGCCGTATTGAAGGGGCTGAAGTTGTGTAGTTCGGCGCCGAAGCCGGCCCGGAAGAGATAGGGTGAACGTTCCACGCTACTAGTAGGAATTTTCATCATAAAGCCCGGCCTCGTGTAGGCCACCCGCGTGGCGGCTGTCAAGATGCCAGACAAGCCCACGGCGACAACCAGTAGCTTCCACCAGGGTTTCCTATTCATGGCAGCAACTCTGCTCGTTTAAGTTCTAACTGGGCCAACTTTACGTATTCGCTTGAGGGGTAATTGGTGACCACCTGTTTAAAGGCAGAAAGGGAAAGAGAATCCTGCCCCAGGCGCCGATAGATAAGCCCTTGTTGGACGAGGGCATCGTCCACTCGCGGAGAGTTTTCCCGGCCTACAACTTGTTCCAGTAGCGCCAGGGCTTCATCGTAATTACCCAGTTGCTGGTAGGCATCGGCCATCCAGTAGAGGATATTATCCGCCACCTGGGGA
Source organism: uncultured bacterium (assembly GCA_964628055.1). GTDB lineage: Bacteria > Fidelibacterota > Marinisomatia > Marinisomatales > TCS56 > CAZBEL01. Next base: position 5,036 of record CAZVNL010000024.1, on the reverse strand, counting down.
GGTGCCTGGTCTAGCGCCAGATGAGAAAAATAGTTCAGCGCGGTGACATAATCCTCTCGCTGGTAAGCAAACACGGCGGACATATAGGCCGTTTGATCGAAAGTTCTAGAGGGCGGCGCCGGGAGCGTGATAGGGGGCGGTACTTCGGCGATAGGCAGTTCCCGAACCACGGGCTCGTCGGATAGGAAGGCTGGCGCCAGTTCGTCCTCTTCCAAGGGAACCTCTGGAAGGGGAGGCTCCTCAACGGGGGTTTCTAAGTAATCGGTGAGCATGGTGCGCAATTCCTGGTTTTCCATCCGCAAGGCCTGGACTTCGGTCTGCAGGGATTGTTCCAGGGTCGCAATGCGTTGGTTAATGCGTTCCAGAGCCGCCAACATTTCCTTGGAGGTGCTGACATAAACGGAACCGCTCTGAACTTTTTTGATCCTAAACGCCGTTTCGGTAGAGGGGGCCGCTACCTTGCGGTTGTAGGTTTCATTTCCGGTGGACGGCTCAATCACAATCCCCAGGTCGAGAAAAAAGATGTCGGCCAGCGATCCCTGGGAAGGAGATTGGGAATAGATGGCCTGGCTAAGAATAATCAGTCCGGTGGCTAAAAAGCGAATAAACCGGAGCGACTCCCGGAAGGGGCTCATTCGTACTCCTCCCAATCCAAGACGTAGGAGTAGCCAATGAACGAACCGAAGGAATGGGGAACGTAGAGCTCGAAGGAACCGGTGGCGCCGGGCAACAGGGTCGCGTCAGTCGTGATTCCCGACTCAAAGGTGTGGTAAGTGCCCCGCACAAAGGTGGTGAGCGTCTTGGTCTCTCCGCTCCAGTTCTTCCTGAAGACAAAATCAACTTTCACGAAGTCGGCCCGCCGGCCGCCGATGTTTTTCACTTCCCCAGAGAAAATAATATTCCCCTGGGTGTCTTTCTTTTCGTTGATGTTCCCAACAAGGACGCAGTTGGCGGAGAAGCGCTTATCCGCTTCCCGCTCGGTGGGCGTGGCGGAGGTATACCGGGGTTCAGCTAACTTGGGCATGGGCGGTGGGGTATAGCTCTCGCGAATCTGCTCCGGCACATATTCCTGGGTTTCTTCCGTCACCACATTGTCGATGACGCGCACTACATTCTTTCGCTCAATGACCAGATATCCCACCAGGGTTTCCACCTTGATGGTCTCTTCGTCCTGATACACAATTTTACCAAACACGGTGCTCCCGTTCTTCAGGATGATTTCCTTGGAATAAATGGCCAGGGGGTTAACCCACATCTTGCTGAGGGCTTTTAAATCTTCCAGTTCCGCATTGATGTTCTTGACTTCCGCGGACAGCTTTTTCAGTTCAAAACTAAGTTCATTGATCACATAATCAGAGCCCGTGGTGGTGGTAGCTCCGGCGGCCTCCGGGGGTGCCGTCTCCCCGGCCTCGGCGGCCGTTTCTGCCGGGGGTTTCTCTGTAGGGGCAGTGGACAGGGTTATAGCCAAATCCTGCACGTCAGCATCGCCAACCCAAACATTCACACTGGCCTTACCTCGGGCGCCTGCATCCACCTGAACCGTGTATTCACCGGGAAGGACTTTTTTGAATGTAAACGTACCCCCACCTATGCCAAAGCGAGCCTTGGAAGTTTCCGTCCGTTGTGATTCCGTGCCATCGGACTTGAGTAATAGGACTGTCTCTCCCATGACCTTGTCACCGGCTTCGTCGACGATGCTACCGGAGATTTTAAAGTCGGCCGATAGGAGCAGGGTACAGAACAGGGCGTAAAACAGTATAGATAGAGTTCTGCTCATCTGCTTTTTAACCTTCATATAGTTACCTCGGATTTACGTGCTCCCGTGCGACTACGAACGCAACGGGCGCCAGATATTAGCCCCTCCAGAAACCCGTGTCAAGAAAAAATATTACCGGGGCCAGAATGGCGGATTAGAACAGAAAAAGGGACCCATACAAGTGAGTTAATAACGCCAGTGATCTTAAAGCGGAGGTTAGGTAGGCAAAACGCTCAGGTGTTAAAATGAGAAACCCCCGGGGCGCCGAACCTACCGCGTTAAAATTATTTTTCACGTGGATCATATCGTTGAAGCAACATTTCAACGGGGTTTATCGAAGTAAGACACTTCTTCCTACTTTACCGCAGAAGGCCAAGTTACAAGCAATTTGGTCCGTGATAAATAGTATGACAGGGATAGCGTAGGGTATTAAAGGGGCCGTTGGGGGATCAAAATTAATCTATGGATATGGAGACAAACGGCTTTTATCCCGGCGGAAGCACCGGATGCATTTTATGAATAAGACTGAACGGTAGCGTAGTGATAGTTTCGGCTAATTGCTAGCATTAACAGCCGGGACAAATTACCCCGGGGAACTTCAGTTGAAGGTCGTTGAAACCAATGTCCCTAGCTTTGTCCAATCGTGGGGAATCCGAATGCTTGAATTCAGCACCTCAATTCTTTCGGTCAAACTGAAATGAACAAACAACCTAAACTTTTATCTTATTTGCGCACCCGACGCTACATTCGGGCAGCCCGGCTAGTTTAAAGGGGATAAATCTCCTGGTATTTAGCCTTCAAATACTTTAAGAAGGGTTGGCTGGTGAGGGGTCCATCGGCCAGGGATTCGATGAGTTCCAGGGCCTTTCTACGACGCCCTAGGCGATGGATATGCTCCCGCAGCCAGTTTAGCAAAACCAATAAATCACCCCGGGAGATGCGCTCCTCAAGATCGGGAATATCCTTTTTAACGCGCTCATATATAATGATATTGTAGAGGTTTCCTAAGGCATAGGTAGGGAAGTATCCAAAGGCCCCCATGGACCAATGGATATCCTGGAGCACCCCGTCGGCGTCGGTGGGGGGCCGGAGCCCCAGATATTCTTCCATCTTTTCATTCCATAACTCGGGAAGTTCTCCCACCGGAAAATGATCGTTGATTACCATGCGTTCCACCTCGTACCGCAACATGATGTGTAGATTATAGGTCATTTCATCGGCCTCGGTACGGATGAGGGAAGGGGTGACGGTATTAATGGCGCTATAAAAGTGCTCTAAAGGTACAGCACCCAAGTTCTCGGGGAAGGTTTCCTGAAGCTGGGGGTAATAATGTTTCCAGAACGGTTTACTCAGGGCGACTAAGTTTTCCCACATTCGGGACTGGCTTTCGTGGATGCCGTAGGAGATGGCCTGGGCAAAGGGCGTGCCATACCATACCGGGTCCAGTCCCTGCTCGTACAAAGCATGTCCCCCCTCGTGGATAGTGCTGGAGAAGCAGTACATCAAATCATCGGGCTTGATGCGAGTGGTGAGGCGCACATCGGTGGGGTGAAATTCCGTAGTAAAGGGATGGACGGACTTATCCTGGCGGCCACAGTTAAAATCAAACCCCATGTCTTTCAACACCCGCTCCCCAAAGGCCCATTGTTTAGCGACATCATAGGCCTGGTGGAGCAAGTCTGTGTGCGTATCCACATCTGAACGGGCAATGGCCTGGACCATGGGCACCAACCCGGCCTTCAATTCATCGAAGAGGTGTGTTATGTAGGCCGAGGTCATTCCTGGTTCAAACTGATCCAAGAGTGTATCGTAAGGGGTGTCTTTTTTACCCAGATAACCGATTTCCCGGTATTTCAGCTCGACTATCTTTTTCAAATGGGGAACGAAATCCGCGAATTTGTTCTCTCTCCGTGCTTGGGCCCACACCTGCTGTCCTCGGGCAGTGGTTTGGGCATATTCTTCTACAAAAGCTTTCGGTAAGGCTGCGGCCAAGTGGTAGTCCCGCCAGATTTCTTCCACCAAGCGGGCATCTTCTTGGGGAAGCTCCTGTTTCAAGCAACCGGTATCCAGATCCACCAATTCGCTGAGGGGATCGCGCACGGCAGGACCTACCAAGTGCTCATGAGCCAGGGATTCCAGCACGGCGATTTGATCAGCACGGGCCAAGCCCGAACCCGGGGGCATATAGGTCTCCTGGTCCCAATGTAAAACACTGGTGGCTCCACGAATGTCGGCAACGATCTTGAGTTCTCTTTTCAATTGGTCGATGGGGTCCATAACAACTCCTTTATTTCCAAAAAGCTTCGAAGGTCGCTTTTTTCTTCAGGGCTTCCGCTCGTTTCTGCTCGGCTACCCGGCGCAGATCTTCGGGCAGGTCTCGGGCTAAGGCGCGGTCTAAGGCTTCTAAAATAAGTTCGAAATCTTGCTCGTCTTCTTTAAGATAAGATAAGGCCACCCAGTAGTGTGGTTCACCCCGTTCCGGGTATACATTGGCCGCCAGGCTGAACTGTTCGATGGCATCCCAGAGGGCGGACCGGTCCCCTTGCTTGTAAAGCACCTGCCCCTTGTGAAGGGCCACGGCATAGCGCGCTGGCTTATTCCGCTCATCCAATCGAATAACAGCGTCATAATGTTGCTGAGCCGCCTTCCAATCCTCCTTCCCTTGAGCCTCTTTCGCCAGGGATAGATGGGCCTGAACCAAGAGCGGTACAAGACGCGCTTCATCCCCACCGGCCTGCAACAGGGAATCTTGTTGTTGCACAATTTGCTCGGGATTGGTTTGAGCCAATTCTTCCAGGGAGGGGCGCGTAGTACCACAACCGATTACCAAGACCAGCAGTGTAACGATTGTCCCCGTTCTAAAAAGGGGTGGGGGGTTAAACTTTGGAGTTATCATAATAAAGGGAGGGGAATCTAACACCACCGGCAGGAAAGGGGAACGACCATCTATTTAATTACCATAGCCAGATGTAGGTTACGGCCCGGTTACGCCGTCCAAAATCGGGGTCTTTGGGGAGTCCGCAAGCTGCCCGCATATCCATGCTGTCCCGGTGGAGTAGGTCGTATTCTTCTCCGGGAATAACCGCGCGGAAACGCCCCCGCTGCTCCCGGCACCACGCCCGCACAGCCTGGCGAAGACGCCCGGTACCGTGACCATGGATCACTTTGAGCGCCCGGATACGACCGCTGGAAAGAGCTTCGCTAACTTCGGTTTCCAGCACCGAAAGAGCCCGGTCCAGAGGGTAGCTCCGATGACCAATATCGAGGGTTTTAAGCATAT
>CAZVNL010000023.1:0-37035 GCA_964628055.1 uncultured bacterium | reverse complement strand
ATGCAGCAGCATTAGAATAGTCCCTAAAATGTTTCCACCTTCCCTATACGGTTCCTTACATCTCGCGTACGTTTGGGGATCAATTGCCCTTTGGGTGATTATTCCCTGGCTTGGGGTGCGTTTCCTTGCCTCCCACCAACGTCGTTGGTTTCGTTATGGGCTTATTGCTTTAACCCTGGCGGCAGAGTGGGGTGATGACCTGAATCGTTATTTAGATAATAATTTCTTTTGGAGCCATGATCTCCCCTTGCATTTATGTAGCTATGCCATTTATTTGACATGTTGGGCCCTTTACATGCGTAGCCAAACGGCCTTTGAATTGGCTTATTTCTGGGGATTAGCGGGAGCCAGTCAAGCCATGTTTACGCCCGATCTTTCCGCCTTAAAAAACCAAACTTATATATTCATCTTTTTCTTTTCCCACGGCATTATTATCCTGAATGTGTTATGGTTGGTGTTTGTAGAAAAAATGCGAATTCGACGCGGAGCCCTGTGGGATGTCATCCTGGTGACTAATGGTATAGCTTTTCTAACCACCTTCTGGGACAAGCTATTAAAGGCAAACTATATGTATCTATGTGAAAAACCTCAGGCCAATTCACCGTTCCTCATCGGAGGCTGGCCTTTTTATATTATTGGCATGGAATTATTCGGGATCTTAATCATGTTCCTGTTGTATCTCCCCATGTGGTTGCACCAAAATCGTCAAATGGAATTACAACCTGCTTCTTCAAGGAACTAATTTAGTTCATGGTTACACTGCTCCTCTTTTTCTTCTTAGCCCTTGTAGTATCCTTTCTCTGTTCACTATTAGAGGCAGTGATTCTTTCTATTAGCCATTCCTTTGTAACGCTATACTCCCAGGAACACCCTGTCTCTGGTCGTATTTTGCGAGCCCTGAAAGAGAACATCAATCGTCCCCTGGCGGCAATTCTAACGTTAAATACTATTGCCAATACGGTGTGCGCCGCAGGTGTGGGTGCCGTAGCTTTCGACCTCTTCGGCAGCCGCTGGGTGGCTATCATTTCCGGTCTACTGACACTATCAATTTTGGTTTTTTCAGAAATCATTCCCAAGACGATCGGAGCACTGCACTGGAAACGGATGGCGGGAGTGTCAGCTTATCTCATAAAAGGGTTGGTTATACTCCTGTATCCCTTTGTGTTATTTTTAGAGGTTGCTTCCGGCTGGTTATCCAAAGGAAAGAAAACGGGGACCGTAACACGGGAGGAAATGATCGTCCTCGCTGAAATGGGTGAAGACGAAGGGACCTTCGAGGAAAAGGAAAGCACGATCATCGAAAACCTCATGAAGCTTAAGGATATCACCGTGGAAGAGGTTCTAACCCCTCGTTCGGTTATCTTTGCCTTACAGAAAGATGAGACTGTTAGGGATGTTCTGGAACGCCGCGAACACATTTCATTTTCCCGCATTCCGGTTTACAACCAGAATATCGATGACATCATTGGGCTGGTGAGTCGTTATAACCTCATGAAAAGCAAAGCCGAGGATCAATTTGAGGTGCACATGGAAGAATTGATGGATCCCATTCATGCCGTGAGCGAAAAAGAATCGGTGGCCAAAGTCCTGGACGAATTCGTTAAGCGTCGTAAACATTTGTTTATTGTCAAAGACGAGTTCGAACAAACGTTGGGACTCATCACCCTGGAAGACGCCATTGAAACCCTGTTAGGCATTGAAATAGTGGATGAATCTGACACCGTCGTGGATATGCGCAAGTTGGCCATGGAGAAGTGGAAGGAGCGCCGCCGGGGACGTTAAAATATTTTGTAATTAATTCTGTTTAACTGACCTTTCTTTCGACAGTTATCTCAATTTAAATTGCCCTCTCATGAAGCGAATCATTCCCGTTGTACTCCTGCTGATGGTCATTGTTGGCCTGGCATTCCAAGCCCGGGAAGAACGTTATTTTTTAACCGAGTTTGACTTCCTCAGCCAACATCCCGTTTCAGTTTCGGAAGTAAAGAATCGGTTCCATATCGTGGCGGAGTATGATCCCCAGGGACGACTGGTACGTAAAACGAATGTTAACCCGGAAGGAATACCTTTATCCTGGGAAGAATATAGTTACGACGATTCTTCCCAGACCTTCCAGTATAAAGACACGTATCGTCAGGATGGAAAACTGATTCGCCGGGTTATGTTTGGCCCGGAAGAGCATGCTTTAAAATATATCGAGTACGTTTATCGCGTGGATTCGGTGAAATCTTGGGAAGACCGATTCACCGCTATTAAATACCGTGAAGATGATCAGGTGGACCGCTACCGGTTCTTCGACGTGGATGCTTTCGAATACGGGAAAATCCAGTTTGAATATGACTCCCAGGGGAGAATGACGAAACAATCCTGGATCAAGCTGCCCATGGAACGCACCATGCGTTGGTGGGATTATGTGAACATCGAAGGTACCGATTTTACCCGCATCATGGAGTACGATTCTAATGGTGTTTTGGTAAGCGATGTGAATCTAAGCCCCGACGGGACAGAAGCCCTATTTTGGTTTACATCACCGACGGATAGTGCCTACGTAAACCACACCACAATTGCCTACCGCCTTGATGGGGACCTGGACCAGGGAATGTTGTTTTGGAACCCCTCTTCACCAGGGGATACACTCCGCTACCTTATGCAAGGCGATAATTTGAAACAAGGAGCGCATAAGATTGACTTAACGTTTCAAATTCCCCCGGTTGATGGGTTGATTTATGATATCATTTTCCAGGGACACAGTACCAAAGGTTATGAAGCCACCAAAAGAGTCATCGCAGGCATTCATTACGATATTCGAGCTCCCGTTTTAAGCTTATCTATCAAGCCGTATTTAGGTAAACCAGAAATAGCATTCACCACGGATGAAATCTTAAAAACGGCGACTTTACGGTGGACTCCACGGGATTATGGATACGGTTCAACTGAAGTAATAGTTAATTTTAATGAGGATGATATAAAGCATAATAATACAGGGCCATTTCGTTTAACAGATCAACCGGACCTCGTGGATGGTGTCTATTATTCGGCCGAATTAGTGGGCGTCGACCGGGCTGGGAATCCCGCTGAACCCGTTCAAATTGATTCCCTGTTTTACGACACTACTCCCCCTGTATTGAGTTTTACCCAGCCACTAAACGGGACCTTTATTAATCACTATTCCATTGCTTTTAAAACCAACGAGGCCCTGGCATCATGGGCGTTAACTATCGAAGCTATCGCTGGAAAACAGGATATTAGCAGCCCTCACGCAGTGGTCTTTAACGACCAGATATTTCCTCCGGGAACAGTGGAATGGGACCTGTCACAACTTTTGAAACTCACCAACGGAACGGTATATCGCTACACCCTTATGGGAGCGGACTTGGCTGGGAATACCGCTGCGCCCGTTACGGTAGACTCGATTACTTTCGATATTACACCTCCTTTGGTTACCATGATTTTTCCTTACGACCATGCCGCCATTAAGGATCCTACCGTTTCTTACGTGATCAACGAGCCATTAAGCACTGGAGAAATGCGTTGGGAACAGGTAGGAGGTACGGTCGATACTTTAGCACCGCGTTTAGTATTTTTAGAAGGAGAGGAGCTGGCTCCTGGGGAGAAGATCCATTACCGTTTGGCACAACAGCCCGAGCTAATTGACGGGGCAGTGTACACCCTGACTTTTATTAGCCAGGACCGTGCGGGAAATACCAGTCAACCGTTTGTGGTACAGGATATTCTTTACGATGCCGTTCCCCCCGTTTTCACAAACGTTGAACCACATCCTTACTCGGCGCTTAATCATCTGCGGGTGAGCTATAAAGTTTCGGAGTACTTGGCCCAGGGCGCCTTCATCTGGACTAGAACCGGCGGTAAACTAGATCCAAATTCACCATATAAGGTGAATTTGGTGGAAACTGAACGAACTGGGGGTCTACATAAGGATATTATTCTCAACGAAATGCTACCTCTTAATGATGGGAGTGTGTACCAACTTGAGATTACCGGTTCTGACTGGGCTGGGAACGTTGCTGAGCCGGTCGTGATCGAGGATATTGCCTACGACTTTACCGCTCCCCAGTTGACGCTTCAAACGCCACAGCCATACTCCATAAATCCCAAAAAGGAACTTTCTTATGCCCTTTCAGAAACCCTTTACGAAGGGCAATTTACCTGGAAATGGACCAGCGGAAGTCCCGATTCTCTGGCTCCTTACACCGTTTCTCTCACCGCCGAGGAACGCACAGAGGGAAACCACCTAGATCAATCGTTAGAGGCTATGCCAGTTCTATTAGAAGGTGCCCTTTACCAACTCGCTTTCCAGGGTCGGGATCGGGCAGGGAATGAAACCCCTACGGTGAATGTACCGGGGATCCGGTACGACTTTACTCCTCCCCAGGTCGTTTTGCAAGCTCCTCAATCAGGCACAGCAGTAAACCATTTACGTGTTAGTTATTCCCTTAGCGAACTCCTCACTCGGGGAACGCTTACTTATGATTGGGTAGGTGGTGCGAGTGATCCCCAAGAAACCCATATGCAGATGCTAACGGGTGCTGAACTTGATGAAGGGAATCATGAAGATATCATCCTTACTAACGCACCACCATTGGTCGATGGTGCTACTTACACACTGACTTTATCCGGTATCGATCCAGCTGGAAATCCATCCAATATCGCCACACAGATGAATATCCATTACGATATTACACCGCCCCAATTTACCTTTCTTTCACCCCAATCTTACAGCTATATAGCCTCCTCAAGGGTGAGCTATCAATTGTCGGAAACTATTGCTGAAGGAACCATAATCTTTATTCCCAAAACCGGGCAGGAGCAGGGAGCGCAGAATATTCCCCTAGACCTACCCCTTAACTTGCTCACGGCGGGGGTTCATAATGATGTATTTCGTACTGAAGGACCTCAGTTATTAGAGGGTGTAACTTATACCATAGCCTTTGAGGGGCATGACCGAGCAGGAAACGAAGCCCGCCGGAATTTGATCCAGCGCGTAACTTTTGATGCAACCCCGCCCAAACTGGCCTTACTAAGTCCGGTGGATGGAGCCATCCTAAATCATAGTCGAATAACCTATTCCAACGACGAACAACTAAAGGAGGGAACCCTCCTGTGGATTCGAACAGGAGGGGCACCGGACAACGACGCACCCCATAAAATCATCCTCACGGATGAAGAAAGGGCTAAGGGTGTTTTCCAGGATCACCAGCTTTTCCCGGCACCGCATTTGGTGGATGGGAGTATATATCGTTTAGAATATTTCGGTTCTGATCCTGCCGGTAACCTGAGCGATACCCTTCGGGTCCGCAACCTGCGTTTTGATATTACACCACCGACCATTACGATTCTAAACATGGATCATAATCAATACTCGGGAAGCACTGATGTTCACTATTCTCTTTCGGAGCCCCTCCGCAAAGGAACCGTGACCTGGGAAGGTCGGGGTCTTACTGGTAGGGCCGTGGCGCAATCCCTTGATCTACCCCCTTCAGCTCTACAGGTAGGTGAACATTTTACCAACCGATATGTTAAAAGTGACTTAGTGGATGGCGAGGTTTACACGTTCTGGATTACCGGCGAAGATTCCGCTGGCAACCAGGCTAATCCAGTGGAAATTCGAAACTTCCACTATGATATTACGCCCCCTGAGTTCACCAATTTACTCCCGGTTAGCGGTAGTTTTGGGAATACGGAAACCATTATCGGTTACACCCTATCAGAAGCGCTGCAGGAGGGCGTGGTCCTACTCATCCGTGGGGTCCCTGGACAACTCCAAAAGGATACCTTGAGTATTTCTCTAACCGGTCCAGAGTTACTTGCCGGGGAACATCTTCCCCAGCGTCTGCAACGGCAACCAGAGCTGAAGGATGGGAGTATCTACACTTTGAATTTTTTTGGAATCGATTCTGCTGGCAATCGGTCTGACACAGCTACGGTTAGGGATATTATTTATGATGTGAGCGCTCCCCAATTTACCATTACAACACCACAGGCGAATTCGTATTTACGATCTTTAACCGTAGACTATTCGGTGAATGAACCGTTAACCAAGGGTCGCTTGGTCTGGGTCTCTTCAACGGGCGAAAAAGAAACCTACACACTGCAACCCGCCGAGTTGGAACCGGGTGCACATACTTTAGAAAATTACCCTATTACCTTGAAAGAAAATGCCCGTTATTCGTTGTACTTAACAGGCGAAGATCGTGCCGGGAATAAAGGGCGTTCCCGGAGTATTCCTGGAATTGTATTTGATATTACCGCTCCCCAATTGGTGCTTATTGCCCCGGACAGTGGCGCCTTTGTCAATCATACCCGGGTGAAATTTTCTATCAGTGAACCCTTGGCCGAAACCACGCTCACCTGGTCCCTAGTAGAAGGTGAAGACCCGGCAGCACCCCATCACGTAGCCCTGAAAGGGGTCTCTTTGACGCCTGCGGCGGAACACGAAGTAGCTTTTAAATTGGTTCCTGGTTTAAAGGATAGTGCCGTGTACGATTTATCACTGGTCGGGACCGATTCGGCTGGGAATATGAGTCAGGTAGACACCGTCTATAGCATACGGTATGATGTATCGCCACCAAGATTTACCAACCTGGAACCACCTTCGGAAAGCTATCTTAATACCATGTTTGTGCGCTATACCCTCAGCGAGAAATTAGCGGAAGGTAAAATTATCTTGACCCAGGAAGGGGAAGAAGCCGCACCAAAGGTAATGGTCCTCAAGGGATCAAAGTTAGACGCTGGACCGGGAGGGGGTGAGTTGCCCTCTGCCATTGTTGCTGCCATGACCGGTGCGGTGTATCGCGCATCTTTCTGGGGGAAGGATCTGGCCGGAAACGAATCTCAACCAACCTTCATTGAGAAAATACATTTCGATAATGAAGCTCCGCAAATTGAAATACTAAAACCCCTACCCAACACGCGGTTCAATACCCTACGTTTTACGTACCGTCTCAGCGAAGACTTAGCAGAGGCCAATTTTGCGTTCCTTCCTTCACCTGAGTCTCAAGGGATTTCACCCGTGACGATTTCCCTCACCAAGAAGGAACGCACAGCGGGATTGCATCCGGATGCGTTACCAGAAAACCTAAGTAACGTGAAGGAAGGGGTGACCTACAGAGTACGGTTTGCCGGAGTCGATCGCGCCGGGAACCAGGCCCCTGTTTTCACGCTGAATGATATCGTCTGGGACACGACCCGTCCTCAGATATCTATTCTTTGGCCCACCGCGCAAAGCGAGATCAATACCCCGGCCATAAGTTATGAACTGAGCGAAGATTTAGTCGAGGGACTCATCACTTTCCAACCCACCGGATTGGCAGGCGATGAACAACCCATCCAGAAGATACCCCTCGTGGGAGCGGAATTGAAAACCGGGAGGCAGGATAGTATTACCTTAGTAAACAGTCCAAAACTGGAAAACGGCGTGGTATACGATATCATTTTTGAAGGCAAAGATTTAGCTGGCAATGTAGCAGGAACCCAACACCTGAAGCAGGTGGGCTTTGATAATGAACCTCCCGCAATTACTATTAGTCAACCCATCGATGGTGAGCAGATTAAGAACACGACGATTAGTTATCTCCTCTCTGATGATTTAGCGGAAGGGGCCGTTATCTTCGAACAGACCGGAGGTACCACCGATCCTCTATCACCCCATCTCGTTCCTCTGGAGGTCGATCAAAAGAAACAGGGTTTACACCAGAATATTGGGTTACCATTAATGGAAAAATTGGCTGATGGGGGTCGGTACCAGGTTAGCATTCGGGGACGGGATCGAGCCAGGAATCGAGCCGAAGTAGAAGAAATCCAGAATGTGCTCTTTGATGTACGTCCACCGGATCTGGCCTGGACGGCGCCCTCCCAGGGCTCTCTGTTAAACCATCCGGTGGTGAGCTTTTCCACTTCGGAAGAATTGCTGGAAGGGACGATTACCTTTACGCAGACGGGTGGCCCTACCGATCCTGACAGTCCCCACCAAATATCTCTAACCTCTGCGCTAAAAAAGCAGGGAGCGCATAACCAGGTAGACTTGTCTGGGGAGGTCACTTTGATGGACGGCGGAGAATACACCCTTTCCTTAATAGGCGTGGACCTGGCTGGGAACCAGACCGACCCCATTACCCTAAAAGGGATAAGGTTTGACATGTCCTCGCCCACAATTGCGATCCTAACGCCTCCAGAAGGCGCCTTTTTGCAGGAATTACTGTTAGACTACACGTTGAGTGAGACGTTGGATTCAGGGCGTGTTGTGGTTACCCGGCGGCTGGGTACCGCGGACATGGCCGGTCCACACGATCTTCAGCTAACTGGTGAGGCGCTAACAGAAGGTGAACATATTGGCTTAAATATTAGTGCCTTAACACCTCTTATCAGCGGTGCGGTTTATGACCTTTCCTTTTCGGGAATCGACCTGGCAGGGAATAGGGCTGAAATCCAATATGTTTACAATCTCACTATTGACCAGGAGCCCCCCGACCTGGCCATTATTAAGCCGCAGGAGAATGCGTACCTTAACAAGATTCAATTAGGTATTACCGTGGGAGAGGAATTAAGTGTGTTGGAAATTTTTTTCCACTCCGCTACTGATGTGGTTTCGGGATCTGCCGGTCAGACAATTGCCTTAGGGGAACGGTATTACTCGCCCGGCGAATATCCCTTGGTTGCCTTCCCGGAAAAGCCCAATCTCGTGAGTGGCGAGGATTACATCATTGAACTGCACGGAGCCGATCGAGCCGGGAATGAAAACAGTGTCCAGGTAGCACAAATTCATTTTGACAATACCCCACCTACAATCCAGAATATTCTTCCCCAGGACAGCAGTTTCATAAACGCGCTAAGCGTTGGTTATACCTTGAGCGAGCCGTTGCGCTCCGGTCGGTTCACTTGGACGGCAGTAGCGGGCGCGACCGATCCGCAGAGTCCCCGCGCGGTGGAACTTACGGGGGATGAATTGGTAGCCGGAGCGCTAGGCCCGGGAAGGCTTACCAACCAGAGCGAACTGCAAGATGGCACTATCTACGACCTCCATTTTGCGGGTATGGACCGGGCCGGGAATACAGTTTCCCAGCGAGTTGCCACTCAAATACTATATGATGTTACCGCTCCTCGTCTTATGGTTTTTGTCCCGGCGGAAGGAGACTATCTAAACACTACCGATTTTCAGTTTACTAGCAACGAACACCTATCGGAGGGGCAACTCTCCTGGGTTCAGACGGGGGGAAATCCTGATCCCGGTTCGCCCCATGTTATTCCCTTTAGTGGCCCGACGCTCAACGAGGGGCAACATACTGCTGACGAGTTTCCCACAGTTGAGTTGATCGGCGGGGCGATCTACTCCCTTGAAATTCTTGGTACTGATCGAGCGGGGAATAAATCCGGCAAAATGACTATTTCGCGTCTCCATTTTGATACGGAAGCCCCCCAACTCACGATCCAATTTCCAGCTCCTAAAGCCTATTTAAACAACACGGAGGTAGCTTTCTCCATTAGCGAACAGTTGAAGGAAGGCACGTTAATATTTACTTTACTCGCCGGGGAGGGTGATCCTCACGTAAACCATACCGTTACCCTACCGCAGGAGGAACTTACTACCCTTCAGAGTACCCGAAAATCAAGGAGTGTTTCCCCACCGCTGACCGATGGGGCTGTTTATCGATTGGAATTCGAAGGGGTTGATCTGGCGGGTAATCCAGGTAAAGCCAATCCGGTAGATAGCTTGTATTACGATATCACCAAACCCCAGGGGGAGATTCTGAATCCCCTTCCTAACCGTGTTCATATTGGGCCCCAGATAAGTTATCGCCTTTCCGAGGATGTGGTGACGGGGCAGGTAACCTTCCTGCGAGAGGGGGGATTACCGGATCCTAATTCACCCCATCTGGTAAAATTAGTCGAGGAGGAACTGAATGGTGGCGAACATATGGATATTATCTTAAAGCAAATGCCGGAACTATCTGTAGGTACGATATATACGATGACGATTAAAGGGGTTGACAAGGCGGGGAATGAGAGTCAACCTGCCGCCGTGAGGGGCGTGGAATATGTGCGCTCATTGGCGGGGAACTGGTACTTTAAGGGAGCTATTATGACCGTAGTATGGACTTTCGAACCCGATGAGGGGGGCGACGGAACCGCAGGGAAATTCGCCCAGGGGATCCAATTAGGTACCAAGATCAGTAACCAGGAATATGGTCGTTATACAGTGGATTATTCTGAAAAGCCGTGGGTATTGGGCTGGCAAATGGAGCAGTCTGGCCAGCGGCGCATCAGTTTGTTTGAGTTTACGGATAACACCCATTTAAAGGTCATAACCGGGCAGAAAAAACCGAAAGACTGGACCGATGGGGAAGTGATGACGTACGAGTTTCGTCCCTAGGGACAAAACGTCTAAAAGTCAGAAGGTCTAACGGTCGGGACCGCACCCTGACTCCGGATGGAATGACAATCCCGGAACACCGAATGACGAATGCTGAAAAAGCCCAACGTTTACATCGGGTTACATCCTCTTCACTTCGACATTCGAAATTCTGTCGGAGATTGTGCATTGGTTTTCCCCTTATTATTAAAGGTTTTATCACCATTAATTTAACAAGAAGAAGCTAATGCACGAGCTATTTTTTTGATCAAACTAATTTGCACAACGGTTTATTAAAAAAATAAAGATATTTTAATTCCCGCTCATGGTAGACTTTTTTACGGTTTCCATATGTATTGATTGTCTCGTTTGCGAGGAGGGAAAATAACGGCTATTGGTGTAATAACAAGCGATTTTCCCGGTTCTATATTTTCGCTCCAAAACAAGCAACTTTGAAATAACCTCATGGATTAATGGTTAACGACCTTCCGGGAACCGATTAGGAGCGGTAGAAGAGAGGTTATTAAATATTCTTTGTAAATAGAAAATGCTGGGGGCAAATTCCGTGGTGAGTCGTGTTAAAATCAGGAAACATTATTCGTAATCACCTTTGGAAGGAGGGTTCCATGAACAAAACCGGGTACCGTTGTTTAACCGTTTTGGTCTTATTAATCGGGGTAGGTAACAATACCGTTTATGGCCAGATGACCGGCGGGGATATTTTGAATGAAGCGCCATTAATGCCCATCCCCAGTACTATGACCTTTCAAGAATATCAGGATATGAATCGCTGTCTTACGGTGGGTTTGGTTCTTTCGGCAATTCCCATTCCCGGGATGATCCACTTTTATGCCGGCGAGAAAAAGACTGGTAAGCGCATTTTAGGCACGGCTGTCCTGGGGGCGGTCAGTATCTTCGCCGGAGCAGCAACTGTGAAAAACGGCGATTTTATCACTTCAGATTTTGACGTGCTAATTTTAAACAGGGGGGATAAGGAACGGGAAAGACGTTTCGAAAAAATCCCCATTACCGTTACGAATACGGACACGACCTATAAATTGCGGGAACTCTCCCGGGACCCAACGAGCGTAGGGAGTGCGCTGATCCTCTTAGGTGCTGCCGTCATCGTGAGTGACATCATTTATGATTTTGTCCACGGCATAAGAACTATCGAAACGAAACGGGATCGGGTACGCTTTAAATACGGAAAAACCTTAACCTTCGGTTTAAACTCGCGTTTCGACTCGCAGAGCCTGTCACCGTCTTTGGAACTTTCCTATCATTGGTAGCCGAATCTTCGATGCTGAAAGGGAATAGATATTTATTAGTTATTGGGATACTTTTCTGTATCTGGACTTTCCCAGCAAAACGGGTTTTAGCCCAGGGTGTAGCAGTGGGAACGCGTATCGATTTGACCAGCCGGCTACAACTAAACCAGGGAATCACCGGACAATTCGCTCAGCTTTTTATTCCCGCTTATTTTATTCCCGACTCCAGTGGTCAGTTTACGTTGATCTTTCACCTCCACAGTGCTTCCTGGGCTGCAGAGGATGAAGTGTATCGTTCGGCGACCAATGCGATTTTGTTCAATATCCACCTGGGAGGACTTTCCAGTCCTTACCAGAATTACTTTAGTAACGCCAACCGTTACCCGACCATCCTCGACACGGTAACCGCCGTACTCCAGCATCAGAATATCCTTCCGGGAGCGACCATCGGAAGAGTCATTATGACCTCTTTCAGCGCTGGTTATGCCGGCGTACGGGAAATCCTGAAAACAGATGCTTATTACAACCAACTAGCGGCCCTCACTTTGGCGGATGGGCTTCACAGTAGTTCCGATCCCGGGCTGATGGCCCTCCAGATGGCCGACTTCCTAAAGTTCGCCCAGGACGCCAGGGCAGGAGAGAAGGTCATGCTGCTCACCCACTCCAGTATCACTACCAGTGGCTACCAAAGCACCACTCAAACGGCCAATTACCTTATTGCAGGATTGAATGCCACCCGCGTACCTGATTCTACTAGCGACGAAATTGGCACTCGTTATTCCCGGTGCGATACGGGAAACTTCCATCTGAAAGGTTACCTGGGTCAAACGGCAAACGATCATTTACAACATTTGTATGGCATGCACCTCATGTTGGAACAGGCGATCGACATCCTCGATTCCAGTACGATGAACCTCAGTAGGGAAGTTCCCCAACCCAAGCTATTGAATCTGTACAGTTACCCCAACCCTTTTAATACCACCACGACGATCCATTACACGTTACCTGAATGGGCGTTACTCCGTTGTTCGGTATACGACTGTTTAGGTCGGAAAATTGTTATTCTTTTTACGGGCGTCAAAGAAGCCGGGGAACACTCCCTAACGTGGAATGCCGTTGATCATGAGGGTCGCCCAGTGAGTAGTGGACTCTACCTGTACCGGTTTCAAGTTGGGGAATACGTGGAGACCGGAAAGTTACTATTATTACGTTAGTTGCAGGTTTTTGCCAAGTCGTAACTGCGATCCCCAGGATTTGTTATTCAAGGCACGACGTCTCTTTGCATCTGGGGATGAGTAACGTTAAATTTTCCCTAACAATACACTGACCACCCTTCATGTTAAACTCTCCCTTCAGCGATCCCTCCCTGATCCCCATTGCCCTGGTCTACGTCTTCCTCACGGTGATTGCGTTCTGGTTAAAGCAAAAAAACGCTGTTATTGTGCTATCCCTCGTATTCTCCGTGTACTTGATTATTTCCATTTTCAGGGAACCGACGCCAACCCATGAGGAGCCACTTACGATCCCATCGGCGCTTCCTACACTCCAGGATACACTCCCTGCCGAAGATACCCTTGCTCCAATACCGATTGTCGCCAATACTGTTACGGACACCCTTCCTGAACCTGCGGCATCACCACCCCAACCCTCCCCGACGCCCATCGAAGGGGTAAGCCAACCATTGAGAGTAAGAACCCTGGTCATGAGTGAAAGCGTGGATGAGCAACTCCGGAAACCTATTAACCGGGGGCACAGCTTTCCAGCAACTTTAGAACGGATATATTGCTTTACTGGAATACAAAATTTAGGGGAACGACAGCCTATCAGTCATGTATGGAGCCGTGAGGGTCAGTTCATGTCCAAAGTTACTATGTTCATCGGGCGTTCCGATCATTGGCGGGCGTGGAGCTTCATTACGCTGCGTGAAGGCTCCGTGGGAAACTGGAAAGTAAGTATCCTGGATTCCAACAATACCGTCCTGGACACGATACATTTTCAAATCGTAGCCCCGGTCCCAGAATAATACCCTATCTCTGATGTATTACCGTTATCTTCTTTTCTTCCTACTATTTTTCACTTCAGGTTGTCGACGAACCCAATCGTACTCGTCCATTCCCATGCACTGGAAACCCATCGATTCTTTGAATACCGCCCTTCCCCCGGGAATAACGGTATTTAAAGGTCGAAACGAAACTTTGCCTTTAAACGCTTGGTATTTAGCGATTAATGAGCCCGACAGCACCCTCCGTACCCATGTTGTCGTTTCTGAAGATGAAGACCGCCGGGAGACACTTTCCAGTTTTGCCGCTCGCTGGCAGGCGCCGGTGGTAGTCAACGGGGGCTATTTTCTAATGAACAAGACTCCCACCAACCACGTGGGGCTACTCTATATTGATAATAAACTGGTAGAACCTTCCATGCCCTCTGTATTGCGGGGCAGGGAGCATTATTTCGCCACGCGCGGCGCCCTGGGATTTACGCCTGATGACCGGGTAGATATTGCCTGGGTGTCCACTAGGAATGATTCCCTTTTCGAATGGCCGATACCCCCACCAAATCGTCCTGGTCGTCCCGTGACCAGTCTGGATCGTAAACAAGCTCGTTATTGGTCCGTAGAAGATGCTTTACAAGCTGGCCCGGTACTCATTCAGGAGGGAAAGATTCGCATCACCGTCAACGAGGAGGTTTTTTTTAATACCAAGATTCCGGAAGTCCATCCACGCACAGCCGTGGGGTATCGGCCCAACGGAGAATTAATCCTATTAATCGTTGATGGCCGCCAGGTTAGTAGCCGCGGGGTTGATTTGAATGAATTGGCGACCATCCTTTTGGATTTAGGATGTTACGAAGCGTTGAATTTAGACGGAGGTGGTTCCAGCGCCATGGTGGTACGTGGGCATTTACTTAATCGACCGGCAGGAAGGACCACCCAGCGGGAAGTCATGTCGGCCTTAGTGGTCCTTTATGAACCATGATCGTATTTTTGGTTAATTTGCACTTCCGATTCACGTACAAGTAAGACCGATTACGCTTAAAAACGATGGCAGCTTCATATTTGGTCCTGGTTCCGGTATACAACGGCGCCCCGTTCATTAATCAATTCCTGGAACGGGTACCGGCGGAAGTAAAGCCTCAGCTTTGTTTCATCGACGATGGCAGTAGCGACGGTTCCGGCGATTTACTGCAACGGTTAAGGATGCGTTCCCTTACTCACCGGCGCAATCGCGGTAAAGGAGTCACCTTACGCAGCGGTTTCGAATTCGTGCGAAAACTAAAACGACGGTTTATTGTTACCCTGGATATCGATTTACAACATCCGCCGGAACAGATATTGGCTTTTTTACCGCCCAAGCGTGACCGTATCTGTCTGGGGTACCGACGACAACGCAACGGGATGCCACTCCTGCGTCAATTTTCCAATTTTGCCACCAGTTTGCTCATCACGGTTCGTACGGGGCAGATCATCCGGGATTCACAATGTGGTTACCGGGGCTTTCCCACTACACTGGTTCAAAAAATTCCGTTTCGGGAAAGTGGCTTTCAATTCGAGAGTGAATTCCTGATCAAGGCCGTCCTTGCTGGTTATCGAATTCAGCACGTAGAAATCCCTACCATTTATAATGCTGAACCGTCGGCCATGAATAACATAACGGACACCCTTAAATTCGTTAGCATGTGGTTCCGGAGTTACTTCTGGTCATGAACCCCCTACGAAAATTGTATAATTGGGTGTTGCACTGGGCCGAAACACCTTACGGGGCACTGGCTCTATTTATCCTGGCTTTTGCCGAAGCCTCCTTTTTCCCCGTCCCTCCGGATGTCTTACTCATTGCTTTAGCGTTAGGTGCCCGATCAAAAGCCTTTTTTTTTGCTTTTTTGTGTTCTTTAGGTTCACTCTTGGGGGGGATGACGGGCTATGCCCTGGGCCATTATTTATGGTGGGAGGGACCCCAGCAATTTTCGCTGTTGGCTCAATTTTTCTTTGACCATGTTCCGGGATTCTCCATCGCTGTGTTTAACCGTGTGCAGGTGCAATATGACCTTTGGAACTTCTGGATTATTTTTACTGCCGGTTTTACGCCAATCCCGTACAAGGCATTCACCATCACCGCTGGCGCTTTCGATATTCACTTCGGCTGGTTTCTGTTAGCCTCCAGCATCAGTCGGTCAGCCCGCTTTTTCTTGGTGGCAGGGTTGTTGTGGAAATTCGGCGAACCAATCAAGGGTTTTGTTGATAAATATTTTAATTGGTTGGCTCTTCTCTTTACACTTCTGCTGGTGGGGGGCTTTGTCATCATAAAATATCTACTATAGTTGAACTAAGCCGGGGAACCATGGTAGATTTCACCGCTTTTTTTGCCTCATTTTAATAGAATTACGGGGTGTGGCGCAGCCCGGTTAGCGCGCGTCGTTCGGGACGACGAGGTCGAAGGTTCAAATCCTTTCACCCCGACAATAGAACCTGCCATCCCAAAGACCTACTCCTATGCCCAAAACAGAAATCGATGACCCTAAAGTTGTTTTTATGATCGACCTGGACGGTACTGTCTGGGAAGATATCCCCAACGAAGAGGCAGCAGAACGGACCCTCTCGGCGGAAATATACCCCGATGCGGTGGAATGGATCAACGAACGGTACGATAATGGGCATTACATTTGCTTTTTTACCGCGCGCTGGGAATCGCTGCGGGCGGTAACCGAACAGAAACTGGCGGAAATCCAGGTCAAATACCACGAATTGATCATGGGTAAACCCCGGATCCGCCACACGCCCTACGCCGGATATCACTATATCGATAATTGTTCCATTATCCGGGCTAACCGGTTCGAGGGCGCCTGGACCCCCATGATCAAAAAGAAAATCACTGCCCATATTTTCGATACTTAGGGGAAATTCCTCCTATTTCTCAATTAACTACACTGGTTTAAGTTTTAGGGTGAAACAACCGTGATCCCATCCCGGGAACTGAGGCTTCTATCTACAATGTTCTAAAGGTAGCCAATTCTCATTTTTCAATCTACCGAAAGTCCAAGACACCGGAACACTGGCACTACCGTAACCATCGTCGGATCACGCCCCTAATTGGTATTACCGAGGAAGGGTGGTCAGTTATTACCAGGTCTTACTATGAGAGCCATCCCGATGCCTATACCGGTGGAGCTCACGGGTACGATCCCCTGGTAAAATCTATGCAGGGGACTTTTTTTGCCTACGGTTCAGGATTTTAATCGGGTTTGATAGTCAATTCTTTCCAAAACATTCACATCTATGAGCTGTTGTTGGCACTATTAAACGTTGAACCGCGTCCCAACGATGGCGACCTGAGTTCAGTTAATGATTTCCTGCAACCGTAGAACGTC
Organism: uncultured bacterium; assembly: GCA_964628055.1. Classification (GTDB taxonomy): domain Bacteria; phylum Fidelibacterota; class Marinisomatia; order Marinisomatales; family TCS56; genus CAZBEL01. Next base: position 20,040 of record CAZVNL010000023.1, on the reverse strand, counting down.
AGCTAATTACTTTAAGAACGTTGATTCAATAGCTTTTCTGGTGGCAAGGTCTCCAGAACTGGCTGTAAAATCACCGACCGTTATTGAGGCGCAAAGGCCGGATTAAGCGAAAATGAATTACGACCCCAAAATCATTGAGCCCAAGTGGCAGAAATACTGGGGAAAAAACCAAACCTATCGAGCGATTGATTTCTCCGATAAGAAGAAGTTTTACTGTTTGGTAGAATTTCCCTATCCCTCAGGCGACGGCTTACACGTGGGCCATCCCCGTTCCTATACCGCCCTGGATATCCTGGCACGAAAAAAGCGCATGGAAGGGTACAACGTTTTGTTTCCTATGGGATTCGATAGTTTTGGCCTGCCATCGGAAAACTATGCTATCAAAACGGGAATTCATCCCCGCGTCATTACACAGCAGAATATAGAACGCTTTACTCGTCAGTTGAAGTCTCTGGGGTTTTCTTTCGACTGGGAACGAGTGTTTTCCACCACCGATCCGGACTATTATCGTTGGACCCAGTGGATTTTCATTCAGTTTTTTAAACATGGCTTGGCTTATAAGGCCAAAATGCCCATTAATTGGTGTCTTTCCTGTAAAATTGGTCTGGCCAATGAAGAAGTAGTGGAGGGGCGTTGTGAGCGGTGTGGGGGCGCAGTGGAAAAACGGAACATTGAACAGTGGATGTTACGCATCACTGCCTACGCTGACCGCTTAATCGACGATCTTAAAGAAGTCGATTTTTTAGAAAAAATTAAAACCCAACAGGTCAATTGGATCGGCCGGTCGGATGGGGCTGATATTGTGTTTCCTATTGTGGGTCACGCTGACACCATTCGGGTATTTACCACCCGGCCAGATACCCTTTTCGGGGCTACGTACATGGTGTTGGCTCCTGAACATCCCTTAGTTAAAAGAATTACCACCCCTGACGCCAGGAAGGATGTGGCCGCTTATGTCCAACAGGCAACCCGCAAAAGCGACCTTGAGCGGTCTGAATTAAGTACTGAAAAAACAGGTGTTTTTACAGGCGCATACGCTTTAAACCCCGTTAACCAGGAATCCATTCCGGTCTGGATTGCTGATTATGTGTTGAGTACGTACGGAACGGGAGCCATCATGGCGGTGCCGGCCCACGATACACGCGACTTTGAATTTGCTCAAAAGTTCAACCTGCCCATTCATTGCATCAATCGACCTGACGAAAGACACGCCCGGGAACAAGGCGTTTCAGTAGAGGAGGTGCTGGCGGGTCAAGTGTGTTGGCCCTACGAAGGAACAGCATTTAATTCCTCTAATAATAATGGATTGGATATTAATGGCCTACCCGTTGCTAAAGCCAAAGCGCGCACCATCCAATGGCTGGAAGACAGAGGGATTGGAAAAAAAGCAGTTAACTACAAGCTGCGAGACTGGGTGTTTTCCCGTCAACGGTACTGGGGTGAACCCATTCCTATGGTTCACTGTCCCCAATGCGATTGGGTTCCTGTACCTGAAGAGGACCTGCCCGTTTTGCTACCGGACGTAGAAAAGTACGAGCCTACGGATACCGGTGAATCGCCTTTGGCCGCCATTCACGAGTGGGTACACACTAAATGCCCTAACTGCGGAGGCTCAGCTCATCGGGAAACGGATACCATGCCCAACTGGGCTGGGTCTTCGTGGTATTTTCTCCGATATACCGATCCCCATAATAATAACGTATTCGCAGACTGGGACAAGTTAGACTACTGGATGCCCGTTGACTGGTACAACGGGGGTATGGAACATACTACCTTGCATTTACTCTATTCTCGTTTCTGGAACAAGTTTTTATATGATTGCGGTTTCGTACCCACATCCGAACCGTATCTAAAACGGACTTCTCACGGGATGGTTTTGGGCGAAGGAGGGGAAAAAATGTCTAAATCTCGTGGGAACGTCATTAATCCTGACGAAGTAGTCGAAAAATACGGGGCCGATGTTTTTCGGGTCTATGAAATGTTCATCGGACCTTTCGACCAGGCTGCGGCTTGGGACACCAAAGGCATTGCCGGGATTGACCGGTTCTTGAAAAAGGTATGGAGACTCATCACCACAACTACAATTACCGATATAGAATTAACTAAGGAACAAACCCAACTTTTTCATTACACGATTAAAAAGGTCACAGAAGACATCGAAACTTTGGATCTCAATACGGCTATCAGCCAGTTGATGGTTTACACCAATGCGTTCAGCCGGGAAAGTGTGTTACCACGCGTCGCTGCGGAAGGAATCCTAAAACTTCTGGCACCATTTGCACCCCATATCTGCGAGGAACTGTGGGAATTTTTGGGACATTCCGAATCCCTCAATTACCAATCCTGGCCAAAATATAATCCCCAGTACCTGGTTAAAGAGGAAATGACCATTGCCATCCAAGTAAATGGAAAATTGCGTTCACAGATTAAAGTTCCGAAAGATACTGTTCAGGAAGAAATTATTAAGGAAGCCCGGAAAGATCGTAAAATCATTAAATATATTTCCGGGAGAGAGGTTCTTAAGGAAATCTATATTCCCGGGCGTTTATTGAATTTAGTAGTTCGTTCCTGATATCCTGTAGACTATTAAGGGGTATTATACATAATATATATTATACGTCATTTATTGGATAGCTGCAATAGACTGCTTAAAGCGTTCCAGGTTCGTTACATCCCCTATCACCATAATTGTATGGGTACTTTTTAAGACGGTCTCGGGTGGAGGATTGAGCGTTAAGTCTCCCCCTTCATCAATAATTCCAACGATCATCAAGTTGTAATCTTCCCGCAGTTGGGAATCTTTAATCATGATGCCATCATAGTAGTCAATGAGTCCTAAGTTTATTTCGTCAATAGCCAGGTCAATGGGCTTCTCCTTTGAGGATTCCAGGGCAACCGAATCTTCGATGAAAGGACTTAACAATAATTCGGCCATTTTGTGACCGCCGGCAATATAGGGATTCACCACCTTATCGGCTCCAGCCCGGATTAATTTCCGGCTGCTATCAATAGCTACCGAACGACTTACCACATAAGCAGTGGGGTTTAACGCTTTTACGGACATAATCACAAATAGGTTGTCCTGATCGGAATCCAGGACGATAATTATACCCTTGGCCCGTTCTACTCTGGCAAATTGTAACACATCTTCTGAGGAAGCGTCCCCAAAGACATAGTGATACCCCATTTCTTCGATTAAGGGTATTTTCTTTTCGTTGTTTTCGATAATAAGGAAAGGTTGTTTTCTTGCGGCCAATTCGTCGGCGATCACCGCTCCCATACGACCATAGCCACAGACAATGTAGTGATTTTTCATCTTATTAATTTTTTTATCCATTCTACGTCTCCGAAAACGGGCGTATTCCATGATTTCTTCACCAAATTGGGTTAACAAAACCGCAAAACCACTCACTCCAAAAATAATCAAAATAACGGTCCAAATTTTCCCGATGGCATCTAAGGGGTAAACTTCGCCGTATCCTACCGTCGTAAGGGTAATGATAGTCATATATAGGCTATCAACCAAGCTCCACCGCTCACCACCTATGATGTAATAACCAATCGTTCCTACAATCACTAATAAAAAAACGTAACGAAAAAAGACGCCAGGAATTCGTGAAGTAGTTCTATGACGTTGATAATGAAACATTTAACCAATTAAGGTAAGGTTCATCACCATTGGCAATTGTTAAAGTAATTAATTCCGGTAAATCATAACTGTGTAGTGACTTAATGAGTTGGTAAACTTGGTCTTCGCAGGTGGATTTGGTTTTTATTACGATCATGATTTCCTCTTCCTCGCAGATGGCTCCCTCCCACCAGTAGATAGAGTGAATCCGCGGTAGAATATTCACACAAGCGGCCAACCGCTGCGTCACCAGTCGCCTGGCAATAATCTGGGCTTCTGTTTGTTTCCCCACAGTTGTGATTATAATAATGTATTCGGTCATGAAGTAAGTTTTAGGTTAAAGTATAGTAACATGCACTATATTAATAATTAGCGAGATAATATAAACTTATTCATCAGAAGTTAAATTGCGATCCATACCTGCGGAGAGAGAGGGATTCGAACCCCCGATAGTCGTAGGACTATACTGCATTTCGAGTGCAGCGCATTCAGCCAGGCTCTGCCATCTCTCCGTGGAAATCATTGTTGGAAACCATGGATTATCCGTAGGAATTTACAGTAAACGGAGATTGTCTTCATATGGTAGACTTCCCGGTAATGTTCCGTTGGTGATGAAAAAACGCCTGCAAGAGGTTCTTACATTCCTTTTCCATGATGCCACCAACGGCAGTTGTTTTGGAACCTAAGCGCCGATCACCGCAAAGCCAGTATTGAGATCCGCAACACCCATAATTCTCATCGTAACAGCCGAAAACGACGGTACGAACACGGGCGTTGATGATGGCCCCTGCACACATGGCACACGGTTCTTTGGTCACATAAAGGATACAATCGGATAGGCGCCAATCATCTATCGTATTTGCGGCGGCCGATATGGCGATTATCTCGGCGTGGGCCGTGGGGTCATGGAGGCTTTCACACTGGTTATGTCCCTGCCCAATCATTGTTTGGTTTAGGACGACCACCGCACCAACTGGGATCTCCCCTTTTCCACCAGCTATTTTCGCCTGCGTTAAAGCCTTTTCCATCCAGCGCTGGTGAATCCGGTGAGTGGTAAAATTAGAGCTCAATTAAGGTGAGGCGAGAAAGACCTGTAGTTCTTCGATTTTACTAGCCAGGGCTTGACGCCCCTCCACAGTGTTCACGTCGGTGGTCCATACAGGCGCCGTGGGATTGATTTCTGATAGAATGGTTTGCACGTGGGTTAAACTGGTGGCAAAATCCCTGACCGCGTAGTTGGACATGGCCACGGTAACACGCACATCCAAATGATTGATCGTCGTATCGTGGGAGAAAACCCACATCCCTCCTTCTAATTCGGCGGATAGTTGTGCTAAAAGACTATCGCCCCACTGTATGGCCAGGGAGTCTTTTCCTTCCGCATTCTCGATAAAACAAAGGCCAGCAATGATTTCTCGGGGTACATTGGTACTGATAAAAGGATCGGGTTCCAGGTCCAGTCCCTGGCGAAAATAGGTGACACTGCTGGCCGTTTGTTGCAATTTACCCAAGGTCCACCCTAAACCGTTGTAACCATCCTGGTAGGTTGAATCTTCCTGGATTGAATTCAGGAACCACTCGTAACTCTCCAGATAGGAACCCCTTTCAAAAAGGGTCCAGCCATAGTTGGCCATGTCCATCTCCGTGGCCGTCCACTGCTTGCGACAAGCCCCAAACAGGACGATCAAGACCAGGATTATTATCAGGTGCGGAAATATTTTACGAATCATCGTAACAACATGATCTTTTTAGTATTCATTCTCCCCTTGTCGGTTAGCATGCGGACAAAATACATGCCGGTGGCCACGGGGATGCCCCGATAGTCCCGCCCGTCCCAACGAATGGTGTAACGACCAATGGGCTTATATTCATCCACTAGGGTAATCACCTGCTGACCTAAGAGGTTGAAAACAGAGACATTTACTTTTTGTTTTGGCCCGTCCATAAAACCCACGTCATACACTATATTGGTTACAGGGTTAAACGGGTTGGGATAGTTCTGATGTAAGGTTGTTCGACCGGGGACAATTAAAGCTTTAGGGCCGGTACGAAAATAGCCCATTCCGTCGGTATAGGCCAAGATCCAGCCATCTTCCGTGATGGAGGGTAATTCCTTCCATTCGATGCCCTTGCGCTGGTAAATGGCCAGATTTTCGTCATAGCCGAAGATGGCAACCTCCACCGGTTCCAGGAATTTCATATTTTCGTTTCCCACTAAGTAGGAAGCCCGGTCTTTAAACCGTGCTCTAAACATGGTGGAGTCCGCGATGAGCAAGGGTTGATCGAAGAGGACGGCCCCGGGAGCCCCCATAATTTCAAAAGAACCGTCAGGACTGCTTCCCCACCATCGGTGATTGGCCTGGGCTAAGGTCATGAATACATTCCGGAAGATGATGGTATCCCCAACAATTCCCCGGGCATAGGCTACGAAGTTGTAGTTACCTGGATCGCTGAATTCATAGTGTCCTACGTAGGTATAGTTCGCCACGGTATCCAACGGAATAAGCTGACTCTGTACCTGGAGGCTAATGCTATCCACTTTTTCCGCTGAGTCCGTGACTACAACTTCAAAATAATTCGTAAACGCGTTGTTTTGTACAACTTCGATTGACAGATGAGGCCGGGGAACCCGTAACACGTCCAGGACGAAAAGCGTTGTGTCCGATGCGTTCTGTTCGTCCAGGGCTACCACCTGGATTAATGCGGAGTCGGACCACTCAATGGCAGGAATAAATACCACCGTATCGCCAAAGTTTTTGGAATTATAAATAACTGTATCACCGAGACTTACGCTGTTAGGACTAGAAGCCCTCAGAGCAATCCAGGCACTATTGGTAAGGGGTGCAACCTTGAAAGTTAGAAGTGTGTCGTCCACGTCGTAGACGTAGGAGGCGAAATCTATTTTCAAGGAATCATTCTCCGTCACTTCCTGGAGGGCGATGGGTTGCCAAACGGGGGGATCGTTTTCCGGTGTAATCGTAAGCAGGATTGTGTCGCTACTCATGGCACCGGCAGGATCACTGGCGAAAAAGATAATGCGATGATTGGCCCCGTAGTAATCTGAATCGGCATCAAAGGTGGCGGTGGAAATTCCGTTAAGCGTATCGATGGTCACGGTAATCATGGATTTGAAGACCGTTGACTTTAATGTTTTACGTACGCGGGCTATTTCCCGTTTCTTTTTAAGGTTTTTAGGACCTGAGCGTTTTGGTTTAGGCAGGAAGCGTTCTTCCAGGGTTTGTTTGCTCACCTGTGGCAAGCCCGGCCCATAGAAGAGGTACGCGGTGGGGAAGCCAGGTTTAGCGGCCGTATCGAGAACAACCGCCGCCCAGGTGAGCGTTGTACTGTCATTGTCTACATCGTGAGCATATTGGGTCAGGCTGATCTGGACCGTGTCGGTGTGGTCTTCGGCAAAGGTAATGTTGTCATCTGGTGGTTGAATACTTACGGCGGGGGTGTCGTTTACCGCCAGGACAATGAAAGGAAAAGCCAGCGTGTCAGCGAAGCCCCATTGGTCATTGACTCGTACCGTTAGTTGGTAAGACCCTGTATCATCCTGGGTGGGAGTCCAGGTAATGATACCCGTCAGGCTATCGATGGTGGCCGCTCCCACAGCTGGTTGACCAACGATTCGGGTCGTAGTGAGATAATAGCGGAACTCGTCCCCCATCAGGGTAGCCAAATCCGGATCGACAACATTCACTGTATCACGGTAGGGAATATCTTCCAGGGCGATAGAAGAGTCGATAGTGGTAATCTGGGGGGCCGTATTGATGCGCCGGAAAATGGTCGAGGATAAGGTGTCGGAAATATTCCCTGCTACGTCAAAGGCGCGAATATGGATTTGATAAGTAGAATCATGGACCAAAGGCAATACTAAGGTGGCGGCTTCCGTGACATCGTTGGCAGTCCAATCCATAAAGCTGTTGATGGAATCCCCTCCCGATTCTTCAGCGGCTAATTCGTAACGTTGCAACCCCGAAGTCTGCTCGTTAAATGACGACCACGCAACGGTGATGGTGTCGGTGGAGATTAAAGTATCCTGGCTGAATATATTGCCACCGGTAATGGCGCCTAAGGCTGGTGGTGTGGGATCATAAACCAGTATCGCTGTGCTCGTATCGCCAATAGTTCGGTTCCCCACACGGTCGTAAAGGGCGGCCCTTATCAGAATGGTGTCCCCTTCGATCAGATTTGGTATGAGCGCCTGAGTTATGGCTGAATCAGGACGGTAATAGGGTTGACTGCTCCCGGCCACGGTAATGCTGTCATTCGAACCAATGGTCACCCAATTGATCATCGTGCGGGGATCGATCATCTGGATTTCCACCTCGCCACCGAAAAGGATGGTCGTATCCGTGCTAGTCGAGGGGATGGGCACCATCACTTGAACGCTATCGGTAATACCATTTAACCAACCCACCACGGGATTCCTCCCCATAGGGATGACGGTTCCCGTGTTAAAAGTAGCAGGGGGCGTGTTATCCACGGTAAAAAGGCGGGCGTTGTTGATGGTTTCCACCGTATTCCCCGCTGGATCTCGCGCCGTGATGGAAGCCGTCATTATGCCCGAGTTGATGGCGCCGGTCGGTAAAACTACATTATAGTACCAGGTATTCCCGGTGACGCTGTCTTCACTCATACCGGTGAACGAGTTTGTGGTGGAATCGGCATATTGGATATTTAGTTTCGGCGCTGGCGTCAAGGACATGGTTTCGCTAAAAACAGCCGCGACCTGAACTGTGTCCCCTCCCTTTCCTTCTAAAAATTGCAACGTCGGCTGGGAAAGATTAGAGTACGTAAAGGTGACTGAAGGCGGTGTATTGTCAACAATTAAAGTATCCCGATTGGCCAGGTTGACTTGTGGTAGCGTGTTCAATGCTAAGTCGGTAGCGCTAATCGAGACGGTTACGACGCCGTTTACTCCCTGGCCGGAGGGGATGGTAATGGCATAGGTCCAAACGGTGGAATCCGTTCCCATGGTCATCGGCTGATCGGTGATGTCGTTGCCAATGCCGGTATAGTCTACCGAGATAAGGGGTGTCGGCAACATAGGTTCCACGAAGGTAGCGGTAATGTTCACGATCGTGTCGGCCGCGGCGTGGTAATGGCTGTAAGTGAGCGTCCCGGTTGGAGCGGTTGTATCATAATGGACGGGAGTGGCAATGTAACTTTGGGAAACGTTCCCCGCCGTGTCGGTTACCGACCAGGTAAGCTTATAGGTGGCCCCTGACACCAGGTTGGGATTATTGGTTAAGGTAATGTCGGTGTAAGAAAAATTGCCCTGTAATTCTGATGCTGTAAGTGTTTGGACGTGAGGAGCGTTAAGATCGGTCGTCCCTCCTACTTGCGCCCAGGTAATGGTACCAGATGCCACGGTTTCACTAATGCGGTAACTCACCTGTGTATGATTGACATATTCCCCACTGTCGGGCGCCAACTCGGTGAGAACTGGTGCGGTGTTATCCAATCGAAGGCTCGTGCGACCCGTTGTGTTGCCATTGGTTATATCGTTCCCGGCAATATCAATACCGATGAGACTAATCGTCGCCGCACCATCATTTCCAGCTGGGTTCGTAAGATCGTAGTACCAGGTAGTATCGTCATCCTGGGTCATGGCCGTTGTATCTTCAATACTTCCCCCAGCGAAAGCCACATAAATTTCGGGACTATAAACCTGTTCATTGAAATCGGCCCAGATGCGCGTCACATCCCCTTCTTTGGCGAGGGAGTCCGGGGTGAGGTAAATATCTGCCAAGGGCAATTCAGTGTCAATGATAATACCATAGTTAACATCACTGGTAACCGTATTTCCGGCAGTATCTTCACTGACGATGTAGATATTATAAGTGCCGTCGGCAAAAGGCGTCTCGGGGGTGAGCGTAATGGTATTAAGTCCGGCTCCCACCGTGTCCACTACCAATTGCGTAGTGTCCCCCGTCGCATTGATGGAAAATAGACGCATAATGCTCCCTGACTCGGCATTAGTGGTACTGAAAGAGGGTTGCGGTTCATTCGTTTGAGAGTCCCCTGAGCTGGCACCGTGATCAGTAGCTACTGTCATGGTTGGGAGCGTAGGAGTGGTGGGTGGATTATTATCAACCACGACAGTTAGGGCCGAACTCGTATCGGAGATATTCCCCGCTGAGTCAATCGCTATTAAAGTAAAATCATACCTACCAGTGGGAATCCCTGGTGTTCGTAAAGTATCTCGTAAGACCTGTGAAATAACCATTTTCTGCTGTACGGAATTGTCGGCAAATAGTACCACAGAGTCACGGGAGGTATTAGACAAGCCCGTGAGAATGAAGGCCAACCAACCAGATGAATCAACACTATTGGTAATATTATCGGTATCAGAGAGACCAAAATCGTATTCCGTCTGAAGGTCGGGGGGATTAGGCTCCGACGGTGGCATGGTATCAATACGCAGGTTCACTGAACTACTGGCATTAGATAAGTTTCCTGCCTTGTCCTTTACTGAGACTTTTACGCTATAGGGTGTTGGGCTGTGAGTTAAAGCATCTGAAGTGAGGGTAACAACATCACTCGTAATTCCTCCCTGCGCTGTTGTATCTGTCCCAATTACCAAATATAGAGAGTCAGGATTACTGTCCGTCCCCGAGAGATTGTTAATGGTAAACGTTGGGGTTGTATCTTTAGTAAGGTTGTCACTGGAAGAGATCCCTGTATCAGAGGTGGATTGTAAATCAATCGATACGCTACTCACATCGGGTGCCGTTGTATCCAGTGTGATGGTTAAGTTTCCACTAACTTCGGAAATATTACCGGCTGAATCAATGGCAATGGCGGAAAAAACTAAGGTACCAGAGGTATCTAGTGCCGCCGTTGTTAAGGAGATTGAACTACCGGTGGCTAGGCCGCCGATTACCCTCTGGCTCCCCAGACGCAAGTAAATAGAATCCCCGGTGGTCGTGCCAGTAATGGCAAATTCGGGTGTCGTATCATTAGTCAGATTATCACCGTTGTCGCTGCCAGTATCACTGGCATCGGCTAAGTTGGGGGTACCCGGTGCGGTAGGAGCCGTTTGATCACGGTTAATAGTAAGTGTGCTGGATGCATCGGATGTATTACCAGCTGAATCAGTAACTGTTACGGTGAATTGGAAGGTCTTCGATCCGGCTGTGGGAACATATTTCAAGTCCACTTTCCCACCCGAGACGATGGCCGCGTTGGCTGGATTACCATACACACCGACGAAAGGAGTTATCACACCATCGACCAAAAGCGATAGAGAGTCGGAGTTGGTTAACCCGCTGATGCGCAGTGCCAATGTATCGTGATTGGTTACATTGTCATTATTCAGAAATCCAGTATCATAAGGGTCGAGTAAATTGGGCAATCCCGGTGTAGTCGGTTTGGTAGAATCAATACGGACGGTAATAGTACTGGATGCAGTGGAAAGATTCCCGGCGTAATCCCGGGTGAGGGCTTTTATACTATAACCAAGAAGATTATCACTGAGGGAAGTGGAAGTGATGGGAAAATTAGTTAAGACGGTCGCCTTAGCACGGGCAACTGTGTCGGTCCCGACGACCAGATACACCGAGTCGCGAGTTGATTCTATCCCCGAGATTAGAAAAGTGGGGGTTCGGTCATTCGTAAGGCGATCGGACAGGCTCATCCCAGACTCAGATGCGGAATTTAGTGTGACAGACGGAGCTGCCGGAGGCGTCGTATCTAAAATGATTGTAAGGAGATTAGAGTTTGAAAGCAGAGAGGTATTCCCGGCCGGATCCATCACGTAGGACTGTATAATGATATTACCATCCGTATACGGAGTGGTGATCTCGTCGATGGTGATATCGATAGAAGTACCACTGGTTTTTCCTCGGCCAACGGTGTCTTTTTCCGATCCCTGTGAAATCACGATGAACACAGAATCTCCACTGGTAATACCTCCCCCAGAAACGGTGAAGGTTGGGGTCGTAACCTTAGTAGTGTCGTCATCTCCCATAGGTCCCGAATCACTCGTGGTTTTTAAGTCAAGGGCTGTTGGGGGATCGGGGTCGTTGGTGTCAATAGTTATGGATAGGGCTGTGCTAGTATTCGAAGCATTCCCGGCTGAATCAATAGCAACCGCCGTAACAGTGTAATCTCCGTCAGTTAGGGTACTGGACTGGAGCGTTAATGTATCTTTAGTACCCTGGGATACTACGGCGGCGATGACGGCCGTCATGGCCCCTGAAAAACTGATACGGACGGAATCCCTTGTCGTGGATAAACCGGCGATAATGAGCGCGGGTTGATTTACATTTGTATAGTTTGCTAAGAAACCGCTGTCACTGCTGGGCAATAATGTAGGTTTGCTGGGCGCATTGGGCTTTTGTGTGTCAATACGAATGGTAGTAGGATCACTAAGCTCCGATTGGTTTCCAGCCTTATCAAAGGCTTTAGCTTTTACTTGATAGGTTCCATCGCTCTGACTGGCAGCAGTCAGATTAAACGAAGTACCAGATGTGATTAGCCCTCTGGCTACGCTATTCGATCCAAAATAGAGATACACCGAGTCCTGAGTGGTGCCGTTGAGGTTATTGATGGTGAACGTTGGTGTTTTATTCGCAGTCAATTGATCAGCGGAACTGATGCCGGTATCGGACCCGGTCGTCAGCGCCGGCGCGCTCGGTTTGCTTGGCGGGGTCGTATCAACTGTAAACTTTTCGCTACTTAAGACTCCTGATACGGTGCCAATATTTCCCGCCAGGTCTCGTCGTTGGGCAGTGACATCGTAGGTTCCCTCGTCAATATCAGTGACTTGTAAATTGATGGACGTCTCCCCTGTTCCTACTTTACCACGCGCCACCGTGGCACCATCGAACTGCAAGTAAACCGAGTCTCCTGCTTCAACACCGGTAATTCTGAAAGTAACGGTTGAATCAGAAGTAATATTGTCGGAGTCGGAAAACCCCTTGTCAGACGCGGCTAATAAATCCGGTGTTGTGGGCGCCACAGGACCTTGTGTATCAATAACGACATTGCTAAGGGTTACGGGATCTGATTCATTGCCAGCAATGTCGATTACAACCGCTTTAACGGTATAGGTACCGTCCAGTTGTTCTGATGGTTTAAGGGTAATCGTAGACCCACTGGCGGTTCCTGCACCGACGATATTATCATTGAATTTTAATAAAACGGAATCCCCAGAACTTACACCAGTAATTAGAAAAGAGGGTTTTGAATTACTCGTAACGTTATCATTGGATTCGGAACCCGTGTCAGTAGAATCGGCCAAGTCAATCCCGGTGGGTGCGCTGGGTCCTTGGGTATCGATAGTGATGTTCAGGGTGCCACCATTAGTAGAGAAATTCCCGGCGCGATCTTTTAATACGGCAAAAACACTGACACTTCCTTGATAATCCGTTGGACTTACAGTGACGGACAAGTTGGAAATTGAATTCGCCTGGGCCAGAGTTCGGGTTACTATATTAGAATTGAATTTCAAGTAGACGGAATCGCCACTGGTGAGACCAGTTAAACTGAAGGCCAGGGTTGTGTCTTTAGTGATGTTGTCAGTATCTGAAGTTCCAGTATCATAGCCACTAATCAAATCAGGAGCATCGGGTGCATTAGAACCGGTAGCGTCGATGACGATATCTAATTTATTGGATAGGGCATCCGCAGAATTCCCCGCTGGATCCATGGCGGTCACCCGTACTTCGTAAGCGCCATCGCTCTGGGCAGACATCGGTTGCAGGGTTAACGTCCCTCCGCTGGATATATCCCGATCCACCGTATCGCTGCCAAATAATAGAAAAGCCGAATCACCGGAGGTGATCCCAGTAACTTCGCAGCGTGGTGTATTAACGGCCGTCGTATCATCGCTATTGCTCCAACCAGAATCATCCAAACTGATTAACTGGGGCTGGTTGGGAGGGCTGGGACCATCCGTATCAACTTCGATAGTTAAAGCAGTACCAGAAGCGTTGGATAAATTCCCAAACCTGTCTCGCACCTTGGCCCTGATTTGGTGTGTTCCATCGGCCAGGGCGTTGCCGGAGGAAATAGTAACATTCTCACTGATGGGATTTTCGTCTACATCAGTCGTGGAGTCAGTGACGACCCCATCCACTAATATGAGTACTATCGAATTATCATCATAAACATAGGGATTAGGATTATCATTGACTGCCGAGGTCACATTAAACGTTGGGGTGTTGTCCTTCGTCAATTTATCACTGGAGGAGAATCCTGTGTCTGAGCCACTGGTTAAAGTAGGTGTATTAGGAGCCACGGGAGGTTGGTTATCAAAGTAAACATTAACTATAGGGTATTGGTAGTCCTGGGCTCCGTTAGAATCGATAACCGTCATATAAAATCTGTATTGTCCATCGCTACTATTCATAGCCAATGGTGTCGTAACCGGTCCTAATACTTTGGAACTCACACTGGTAGTAAATGGATTGCTTTCATAGTATACATCATCTCTCCAGGCACTCCAACCCTCAGCGGGAGTATAATCGGCCCAGATGTAGACGGAGTCGCCGATAAGGAAACTCCCCGAAATGTCAAATTTTACATTAGCAATATTTGTGGTTTCATCAGTAGAACTGTTACCGGAATCAGTATCAGAAGTTAGACTTATTGACCAACTTGTACTCCTGTTGTGCGGTCCATCAGTTTCATGAATTTTATACCGCATGCCGGAATAGATTGTATCATCGATCGTGTTAAAACCATGATAAGTAAGAATGACGAACTCAAAGGATTCCCCGTCGGACCAGAGGGAGGAATTGGCCGTTTCGATATCACCGCTCACGGCAGAATTCCCAGCCATACCATCGGCACCTGAGACTGATATCTCGTTAGTAGTCCCGATATTATTCGCGTTCTGCCAATTATGAGTGGGATTCGTATTCGGGTCGGGATACAGGACTGAATCAGCATCTGAAGCGAAAATAATTTTTACCAGATACTTGGTTGCCGCGCTGCTGCCTGGTTTAGGAAAAATTAGCGTCGCCCCGGTATTGGTATTATTCCACTTACCCGGAAATACGTTTCCCCCGGTAATCGTCGTAGATGTAAACCCATTATAGACCTTGTTGGCCGAGAGCAACGAAATACTTAGAAGTATTGGAAGGAGACCCTTATGGTAGCGGTGTGGCATTACCAAAAAATAGTATTACTTAGAGGTTAAACCCCAGGGTAACGACGCCATCCAGCCAACTGACATTTCCCAAGTCATTCCCCGCGGAGTCGGTAACGTTAGACGCCGTCGTAGAGCGCACGCCCACTCGGATCTCCAGGGTATTTCCCAAGGCCAAGCCATAGGTAGTTTCGGCGCTGAAACCAAACTGTTTCCCTACCAGGCCGGCGCCCAGTTTCACCTGTCCCGGTCCCGCGGGAAAAGCGAGGATGCCTAAAAGGGTCATCCCCGAGTATTTCCCCCCGATGGGTAGGTAATTCTCAAAACCAAACGTGCCCGCCTCTACTCCGAAACGGAAACGCGTGCCCTTGATTTGCATCAACAAGGGAAATTCCAAGGCAATACGATACACGACCTGGGGATTGTTATTATAGGTTGTGAGCGCATGGTTCACAAAACCCGGTGAGGCCCCCGATATACTCAAAGAATAACCCATACGTTTGGCCACATCAGCCAGTTCTACGTCACTCAATTCCTCGCTGCCAGTCTCCGTACCTTCTCCAATAAATTCCCCTTCATTTCCGAAAGCTTCCGTATCTGCCTCTAATCCGGTATCAAAATATTCGTCTAAATATTCATCCCCGAATAGGGTATCCTCCGCAAAGCCCTCTTCTCCATAAAGGGTATCTTCTTCAAAAAAAGCAGACGTATCCTCCTCATCCCCCCAAAAGATTTCAACCGGTTCCTCAAAATCATCCTGGGCTCGAAGAGCATTCCCAGACTGAAAAAATAGAAAAATAGCTACCACTGTCCAAAGGAACTTTGGCGCCAAGGTAACCCAACTCCGCATGTTAAGATCGTACCTGTTCATAACGTCCTCAATGAATTAGACGTTCTAGAAAGATATATTTAGGGGAGAACCCCTCACCTCTCGGATTATCTAGAACCGGTGTAATATAAAGTTTGGATTTTGTGAAATGCAACGCTTTATCATTAATGTTGTTTAATTAATTATAAGACTAATTAATAAGGAAGCCTATGATATAAATCACAATAAAATTGATCCATATACTACCAAAACTACACCACAACCCCAGGTATTTTTAAAACGGGTATTCTAAAGTCACGCTGGGATTGAGAAGTAGCGCGTACGGGAATCGAACCCGTGTTGCCGGATTGAGAGCCCGGTGTCCTAACCCCTAGACGAACGCGCCAATGATATCAAAATGCTTCGTTAAAATAGAAACAAAGTTACGTTACAAGATTTAAAGTGTAAAAAGTCATTATATTTCAAGTCCAACCGGCCAATTAATGAATTTCGGTTAGCGCCTGATTTCGTTAACCCGTGTTGTTCCGACGAAAAGCGACCGGCAGTCAACCCAGTCCCCAAAAATCGGGAATGAAGAGGGAAAGCACCGTCCAGATTTCCAGGCGTCCTAAGAGCATGTCAAACATTAAAATCCACTTGGCGCTCGAGGTGAGCAGGGCAAAATTATCGAAGGGACCCACGGCGCCGATTCCAGGCCCAACGTTCCCTAATGTGGCGGCCACGGCACTGAACGCGGTAGACCAACGGTACCCTTGAGCTAATAATAGGACGCCGGAGATAATAAAAATTAGGATGTAGGTGATGGCATACACCTGGACTTTCAGGACTACGTTCTGGGGCACGGTTTTTCGGTTGGACCATACCCGGGACACAGCGCGGGGATGAAGCGTCTGGTGCAACATGCGTCGAAAATCTTTAAAAATGATCTCAAAGCGACTAACCTTTATAGAACCACTCGTGGAGGCGGACATGCCACCAATGAACATAAGTAGTAATAAAACAAAAACGCTGCAAGAAGGCCAATATTTAAAATCGGTCGTGGCAAACCCTGTGGTGGTAATAATAGAGACCACCTGGAAAAGGGCTTTACGAAAAGCTGTGATGAGGGAAATATCCTGTTGATTCAAAATGTAAATATTCAAAGTGATGAGAACACTGGCGGAAAGCAGGATGCTCATGAATATTTTAAAAGCAGTGTTTCTCCAATAATAAAATTTTCTCCTCAAGGCATTAAAATGGAGAATAAAACTGGTGGCGCCGATGACCATAAAAATCATCACCACGATCTCCACATAAGCACTGTTAAAAGCGCCGATGCTGGCATTCCGGGTAGAGAACCCCCCACCCGCGATCGTGGCAAAAGAATGGGTTACAGCATCAAACCATCCCATGACCGGAATCAAAAGGAGAATTTCTAACACTGTAAACAGCACATAGACCTTCCAGTACGATTTGGCTACATCCGCAATCCGGGGGAACAGGTCTTCTTCGGTAAAGGGTACCGGCGCTTCGGAACTGAACAGGGTTCTCTTCCCCTGCAGGGCGGGAAATATGGCGATGGCTAAGACGACAATTCCCATGCCGCCCAACCAATGAGTCTCGGAACGCCAGAAGAGAACACTCTTAGGCACGGATTCAATGTCCGGAATAACGGTAGAGCCAGTGGCTGTGAAACCGGAAAGGGTTTCAAAGTAGCCGTCAGTGAAAGAGCCTAAGACATGGTCCAGTAAGTACGGTAGCGCTCCAAAAAAGGAAACCCCCAACCAGGCGGCAGCTACGATTAACATAGACTCCTTGAGACTTAACTCCTTGATAGATTCCCGGCTTAATACTGAATAAAGCCCCATCCCCATCAGTAAAATGATGGGAATTAGAAAATGGTAGCTCTGTGGCTCGTGATATACAAAGGTTAAAAAATAGGGCAGTAACATTGCTAAGGCCAGGACGCCAAAGATCCGGCTCAAGGAGTAGAAGACGATTCTGTATCGCATGGTTAAGTAATACTCAATCCTGGCCCGTTAAGTAGGGTCTAAATTTACCAACTTCCTCGGAGGGATAACAAAACGTTTACATAAAATGTCCCGTTTAATTACTACAGGAATATCATCAACAAAGGTTAATTTTATAGGTTTTTATTAGCTAATAAATGCCATGCATCGTCCCATAACGAAACAACAGATCACACGTTTACGTCGCTATATTGACTGGCGCAATACCCTCTATTCGCTGGTCCAGAGGTCGCTCCACAGAATCAAGTCCTTCGACCAGCTTTTCGTTATTTTCATGGCGGTGATCATTGGGTTAGTGTCTGGTTACATTGCGGTTAGCTTTCGTTATCTCATTGAACTTTTCCGCACAGGTTTATGGGGCCAGGGTTCTTTCGTGGCCACCATCGAGGGCACTCCTCTCTATTTGAAAATTGCCATCCCGGCCGTGGGTGGGACCATCGTCGCCTTGTTTGTCCATCGTTTTGCTAAGGAAGCCAAGGGGCATGGTGTTCCCGAAGTGATGAATGCTGTGGCTACGAAAAATGGGTTTATTCGAATGCGCGTGGTTTTGGTAAAAGCGCTGGCCTCGGCCCTATCCATCGGGTCAGGGGGCTCGGTGGGACGGGAAGGGCCCATTGTCCAAATAGGATCGGCTTTCGGTTCCGCTGTAGGACAGCTATTTCAAGTATCCTCTCGACGTATGCGGACGTTCATCGGATGTGGTGCTGCCGCCGGGATTGCAGCCACCTTCAACGCCCCCATCGCCGGGGCTATTTTTGCCAGCGAAGTCATTTTAGGAGACTTCAGCGTCGGCGCTATCGGTCCCATTATTATTTCTTCCGTTTTTGGAACCGTTATCTCACGAAGTGTCTTTGGAGATTACCCGGCCTTCATCCCGCCCCTCTACACCCTTCAATCACCGCTGGAAATTGTGTTTTACATCATCCTGGGAATTGCCGCTGGCCTGGCTGGCTGGTTGTTTGTACGGGCTCTGTATTTATCGGAAGACATCTTTGATCGCTGGAAAATCTCCGTGGGGACCAAGGCCCTCATTGGAGGCGCCATTCTGGGCCTCATGGCCATCTTCATTCCCGAAGTATTAGGCGTAGGGTATGAATCCATGGATAAGGTGTTATCGGGTAACATACCCTATCTTTTAGCGGCTGTGCTGTTATTCGGAAAGATTTTTGCCACCAGTCTGTGTCTGGGCTCCGGGGCGTCGGGCGGTATTTTTGCCCCTTCCCTTTTCATGGGTGCCATGTTAGGCGGTACCCTGGGGGGTGTTTTTAATACTTTCTATCCCCAATATACCGCCGCCTCGGGAGCCTATGCCTTGGTGGGAATGGCCGCCCTGGTGGCAGCAGCTACCCATGCCCCCATCACCGCCATCCTCATCATTTTCGAAATGACCTCGGAGTACAATATCATTCTGCCCCTCATGATCTCCAGCATTATCGCGGTGGCTATCACTACCCGAATGCTTGACGGAAACATCTACACGATTAAATTGAAACGCCGAGGTGTGAATATCCACGGCGGCACCGATATCAACATCTTGAACCAGTTACAGGTGGAACAGATCAAGCAACAAATGGTGGAAGTCATTCCCGAAAAAGCGTCGTTGAAAGAATTGTTGGAACGCATGTCCCGCAGTACCCACCCTGTGGTTTATGTGTGTGACGAAGATCAACGCCTCACGGGCATTATTACTCACGGAATGGTTCGACGGTTTTTAAACCGGTTGGAAGAAGTGCCGCCCGAGACTACTGCTCGGGATATTTGCAATATCCATTTTCCCAAAATCCGGTCCTATATGCCCATTCACGAGGTGTTACGTTTAATGTTGGATGCGGATATGTTGGCCGTTCCCGTTGTGGATGATGAGGGAAAATTAACCGGTCAGGTGCTCCACAACGATATTTTGCGGGAGTATCAGGAGATGTTGATTCACAATCAAAGTGCCCGACATTTGGCCTCCATGATGAAATATACCCATCAGTATTATCACGAAAAGATTGAAGTAATCCCGGGGTTCCTCCTGGCGCGAATCAACACACCGTCGGAATTTGTGCACCAATCCCTTCAGGCGCTCAATATTCGTAGACAATATAACGTGGACGTCTTACTCATCAGGAAAATGGTGGACGGACATTTTACCAACCTGATGCCTACTTCAAAAACCCGAATCGAGGCCGACGACCAACTCCTTATTTTCGGGAAAAAGAACAACGTGGAAGCAATCTGCGATTTAGTATAGACGCTCTATTGGACGACATCACATCTCGTATCATCTGGCTTATTACCCGCATCGTGATTCCGCTATTCCTGATGCTAATTATTTTAATCCAAAGAAAACAACACCGATCGCGTGATAAAGAAGATGAATAAGATCCCTTTGTCTGTCCGGTAAGTTTAAAACACCTCTACCTATATAGAACCTGGATTCAAGTAGTAAGTGCAACATTCTGTTTAATGCCAAAAAATACCTGAT
>CAZVNL010000022.1:0-39579 GCA_964628055.1 uncultured bacterium | reverse complement strand
TCAGTGGCCAAATACGTTCACTCATAACACATTGCAAATATAAATGAATAGTATAGCGTAAATCTACGAAAAGAGGCCAAATTTTTGAAGGTAAAACTGAAGGGTGAGAAGTCTAAAAGTCTGAAAGTCGCTCATTACAGATCGCAAGGTCGCAGGTCACAGGACGGAATGTGAAATCAATACATCGGTAACATTTTAGTGTCAGAACATAGGTAACACTATTAGGGAGAGATTGTACCTGAGAATTTACCCTCATTTTATCTTAGGTAGTAGTTTCTGGTGAAAAGGTACAATAATCATCAAAGGTAGATTACTCGGTCGTCCCGCCCTAGGAATGACGCTCGTTTTTAAACAAAACTGCCCTGAAGGGTGGTGCTAGGGAAACATTTTAACTCGATCTAACACCCCTGGGTTCTCTTGTTCTCGTGGAGAGATTTTGTTTGCTTTTAGTTTTTATAGACAGGAAAAGTATGTATGGGCGGTGTACGAAACCCTTGTTTCCAAGGTCTAAAAGGGGCAAGCCCAGTGATGTTCCCCGCGAGACTTCAGGGGAGGCACTGTCTGGGAACAATCGGGTCGCGCTTGGGCACAGCGCGGATTAAATCGGCACCCGGGAGGATAATGTTGGGGATCAGGGACCGCTCCGGGAATGGTGGCGAATTCACCACGGGCATCCTCTTTTAAAGCCGAAACTTCCATGAGCGCTTTGGTATAAGGATGTTGGGGGTGTTCGAAGATGTCCTTTACCGTCCCGATTTCAACCATCTTTCCGGCGTACATCACTAGGACCCGGTGAGCAAAGTCGCGTAACAACGCCAGATCATGGGTGATCAGTAACATGGAAAGGTTCTGGGAGCGATTTAAGTCGCGTAATAAATCGAGAATTTCAGCTTGGATGGTTACATCTAAAGCTGTTGTGGGTTCATCGGCAATGAGGACGTCCGGTTCCCGGGCCAGGGCCATGGCGATTAATACCCGTTGGCGCATCCCGCCGGAAAGTTCATGGGGATACTGGCTTACCATTTGTTCCGGATGGGGCAGGCCTACGGCTCTCAGCAGCTCGATGACTCGTTCCCGGCTACTGCCATCTTTCGAAGGTAAACGCAATCCCTCACGAACTTGCTCGCCGATCTTAATCACCGGGTTCAGCGCCGTGAGGGGCTCCTGAAAAATCATGGTATATACTAACGGCGCCGTCTCTAGTTCCAAATTAACCACTGCCGGAGTGGGCAAAAGACCCATAAGCGCCAAGGCCAATTGCGACTTGCCACATCCCGACTCCCCCACAATACCTAATATTTCACCCTTCTTAAGCGCAAAGGAGACCTGATCCACCACGGGGACCAGATCTCCTTGATAATAATACGAAACGGATACTGATTTTAGATGAAGGAGGCGCGTTTCATGCGTCATGCTGGGGTTTGTTCAGACTCCGGGTTTCGAAAAGACCAAATGCCCAGGATAACCACCATGATGACTAATAACCAGATTGTGGCATAATAATAGTTGGCCTTAGAATAATCGATTAGATCGATGAACCGGCCAATGAGGAGTGAAATACGCCCCATGACGGCAAAACCGAACGAAGCGCCAAACGATATCATCAAGAAGTAAATCCCTAACCGTCCAATTTTCCCGAAGGTACCCGTATGTTCCCGGGAGAAATAGAAATAGAGTAGGGCCGCAATGGTACCCACCAAAACGACAATACTGTTGAATATGCTCATGGCTGAAACATCACCGAAAAGTTGGATGGTGGAACCCTTTATTTGGCCGATGACGTTGGAGTTTAAAAAACCATAAGAGCGTAACCCTGCCGCCATGCCCACCACGTAAGCAATGCCCCAGCGGGCGAACCAACTCATGCTGGAAAAAACACTCAACAACATCATGACGCCCAAAATAAGGGGAATGATGTAAACCAAATGCATGTCGTGTCCCTTATCGATTCCCCCGGGTGGGAAAACGGCCGAGGACACGTAACCCAAGGCGTTATAAAAACCGTACCAGGTCTTTAAAAACGCCCCCTGGATTTCACCTTGATCAATCTTAGGCCACAGTCGACCAAAGAGGTTGGGTTGAATTTGTGTCCAGAAGTACATGGACGCCCAATACCCGGCGGATACCCCAACGAACACATGTTCGGCGATCTTGTAAAAGGGGTTATCTTTGTAGAGGTAGGAAAAGATAGCCAGGGTGAGGAAAACGGCGATCCAAGCTCCTAAAATTTCAGCACCATTCATAGAGATATTCTCCTAATATTTTTTCAAACGTTTGCGTTCCAAAAAGTAGGCCACGTTGCCAAAAATGATGAACAGGACGATGACCAAGTGGGCAATGGACTGGGCGTCCATCCCCGACGTACCTACTCCCGGCTGTTTAATGAGGGCCTCGTATTCAGCGGCTCCGGGCATCCCGGCTAAAATGCCTTTTACCTGCCCACTATTCACGTAGGGCATAACCTCGTTTACCTGAATGGAGGTCACCCCCGTAGACATGGGAATTCCTGTGGGATCGGCGGCATATTGTACCCACTCCACCGTTCCTGGATAGCCTGCCGACAAGGAAAAGAGAAAGTCGAAATCGGCAAACTTGTTGATCCCTTCCATCATGGGAATCTTCTCCACCAGGGTATTGTGGGAATCGATGGTATACAATTTCCGAATGTCACTTACGATACCCTTTACAACCGCTTCGTTCCCGGGGCGGAAACCCAATAGTACATAGTCTTCCCCGTAGGTGAGCTTGTATTCTTTTTCCGCTACTTCCCGCAGCGCCTGGGCGGCCATGAACTGACCATCCGGCCACAGACAGGTCACGTATACCTTATGACCTTTGGAAAACAGGTGCCGCAGAATGGAAATGGCCATGGGGTGGATTTCTGGTTTTGTACTGGGACCATATTCAAAGGAGACCAGGACTTTCGATCCTGGTGGCAGAGCATTTATAGCATCGTAAGCTTGTTGTGTTGACACCGTAGGACGGACGGGAAGTCCCAGGGGATAGAAAAGCGGTAGGAGCACCACGATGGCAATGATGAGAAAGATCCAACGTCGGTCTACGTGTCCTAATTTAATGATTGCGTCGGTGAATTTGCTCATGGTCTACTCCCCGATGTACGATTTTTCAATACCCAGGATATAACGGATTGAGGTGGCGATAATGCCCAACCCGATACCAATCATGATGGCTCTGGCGCCGGCCACATTGGGATAGTAGTAAATCCAATCCTGGAGTTTGGGCAAGAAGAAGATCGCCGGACGGTCAACGGGCCAGCCCATGATAAACCCAGCAATCGTAACCAACAACAGGCCGCCCGCTACGGAGATGAAGGTTATTCGCCGGTCTTTGGCCCAGGTATTGATACCCACCCCGAACAACAAGATCAAGATGTACATGACAAACCAACTGGAGATGTAGCTACCAATGGGAACCCGGCCTAACATGATGATAATGCCGGCCACCAAGAGTAAAGTGGCTTCGAAATTACGAATTCGAAAGGCCCGGTATGAGGCCGAAGCAACGAAGAATGCTAACAAGGCGAACATGGTGGCCGAGAGGGGGGTGAACCAGTACCTGAACATCCAGTTGAAGAGCGAACCACGGGTCATCAAATGGGAGCCCCACAATTCGGGAACTGTTTTGGCTTTCGCCCCTTCCTGCTGAAGGGAGGTGGAAATCCGGTCCGCACTCCGCCGGGTGAAATAGATGCGGTCTAATTGCAGCGGTTCTTCCTCGCTTGCCAGGCTTAATACAACTTCAGCGCTTTGCGGATCCATGTTGGCTTCTTCGGCCACGATGGCCGCCACAGCGGGCATATTGGTCCCAGCAGTTTTGATTTCTACATGGTAAGCTCCCCGCATTACAAACCCAGCCACAAAGGCGAAAATGAATCCACCAATGGCGAAAATACTATACGGCCAGCCCCGTTTTCGCTTCTGAATCTTTTGCGCCTGGAGCTTAATTAAATTCAAGGCCCCCAAGAAAATAGCGAAACTGGCCAGGATATCGTACCACTGTGTGGCGTCGTCATTGACGAAAGATTCGATTCCTTTTTGATTTACAAACCAACCAAACAAGGTTAACGTGCCCACGAAGGCGACGATGGCTATAGGTACTTTTCGCTTCCAGAACATGTATCCTCCTACTGGATAGTAAAAAATTGAAGAATATCGAAGGAGATCCAGCCAAGATCAAAGAACGCCCGTAAAGCCAGGGATAAGGCCACGGCGGTTAGGATGAACGTTTTGAGGACATCCATACCTTTTACGGCGCCCACCAACTCCGGTTTTTTAGACAGGTAGGCGCTGGCAGCAAAGAATTCTTCTCCGATGAGCGTATAGTCACAGGCGGTTACGAAGAAGGGGATTTGGGCGGGGGAAGCCGTTCCGGCGATCTGGATGGCCCCGATGGAGTTCCCCGTTTCGGCTAAAATAAGGGACTCGGCGTAGAACTTGCCCTGGTAAAAACAAGCAGCCGGTTTCTCCCGCAACATGATCCCGTTCACTCCCGCCGCATAGGCAAACTGGTCGTCGGTGAGATAATGGACGATATCCTCATTAAACAGATCGGGACGGCCCTCAATAATATAGGATTCCCGGACGGATTCGCGACCCGCTTTCATCACAATGGAGCGGGAAACGGGGACATTCAGCGTCGTTTCGTAACGGGCAGTCATGCGAGCGACGTGTCCCAAAATAATCACCCCGGCTACAGTCTCCACCTGGTCCATGTCCATAATGCCCGGGACGTAGAGGATGGGTTTACCCATTTCTGTAGACCGGCCCACAGCTTCTTCCACCGCCTTTAGACCGGGAATAGTGCGCAGAAAAATCTCCTCGCCCCTTTCAGCCTTTTTAATGTAGTAGATAATGGTACCAGCGGTAACTAAAATAGCAAAGAACATGACAATTCGGTCGGTGTTGAAATACGGGTGATCGGCAAACCAATAAATTAAAAAGAGGACTAAAAGGACGGCAACGATGATCCAGAATTGTTTATTTTTCACTCGGGAACCCCCTTTTGTGTTTTCTGTGATTCTTGTTCCAGGGCTTCGATCTCGGTGAGGAGTAATTCAATGTGTTGTGGTTCTTCAAATATTTCTATGGCCCGGTAATAACCCTCGGCATTGATGAATGCGGTAAGTAGAGGACCAAAGAAAATTAAAACATGACTTCCAATTAGCGCTAATGGTTTTACCATTTCCAGAAAAAAAACTGCCGGGGTTATTAAACCGGTCCGCTGAATGCGTTTGGCTAGGCGTCGAATAAACTGATAGTCTTGTTCGGAGAGGGTACTGGGAAGGGTCTGTTCCACTCTATCCGTAACTACAGGTCGGTTTCCACCATCTCCAAATTGGCCCGGGGAATTAACATGCGCTCCCCTTCAATTTCAACTTCCGCCACCCGCACCATGGTCTCCGATTCCATCTTCTGCAATTTGGAGGGTAACGACACCACCGTTCCCAGACGACCAAAGTAAGGCGCCCGGATAATGCGCACCAAACTGCCCTTCTGAATTCCTTCAGAAGAATGAATGGCTTTCGGGGTCCCCGTAACTTCCTCCGGCGGAAGAGGAATGACGATTTCCGGACGAATGACTCCCGCGCGGATCTGGGTGGCGCCATTAATGGAGGCGGCCTTTCCTTCGTGTTTTTGGAGTAAGCTAAAAGTCCGTTGACCCATGTGAATCTGGCCATAGCCCTCCGTGACGATCAAGGTCGTGGCCAGGTCCTCTGAACCAGTAATGGCCACCCCCAAGGTGTACCCTAAAAGATTTTTTAATTCGTGGTAGTTAAAGCCCCCCACAACAATACCGTTGACCCTCGTTTCGATAGCCTTTTCATAGGCCTCCAAACTAATGAAGGAGCCCCCCACGATGATTTTACCGGCCAAGTCCGGCGTAATCTTTTCAGAGGTTATTTCCTCGTCCCGGCTGGCTACCACCATTTTTAACGAGCCCCGATTTTCACCGCCGATGCCAAATATGCCCTGAATGAAAGCAGCTGTGGTTTCAACAATTACCCCTTCCTCGGGGATGATCTCCTTCACGGTTCCCTTAATATAACCATCGATCTCAACCGGTAGGGGATGCTCCCGTAAGACAACCTGCCCAGTAATCGCCGAGATGGACTCTACGGTACCGTCCGTCGGTGAAATTACCTTGGACTTAAATAAACCGAAGATCCCGGGTGATTCGGCTAACACCGCTCCCTTAGAGACCTTCCCCCCTTCTTTGACCAACATTAGCTCCGACACATCGGAAGGGTCGGCGTTGAGTTGGTTGGCCACGTTGACCATTTGCACATTCCCGGGGAGGTCGGTTTTTGCGACGATGGTTTCGGGTTCGACGGCGGCGCCTGCGCTCACCAACACCTCCCCTTTCAAGGGTAAGCGGCGTTCTTTTAAAACCTTGGTTTCATGTAAGACCTTTAATCCGGGGGTATAGGCATGGGCCATTCTAAATACTCCTACAAATTTTACTCCGAGTCGGGATATTCATTGACAGCAGCTGACCAGCGACGCAGGGCTCGATTCCGTTCTTCGCGGTCTTCGGGTAGCACCAAAGGGCGACCGCGCCCATCTAAGATAATCCCCACCACACCGCCGTAAATGGTCGTCTCGATGGCGATGCCTTTCCCCGAACCCACATCAATCTGTTTCGCTGGAATAAGGTGCGCTTTCACCGGCTCATAAGGTGCGGAAATACGAACCAAATCACCCCGAACCAATTTTTCGGTCATCTGCTTGCCGTCGGGGTATTCCAATTCCATAGTGAGAATGGTGGAACCAGGTTTAGCTTTACCTACAGGTGCGATACAGGTCCCCAAACGAATGAGGCAATCTTTCTCGAAGACTTCCAGGGCCGCTCGCCGCGCACTATCGGCAATCTCCGGTTTTTCCACGTTCGCCAGCACGCCTAATTGTGGCATCATGAATATGGAGTCGACGGCTAACTGGGTAATCCCCTCGGGAAGGAAGGCGTCGATCAACATGCGTGCTGCCTGTTCCCGGCGCGGCGCATGGGAGAGCACCCCACCAGACCCAACCAGGAGATCCAGAGCAATCATGTCAACTAAGGTTTGACCGGAGGCTGTCTGTTCAAAGGCGTCGGAAATGGTCCGTTCGGTTTGAATGCCTTTTAAACTCACGGCAAATTCTTTATGCTGAATAAAGGACAGGCGCAAAGCTTCCCGGGCAATGGCCTGCTCGATCTTCAACTCCTCCAGGGATTGGGGTACCGTGGTAGGACGAATCATTTTATTCCCAATACGGTTGGTTAACTCTTTTTCGTCAATGTCCAGGGCTACCCACCGCAGGACATTCGACAATCCCGTTTCAGCGAGCACGTTGCAAATGGAATAACTCATCCCCAAATTGGCACTGACCGTGCGGTTAAAGACCCCCTGGAAGACCGAAAAAATATCGGTAGTAGCACCCCCGATGTCCACTCCCACCACGGTGAGGTTTTCCTCCCGGGCAATCATCTCGATGAGGGATCCTACGGCCCCTGGAGTGGGCATAATGGGAGCGTCGGTCCATGACATGAGTTTTTTATATCCCGGCGCCTGGGCCATGACATGCTCCATAAACAGATCATGGATTTTGTCCCTGGAAGGCCCCAGGTTTTCCCGCTCTAAGACCGGCCGGATGTTCTCCACAATGTCCAAATCGGTAATCTTCCCCAAGGTTTTACGAATATTCTCCCGGGCCTTGACATTCCCTGCGTAGATAACCGGCAGTTTATAATTCTGTCCCAGGCGGGGACGCGGATTGGCAGCGGCTAAAATTTCGGCCAATTCGACGACGTGGGAGATCGTACCGCCATCGATGCCACCGGAGAGGAGAATCATGTCCGGCCGTAGTTGACGAATACGTTGGATTTTTTCGTGGGCCAAGCGACCATCGTTGGCGGCGATGACGTCCATGACAATGGAACCGGCTCCCAGGGCCGCCCGTTCAGCACTCTCCCCGGTCATGGATTTCACCACACCGGCAACCATCATCTGTAGCCCTCCACCTGCAGAACTAGTGGAGATGTAAACATCAACCCCCTTGTTACCTTGCTGAGGGGTGATAATTTGATTGTCATCTAAAAGGGTTTTGCCAGATAACTCCTCCACTTCCATGACGGCATTGAGCACCCCTTTGGTCACGTCTTCAAACGGGGCTTCCACCGTCGTAGGGGCTTCTCCCCGCACCTGCAAACGGTACTCTCCATCAACTTTTTGAATGAGGATGGCTTTGGTAGTCGTGCTACCACAATCAGTTGCTAAGATCGAATTCGGTTCCATTTTATTGACACCAAAGTTCCTTACTAATAAAAAATGGTTAAGTAGAGATAGGCTAACGGGCTGGCGAAAATGAGGGAGTCGAAGCGGTCCAACACACCGCCGTGCCCCCGCAAGAAGTTACTGGTATCCTTTAGTCCCAGGTCCCGTTTAAACTTGGATTCGGCAAAGTCTCCCAACTGGCCAAAGATACCGGCGACGATTCCCAGGGCGATTACATCCGTGTAGGTTATCCTGGTACCGATCCAGTTAAATTGTTGAAAAAGGAGAAAGATAAGCAGGGCGGTGATGAGACCCGCCACGGTACCCACAACGGTCTTATGGGGACTTACGGCTTCTAAGGCTTTTCTTTTTCCCCACAATTTACCAAAGAACATGGCCGCCGAATCACAGGTCCAAATAGCAACAATCAAAGCCAACGTAAAACGACTGTTATGAGCCATATCGTATTGGCGAAGTCCGATCAAAGCTCCTAATAAGACAGGAATGTACAGAATCCCCAACACCGTGATGGCAATATTGTACGTGGAATTCGGCACTCGACGGAAAATTTCCACTACCAAAACAGATAGTATAATGGCCATCAAGGCACCCATTAACTGTGTGTTTGTAAGGTCGGGAGCAAAATAATAATAACCGGTTGAAAGGAGTACAGCAATCCAACCAAAGGCATATAATGGATGAATATCCCGCGAACGATTGATGGAATAGAATTCATTCAAAGAGAGGGTCATGACCACAGCGACGAAAAGGGCAAAATAGGGGCCTCCCAGCCAAAGAATGAGCAAAATCCCCGGAATACCAAGGAGGTTGACAAGGATGCGGTCGGTTTTCTTGTTGGTCATGGACAGCGTAAAAAACGAATGGAAACTACTTCAGTTTCGCTTCTTAGAACAATGTGGAATGTAGCTGTTTTCAGAATCAGCGTTGAATCGTAGAAAAAACCAGATGAGGAACTCTGCGAAGGAGTTTTACCGGTTATGTTCGTCACCATTAAGGTAAATCCGTTCCGTACGACCTCCAACGGCGGTCAACAAAACATAGGGGGTGGTCTCAATTGCAGCACAGATTTCTTCTACGCGTAAACTGTTTTGCCGGTTCTCCCCAAAGATTAAAACCTCTTCACCCACTTTCACCGGTGTGTCATGAAAATCTACCATAAATTGATCCATACACACCCGTCCGGCTATTGGAAAACGCTCGGTCCCATAACCCACGGAGCCCATTACGTACCACGGTCGGGGAAAGCCATCGGCAAATCCAGTTTGAATTACACCAATTTGGGTGTTGTGGGAGGCCGTCCAAACGCCGCCATAACTCACCTTAGTCCCTTTAGGCACCTTCCGTACGGTTACGATCGGTCCCCGCCACTCCATCACCGGTTTAATGGGAATATCCTGGGGAACTTCAGAGGAGGGAAAAGCCCCGTATAATAGAATTCCGCAGCGAACGATATCAAGATAGGATTGGGGAAGGTTAAGGACCGAACCGCTGTTAGAGAAATGCCTATATTTGAAGCGGTACCCTAATTTTCGCGCTAAGGCCAAGACATTCTTAAATTGTTGCAGTTGGAACTCCGCGTAACGCAAGTCCCCTTCATCAGCCGTAGCAAAATGACTATAGAGCCCTTCACAACGAATTTCTGGATCAGCAGCCAATCGCTTCAATAACTTCTCCGTGGATTCCAAAGGTACCCCAAGACGGGTCATTCCCGTATCCACTTTTAAATGGACTTTGGGACTCCGGCCATGTAGTCTATGAAAATGTAGGACCAAGTCTAAATCGTCGGGCCAGGAGAGATTTAGGGTAATATCGTACGCCAGGGCATCTTCGAGCATATCCGTGCTCAGGCGACTGAAAATGAGAATTTCACCCTGGAGGCCTCCCTCGCGTAGCTCAACCGCTTCGTTGAAGGTGAAAACAGCAAAATGCTTAACCCCCTCCTGCTGTAAGGTCTTTGCTACTGGCAAGGCTCCGTGTCCATAGGCATTGGCTTTTACAACCGCCATAATCTCTTTGCCACCCACCTTTTTCTTCACCATACGGTAATTTTCCCGCAAACGATTTAAATGTATGTAGGCCTTGGGTCCAAACATGAGTTACCTATAATATTCGATTAAAGTTCTTTTTAGCTCGGTGAAATTTGGGAATATCCGCGTGCTGCAGGCCATGATCCATCCGCTGAGGTCGGAGAGTTCCAGCGTCGTGACCAGATAGATAGGAAGCCTTCGTTGGTACGCCACTGTCACTTCACCATGGGTACCGGCACCCTTAGAAACCGCTTCGTTCCACAAGCAAATGACATAGTCCACTTCCTGCATGATGGCCCGTAAGTCCCGGTCAATACATTTGCGAATGAAGTCTATATAACGCTGGGGGTTACGGTGTTTCCATTCTCGGTAGTTCCGGGCCCCTTCCTTTAGCATGAGGGTTTTCGATTCTTCCACGGGATTGATGACATCGTGCTTTAATTCAGTACGTAACCAGTTGGTCAGCTCTTTGCGCCACCCGGCACCTTCATCATTGGCATACTCCATGGCGCCGGAAAGGTAAGCAATCACTGATGCAACCTCCACCGGAGAAAAAAACCATTCAGGTAAGTCCAGATAACACTAACCACCAGGGGAACGATAACCAAAACATAGGGAAACTCACGGACATAAAGGATATGCCGGGTAGCTCTTAAAACCATGCTGGTGGGAATATTTTTCAAAATCTCTCCTAAAGTAACCGGGTAGAATTCAAATTCCACGAAGAGGCCGGAACAAAACATCAGAAGTATGACCAATGAAAGTAACACGGTCATATAAATGGAGATGCGATCGGTCAACAGACTGATGGTAATGACGAGATTCCCTACTAACAGGTTAAATAGAATTGAAAAAACGAGAATAACTAAAAAATCGTACCATGGCATGGATATCCCGGAGAGGATGACGAAAATGACAAAGCCTAAAATAGTGTAAAAAAGGGCTTCTAATAAGGCAGCCATGAGTATCCCTGTTACCAAGAGGGGTTTTGAGAGGGGTGCTAGACTCATGGGTAACAATGTTTTTTTATGTATCCGTAAATCGAAGAAATCCCGGTACAGAATTGGAATGAGCGCCAACATGCTGATTAAAAACATCATCCCGGGAATAACCCATAGCTGGTAGGGTATTTCCGCCACACTGCGTACAATAATATTCTTTAAGATCAGGGAAAGGCCTAAATAGAGGAAGATTGGTAGAATGAGGGCCACGGCGAGGGTGAGGAGAATCCGATTTTGAAATAACCACCAGCGTCGCTGTAAAAACGGTACGATCATTCTAAGCCTTTCCGTGCAAAATCAGAGTCCATTAAATCCTTAAGGCGGAGTTTATGAATACTCAAGTCCGTCATCACCGCTTTCGACGCCTGGTTCAGAACCTGGAAAAAGACCTGGCGGGAACGGCCGTAGAAGTGAAAGGCATTCCCGATACGGCTGGGATTCACCACCGTCGTGACGTCCGATAACTCTTTAAACAATTCGTCAGTTAGGGTTTCGAATTCAATTTGGAACTCATGATATTCCAAGGTGCTTTCTAACAGTCGATCCAGGCTACCATCTAACAAGATCCGTCCCTCATGTAGCACAATAATGCGGTCGTTAGCCTGTTCCACCTCGGGGAGGAATTGACTCACGTAGATAATGGTCTTTCCCCCTTTTAATTGGTGTAGTAAATCCCAGGTCAGCCGACGGGATTGGGCATCCATAAAAGCCGTTGGTTCATCCAGGATAAGAACCGAAGGATCGTGGACCAGGGTCCGGACGATCATGGCTTTTTTCAAGATTCCCAGGGAGACACCAGCCGCTTTTTCATGGAGGTAATCATACAACCGAAAATGGGCGCTGTAGCGCTCGATTAACCGGCTTTGTTGCGTCTGTCGTACACCATAGAGTGATCCGATAAAACGGATATTCTGTTCCAAGGATAACCAGGGATCGAAATCCACCTCGTGGGGCACGTAACCAATTTGGCGTTGGGTCTCCCGTCGCCGCCGCGCTAAGTCCAGGCCATGAATATACACAGCACCGTATTCCGCCGGAGCTACCCCAGCTAAAACTTTCAATAATGTGGATTTTCCAGCATCATTGTCGCCAATAATAGCCACCAAACTACCCTTCTCAATCCCAAACGTCAATCCCGCCAGGATCGTCTTATTTCCAATGAGCTTACCGACTTTTTTTAAGGTGACACTGGCTTCCATCTTCTCTTGCTCATGGGTAAATCATTTCTGTGGTAATACGCTTAAGCATGGGCTTCGAACCAGGAGACTCCCACACCGCAATCCACCACTAGGGGAACCGATAGCGGTAATGCGTTTTTCATCTCCCGTACGACCATTTTCTCCACCGCTGGCACTTCTTCTTCCGGTAGTTCAAAGAGAAGTTCATCGTGGATTTGGAGGACCATTTTCGCGCGGTATTGCGCTTCTTGCAGGTTTTTTTGAATGGCAATCATCGCCAATTTGATCATTTCGGCAGCGGTTCCCTGGATGGGCATGTTGATGGCCATACGTTTGGCCGCTTCGCGCTGGACGTAGTTGCCACTGGAGATATTCCACACTGGGCGGCGGCGACCTAACAGGGTGCTCACGTAATGATCTTCTTCAGCTTTTTTCAACGTGTTTTCAATGTAAAATTTAATTCCCGCATAGCGTTTAAAATAAGCGTCTATAATTTCTTGGGCATCGGTGCGGGGAATTCCCAGTTCCTGACTCAAGCGGAACGGACCCGCCCCGTACATTATCCCAAAATTGACCACTTTCGCAGTGGCGCGCATCTCGGGTAATACCTCACTTAAAGGTACACTAAAGACATCGCTGGCGGTGCGGGCATGGATATCCTCGTTGTGGAGAAAGGCTTCTTTGAGGGCCGGATCCTGGCTAAGGTGGGCCATGATCCTAAGTTCAATTTGAGAATAGTCGGCAGAGAAAATACACCACCCCTTTTCCTGGGCCCGGAAAGCCTTCCGGATCTCCCGGCCTTCCTCCCGGCGAATGGGAATGTTTTGAAAATTGGGATTGCTGCTGGAAAGACGGCCCGTGGCCGCAATCGTTTGACTGAAAGTGGAATGTATGCGACCGGTATCCGGGTTAATCAAGGTGGGAAGCGCATCTAAATACGTATTCTTCAGCTTATTCAGTTTACGATACGCTAATATAAGCTTTGGTAAAGGATGTTGGTACTGCAGAATTTCCAAAACATTTTCAGCCGTGGAACGTTTGCGAATGGGCTTCAAACCGATCCGGTCAAAAAGGATGGTGGCTAATTGTTGCGTGGAGTTGATATTAAACTCGGTCCCTGCCAAATCGATGATTTCTTTCGACAACGTTTCGATGCGCTTGGAAATCTCCACCGACATGGAATGAAGAATCTCCCCATCCACATAGAGACCCGTATACTGCATTTCTACTAACACGGGTATCAAAGGGATTTCCACCTTTTCGTAGAAGTCCAATAACTGGGCCTCCTGGAGTTTGGTTTTTAAGACGTTACTCAGTTGCCAGGCAATATCAGCATCTTCGGCGGAATAGAACGCCACCTTCTCCACTTCCACTTCGGCGAGGGTTTTCTTGTCTTTCCCCTCCCCGGTGAGGCTTTCGTAGGAAACCATACGATATTGTAAGTATTCCTCGCTTAATCGATCCAACTTGTAGGAACGCAATTCGGGATTTAATAAATGAGCTGCTATCATGGTGTCAAAAACCACTCCTTTAACAGGCACCCCTTTCCGCTTCAGGATGAGGATGTCGTATTTCAAATTTTGTCCTGTTTTGGGGAGCTTTGGGTCTTCAAAAACCGGTTGGAGTAATTGTAATACTGTGGCTTCATCATTCTGGCCAAACTTGTTAGGAGCCACTCCCGGCCCTTGCAAGGGGATATAATAACCGGCGTCCTTGGTAATGGAAAGGCTGATCCCCACCAACTCAGCCCTCATGGGATCGGTGGACGTTGTCTCCAAGTCAAACGACAAAAGTGCACCTTTCTTTATTTCCTTCAAGAATAACTTTAACTTATCAGTGTTATTGATTATAATGTATTGTTTATCTGGC
Organism: uncultured bacterium; assembly: GCA_964628055.1. GTDB lineage: Bacteria > Fidelibacterota > Marinisomatia > Marinisomatales > TCS56 > CAZBEL01. Next base: position 25,211 of record CAZVNL010000022.1, on the reverse strand, counting down.
CTGTTTTCTGCCGTTTGCGATTCAGATTGGAATGTTGCTATCTGTTTTATTAAGGTGTGGAATTCCAGTTCCTGGAAAATGGATTGTAAGGCTTTTACGTTGATGCCTTCAGTTTTCATCGCTTCCCAATCCACCTCAATGTCCATATTAGTGTCAATAGTAACCAGTTCCCGGCTTAGTAGCGCCAGATCGCGGCATTTTATGAGTCCTTCACGAGCCCGTTTATTACGAACTTCTTCAGCGTGATCCAGGGCTGCTTCCAGGGAACCATAGGTCTTTAACAGTTCCACGGCGGTTTTAGGACCAATGCCCGCCACGCCGGGAACATTATCTGAACTATCCCCCATGAGACCTAAGAGATCGACGATCTTCTCCGGCGGCACGCCCCATTTATCTACGACTTTCTCCCGATTGTAGATTTTTAACTCGGCCTGTCTCCCGGAAGGGGTGTAAAGAAAAATTCGGTCACTCACCAACTGCATAAAGTCCTTATCCCCACTCACAATATAGGTCTCCAACCCCTGTTCCTGGGCGCACCGAGCTAAGGTACCGATAATGTCATCTGCTTCCCACCCGGGAACCTCGTAGATTGGGATTCGCATGGCATCCATAATTTTCCATAGGTACGGGAGCTGGTTCCGCATTTCGTCCGGCATTTTCTCACGGGTGGCTTTATACTCGGGATAGCGCTGGTGACGAAAAGTCTTTTCCGACGAGTCAAACGCCGCCATGAGGTAATCTGGCTGCCCCTTACGCAACAATTTAAACAACTGATTCACAAACCCAAACAAAGCCGAAGTTTGTAGACCATAACTGGTGATGAGGGGATTCCGGATCATGGCGAAATGCGCCCGGTATAACATGGCGTAGCCGTCAATCAGGAAAAACCGTTTACCTTTCGCTTTCGGGGGTGACATAAGTGAAAGAAATTAACCACCCCATCCGGGTAGCTCAAATGACTATTACCGGTAAGGTCTTGCGCTTTCTCCCAGCCATTAGTAATATCGTCTTAAAAGAGATACATTCATAGGAAGTATCTGATCACATGGAAAAACAGTCCCTTCATAAAGCGCTCATTAAATTGCACGAGGAACTTTCCCAGACTAAATCCCTGGACGCAGTCTCGAAGGAACTGCTCAATACCCTGCTCAACGATATTCACGCCATATTGGAACCTACCGCTGATCAAACTTATCCCGAAGAGGATAATGTCCTCCATCGCTTGAAAGAAGCCACCGAACATTTCGAGGAAACCCATCCCCAGCTCACCTTAGCCTTGGACAACGTTCTAAACGCTCTCCACCGGATGGGGATATAATCCCTCCTCTTCGGCAGCGACATCAAACAATCATCAATACTATTTTCTATAACGTGTAAGTAATTGCCAGATAGCCGTTACGTGTGGCGCCCGGCCAATAGTAATAATACCCATGCCAATCGTTGCCATAGGTGGCATAGAGGCGATCCAATAGGTTATTAATTTTAAGACGTAAGGTCATTTTTTTCCACGACAGGGCAGTGACCAAGTCCACCACCGAGTAAGGCTTGATGGTCCCCTTATTATCCTCGGCCAAATACTGTTTACCCACGTGTCTGAGGGTCAGGGAAATGTCCACAATTCTTGTCGGTTTCACCCGTACCCACAGGTTTACTAATCGTTCGGGAGTGTTGGGTAGGTGTCGGTTTTTCTTAGGGCCGCTAGTAAATCGGAAGTTGTTGATACTGCCGTTCATCCCAACGGAGGCGAAGGAACTGGGATGCCAGGCCGTTTCCCATTCAAACCCTTCATGGACGGTTCCCGCAGCGGAGTAATAATCGTATTCCCCCTCCTGGGCTATATCAATATTTTTCAGTTGTTCATTGAAGTAGTTAATCCGAAAGGCATTTACAGTGAATAGCCAGATATCAGCCCGGTAGTTAAACCCTATCTCATAGTCGTCAATGACTTCCGCCGCCACTAACCGAGGTGTACTCCAAACATCATCAGCGTTGATGATTTCATCGTCGGCCGGTTCTTTTTGCGCCTTTCCGAAATTCAGAAACCAGGAAGTCCTCGCCGTTGGCGTCCAGAGTAACCCCAGACGAGGATTAAGGAAGGTCCAATCAGCCTTAATTCGGTGTCCCAAAGCATGACCGATTTTGTCCTGGTCCAGGGACCACCGAATCGCCTGGTATTGAAGATCACTTATAGCATGGAGCTGTTCGGTTACCGCGTAGTCTAAATGGACAAAAGCCGTCACCAATCCCTTTTGACCTGTGTACTGGTAGTATTTATACCAGCCCGATCCGAGGGTCGCCAGGAGCGTACTGTCAGAGAAGTTACTCACTTCGCCAAAGTGATTTCCCGTGTAACCTCGGAGTTCCATGCCTATGTCCCACCGATAATTGGGCTTGACCCAGGTCAGGGTGGGAATGACCCCGAAATAAGTATTTACGATCCATTTGCGCCTCAATAGGTCCGTGGTCATGAGCTGTTCGGTTGAGTCGGGGTATTGATCTTCTACGTCCAAATTGTAAGAATAAAAGTCGCGGTCTTGCTTCCACACGCGATAGTATCCTGAGCCCTTCACTACGTAGGCGACATTTTCAAATCTAAAGGTGGGATTAGACTGATAATGACTGTTTAAAGAGTATATCTGTTGGAGAAAATCATCGGTGTAGGCTCGGTAGCTAGAACGCCGTTTTTGTCGATCGTTTATGTCATCCGCCGATACGCCGTCCCAGGCCAGGTGGGTGTTTTCGTACCCTAAAAGCCCCCGGAGGCGGTGCGTCCAGAACCCCTGCCGTGTTTCGGCACCCAAAGTAATACTTCGCTGACGACTATCATGGAATTGGCGATACCCATCAGATTCGATTAGAGAAAGACGGCTGCTAATGGCCCAGCGATTTCCGCCCAATGGGCCAGATTGATATTTCATCCTCAATTTGGAAGTGTTGTAGGAACCATACCCTACCGTGGCGCTGAATAGGGGCCGCTCGCTCAATATTTGGGTGATGACATTAATGGAGCCTCCAAAGGCCGAAGAACCGTAGAGACTATTTCCCACCCCCCGTTGAATCTGAACCTCCCGGGCATCGTTAAGAATGTCTCCGTGATCCACCCAATAAACTTGATGACTTTCGTTATCGTTCAAGGGAACGTTATCCAGTAATACGGCAATACGACTCTGGTCAAAACCACGGATGGAAACATAGGAATAACCAGTTCCATTACCACTCTCGCTATAGGCGTAAACCCCTGGTTCGTAGGCCAGGATCATGGGAACATCTTCCACCGTATACCGGGTATTGATTTCCTCTAAATTAACGTTGGAAAACGCCACCGGGGTTTCGCCCACTACGGCACGGGTGGCGCGTACAAAAACCGGTTCCCCCTGCAAGACCACCGGGGTTAGCTGAATTTTTACGGGGGATGTTTGGGCGACTACCTTAACAGTCTCGTAACGAATGTGCGCAATGGTAAGGGAAGTCCCCAAGTCCACGGTCAACGTAAATCGGCCCTGTTTATCAGAGGTAGTACCTCGGTCTTTGGTGTAAATATTCACTCCGGCAATAGGGTGTTGATTGAGGGCGTCAATAACGGTACCCGAAACGGTTACTTCTTGGCCCGCTGCAGGAAAAATATTTAGGAGATAAAAAACAGCGTAAATAACTAAGGAAAGATGCTTCATGGTGAACTCCCTTCGCTGGTATTATCCAGATCAGGTTCTTTGGGTTTAATCTCAGCCGCCCTGTCTGGAGCAGAGCAGCACCCCTTAAACAGGGTAAATTTAACTTTTTCTCTAACAAAGTACAATCATTGGAAAGTCAAGATTCGTTTCAAACAGCGGAGAGGTTTGAATATTCGGCACTTTGTTTTCCGTTCACCCTAAGCCTTGCTGGTCAACCCAAATCGTCTCTACTTTCCTCTATAAAAATGTGGGAGTCTTATGAATAGTCGTTCTTTGCCGGAGATTACCTTAAAAGCCGTACTATTGGGTATTATCCTGTCAATTATCTTAGCGGGCGCCAACGCTTACCTGGGTCTTTTTGCCGGGATGACGGTATCCGCCTCCATTCCTGCAGCCGTGATTTCCATGGGCATATTACGCTTTTTCAAGCGTTCGAATATCCTGGAAAACAACATTGTGCAAACAGCGGCATCGGCGGGGGAATCTTTGGCCGCCGGGGTTATTTTTACCCTACCCGCCCTTATCGTCATGGGTTATTGGACCAATTTCGATTATTGGGAAACGACCATCATTGCCGGCTTAGGGGGGCTTTTGGGTGTTTTATTTACCATTCCCTTGCGCCGAGCGCTCATCATCAAAGAGCAGCTACAGTTCCCCGAGGGAATTGCCACGGCGGAAGTCCTCAAGTCCGGGGATCGGGGAGAAGGAGTGAAATACATCGCTCAAGCGGGGATCGTGGGGGCCCTGTTCAAGTTTGGTGACACTGGCTTACGAATCTGGACCGGAATCATCGAGGGCGCCACGCGAGTGGGTGATTCCATTGCCTATTTCGGGACGAACCTCTCCCCCGCCCTCATCTCTGTGGGGTACATCGTGGGCATCAATATCGCCGTGTTGGTCTTCTTGGGAGGCGCCATAAACTGGTTGGTGGCCATTCCAATATACGCCGCTTCTCACCCCTGGCCCTTCACCGATGGGAATCCCATATCAGCCGTGGACTGGGCGGGGCAAATCTGGTCCCAGAAAACCCGTTATTTAGGGGTCGGCGCCATGATCATAGGGGGCTTGTGGGCCCTGGTTAGCTTACGGAGTTCCATTGTCTCCGGCATCAGAACCAGTTTAGGCTCCGTAGGGGATAAAAAGGGCGCTGAACCGGTTGCCGTACCCCGTACCGAACGGGACCTCTCCATGAAGTGGGTAGGCATCCTCTTGCTGGTGTCTACCATCCCCATTTTCGGGGTTTATTACTATGTGATTCAGTCCTCCTTGCCTTCCCTGTTTATGGCACTCATCATGATTGTGGCGGGATTTCTATTTTCTGCCGTGGCCGCCTACATGGCTGGTTTGGTCGGTAGTTCAAACAATCCCATTTCGGGAGTGACTATAGCCACAATTTTATTTTCTTCCTTAGTTCTTTTGGCCCTGGTGGGTACGCAATCGGTTGCTGGACCGGCTGCCGCGATTTTTATTGGCGCCGTGGTCGCCTGCGCTGCTGCCATTGGCGGTGACAATATGCAAGACTTGAAAGCCGGCTACCTGGTCCAGGCCACCCCCTGGAAACAGCAGGTCATGCAGGCTATTGGGGTCCTATCGGCGGCCGTTTTTATCGCCCCCGTCCTGATTTTAATTCAAAAGGCTTACGGGATTGGCGTAGCAACGGTTGACCATCCCAAACCTCTGGCAGCTCCCCAAGCTACCCTCATGGCCTCCGTGGCTGAAGGTGTCTTTCACCAAAATCTACCCTGGTCAATTATTGTGATTGGTATGCTCATCGCCATTCTAGTCATTGTTCTCGATAAAATCCAAGAATCACGAGATAGACAATTTCGCCTCCCGGTCCTGGCGGTTGCAGTGGGCATCTATCTACCGTTCGAACTGTCCGTCCCCATTTTCCTGGGAGGCCTCATCGCGTGGGCAGTTGGCAAAACTTTTAAAAGCCAACACGCCGACTTATCCTCAGACCAGCAAGGGATGGCCTTAAAATTGACCAGCAACCGGGGGTTACTATTTGCGTCAGGGTTGATTACGGGAGAAGCCCTGGTAGGTATTCTCATGGCCATCCCTATTGTTATCTCCGGAAGGGCGGATGTCCTGGCCATCGTTAAAGAGCCGTTGGGCTCCTGGCCGGGTGTGATCCTGCTGGTGCTCGTTGCCATCTGGCTCCACTACGTGGCGACTCCCAACAAGGATGATTTGAATTCCCTCACCAAAGCGCAGTAACCCATGGCGATTACTCCCGAATTACTCCAACGTTTGCCGAAAGTAGAGTTGCACTGTCACCTAGACGGTAGCCTCCGGGTAGAGACGATTATTGACATTGCCCAGAAGGAACGCATTCCCCTGCCCACGACTAATCCTAAGCAACTGAAAAAACAACTCTCTTTAGGGAAACACCGGGTTTCGCTGGAAGAATATATTGCCCGTTTTGAGACGACACTCAAAGTGTTACAAACACCGGAAAGCCTGGAACGAGCGGCCTACGAATTAGTGGAAGATGTGGCCCGGGAAAATGTGCGCTATTTGGAACTGCGCTACTCCCCCATACTTCACACCCGTCAGGGGATGACCGCCGAGGATTCGATTTTGGCGGTGCGCAAAGGATTGCAAAGGGGTCGCGCGGATTTTGGAATTCGAGCGGGAATTATCGTCTGCGGAATCCGGAACATCGCCCCGGAAGTGTCCCTTAAATTAGCCGATCTAACCGTGCGCTATAAGAATAAGGGGGTGGTAGGTTTCGACTTGGCTGGGGTAGAAGAGAATTTTCCCGCCAAACATCACCGGGAAGCATTTTATCTTATCCTGAACAACAACATTAATGCCACCATCCATGCCGGCGAAGCCTTTGGCCCGGCATCCATCCATCAGGCAGTGCACTACTGTGGCGCTCACCGCATCGGTCACGGAACACGCCTGAAAGAAGACAAAGACCTGATGAATTATGTAAATGACCACCGGATTACCCTGGAAATATGCCTTTCGTCCAACTGGCATACCCATTCCATCCGCTCTTTCAAGCAACATCCCTTGAAGTACTACTACGACCAGGGAATCCGGGTCACACTTAACACTGACAATCGCCTCATTTCAGATACAACACTCACGAAAGAATTTGTCATGGCGCAGCAACTGTTTGGTTTCAATCTTCACGATTTTCGTGAAATCACCATCACGGCCATGAAAAGCGCCTTTTTATCATATCAGGAGCGGAAACAACTGATTCGAAGCATTGCGGAAGAATTAGAATCAGAATTCAACATATTCCCAGAATTTCTAAAACGGTATCAAATAGCAGGGAGGGGCAAATGAAATCTGATGCAGGCCAGATTCAATTTCGGCCGGAAAGTTTAATGATGTCCTACGGTTATCGACCGGAATGGTCCGAAGGGGCTTTGAAATGTCCCATCTTTCAAACATCCACCTTTGTTTTTAATACGGCCGAAGAGGGCAAGGCGTTTTTCGAAGTTGCTTATGGTCTCCGAAAACAACGGCCCGGTGAAAAGTTAGGACTGATCTACAGTCGTTTGAACAATCCCGATCTGGAGATTTTAGAAAACCGGCTGACTTTATGGGATCAGGCCGAAGATTGTGCTGTTTTCGAGAGTGGAATGTCAGCCATTGCCACTACCCTCTTGGAGTTCCTTCAACCTGGCGACCTGTTGTTGTATAGTAAACCCGTTTATGGTGGTACTCATCATTTCATCAATTACTTTCTTACAAAATATGGCATTCAAGTTTGTGGCTTCCATGCCGATAACACGGAAAAAGAAATTCACCAGAAATTGGAAAAAACCGGTCGGGCTAACCAATTGAAGTTGATATACGTGGAAACACCAGCCAATCCTACAAACGCTATCATCGATCTGAATCTCTGTCGCCGAATAGCCGAGGACTACGCTTCTGACGAGCCCATTTTGTTGGCTGCGGACAATACGTACATGGGACCGTTATGGTCACAACCTTTGAAGTTAGGCGCCGATCTGGTTCTCTACTCCGCCACGAAATACATTGGTGGGCACAGCGACCTAATCGCCGGGGCTGTCCTGGGATCCCAGGCCGTTATTGACAGGATTAAAAATTTAAGGACTTTTATGGGGAACATGGCCGGTCCCTGGACGGGTTGGTTGCTCATGCGGAGCTTAGAAACCTTAAAAGCGCGCATGGAGACTCAATTGAATAATGCCCAACAGGTGGCTAAGTTTCTCCAAGACCACCCCAAGGTTGAGAAAGTCTTCTACTTAGGAGCCATTCCGGAGTCTTCTCCCCAATACGCCCTTTATCAGCGGCAATACTCTTCCCCTGGAGCTATGCTCAGTTTTAACATTGCCGGGGGAGAACATGAAGCCTTCCGGGTGCTTAACCATTTGAAACTAATCAAGCTGGCCGTCAGTTTGGGGGGAACGGAGTCGCTGGCGGAACATCCACAAACCATGACTCACGCCGATGTTCCCGAAAAAGAGAAACATGCCATGGGCATCACCGAAAAAATGATCCGCTTGTCAATTGGCGTGGAAGACGTGGAGGACCTGATCTGGGATCTAAAACAAGCTCTGGAGACAATTTAAATTCAACAATGGACTTTTAAAACGGAAGTCAGGTGTAGCATAACCGATGGTTACACCCCTTTCGACAACTTGCGTTTACTCTATCCTATTTAGGATTTGGTTTCAATAGTGTACGAACCAATAGCGTATCCTTGGGATTAACCAAATCGTGGGCTGAGCCCGTGATCCCCTTTATATCGGGATTGGCCCCGTGTTCAAGTAAAAACGCCACCACCTTATCATGGCCTTTTGCCGTAGCCACGATCAAAGCGGTGCCACTAGTGTAATCCTGAACGTTTACTTTCGCGCCCTTATTCACCAAGAGTTTTACAATGTCCAAATACCCATTTTCAGCGGCATAGATTAGAGCTGTCCGTCCATAATAATCTTGGGAATTAATCTCCGCCCCTTCCTCGATTGCGGCTACCACACCCTCTAAGCTACCTTTTTTAGCGGCGTTCTGAAGATCTTCATTTTTTTGAAAAGTACTTTTAGCACATCCCACAATAACCAGCGTGGCGAGTAACCCCAAGACGATGGCTGATGACTGATTAGGTTTCATTGGTTTAGCCTCCCTCATTATCGATTAGAATTGTACGAAGAGTTCGCGATTTATTACAAGCACTCCCTTGGAAATGGTTCCTGATTATATCCATTATTACGCCTGGGGAAATATATGCCCAGGAAGATTTTTCCTGTAATGGTAGTAAGTATTGTGATTTGACAAAAAACAGAGTGCATACAGGTTATTTGTAAGCCAAACCAGCCGCCTTTTTAGGGGCTGTTTATAAAGTACACCCGGAAGGACTCGAACCCTCAACCTTCTGGTCCGTAGCCAGACGCTCTATCCAGTTGAGCTACGGGTGCATGTGCTGGGGAGCAGGGATTCGAACCCCGATTAGCAGGGCCAGAACCTGCCGTCCTGCCATTAGACGACTCCCCAATGATTTTTTAGTCGTACTTCAGACGGGGGCGAATTTAAGCCCCCTACCACTCCCGCTCAAATGGCTTTTACAAGGATAAAACTTACTTGAGGTAATAAGCCTTTTGGACCTCGCTCCCTAACGGGGTTTGCAACTGAATAAAATAAACCCCCGAGGGTATTTGTGAAGCATTCCAGCTAATTTTATGGCGTCCTGCCGGCATATTTTGCTCCTCTAAAAGGGTCGCTACGTATTGACCCGAAACATTAAAAACCGTAATACGGAGGGGTAGTTCGAAAGGTAAAGTGAAGGTAACCGTCACGATGGGATTGAAGGGGTTGGGATACAGGGCTTCTAAGCGGGCCTGCTGAGGAACGTCTAAACGCTCGGGTATTTGCTCCCAGCGAGTAACGAGGGGGACCGATTTTCCCACGGGATTGCTCATGATGGGGTCTTTGGGTGTTTCGTCTATTAGACCGGGTAATTCTAAGGCTAATGTCTGGACGGCGTTCTTCCCAGTAAGGTCAACGGCCAGAACTTTCAACTCCTCTCCCACTGTGCGTGAGCGGATTAACCACCCTTCGGGAACTGGAATACGTTCCATCGCCGCACTATTGAACGGAGTGTTTACTAAATAAAATTGAAAACCAGCCAGGCCCCCTTGATTATTAAACACGAGCGTGGAATGAACATCATCGTGAAGAATGGAAAGATTACCTACGCCTGGGTCAGTGGCCGTTGAGAAGGCACCGGGACTTAAAATATCCTGGACCAGTTGTACCACGTCTAAAACATTTACCATGCCATCGTCGTTGATATCGGAGACCTCATCGCCACAAACAGGATAATTCGCTCCCAGGACAACATCCACTAGAGTTAAGATGTCAAAAACATCGATAATGGGGCCGTTGTCGTCCTTATCCCCATTGAGGTTTCCGGTGACGTAAACGTTGAGATTGTCACATAGGTCACAGTCGTCGCCCATTAAGTCTCCGTCCACATCCGCCTGATCGGGATTGTAAACTTCCGGACAATTATCCTCCCAGTTCAAAATACCGTCACCGTCTACATCGTTATTCATCCCGTTCGCCCGGGAGCCTTCCGCCTGGTAAATCTCTTTGGTGGTGTAATTCTGCACAAAAACAGCCACATTGAGATTATCGATATCCCAGGTAACCTGGTTGTTGTTGGGCCAGTTGGGATCCATGGACCAGGTATAATTCAAAGTAACGTCATCCGTGCCGTTCAGGGTAATGGGATCTCCAGAAGTAGCGGTTAACATATCGATAATAGTATGGTGGTGGTTGGCCAGGCCATTAGGGCCCACATAATAGACCGAATCCATGGTAGTGACTACAAACAGACGCGTGGGTTGGCTGGAGAGATCAGTTTCACTGGAAATGGTCACATCCACGTTCAAATCAAATCCGTTGATGTCGCCGTTGAGTTCAATGGTCACGGGGGTGTACTGCCCTACCATATTGACGGCATGGGAGCGCCAGGTTGACGGGTTTGATCCAGAGTCACTACCACCGGTGAACATGTGCGGGGTGTAACTGTTTCCGTAATAGTTATTTCGCGTCTGATTTAGTGACGGGTTGTACAGATAAAAGGGATCATTCCCGGGGCTTGGCCACCAGACATGATAATGGACCTGAACCCAATTGCTGGCGATATTATCTCCTACGTAACTACCACTGTTGGGATCGGTAAAATTGTGCAGCACCGGCTCCGCCGACGCACAGGGTCCTCAGGTGGTTGAGGTGAATAACTCACTAAGCGCCTTCTTACTGGCTCCAAAGAGAAGGGCAAAGGATAAGAAACTAAAAAAGAAGATTTTTTTCATGGCGTTCCCCACAAGTTTGGCTAGGAAAAGTTAGGTGTAATTGCTTCTCTTTTTCAACCGCTCCTTAAAATATTGCCGATAGGGTTAGTTTAAAACCATCCTCAAAAGGTTGAATAATGCGACAGACACCGTTACTACAAACCAGGCCACCTTGCTGGGAACCGTACATGAGCGTCAAGCGGTGCGTGGGGGTAAGGTTTAAAAGCAACTCCACAGAAATCCACTTGCGATCGATAGAGATGATATGACTCATTAATGACTCTAACGGGTTTTCCTTGTTATTTGCCAACACCGATAAACCCTCTTCGGCGGAAATGGCATCGATTATTAAAACTACGGACCAGGTAGGCGACTTACCGATTCCCAGACTGAAAAAAGTGTTTACTTGATAATCGACACTGTGACCTTTATCGTCAATAAAATTAGATAATAAACTATCAACAAGAACTGTGCCATGCCCGGTTTCTTTAAATCTCAACCCCTTGGTGAGAATTTGATATTCCCCTTTGAGTTCCACGCTCCAGCCGTTGGAAAAATAGTATTCGAAAAAGGTGGGGTAGGTAAAGCCCTCGATCAATTCGTACTGCCAGCGTTCCGAGGTGTCCGTCACTACGTGCCAACCGAGCGTTGGTACATCCCTGGTATAAGCGCCAGCTACGAGGTAATGAAACGCATCGTCATTGGCATACCCTTCGATTTCGGCATAGATTTCTTTAAACGGATTCGCCGCCGGGTCCACCAGGGGTAGAAGGGGGTTACGCTTTTCAGAGGACCATACGAACTGGGGCGTACTTCGCCAACTGGCGGTACGACTAGCCTGGGCATAATGAAGGAGCAGGGTGGTGCTGGCGAAAAAAGGTCCCTGAAGTTCTAACTGATAGCCAACTTCATCGGCAAAATCCACTTGATGGGTAATCCGGTTTAAGAGATGGGTAGCATGTTCAAAGATGGCGGTAGGCGGCTTTTGAAAATCGATCCGGCCACCATAGTTATTCACAAAATCCCACCGTTTCAAAGGTTCTAATTGGGCAAAACGATAGTTCTTATAGTCCAGGGAAAAGGACCAAGACCCAAGATAGAAATTCAAGTTGGCGAAGAATCCTCGCCCTTCACTTACGAGTGAATCCTGTTCCAAAAAAGTCTCTGATTGATATGATTCGTGAGTAGTCTTGGTAACATATTCCAAATAGGTGTCGAAACGACTTTTAATCATTTCGATTCGGAGACTCTGCAAGCGATGAACCAGAGGTAAGGTGTCAGGCTGGTAATACTGGTTGAAAGGAATGGGGTGGCGCTCCCGGGATTGTAAAAAGGAATATCCTAAGGACGAACTTGGGAAATGTTTTAAAAGGTCCACACCAAACAGGGAATGGTGCATCGTGTAATTTGGTATTCGGTCATTGAATCCCAAGACCAGGTTGGTGCTTTTATAGATATCCTGATTCCCGGCGATGATTTGTCCCTGAAAGCGCTTGGTTTGGTACGTGAACCCCACGCCGGTAAGGCCATTATCCAAATCGATGGCTTGGTCGTCCAATTGATTCAGGATCAGTCCCCGGCCCCATATTTTATAGAGGTCACCCACTTCGATTTGGGTTCGCTCCCCGCGATACTCAATCCTGATCTTTCGGAGACCTGAAATCCGTTTCCCTAATTCTGGTGGATCGCTAAATTCGAATTGCAACCAACTGAAGGTTCGACCCCAGTTCGCATTAAGGTTCAATAACGTTTCGGTGTAGTTGAAATGGTTTTTACTCTCTCCCCACCGCAACTGCACATCCCCGGTAGTGGAGAGCTGTCCAAAAAGGCCTATCCCCCAGGTAAATAGAATTCCAAAAAACCAAAAACGCATGGTGCCCGGGGGTTAGTCGGTACTTTTCTGTTCTGGCTCTATAAGCTGTATAATCTGCTTCTCGATCTCCTTCTCGTCTCCGGGAATATAGCCCTGATGTCGCCAGACGATGTGGTAGTTTTGATCCACCAAGAGCGTAGTGGGCAGGACGATGGCATTTAACTGTTGGGCAATCTGTTGATTGGGATCCAGGGCCACGACAAACGTTAACTTACGGGAACGAATATAACTTTTAACTTTAGAAAGACTCTTAGGCGTGTCTTGATTAATAGCTAGAATAGTAACCCCTTGATCCTTATATGTTTGGTAAATCCGTTCCAAAAAGACCATTTCCTTTTTGCAGGGAGCGCACCAGGTGGCCCAAAAATCGATGAGGACTGGCCCCTGTTCAACAAAAGTGGAAAGTTTTACCTGGCGTCCATCCAATAGTTTTAAGGTTAAAGCGGGGATTTTGGCTTCTTCTCCTACGCTCAAATTACAAAGCGACAGAACTGCAAAAATTCCCAAAATCATTTTATTGCTAACGCTCATTCGACGAGACCTCGTTGGGTGATTGACTTAGATCAGAGGTACTGTTGAAGGAAAGTGCTCAACTCATCCTCGGGAACAAATTTCAGGCTCACGCGGCGTATCTTTTCAATGCGTTCCCGTTCCATGGTAAAGGTATATTTTACCGGGATAGTGACGGATTCCATAGAGACTTGCAAGGACCAGCCTCCCACGGTAAACACAATGAGAGGGGCGAAAAAGTGTACTGGCAGAAAGAGGACCTGCTCCGACTTTAATTGATAGATGGTGGCTTCAGGCGTGTCCGCGATCAACACAATGACCTGATCCTGCTCGTCGAAGAAACGGATGACAGGAACCGTTCGATACTGACCCTGGGAAATACGCTCTTTTAAATCGGCGGGGAAATTGAACTTATCCCGGTTAAAATAGAAAAAGGTCAAGGAACCATCTTCCTTCAACCCGGTGTAAGGTAAAGAAGTGAGCATGTCTTTAATCAAATTGTCTTTCAGCGAATAGGTCACCGGAAAAACCACCGTCATTTGGTCTCGGTTGTCCTCGTCGTATTGAAACTGAGGCCGTTTCATCTGCACTTCATAGGGATTGGCCATGAGCTGGTTTAATACCGTTAACAGCATCTCTGTATTGACCCGATTTTCCGGTTTGTCGGTTACCTTACTTTCGGCACTAAAGTCCATGGTCCATTCGTTGTCTTCTTTCCGAACGGCACCCTTTTCTGGCAAGGTGCGGGCGCCAATTACTAAATCCATGGACTTCTCCAACTCGTCAATGGACTTTTCCATAGCTTTGGAGACGTTCTTGGATTCGCTGAAATAAGTGGGGCGAGGAGTTGTTTTTTGGGGTGTCGTAAAAGGAGGATATGTTTTTGCAGCGACCTTTTTCTTGGGAAGTAAGGGAATGAACATGCTATGTAAGACGTCGGTAATCTCCTGGTACAAGGTCGGTAATTCGGCGTATTTGCCGGAGACGGAACGACGATCGACTTCCTCCCAGGTGGCGATATCGATTAATTGTAGATTTACATCCAGTTGGTCCAACTTCCGGTTGTATTTCCCCAGGAGCAGTAAATTTTTCGATCCCCGGGGTTGGTGGAGCAGTAAGGTACGGTTATTCATCACTTCTTCCAGGGCGTCGCGATCTTTTAATTGGAGGCCGGTTTGATCTCTTAGGGTTTTATTTAACATGTCCACAAACCCCTGTTTTAGCCAGTCCAGGTCAGCATCGTTCTGGGTATTCTCAAAAGGTAAAATGTAGAGATAGATCGTTGGGGCAGCTATGAGAGGAATGATCCCCAGGGACCAAATACCGGTGGCAAGGATCATTCGTTTAACTTTGGTCATGGTCTGGCAAATTACCCGTTTTCGAGTTCTTTTTCCAAAGTTTATTTCATCTGTTTCGAGCCGGTGATTCAGGGGGCAACGGTAGCTGTCTGGCGGTGAATGATTTTCGCCCAGGAATCGCGTAGGGGTACGATGCGATTGAAAACCAAATGCCCCGGCCTTGTTTCCAGGCGATCGGCGCAAAAATAGCCAATCCGTTCGAATTGATAGCGACAGCCGGGGGTGGCCTGGGAGAGACTGGGTTCCACCCACGCCGATAGAACTTCCAGGGAGTGGGTATTTAAATTATCCCGCCAGTCACCTCCTTCCGGCACCTGATTTGGATCGGGGGTTAGAAATAGACGATCGTAGAGCCGAACTTCCGCCGTTCGGGCATGGGGAACAGAAAGCCAGTGGATGGTACCCTTTACTTTCTTGCCGTCAGGCGCGGAACCGCCTTTGGTGGCTGGATCGTAGGTACAGCGCAACTCTACTACCTCCCCCGTTCGAGGATCTTTCACCACTTCCTGGCAAGTAATAAAATAGCCGTACCGCAAACGCACTTCCCGGCCTGGCGCCAAACGAAAATATTTAGGTGGCGGCATTTCCTGGAAATCGTCCCTTTCGATGTAAAGATGGCGACTGAAAGGGAGCTGGCGGGTCCCACTTTGGGGATTTTCGGGATTGTTGATGGCGGTGAGTTCTTCCACCTGGTCCTCGGGATAATTGGTGATCAGCACTTTCAGGGGACGCAATACGGCCAATACGCGGGGAGCCCGACGGTTCAAATCTTCCCGGACGCTGTGTTCCAAGAGAGCAACGTCGATGATGCCGTCGCGCTTGGCCACACCGATACGCTTGCAGAAATGGCGGATGGCGGAGGCCGTATATCCGCGGCGGCGTAGACCGGAAAGAGTGGGCATGCGGGGGTCGTCCCAACCAGCAACATGCCCCTCCTCCACCAAGCGCAACAACTGGCGTTTGCTTAATACTGTATAACTGAGGTTTAAGCGGGCAAATTCAATTTGCTGCGGTCGGTAAACCCCTAAGGCTTCTAAAAACCAGTCGTAAAGGGGACGGTGATCCTCGAATTCCAAGGTACACAAAGAATGGGTAATCCGTTCTATGGAATCCTCCAAGCCGTGTGCCCAATCATACATGGGATAGATGCACCACTGGTTCCCGGTGCGTGGGTGCTCGGCATGTAAAATGCGGTACATGACCGGGTCACGCAGGTTCAAATTTGGTGCGGCCATGTCAATCTTGGCCCGCAAGACCCGGCTACCGTCCTCGAATTCTCCCGCTCGCATGCGGCGGAATAGGTCCAGGTTTTCTTCGATAGGCCGATTGCGATAAGGACTCTCCTTCCCTGGTTTGGTCAGGGTGCCTCGATAGGCACGAATTTCTGCGGCACTCAAATCACAAACGTAGGCCTTCCCCCCCTTAATGAGCTGCTCGGCATAGTCATACATCTGTTCAAAATAATCAGAGGCGTAGTATAATCGGTCATCCCAGGAATAGCCCAGCCACTGCACGTCTTCAATGATGGATTGGATGTACTCTTCTTCTTCCTTGATGGGGTTAGTATCATCGAATCGTAGGTTACACAAGCCATTATATTGTTTAGCCAAGTCAAAATTCAACACAATGGACTTGGCATGCCCGATGTGTAGATAGCCATTCGGTTCTGGTGGAAAACGAGTGTGCACGCGACCACCGTATTTATTCGTCGCCAGGTCCCGCTCAACGATTTGTTGGATAAAATTCGTAGTAGGCTTGGTTTTCATGAGGTCCAAAGTTTACGGATTGGCGGGTAATCGTTTTAAAGCCGTATTCAATCTGCGCAGGCAGGTCTCCCGCTCTAATAATTCCATCATGGCAAACAGCGAAGGCCCGTGGGGAACGCCGCTGATTGCCAGCCGCACGGGATGAATTAATTTCCCAGCGGAATAACCTAACTCTTCAGCCAATGATCGTAAAGTCGTTTCTAATGTCTCGTGATTCCAATCAGACAACGTTTTCAAACGGTCAAAATAAGCTTGCACCAGGTGATTCGTTTCCGTCCCTTTCCATCGTTTTTGAACGGCGTTGGCATCGTAGCTAGTTGGATCGGAGAAAAAATAGTCCGTGGAAGTTACAAAATCACGGAGCGTCTTAGCGCGAAGTTTCATCATTTCGATCACCTGTAAGAGGTAACGTGGGTCCTCCCCCGCGCGCCAGTCGGGAACCAAGGCCAAGATTTGCTCCAGGATCGTTTCGGGCGTGGAACGGAAAATATGCTGCCCGTTGACCCAGAGTAGTTTTTGTCCATCAAATACAGCCGGTTTTTTCTGTATCTGCCGTAGGTGAAAGAGGGTAACCAGTTTAGAAAGGTGTAAAATTTCGCCTTCTGTGTCGGAGTTCCAGCCCAGGAGTGCCAGGTAATTCAACAATCCCTGAGGCAGGTACCCCTGTTGACGAAAGGTCTGGATGCCCGTGGCTCCGTGGCGTTTGCTAAGGCGTTTTTTGTCTGGACCCCAGATCATGGGTAGGTGCGCAAAGCGAGGCAGGTCAAACCCCATGGCCTGGTAAATGAGGATTTGTTTCGGCGTATTGGAGATGTGATCTTCCCCCCGGATGACGTGGGTGATTCCCATGGCGTGGTCATCCACTACCACCACCAAGTTGTAAGTGGGCACTCCCCCAGTCCGAGCAATGATAAAGTCGTCCAACTCCTTATGGTCCACGGATATTGGGCCATAGATTAAGTCTCCAAAAGTAGTTGTCCCTTCTAAAATCTTCAAGCGCACGGCAAAGGATTGCCCCTGGTTTAGCCGTTGCATCTCTTCTTCTTTGGTGAGTTTTCGGCAGGTACCGGGGTACTGGTATAAATTCCTTTGGCTGGCCCGTTGAGCAGCCAATTCCTGGGGAGTGCAAAAACAGCGGTAGGCTTTCCCTTTTTCCAGCAACTGCCGAACGGCTTTCTGGTATTGTTTTAGACGTTGGGATTGAAAAACGGGGGCCCCGTCCCACGTTAGCCCTAACCAGATTAAAGAATCAGTAATCTGGTGCACATATTCTTCTCGGGAACGTTCCCGGTCGGTATCTTCGATCCGTAGGAAAAACTTACCATTGTGATGACGGGCAAACAGCCAGTTGAAGAGCGCTGTGCGCGCTCCACCTACGTGCAACTCCCCGGTAGGACTGGGAGCAAAACGGACACGGACGGTATTATTAGTCACAGTATTTCTAAATCAAATTAATATCGGGGGCGATTAATCCTTGACCAGACGACCGTAATGTTTGAAAGCCGGGATAGCTTTTTTAAACGTGCGGAGGGGGAGGGATTCGAACCCCCGGTTCCCGTCAAAGGAACAACGGTTTTCAAGACCGCCGCTTTCGACCACTCAGCCACCCCTCCAATTGGCTTATTTCCGGCGCAGACATTATCCCCGCAAGTAGGGCAATCCAATGATTGTTGGAACGCCTGGAGATGAATACCGATTGACAGTCTTCAGAAAAGAATTTTGGGGAATAACGAATCTACCGCAACACATCTGCTGATGAAAAATTAACACCATTTCACTACCCCGGGAACTATGTTTTTTTATTCGGAATAATTATGGTGGAGAAATGGTCGCAGGTCGCAGGTCAGGATCGCACCAAAGTTGAGGCTAAGGTAGAGGTGAAGGTTAAGGGAGAGGAAGAAAGAGTCTGAAAGTCTGAATGTCGGGACCTCCCCTCGGCCCTCTCCTTAAGGAGGGGGAGAAAAGTAAGGGAGCGAAAGGCATACGGGACACTACCCTACGATGAACAATGTTCTTGTCCTTGATCCAATAACCGGTACCACGAGTTGTTCTTGACTGGTAATGGCTGGAACCTCATAAAAGAAAGTGAAAGTTGACATTATCTCCCACCGTAGTTCGCCGTTATTTGTATAAATTATTATTTTGGAACCTCCTATACCACTCGTGATGTACCCCAAGACATGAATATTATTGTTTGAATCGCATATTAAAGCTGTACTTTGTCCAAAATTGGTTAAATCGGCTTGCCACTGCAACTCGCCTTCAAACGTAAAGGACCACAATTTCCCAGAGGCAGTCGTATAATAGTTACCTTCATAATCTAAGGTCCCAGATTCTTTGGAAACGCTAGTCCCCCCTTCACAGCCGATAAAATATTGCCAGACAATATTAAAATCCGGGGAGATATATACTACTGAGGTGTCAAAACCGTTTTGAAAAAATAGATACCCCTCATTGCTCACGGTTGGTACTAGGACACTTTTTGCAGTCCAAGAATTAATGACCGAACTGTCGGTACCGGTCCCCGTTCTGTAAAAATAGCGCTCAGTATATATGTCATTTTCGGAGAATCCGCTATGCATTCACGCTGTTTAAACTGAGTTTATTTGTCGGCCATGGTAACCGATGATTAAACTAAATCGATTGTGGAACTTCTCTTGACACAACCTTAGGTTCCGCATCTCATAATCACCCACACCGCAGTTTTGTTTGGAATCGCGATAAAAAGTCTCTATCGGCCAACGACTTTGGGAAGCACGTAGTATGCGTTTTGCATCCCAGCAAGGATTATTTGTAACCAAAAATAAGGGTGAATCGGATAAATCAGTTTCCTGGGGTAAAATCAACAGTCGGACCTTAGTTTAGGTAACAAGAAAAAAACATTAAAAAAAGCGGAGAGGGCGGGATTCGAACCCGCGTTCCGATTTCTCGAAAACACGCTTTCCAAGCGTGCGCCTTCAGCCGCTCGGCCACCTCTCCTTTAAAACTTAAGCCAGTAATAACAAATTTACGACACAACAGTTGCAACCCTGACGCGTTAGGTTCCTTGCTCCTCCTCCGTTTCATCTCGCCCATTCGTTTCGTTTCTTTCAGGGAGGAATTCCTTAGTCGTTGTTTCTTCTTGAGTGACGGTTTCCTCTACCGAGACCTCGTCGACCTCGGGGACTACCATTTTCACCGCTTCAGGATGGATGACTTCCATATCTTCGTGAAGCGCCAGGGTTTCCTTTTCGGCACGCGTTAAAGCCTCCGCCAGAGTTTCACCACTATTCACCCTAACCATGGTCTCCTTGAAACGCCAATGGCCGGTTTTCTCGGATTGAACACTCTTCACATAACGGACATACTTGTAATCTTTTTGTCCTTTCTTGCGGATTTTCTGAGAAAAACTCACTGCCTTTTTAGCCATGTAAACAACTCCTTCACAAATATCGTTAAAAATATGCCGGCGAATTTAGGTGTAACCAGACTTCTCTCCAACGCCTATCAAGGTCCATTGCTCCCTGGCTTTATGGCAATTCTATCGTTTCGATTACACTACCGCTTAATCTTCCCCGGCAGAATGAATTCATAACGTTGACGAAACAACTTCGTCTTCAGGGTGCGATCCCAGCGACGGAAAGTGAGAAATAAGGCCCAAATGATTTTATCCTCCCGGTAGTACTTTTGCACTTCTTCCATCGTGATCGGTTCCAAGCCCTCGCTTAAATGTTGATTAACAACCGACAGAAAACTGGGCACCAGGTCCGGACGCTGCTCCTTGAACAAATTGGCCACCAGGTCAACGTAAACTTGCCGCCAATCATAGTAGCGGTTCATGACCTCCTCTAAGAACAGGCTCCGGATAATCCAGCGTAAGAAACCTGGAGCACTCTGGAGAAAAAGTTCCGGGTCCAGCTGTTCCACCCCCTCCTTACGCATGAGCGGCGTACTGGTATCGATGTACTGGATAAATTGACTATCCGCAACGACCCAATTTGATAATTGACCGTCTAAAGCAATTTCCAGATGCGGGTGGTGTTTTTGATTGAAGACCGCGATTTTATCAATCTCCCGGCAGATGGATTCGATCATAGCGGTGAGTTCATCCCCCGTAAAGCGCTGAATGAGTTGATGGGTAAAGTGCTCTGGTGGCAGACGCTTTTGCTGAATGTACAACACCACGGGACGGTGGGGTAATGCGACGATATCCAGATCGTCCTCCGGTAAGTTAAGCCCCGCGTCGGTCAGGTATTGGCAATATTCCCGGTAGTTACGACCGTAACTTTCGGCAGCGGCCACGGAATTGAACAGGGGCATACGTTTATAGGCGTATTCTTGGTCAGATCCAATTTGAAACACGGTGGAAATCTCGCCGTAACCCAAAACATTGATTGTTAGCGGCGCCTGTTCCAAGTTAACCGGATCCAGGCCAGCTTCGAAGGCTTCCAGTTCCTGATGGGAAATCATCGGCTTTTCCCTCGAAATCGGTTACGAAGGTGGTCGAATCCTCGTTTTGCCTTCACTATGGGTAACAGTTTTCGGGCGGCGCCAAGAGCAGAGTCCATTTGCTCCATGACCATAGGAATCAACTCTGGGTTCATATTCAACGGTGGCAGGCACTGACACACGGAGGGATCATTATTGGCGTACACCAGCAAGAGACCATGATCAAAGGCGGTTTTAGTAAGTACCGGACCGGCTAAAGGATCTCGTAATTTTAATCCCATCATAAGTCCCAATTGACGTACTTCCTGGAAAAATTTCTGGTGTTTTAATTGAAGTCCCTGAAGCTCCAATCGAAACTGCTCCGCCAGATGGCTAACATGTTCTAAAAAGGCTCTTTCGGACGAGATTTCCAGGACGCGTTTGGCTAACCGACAGCCAATCTCCGCGCCGCCAAAAGTGGAAATATGGATGAATGGATCGGGGTCAAAAACGTATTCTAACGGTTCCCTCAGTACCGTGGCGGTGATGGGGTACAATCCGCCGGAAAGACCTTTTCCGATGACGACGATATCTGGGAGAATACCAAAATGTTCAAACGCCCATAATTTCCCCGTCCGCCCCATTCCAGTTTGGACCTCGTCAATAATCAGGAGGACCTCCCGGTCACTACACAATTCCCGTACACCTTGAAGGTACTCTTGCGAGGGGATCACGATTCCCAGCGTGGCCGGGATGGTTTCTATAATGACCGCCGCCGTCTCCGTGCTGCTCATCACCGACCTAAGGGCCTCTAAGTCACCAAACGGTACTTGTTTAAAACCAGGGATAGGCGGCCCGAAGGGCTTACGATAGGTCTCATCCCCAGCCGCCAGGGCCAGGCCCGTATGACCGTGGTAACCGCCTTTGGCAGAAATAATCTGGCTCTTCCCGGTATAACCACGGGCAACCTTGATCGCTAAGTCTACCGCTTCGCCACCCCCAACCCCAAAGACCGTATAATTAAGGTCTCCAGGTAGAAGATCCGCCAATAAGGCGGCGCACTCCGCACGCTCCTTGCTCAAGAGATGGTGATTGCCAATGTCCAGACTATCCAGGGTTTCCTTTAAAAGGACACTTAATTCAGGATGACGGTGACCCAGGTTAAATACACCTCCGTTACAATGTAAATTGAATAAGCGATGTTCACCATCCAGGTCGTATAGATAAGGTCCCTCCCGCCGTCCCATAACGAAATCCATACCGTAATTACGGAAAAACACCACCTTCCCCCGGGAGACATGATCCTCAAATTGGCGAATAGTGGTTTCTTTTTCTGGGGAACGTTTCCGGGCCATAATCGGGTTAGAATCTAAGGAGTATTCTGAAAACCTGAGTAGTTTTTGTAATTTCACCGGTGAATAAAAATATTCCCAGGCCCAAATATCGTGGTCGCTTTTTCCCTTCCCTTTCACCAGGAGCGCCTATGTCCCAAGCAATGTTGAACGGAATTTTCCCCGGCCTTCAAAATTTAACCTGGAAACGAAACGCCAAGTGGCTACTGATCATATTTTTACACTGGCCTTTTTTGTTGGCCGGAAAAGTCGAAGACATCGATGCGGTGGTGCGGTCGTATTACGAGACCCACCAGTTTAGCGGGACGGTTTTAGTTGCGAAAGCCGGGCAGGTGATCTACCGGAAGAGTTATGGATTGGCCAATCGGGAGTGGAAAATTCCCAATCGACCGGAGGCCAAATACCGGATTGCTTCCATTAGCAAGCAATTCACCGCTATGCTCATTCTTCAGTTAGTGGCCGAAGGGCGCTTATCCCTCACCGGCAGGATCACCGACTACCTCCCCTACTATCGCAAAGACACCGGGCGACGCGTGACGCTTCACCACCTGTTAACCCACACGTCCGGTATTCCCGATCTAACCGACGACCCTTATTTCTGGGATTATGAAACCCGTCTGCGTTTTGACCTGAAAACCCTCGTGAAAAAACACTGCAGTGGGCGTTTAGAATTCAAACCGGGAACCCAATTTGACTACTGTAATTCAGGCTACATTATTTTAGGGGCCATCATTGAGGAGGTCACTGGAAAAAGCTACGAAACCGTTTTGGAAGAACGCATTCTGAAACCGCTGGGGCTGAGCCATACCGACTACGACCACAACAAAGTTATCCTCCCGTACCGTGCCTCGGGATATGACTACAATTACGGAGACTACCAAAATGCTAATTACCTCGACATGTCTTCCATCGGTGCCGCCGGGGCTCTGTACTCTACCGTCGATGATCTTTTCCGCTGGGACCAAGCCCTGTATACGGATCGCTTACTCCCCGCTGAATACCGGGAAAAAATGATGACGCCCTACCTGAATGACTATGCCTATGGGTTGGGCATCTACCAGGTAGAATTACCCGATAGCAGCCGTGTCACCATGGTGAGTCATACCGGGGGAATCCACGGCTTCAACTCCCGCATCGCCCGGTACATCGACCAACGCCACACAGTTATTATCCTGGGTAACCAAATACCCATTAACCATACGGATATGAATATTGCCCTGCGCAATATACTCTATAACCAGCCCTTTCAACTGGCCCTTCCTTCCATTGCTGACACCCTCTACCAACACTACAAAGAATACGGTATGTCTATGGCGATTGAACTCTATAGCCAGTTAAAACGTGCCGCACCTGGTCAATACAATTTCAAGGAACGGGAGCTCAATACTTTAGGCTACTATCTACTACGGAACGTGAACGTGGATGATGCCATCACAATCTTTCAACTGAATGTGGCCGCCTATCCCACCGCCTTTAATACGTACGATAGCCTGGGAGAAGCCTATTTGGTTAAAGGCGATCGCGATAAAGCCATTTTTAACTACGAAAAATCACTGGAATTGAATCCCGATAATACCAATGGTAAAATCATGTTAAAGAAAGCTCGCCGGTTGCCACGACGGTGATAACTACACCTTTTGGATAAAAAACGTAGGAGAACTATCCACGAGTTTGCTCCTGAAAGAGGAAATATAGATAACGGATAAGTCCCCCAATTTCCCAGATCATAAAAAATATTCCGTGGCCAGTGGTCATTTCACGGTGTTCGTGGAGACGTGATATGAAGAGCGAGGCATTAGGTAGGTGTTGGGCCAGTTTAATAGACTCGGTGTAGGGACACATAGTATCTCGAGAGCCATGAACTACGTAGACGTGTTGGGTAACCTTTTGGCACCAATTTTTCGGAGAACGTTCTTCCAATTCAAGCCGGTGCTGAACATAAATACACCTCATGACTCGTTTTAATTCTGAAGTAGGCTGAGAAAAAAAGAGTCCTTTAGCCAACTCCTGCTCCTCAGGAGTTAACCCCTCCAAGTCGGCGGGTTGGAGCGTCACATTGGGTTGTACCGCGTGCTTTAGTAATTCTTGCAACCTAGAGGTGGGGTAACCAACATCGACCCGGGGTAAGTAATTGTACAGGAACACGACTAACCCCCACCGATCGGGGGTTAGGTGAACTTGCTTCCCAGCTACCATAAAATCACCTGATACAAGAAATTCCAAGGCCTCCTGGAGATGATAATATGTCCCATATACGAGGAGGAATCGGGGGGACGGATTTTTAAATTCAGATTGCTGGACCGCCCGTAGAACCAAGGCTCCGCCAAAGCTTAATCCGATGAGGCCGATGGTGTTACGATCCACCTGAGGTAGGTGTTGTACCCAACGATAGATATGCCCCATCCATTTCAGGAGTTCTTTTTCTCTGATAATCAACTTTCTCAACGGTGGAATGCGGGGCGTGAAGACAAAAAAACCGGTACGGGCAAAACTCCTGGCCAAGTTTACCATGGCCGGATGCTCTTCGGCATGCGGTGAAGCACCAGGGTAAATAATAATGGTTCCAATTATATTTCCTTTCGGTCGGTATTGCCGGGCTGGAACATGGTCTCCCCCTAACCCCGGATAGGTTATGGTGGCTTCTTCAATTTGACGGGGCGCCTTCGTGCGGTAACGAAAAAGACCGTAGGTGAAAAGAAGCGCACGGTACAGCGAGTTCAGGGAAAGGTACATTTTTTTACACTGTTTGGTACTTGTGAGACCTTTTGAAAGCCTTTATTGGTAAACAAATTATTTACAATAAAAAAGAACTTAGAAAGAAGGTAATTTACCGTCCTAAGCTCTTTTATTTGGTCGCACTTATTAAACGCAGTGCGAACCTATTTTGAAACATCAATAACAAAAACTTAATCCTTCAGATTCGGCTTTCGTCCCTTAATCAAAGAAGTAAATACTTCTGTCGGGCAGAGAAGCCGAATCTTCTTC
>CAZVNL010000021.1:0-43361 GCA_964628055.1 uncultured bacterium | reverse complement strand
TTTCAGAGGTAAAAAGTCGAAAAGTCTGAAAGTCACTTGTCACTTGTTGCTGGTCGCAGGTCAGGACCGCACCGAGGCTGAGGCTGAGGTAGAAGAAGAAAGGGTCTTAAAGTCTAAAAGCCGGAAAGTCTTAAATTCGCAGGAGTTAGGGGCTGGGATTTAGGGAAGATGTAGGTTAATGTAAAGGCTAAGGTTGAGAAACCCGCTTTTTCGTTTTGCCATATAGGGTGGGAAAGAAAGAGACTTTCTCACACCAATTTCCAATTTCTATTCTCGTCTCTTGTTGAAAAACATCCGTCTTTTAGTGAGTCGCCTTGAAAAAATCTCGTTGAATACCTCAAGGGTGCGACGCGGAACAGGATGAATTGGTGTTTGTCCTTGGGGAATAAGTAACAATTGATACAACTAATAACCACCCAGGCTTGAACTAATGATTAGAAGGCGGTACGATTGACCGGCTACTTATTCCACCCGGTAGTTTCAATTCATCCCCGGGGTGCACCTGCAGAGGCACGCGGTTTTTTTACCGCGACGATTCTTTTGGTACTTTTCTTCCAAAGAAAAGTACAGGGAAGCTTAGTTGTTACGATGAGTAAAAGGGGGTAAACCCCCTAAGACTGCTTTCTTGTCTCAACACTGCCCTGAAAGGTGGCGCTAAGAGAAAATTCCTAAACTAAAATGGGTATAATAAAATGAAGAAAAACACTAAACGCACCACATAGAGCGGAGAGGGCGGGATTCGAACCCGCGGTAGACAGGAGCACTGCCTACAACCGCTTAGCAGGCGGTCGCCTTCAGCCAGCTCGGCCACCTCTCCAAGCATTGAAGTGAATAAAAAACGTGTTATCGCAAAATTGAACGGGCGAAATTACCGCCGGTCCTATGGAAATCCCAACTTTTCCTTAGGCGCGAACGAACTGTTTCCCACTCAACTGGATCACTGCTCCCTTCAGTTCCATTTCCAGTAGGGTCGCCAACACCTCGGTCACATCTATCTGGCTGGCAGTGACGATTTCATCGATATGTTTCGGCTCGGAACTTAATAACTCCCAGAGTTGACGCTCAACTTTAGTCAATTCCAAATGAAGTTCCTGCTGTTGGGGTTTGGGAGGCCGAAACATTTTGGAGTGAATATTATCTAAAACCTGCTCGGCTCGTTCCAGGGGAATGGCTCCGTTGCGAATTAATCGTAAGCAACCCACACTCTTCGCATCGGTTATTCTTCCAGGGACAGCAAATACTTCGCGATTCTGATCCACGGCATTGAGGGCAGTGAGAATGGCCCCACTATGATGACCCGCCTCAATTACAATCGTGGCTTGACAGAGGCCGCTGATAATGCGATTCCGTTGGGGAAAGTTACCGGCATCTGGCTTGGCCCCCATTTCAAACTCAGAGATGATCGTCCCCTGCTGGCAGATAGCCGAAACCAGGGATCGATTCTCCGCCGGATAAATCACATCAATTCCACTCCCTAAAACGGCAATGGTCCGTCCGCAATATTTCAGGGTTTCCCGATGAGCCAGCGTATCAATACCCCGGGCTAAACCGCTTACGATGGTAATCCCTAATTTGACCAACTCCTTTACCAGGCTTTGGACGACTTGCTTCCCATAAGGGGTATGTTTGCGCGTACCCACCACGGCGACACAGTCTTCCTCCGCTCGCAAGGCCTGCCCTTTTCTGTATAGAATCACCGGGGGATCATAAATCTTCTTTAACAAAACCGGATAAGTAGGATCCCAAAACGTAATCACCTCCACCTTCTTCTTCCGAATGCGTTCCCACTCCGCCGGGCCATATTCCTTTTCCCCCTTTTCTAAGATCGCCTGGGCCGTTTTTGTATCCACTCCTTCCACAAGACACAATTCCTTATACGACAAGTCGCCGATCACTCTGGGATCACGATAATACGATACCAGGCTACGAACTCGTTGAGGACCAACTCCCCGGGTATGAAGAAGATTCAATAAGGCAATGATTTGGTCAGTGTTCATCGAGACGTTTCCTGATCTCGGCCACTAATTGGGGTAACCCTTCCCCTGTTACAGCAGAAATATCCAAAAAGGAATGGGGAAACCGTTGCCACGAAGGGAATTGCTTTTTCTGCCCGGCGATTAAATCAATCTTTGAACGTGCCACGATAAAATCCTTTCCTAATAGGTGCGGATTGAAATTCGCCAGTTCCTGTTTAAGGGTTTGTAAAACTTTTATAGGATTGTCCTCCCCCACTTCTATCAACATGACAATCATCCTGGTGCGATCAATATGTTTTAGGAAGCGGTGTCCCAAGCCCTTACCCTGGCTGGCTCCTTCAATTAGACCAGGAATGTCAGCCATAACAAAGGATTGCATATCACCGGTCTTTACGATTCCCAGATGGGGTTGTAGGGTTGTAAAGGGATAGTCAGCGACTTTTGGTCTGGCAGCGGTAAGAGTAGCTAAAAGGGTGGACTTCCCCGCATTCGGAAGTCCCACCAACCCCACGTCAGCTAAGACTTTTAATTCCAGAATTAAAGCGCGGCTTTCCCCCGGGAGACCTGGTTGCGCATAGCGGGGAGTTTGGTGAGTAGCCGATTTAAACGAGGCATTTCCTCGCCCTCCTTTCCCTCCGGGACAAACTAAGAACTGGTCACCAGGATTAATCAGGTCTACCAGTATTTTACCGGTAGAGGCATCCTTAACCACCGTGCCTGGAGGGACTTTAATGACGATGTCTTTCCCCTGTTTACCGCTTTGCAGTTTTGAACCACCCGGTCGACCGGCGGGCGCACGGTACGTTTTTCGATAGCGTAAATCCTGTAATGTATGTAGATGCGGGTCCACGGCAAGGATGACGTGCCCTCCTCGGCCACCGTCTCCCCCATCGGGCCCACCCTTGGGAATGTACTTCTCCCGACGGAAAGTCACCGCACCCGGACCTCCCTTTCCAGAGTGACAGGTAATTTGTGTATAGTCAATAAACAAAACCGTCATCCTTTTCCTGGAAGAAAATTAAAAAAGGGGCACCAAAAGTAGGGCACCTTTTCCAAAAGAAGATGGGTGGTGAAATTACAAATTACCCACGATCGCTTCGGCGAAACCGGAAGTGGATACTTTCGTTGCCCCTTCCATCTGCCGTTCGAGATCGTAAGTTACGGTCTTTTGCTCAATAGTGGCGCGGATAGCTTCCACGATGCCATCGGCAGCCTCCTGCCAACCTAGATATTCCAGCATCATCACACCCGAAAGGATCAGAGAACTGGGATTTACTTTATCCTGCCCGGCATATTTCGGCGCCGTGCCGTGCGTAGCCTCAAAAAGGGCGACGTGATCAGAAATATTAGCCCCCGGCGCCATGCCCAATCCCCCCACTTGTGCGGCACAAGCATCAGATAAGTAATCTCCGTTCAAATTGGGTGTAACAATAACATGATACTCATCAGGCCGGAGGAGCACCTGTTGAAACATAGCGTCGGCAATGCGGTCTTTGATGACGATTTTACCATTGGGCTTTCCACCCTGTCGATCCCATAAGTCCTGCTCGGTGATCACTTCTTTAGGGAACTCAGCTTTGGCCAACTGGTAACCCCAGTCCCGAAATGCCCCTTCAGTATATTTCATGATGTTCCCTTTATGCACCAGGGTAACGGTAGGTAATTGGTGTTCCAGGGCATATCGAATCGCCTTCCGTACCAGTCGTTTAGTAGCGAACGGGCTGATGGGTTTAATACCGATGCCAGATTTTTCCCTGATATTGCAGCCAAAATCGTCGCGGAGTATTTCAATGAGACGGTTGGCCAGGGAGGTGTCACTCTCCCATTCGATTCCAGCGTACACATCTTCTGTATTCTCCCGGTAAATAATGACGTTAAGCCGCTCGGGATGCTTCACCGGACTAGGTACGCCTTTAATATAGCGCACTGGTCGTACACAGGCGTATAGGTCCAGGATCTGGCGCAGAGAGACATTCAAACTGCGAATGCCACCACCAACCGGGGTAGTCAATGGTCCTTTGATGGCGACGAAATATTCCTGGATCAACTGGGGGGTTTCCTCGGGTAGCCATTCCCCGGACATTTGGTAGGCTTTCCCCCCTGCATAAATTTCCATCCAGTGGATTTTTTTCGATCCCTGGTAGGTGCGTCTCACAGCGGCATCCAGAACGAGCTTGGCCGCCCGCCAAATATCGGGACCAATACCATCCCCTTCGATGAAGGGGATAATGGGATGGTCAGGCACTTGTAAACGGTTTTGAGATAATTGAATCTTTTCTCCGGTTGTGGGGGGAGTTGCTAATTTCGGAGTGTTCATTTTTTAGACGCCTCTACTTTTGATGTCGTTTTCGTTTTTTCGTCAGTCTTCTTGGAAGGAGTCTTCTTCTCCGGTTCCGTTTTGCGTTTGTAATCGGTTAAATAGAATCCGGACCCTTTAAAAATCAGTCCCGAACCACCGCTAACCAACCGGCGTACTGACTGACCACACTGTGGGCAGGTTTTCAACGGCTCGTCTGACATGGCTTGAAAATACTCGAATTGGTAACCACAATGATTACATAAATAATCATATGTCGGCATGATCTATCTCCCGATTACGCTTATTTTAAACGTTAAAATTACGAAATATTAATCGTGAAATTTAGAATTTAACTGGCGTAACACCGGCGGTGGAACATAATCTGCGATATCCCCTTTCAATCGGGCCACATCCTTTACCACCGTGGAATTGATATGAATATATTTTTCATCCGGCATCATCAAAATGGTCGTTACCTGAGGATTTAAATGATAATTCATCATGGCCATTTGGAATTCGAATTCAAAATCACTTACATGCCGTAATCCCCGAATAAGGGCCAAGGCGTTTTCCTTTTGGGCAAAATGGGCCACCAGTTCACCCGATGATTTCACTTTTACGTTGGGCAAGTGCTGTGTGGATTCCCGAATGAGAGCAACGCGTTCCTCCAGGGAAAAGAGCGGTGTTTTCTCAACATTTACTGCTACCATAAAAACCAATTCATCAAACAACTTCGACGCCCGTTCAGCAATGTCTAAATGTCCGTAGTGCATGGGGTCAAACGTGCCGGGATAGATTATCTTCTTCATCACTTCTTGCTCCAGATTGTTAATTTAGTGTCACCGTAAAGTTTGATACGATCACCGGTAAAATTGGTTGCAGACCGACTGGTTTCCAGGACAAAATGCCCACCGATATTAAGACGCACCAGGGACAATTCAATCAGTGAATTAAAGACCCCTTTCTGGTAAGGTGGATCGGCAAATATGAGATCAAATTGACCACAGTGCTGGAGATACTTAAGGGCATCTACCGGTTCTACGATAAACTCCACTCCCGCAAATAGTTTACAATTATGGTTTAGTAATTTTATCGCCCGGAGACTCTGCTCTACAAAAACCACTTGTTGAGCACCGCGACTGGCTGCTTCGAACCCAATAATCCCGGTACCGGCGTAGAGATCAAGAACAACGGCTTCCTCGAGTCCGGGCAATAAATCAAAGAGGCTCTTACGCACCCTTGCCTGCGTGGGACGATAGGGCGCCTTTTTAAAAGTGTGTACTGTATGACCTTTAAAACGGCCTGCTATGATTTGCATTCCTTAAGACGGAATTTTGGCCTATGTTGGTGAAGCAATAAATTGAAAAACCGACAAATATAGAACCGTCTGGTGCATAGTTTTTTGTAAATCCCTGCGTATAATAATTTTATGAACAAAAGCATAGTCACCATAAGTCCGCAAAGTCTCTAACAAGGGTTGCAAGTGGGAATAACCTTCCAAGCGTAGGATTAAAGGAAACTGCTGCCACTGCCCCACCTTTCGCGGTCCCAATTGGACAATTCCAAGGTCCGGGAAAGATGAATTCAGAGCGGACATAATCGCCGTCATGGTCCAAATCGAGTCGGTGAAGGATTCGGTGTCTGTTAGGATGTTTAAGTCGTAACTATGTAAGGTACCACCACAGCAGGAAATGGTTTTCATCACATGGCGGAAGGAATACCCAATACCAGTCGTATCCAGTCCCATGGTATCCCTGCCGGTCATTTCTACGTGCAAGTTCTGATCGCTGATAGACAAGAAGGTAATGGTTTGGGGATCAACATTCGCAAAGAGGTGTTGTACCGTAGAAGTGATGGAATAAGAAAGGTCTCTTAAAGCCAGTAATTTGGCAGTATAGGGTAGATCCTTTGTGGTCAGTACGTTTTCGGCAACGAGTATAGAATCTTTTTCCGGTTCCGAAGAAGTTAGGGTATCTGTTACCACACTGGTCGTAGGGGGTGGCACTAATTTCTCCGTAGAACTCGTTTTTAGATAAATGGTAAAGACAATCGCACCTATGAAGACAATGGCCGTTAATATTTGAAGAGTGGTTTGGCGGTGCTCCTGTTTAGGTACAATTACTTTCCTCGCTTTCTTTCTCTCTTTTTTAACTTTTAATTCAACTGGTTTACGAACGGGTTCTTTCTTCTCTTGCAAACCTATGGTACTGAACATATTTATCCCATGTTCCTCGGGGGAAGTCCCAACGACGGTGGTGATGATATTCAGTGTGCGTTGATCGATTGTTTCCGGTATGGTGACTTCTTCGGTATTTACACCCTCGAGGGGCTGGAAATAATGGATATTCAACGCTTCCCAATGGCGTTGTCGGCGTTCCGAAAGGGGGTCTACGATAAGGAGGGGCAGTTCGCCAACGTCCGGTGAATTTATTTCCGGTTTCAGAAGGAAGTTTTCTACCCAGTTTAAATCGCCACCACCATTTATTAGGCGCAGACCTCCCTGACTAAACCGAAGAGTGCAATAGGTAAATCCTGCTTCGGTAGCGCGATATAATTCGTAAACATTCCCCTGGACAAATATTACCGCACTATACAAACGGTCGAAGTGGGGTTGAAACACCGAGCCTTCCGTCCCCATCCACACTGGTCGACCACCTTGTTCGGCGATGGTCAGCTTTAAAACGGTAGTAATTACAGAGGGACAGGAAAGATACTGTACGGCATTGGATTTACTACCTACCGGCCAACCAAACAATTGCCGTTTTTCAGCCAATACTCCCCAACGCTGGGAGTGTTTCCACTCAATATAGTTCCAGGTATCGGGGAGACTGAGCTCTGCTACCTGGTCCTGAAAATCGTACACTACAAAGGAATTGGGGACCACAACTTGAATCTGGTTACCCTCGAAAGGTATAATTTCAAGGACTTTGTGCAGACTGGTATTAATGAGCGAAGTAAACTCGCTCTCGGAGTAGAAGACTTCAGTAAGGGGTCTGGAGAAGGATTCCTGCGTAATACCGGTTAATAGGGGGCGTTCCCTGGTGGGGGACCAGTGGGCACATGTGAGGTGAGATTCAGAAAGGGATAAAAGGATCACAGAAGATGCGTTACTGCTCCCAGCTGCGAACCCCATCATTTATGAAACCGTGGTTCTCAGCGCGAAAAGAAAAGAGCAAGTAACGACCTTCTACATAGGGTTGCGTGATGGGACTGGCTACCTTTAAACTGGATTGGTCCTCACTAATGGTAATTACGTATGGCTTTTTGGTAAGAGGACAGAAAAACATGGACGAATCGGGCATGTAAGAATCATAATACGACACTGTTTCCACCCGAAAAGTGGGCTCTTCTCCCAAAACGGCACTGAAATTGGAATCAGCACGAACAACAGCCAGCTTGTTCTTGGGAATATATGTCGTATCATACCGCGAGAGTGTCGACGAATAAAGGACGACTGTTACCGTTGTATCAAAAATAGTGTCCCGCCTGGATTTTAGAAAACCAAAGGTGGTATCGAACTCTACATCGTACCCTTTGGGAATGGTAACCGTAATGGGGTGTTCCAGTAGTGTAAGGGTGCGTTCACCCAGGTAAGTGGAATCGGCGGTGAGGGAATCCCGCACAGCGTTCACCACACTTAGGGCCCACAAGCCATTTTCATCATACTGGTCAGTTAATTCCTGGTAAAAGGTTTCCACATTAAAGACATTTTCCATATTAAACCGACTTAGGTTCTGGTATTTCTCTTCTTCGTCCCAGATCGCCCGGGGTACATAAATGGTGATTACCATGAACAGTAGAGCTAAAACGATTGCTAACTCTAATAAATCGGAATACAGTTGTCGTTTGCGTTCGTCCAAGGATTGCTCAGTTTAGAGTGTTATATACGGTTTTATCTTTGCCAGTGTTTTTTCGCCGATGCCTTTTATCCGACCTAATTCCTCAATTTTTGTAAAAGGACCAAAATCCTGCCGATAGCTTATTATCCGGTCGGCGGTTACCGGCCCAATGGTAGGGATAGTCATCAATTCGGCTTTATCCGCTGTATTGATATCGACTAATTTTACAGCCGTCACAGGATTACTTTCATTAGTTTTACGGTCAATGCTTAGGGATTCAGATGGCATGGCTGTTGGCGAGCGGGCCGAGAGGCTGTCAAAAGTGGCCATTTCCGTTTCTAATTGAAGGTCGGTTCCCTCTTGAAAAACCCCTAAATGGCGTAGCCCACCGATCACCAATCCCACGGCAAGCGATAAGCCTAAAAATTTCAGAACCAGCTTCTCTTGTTTAGTGAAAAGGGTCACCTAAAGTTTTACTTTTTTAAACACTGTTTTGGGATTACCGTTTGCTTTGGCCAATTCCCGGAATAGTTCTTTTTGTTTTCTGGAAAGAGAACGAGGAGTAGTAACTTGAATTTTTACCAATTGATCCCCGCGGTGTGAACTGTGTAAATGGGGGAACCCTTTCCCCCGCATCCGCAACATTTGTCCCGACTGAATGCCAGCTGGAATGATCAAACTGGCATGTCCATCGATAGTTGGAACCTTCAAACTGCACCCCAAGGCCGCCTGAGAAAACGTGATCTCCGCTTCCAAAAGGACATCATCGCCATGACGCACAAAAAAGGGGTGTTCCTGCTCTTCAAAAAACACAATTAAATCCCCGGCCGGGGCGCCCTGGGGCCCCTTATTCCCCTGTCCCGCGAGCGTCATATAATTCCCACTGGCCACGCCTGGTGGTACCTTTACCTTAATCTCCTTGGTTTTGCGTACCAATCCATCGCGACATCGAGGACAGGGTGCTTCAATCACCTGCCCACTCCCTTGGCAGACAGGGCATTCCCGTTCCACCACCGACTGAAAGATGAATGATTGGGACATTTGCCGAACCCGACCGATTCCGCCACACTGTTTACAAGTGGTGGGACTCGTGCCTGGGCGCGCTCCGGTGCCGTGGCAGAAATCACAAACATCCATCCGTTTGACGCGAATACTCTTCTCCGCACCTTTGACAATCTCCGAATAATCCAAGGGGAGCGTGATGCGTAGGTTACTGCCGTCACGTACCCGGGACCGCCGACGGCCGCCACTACCAAAGAAACTGCTGAACAGGTCATCACCACCAAACATATCCATGGCCTGGCGAATGGCATCTTCCATGGACATGTGGAAACCACCGGTATCAAACCCACCGGCTCCAGTGTCCCCTAAACCAACTCCCGCATGTCCAAACTGGTCATACTGGGATCGTTTTTGGGGATCGCTTAAAACGGCATAAGCTTCGGCCGCTTCCTTAAACTTTTTTTCGGCTTCACTATCGTCAGGGTTCCGGTCAGGATGATACTTTAAAGCCAGCTTGCGATAAGCTTTTTTAATTTCCTCCTGAGAAGCATTGCGCTCGACCCCCAAGACCTCATACAAATCTCTCATTTTTTATTCACAATCACCTTGGCATGGCGAATGATGCGGTCCTTGTAGCGATAACCTTTTTGAAAAACCTCTAAAATTTCATTATCCTCTTTCCCATCCTCGGTACGAACCATCAGAGCGTCATGTAGTTCAGAATCCAACTGGGTGCCCGGTTCTCCAAAAGCTTCCACGCCACGTTCAAGTAGTAACTTTTTGATCTTATTAATGATGAGTGTGATTCCCTGGCGAAAAGATTCGGATTGTTTGCTCCCGTTGGATTCTAACGCCTCCACCAAGCGTTCCAGGTCATCCATGATTGTCAAAACGTCCTTGATAACAGTCTCGCCTTCATATTTTAAGAGCTGGATGATCTCCCGTTCTTTACGTTTTCGGAAATTATCAAATTCGGCCTTCAGACGTAGGTTTTTATCTTCTAATTCAGCAATCCTCTTTTTCAGTTCGGTGATCTTTTTCGATTCCCGTTTGGCAGCTCCGCTCTTTTTGGACGTTTTTGGCTTTGGCGCAGTAGTTTTCGCCTTTCCTCTAGGGGCTCCTTTAGGGGTAACCTTAGTAGACATGTTTCATTATCTCCGAAAAGTTTTTCAGGATGGTTAATATCGTTGGATAAGGAATCCTCAAGGGACCAATGACACCTAACTGGCCTGTCAGATTCACGTTCTCGAAGGTGGTGGCCATTACAGTACACTCTTTCAGTCGTTGATCGGGATTCTCCTGACCAATGGTGACAATATCTATCTGTGAAGAGGTTGTCCTGGGTAGTAACTCCAGGGGATTAATATCTTCTAGCGCAGGGAGGGTTTTCTGCAGGTTGTCTATCTGCTGAAATTCGGGATAGGACAACAATTCTGCTAAAGAAGAACTATACGTCAATTTATTTTCAGTCACGCTGAAGTGTTCTTTGGGACGTTTTACCAAGATTTGGACGATTTCGTGATTGTAGATATCGGTATCTCTTAAACGTTCGTCGATAGAGGCCTGGATTTCGGCTAAGGTTAAACCTAACAAGCGCTCTTTGAGAATGGACGTCACCAACGCCAACATGCTCCGGCTCACCGAAATTTGCAGATTGAATACCATGGACTGGATCAAACCGGAGTTCATGGCTAAGACCATAATCACCCGCTCGGAAGAGAGATAAACCAATTCGATATCGGTGACAATACTACGATTGTATTGGCGCAATACGACGATACTGAATAAGTGACTGACTTTCGCTAGCATAGCAGCCGTCGTCTGTAGGAGTTCTTCAATGTTATTAGAGACCGTTGTCAGTCGATCAAGAATATCGTTGTATTCGGCGATTGTTTCCGGTGATTCTTCTAAGAGATGGTCGACATAATAACGGTAGCCAATATCAGTGGGTATTCGTCCGGAAGAGGTATGAGGATGAGTTAAGAAACCCTTGCGTTCCAAACTGGCCAACGTGTTGCGGATCGTCGCTGGGCTCCACTGGAATCGATGCTTCGACTTTAAATAGAAGGAAGCAATGGGTTTATTAACGGCAATATAATCCTCCACCGTGGCTTTTAGGATCAATTGCTCACGCTCAGTTAGGTCGGGTAAAAAATCCGTATTCATCTAATAAAATTAGATTTATTCTTAATCATACGTCAAGATGGAAATATGGTATTAGGACTTTAAAAATTTGGTAGTGGCACGACTGGTTCCTAAAATGCTAATCGCCATGGCAATGAGCAACAACCAGACCCACACCATCCAATTCATTTCCAGTTGAAAAGCCGTGTACCGCATTAAAAAACTGTTGGTTACTAAAACACTAACCCAGAGCATACCAATTGCCAGGGCGGAGCCCAAGATTGCCACGAACATCCCCTCGATAATAAAGGGCATCTTAATAAATAAATGCGAAGCTCCCACTATTTTCAAGGCCTTGATCAAATCGGCTTTCGTATAGATCGTCAATTTTATCGTACTGGAAATTATCATTACGGTGACTAAAAGAATAACGATGGAACCCAAAAGCACAGCTTTGTAAAAGCGCTGGTACGCCGACTCAATTTTTCTAATAAGGTGGCCTTGATAACGGATCGTATCCACACCCTTCATCTCTTTAATCTGGGCGATTATGGCGTCAATATTCAAATTGTTCCGTCCTTCCCGTTCCACATTGACCACACAACTGATAGGCAGGGGATTGTAATCCAATAAGTCCAGGATGTCCTCTCCAAACTGGGAGCGGAATATCTTTATTGCGTCTTCTTTGGAAATAAGGGTCGTGGATAAGACACCGGGGATGGTTTGAATCTGTTTTTGAAGTGCCACGGTCTGTTTTTCACTGACGGAATCGGCAAAGAAAACTTCAATTTTATATTTCGATCGAAGATAAACAATCATCTTCTGGGTTTGTTGTCCCACCAACAGCAGGCCGCCAATTAGAAAGAGAGTGAGAAAGATAGACCCCACTGCAGTGAGGGCTGTCATGCGGTGGCGCCACAAGTTTTTTATCCCCTCTCCTAATAAAAATAAGGCTTTATCTACCATCTTAACGCAGCCGTCCCTCCTGGATTTCAACGATTCGATGACCCCGTCCTTTTATCAATCCGTAATTGTGAGAAGCCATTAAAATCGTCGTCCCTTCCTGATTAATTTCTTCTAAGAGTTTGATAAATTCAAAAGAAGTAATGGGATCCAGGTTTCCAGTGGGTTCATCGGCCAACAGGATAGACGGTTCTTTCACCAGGGCGCGGGCAATGCAAGCCCGTTGCTGTTCCCCGCCCGAAAGTTCATCGGGGTAATGACGTTCCTTGTCCTCCAACCCCACAGCTTGTAAGACATCCCTCACGCGCTCAGCAATTTCCAAACGGGAGTACCCCAAGACGTGTAGCGTTAAGGCGACGTTCTCGAGAAGATTCCGGTCTCCCAATAAATGGTAATCCTGAAAAATCATACCCACCTCGCGACGCAGCCGTGGAATCTGCCGCCGACGAATTTTATCGGAACGGTATCTATTTACAGTCACCGTCCCACTATCCGGCAGAATCGACATGTAAATCAAATTAAGGATGGTGGTTTTCCCCGAACCGGTAGGGCCGATTAGAAAGACGAATTCACCCTCTTCAATCGTCAGGTTAACGTTTACCACACCCGGGCTGCGCTGGTAATTGTAAGAAACGTTTTCCAGCTTAATCATGACAATTAAACCTAGCGTAGTGGCCCGAGAACTTCATTTGCCCTGGAGTTAAAATAGGATCCACAGAAAAAGTCCGTAACTTACTATCAAGAGGCTGGAGTTAATACGAGAAATTGGTTGCCGCAGGAGAGCCAGCGGGATTAGTACAACTCCGAAAGCGATCATAAAAGGAACTTCTCGATAGAGGATAGAGGTGGGGACGGTCAGGGGATGGACGATGGATACCAAGCCGATGACGGAAAGGATATTAAACAGGTTCGACCCAATAATATTGCCGATGGAAATACCACTTTCTTTGCGAAAAGCAGCCACCACAGAAGTGGCTAACTCTGGTAAAGATGTCCCTAAAGCAACAATGCTCATACCGATAACAATCTCACTCACTCCCAAGAAACGGGCCATCTGAACTGCGCCATCGATAAAATAATAGGCCCCCACCCCGAGCAAAAGCGCGCCGGAGACGAGCAGAGTAATACATTTAACAGATGACAGGGTTCCCTCACTTACCACCTCTACCCGTCCCTGGGGATGGAGAAAACAGTAACTAGTGTAAAGGATGATGCCGATAAAAAGAATGACGCCCTCTCCCCTGCTAATATAACCATTCCAACAGAACCAGACAAAGAAGGCACAAACCACTAAATAGAATATCAGGTCATATCTTATCTTCGAGAATACAATAGTCACCGGAAAAATGAATGTACTCAGCCCTAAAACTAAGCCGACGTTGGCTACATTTGAACCGACAATATTACCAATGGCAACAGTATTGGTATCCTCCAAAGCGGCAATGAGACTCACAAGGAGTTCTGGCAGAGACGTACCAAAAGCTACGATGGTCAACCCTACAATAGTTGGTGATAGTCCTAATCGTAGGGCATATTGACTGCCTCCTCGTACGATCCATTCGGCGCCAAAGTAAAGCGCTAAGGCACCACCAAGGAGGAGAAGAATGCTAAGTGACATTATACAAATTATGGCGGTTAATGAATTCCCAAACCGGTTGGGTTACCATATAGCGAATAGTTTTATTGGCCCTCCAACGTTCCCGGATGGTAGAGGAAGAAATTTCGAACCTGGGGATATTGGCAAATTGTATCCGTCGTAAAATCCAGTTCGGGATATCGCTGGGGCGAAACCCCGGCCGCAGGGCTACGATAACTTGGCAACTCGCCAGGATTTCTCGAGGTTTATGCCAGGTGTGAAATTGGAGTAACGTGTCACTTCCGATTAAAAAATAAAGTTCCTCGCGTTTCAGGTGGTGTTTTTCTCGATAATCCAAAATAGTGTTTAGGGAGTAAGAAATGCCTCCGCGCTGAATTTCGATGTCGGAGATTTCAAAATTCGGATTGTCGCGGATGGCCATGCGCAACATCTCCAGGCGCAATTTTACCCGGGTAACATTATTTTTCTGGGGAGGATGGTAGGCCGGGACAAAGACAATTTTGGCGAACTGTTCAGCCTCAAAAATCGTCTGAGCGACTAATAGATGACCAATATGCGGGGGATCAAATGTTCCTCCGAAGAGACAAACCTTCATTAGGTATCACACGCTCCTCTGAAATACAAACCAGTGGCTAATTAGGCCTCCAAGGAAGCCAGTAGTAGAGGTGACAAAATTATTGTTCTTCAAGATCCTCTATCCTGGCGTTGTTGGGCTTTCTCGATCCAGCTCCGAGCCTTATCTGCCAGGTTCTTCTCTTTTAAAATCGGTTCTACCTTTTGATAATAGTCCTCCGCCTCTTCCACTTCGTTAAGCAAACTATGGCAACGAATTACCTCCACGTGAGCCAGACCAATGTAGTCGGTGTCATAATAAGTAGTTATTAAATCCTCCAAGGTAATTAGGGCTGATTTGTATTCCTCCATTTTAATATAGAGTAGGCTGGTTTCATAAATTTTTTTCGCCAGTTTATTGCGTAATTTAGCCACCGTTTTAAGGGCTTCTTCACGATACTCCGACTGGGGATAATCTTCAATAAACTCCTGAAGTTTCTCCAGGGCTTTGCGAGTATATTCCTGGTCATGGTAATACTTTGGTGATTCTTCCATATAGCTCTGACAGATTCGCCAACGGGCCTTTTCCACATAAGGACTAAAGCCCATGCGTCGCACCAGGCGATCATATTCGGCAATGGCTAAGATATATTCTTTATTGAAAAAGTACGATTCCCCCAGATAAAATTGGGCGTCATCGCCCAGGTCGGTGTGTGAACCACTCACCACCACGTAATTAAATTCTTCCTGGGCGCGGAGGTATTTCTTCTTCTCCAAAAAAGTTTTTCCCCGGTCAAAGCGTTCCTGGAGGTTGTCATCGGTATCGTCCGCATTGGAAGCGCACCCCCACCCGGTAAACAAAAGAACAGAAAACAAGAAAAGTAGCAGGTAAGTCCGCAGCAGTCTTACCGTTGTTAGAGAGAGTTTTACCATAAAAATGACAGCCTGACACCACCAATTCCGTGGGGGGCATAACGATCGTAAATCAACCCAACTTCCGCTTGAACCGGAGGCTTTGGTCGTGACTTTCGTTGACTGTAAAAAACGGCTTCCATGGCACTAAAAATATGGTTGAGCATTACTGCGCTCACCGCATACTTCGCCATAGTCAACAATTGATTGCTGTCGTAGCGCATATTGAGGTACTTCTTTTTATTGTCGGTCATATAGATAAACTCGGTACTATCACCAACATGCTTTTCTTCCTTACGCCAAAGAGGGGTACCATTATCACTATAGGCATCATCCCACCCGCCTAAAAACTGATCGTACTTACCAATATTTTCATAAAAGTCCCGATCACGCAGAACCGTCACGGTAGTGTCATACCCCCATTCCTGGTGGAAATAAAGCTCTTGAGAGGTGAGATATGCCCCATCCACGATAATGGTGAGATGATGGGTAGACGTATAAATATTCGTCAGACTATCGATTGTCTGATTGGCGAAAAGGACAGGTTCAAAATAACCCCTGGTCGTAACCCAACTTTTTAATGACCAGTGTTCATCGGCGAATTTTTCGTAATCCAGACGAATGTCGTCGGCTCGGTGGGTGAGGTACCACCAACTGGAAATACCCACGACCTCAACGCCGGCGAAGAGGGCTGTTTTCCACCAGGGCGCCTGGTTGTAAAACTGTCCTGATCCGGGAAGAATCAAGGAAAAGAGCAGCGCTTTCCCGGGGTAGACGATCCCCTGAACGCCTAAACTATCCTCCGGGATGGAATCCGGTTGTAAAGTCAGCCAATCCGTGGTGGTCGCCAAGGCAGTTACGCTGGGATTCACGGGGAAGGCTGGTTGAAAGCGGGGGTCGTAAGTGAATAAATCACCAGCCCACA
Organism: uncultured bacterium; assembly: GCA_964628055.1. Taxonomy (GTDB): domain Bacteria; phylum Fidelibacterota; class Marinisomatia; order Marinisomatales; family TCS56; genus CAZBEL01. The sequence continues at coordinate 27,172 of CAZVNL010000021.1, read as the reverse complement.
AGGCGCTGAGGAACGGCAACACCATAAAGACCCGAAAACTGTGTTTAGAAGCTAAATAAAATGGAAAGGTAGAACCGATTTTCTTGTCCATAGCTGAAGATGTCTTTCGAGTTGGGTTGATTAAATACTTTCCTGGTGAAATGATCTAAACCACGGTGGAGTTCCACCTGAATAGCAGTGGGGAAATTATAAAAGGAAAAGCCATTAAGTCGCCACTGAATTCCCACGGAGCGTTTCCATTGAGGGGTTGCTTCCGCTCCGTTCCAGGCATCACCGGTCTGAAAAAGGAAACCCAAAACACTGTTTTGTAAAATTAGCCATCCTACGGAATAATGGCGTTGACGGAAAAGGGGCACGCGAAAGGCGACTTCACCCATGAGCCAACGATTACCCTCAATGCTGTAATAGGGATAACCCTGGATTCCCTCCAAGCCACCGCCGAAAAAGTTGAAAAAAGAGTCCGCCTGGGTGTTGGACATCCAGCCGCTCTGAGCCTCAATGGTAATCGTCCAACGTTTCGTACGGGGCAGTTCCAAATGATAACGACCGGTCCCCTGGAAACGAACGGTGGGATTAGCTTTAAACACGGAGATAATAGTACTGTACTTTGAAAAGTCCAATCTATCGATAAAGTGGTTATCTTCGTATCCCAGGTCAAGGTTTAGCTCAAAACCCTGTGAGGGGTTTATCTCCTGGTCAAAGCGGGGTTTCATGGCGGTGAGATTCCAACGAATACCCCCGCTCAAACCCTGGTAATAATCGTAAGCCGTTCCCTGTAAAATTTGTTCTTTGGGAATATAATCTTTCACAAAGGCCCGGTATCTTTGCCAGACCGCGTATAATTCTAACTGGCTAATGCCCAAAAGAGGAAATCGTAAGCCGCCCCGAAATTGTAGCAGTTGAAACTTCAGGCGATCATCAATTGGAATAACCGAGTAATAATATTTCTCATTCACATTCCGGGTTAAGAAATAGAACTCCATGAACATTGTGGGATAAAATCCCCGGTATTCGAACATAAAGAAAAAGTCCACGTCCTTAATCTGATTCACGGAAGCCATTCCGAAGAGGGCCAGGCGTTCCAAAATTTCCGTAGAGTAGAAAAAGAAGCCCGGTTTCACGGTGCCGTAGTCGACCATCAACTTGGGCAGCACAAACATATTGGGAAATTGATCGCTATAAGGTTGGGCTTCCGTGGAATCTAATTGTACCAGGGGGGGAGCGAGGGCTTGGTTCCGACGATAATAGGTTGGAGTATAACCTACAACTTCTGGCTCAATCCACTGGAGCGAATCCAAAAGGGCGATCTTATACCCCCCGTCCTCATATAACGAATAAACCGTTTCCCCTTTCCTATTTATGTCGGGCATGAAAGCGCCCCCGAATACATTAGTTAAATAGCCCTGTTCTCGGGTTTTAGGATTAAAACCGTACAAATTAAAAATTCCACTGCGATCTTCTGAATAAACGTAAAGGTCGCCATTGGCAATGATATCGCGCTCATCCCACTCCGGATCATCCATTAACCAACCCAACGTAGAATCTTCCAGAGACAAATAGGCAATATTACGAAAATGATTTTGCGTAACGGTAAACAGTAATTGATGCCGCGTTGTATCGTACACGACACTAGAGAGTATGCGATGGTCCTGGAAATCGGTAAGGCCCCGAATGGCGCTTGTTTGCAAATCAAGTTGATACAGGTTTTGGCTTCCATCACGGGTAGAGAGAAACACAATACTGCTATCAGTGGGGATAAATACGGGGGATTGTACCCGACGATCTTTGGTAAGACGGTATTCTTTTTCTTGGTTAAGGTCGTAGGCATACAGATCGTAATAATAAGAACCGTGGCGATTGGGAAAATCCGGCTTGCGACTATAGTAAATGACATTACCAGACGAGTTCCAGGAGGGTGCTGACCGGACATTGGAAACGAGCTTGTGAAGTGCCCTGGTCTTAATTTTGTAAAGAAAAAGATCGGTTTGACCGAAATAATCATTTTCGCGGTTAGAAAGAAACGCAAAGGAATTTCCATCGGGTGACCAGCGGGGATAGAGATTGGCCGATCCTTCGGAGACCAGGATGGTTCCTTTCCGTTCATTATTCTGAACGGTCATGGTTAGCGTTTCATAACGTTTTTGCAGCGTTTCCGAAAAGCTGTCATACAGCTCCTTAGCCGACACATGCAAAACCTTGTTAATAGTCTTGGCGATAGAAAATTGGAAGGGGCTTGACAGAGATTCCATGAGTTGAGGGAATTTATCGGCCCCGTATTTCACCGCGATGTACCGGCAAAAAGCGTAACCGGCATTATAGACCGATTCGTTGCCAATACCCCTTTTCCCAAAAGTATTCATTTCCGTAAACGTCAATTGCTTATCGTGTATCACGCGGTCGCGTAAAATCATATCCCGATGGGTATCCCACACATCCCAGTTGGCTCCCTCGTACATGAGCTGGGCCACCCCCTCCGCCAACCAGGGAGGCACGACCGTCCCGGGTAGAGGATAACTCACTAAACGGTTGGGATAACCGTAAAGGACGTCCTTACGGCGTTCTTTTTCGTATCCCATCCACTGGAGGTACACCGCTGGTATTTTGGTGCCTGCCTTCATGGCCTTTTGAAGGGAAATGATGTGGGTAAACTCGTGGGTAATGACGTTTTGCAACCAGCGATGGGAGCCTCGCAATTCGAAATCCAATGGTGTGGCCCAGATGTAAATTTTATTATCATAATAGTAAGAAGCCCCGTTGGAGATGTCGTCGGTATCGAGGAAGACAATGTGTGTTTTTTCCCGGGGTTCAAATTGATACAAGGCAGTTACGTGGGGATAGATTAGCTCGGCCACGGCGGCGCCTTCCCGGGCCGTGGTCTCCGTCTGGTCGTAGAAATGAATTTTGAAATGCTCCGTCTCGAAAGACTGCCACTTTATTTCAGGATGGTTGTATTGCACTTGAGAATACGTCAGGGTAACCAGTAATCCGTACAAAAAGAATTGTTTTCGTATCATAGGCGGCGAATCGGGTTAGTGAATGACGGCGATTTTAATTTGCTTAGACTCTTTCTGAGACCCATTCGTCGCATTAACGACGGCAAAGTAAACCCCTGGCTCTACATTCGTTACATTCCAGGTTACTTCGTTAACCTCCCGTTGCACGGGAGCGTTCATTTTAAACCGGCGGACGAAAAACCCCGCTACGTCGTAAATCATTATCTCCACCGATTGAGCCGATTCCACATAGACGCGAAAGACTACTTTACCTTCCCTGGCGGGGTTGGGATACACGTAAGTTTTGGACTTGTCGATCAACCTTTTCGAATCCGGAGCAGGTAAAGCTGTGGAATATATCAAAGACCTTGAATTTGCCGGATCGGCGTGGACCTGGACCCAGGCATTGGAACTTACTGGCGACCCGACTTTGTCAAACAACCAGATTGCTGAACCGGTGAGAATACAATTCCGACCCTCATATTCGCCGAGCATTTGCAGGCGATCTCCCACGGGGTTGGATAGATAGTATTCCTGCTCTCCTTTCCAGTTGAAAACTATCAGGTCTCCCGATACAAGCTGAACCACCAACTCGGGATGTTCATCCCCGAAAAGGTCTTTCGCCAAAACCGGTGGAACGGCCTCCGACCTCACCGGAAATCCCGATACCGGAGTAAGGTTGGTGTTAAAAGCGTAAACATCACCTGTACTGTCAACGGCGATAATCTCCGGTAAACCATCCAGGTCGAGGTCCACCATCCCGATCTCCAGGAATTGGTGATCGAACTGACCGGTATAGGTAATGCTGTCCTGTTCCAAACTCGAACTTTGCAGCACTTTTACTACTAATCCACCAGAGTACCGTATACCAGCCGTAATATTGTGAGTGGTGTTGGTTGATAAATCTGTTACGGAACCACTGATCATATGATAACGAAATACGGAGTCAGGGATCAGGTGGCTTAAAACGGTATCCTCACTAACAACGACACGTCGTTCCCACCATTCAAGAGAAACATTTCTGAAATCACTCATCCGAATAAATACGGGAAGTTCTGCTTTGATTTGTCTTGATGTAGCTGGTATAAAACTCAACAATTGCGCATCAAACACCCATCTATTAATATAGAGTGAGTCATTAACCAAGTTAACGCAAAGTAATTCGTTATTCTTTGTTGTTCCTGAACTTTTCGATCGTCCAAAAAGTAAAAACGAAGCTGAGGGTATAGGATAAAAAGACACCCGCCTACCGGTCGCTCCGTCCATCCACCAAAGGGAGTCCTGCCCACCAATCAAGTCCGGTATGCCATCCTCCGTATAATCCAGAGAGAAGCGGATATGGAGCGTCGTATCCGGAAAACCGTCCGCTAAAAACGAATTGGAAACATCAAAAGACATTTCTACGCCTGGAGGGCTGATATCGTCGATTAAAAGGTAACTTGCAGCGCCTCTATTGGAACGCGTATCAGGATAAGTAAAAGGACCGAACCGAGGGGCCAAGCCCTTCATGTCAGGATTGGCGTTTACATATTCCCGGTTACCAAAGAACCACATATCCCCAAAATAACCGGACGATGGATCAGTAAATAAAAAGATTGAAGGATACCCAATATCCTGACCTCCGTCAGCCTCTTCCAAATCCACACCCCTTAATTCACGGTTCAGGTTGACATGATAATCAGCGAGACCGGCATAAATCCGCGCTTCATCAACATGCCAAATCAATAAGCCTGAAGCCGGCAAGCCCAGGTCGTAGTCAGGTATCCCGGTAATGACGCTGTTCTCACTTTTAGTCAGTCCTCGATCTTTCAGGGAGTCCAGGATTATCTCAATAAGGGGAGGGTAGCGATTCGTTGTTTCCCAGGTTCGAAAACGCACTGAATCCAGGCTCACCCCCGGGCGGAACCAGTTCAACCGATTTTCAACGAGAAAATACTCGCTTGCGTTGATGTCAATTTTTATCATGGAATGGTCTTTTCCCGCCAGTGAACGGGCCGTTAAGGTAACCTTTTGCGAGGGTGTAACAGGTACTGGTTTTTCCCAACCGGCATACAGCCTCGTCCAGGCGTCCGGTGGAGCCGGAATGACTCCCCGGCCGTTATTGGACCCCTGATCCATGAGCCCAAACATACCGATGCCGCTCTCGCCAGTTTCAATATCCCACAAGGGGGGAAGACCCACCACAAACCCCACCATGAGTGCCAGGGTTCCCGTTAACCCATACTGATAATCACAGGGTTCTGAGGCGCTCTGGAATAAATCATTGGCGTTGGAAAACAATAAATGATTTTGTGTTTCCGGGAGTAAGATACCCTGGCTGACTGTATCGTTACCGAAAACCAGTGGACCATCATAATACTTCGTGATCATGCCGGAATCAACAAAGGTGGAGGGGATGTCTTCGGGTGTTGGATCTAAAAAGGGGAGGGAGAAATCCTGGCCGATACCAGCATGGAAGACAATGATCAAACTACCTTCCGGAAAATCCAGGGAATCCTTAGTGTAAGCCGCCTCCAGGGCATCTTTAAATAGTTCTGTTAAGCGTTCTTCAGAAAGTTCATCCGAGCTGCCATAGGGATGATAATAATCCATTGTTTGGTCCAATTGATAACTGCTTTCCATCGGGAAAACGTTCACGGTGTCCAGGTCGAGACCAAATTGATTGTAAGAAACGGACCTAAAGTAGTGGTCCACGGCTACCAATTGGGTTTCGAAGTAGTCGCGATCGTGCGGGGGTGGATCAATTGTATAGTCCCCACAAGAATTCGTTTCAGATGCTACCAGGAAAGTTCCCGCGCCCGTTGTCCCCGGGGATTCATCCGGTTGAAAAGAAACCCGCAAAGCGACCACCTGCCGAAAACCAATAACGTCGGCCATTAGAGCTGACATAATGGCCATATAAACAATAAGGCAGCGCAGGCCAAACGGTGTCATGGAATTATGGAAAAAGAACGGAATAAAATTCGCTAAAATTCCATATTTAGCGAAAAACGCATCGTATTCTGGAGGGGATGTCCCGGCTCCCCGGAAGTGTACCCGAAATCAAATCCATAGCCCGCAAACCGCAATCCCACGCCAAAAGTGGGATTACTGATTTTCCCCATTTTATCATACAAATAACCTGCCCGTAAGGCAAAATAGGAGGAATACCAATACTCTATGCCAATGTTATGAACTAACTTATCCAACTCACTCTGGATGGTGCGCTCTTTGCCGGTGCCCACTTCTCTTTGACCGTACTCATTATAAATACCCCATCCTGGATCTCCTGGTTTGCCCGGCGTAGGGATCATCTCACCTTCTTCCACATCAATGGCGCCATTGCCGTTTTTATCTTCCCAGGTATAGCCCCCAATTATACGATCGGGGGCATTCCCGGTAGTATAAAGGTCCCTATCGCCCCCCAACAGCCAATCGTCCACCCAGGAGGTGAAAATTGCCAAGTAGATGGGATCGGTGTGAGCAACTTCTAACTGGCCATTTTTGTTGTAATCCCCTCGTTCAGGAGAGTAATGTCCCTCCGCATCGTAACGACCGATAAAACCATCTCCGTCCCAATCCATATCAGGATAAGACGACACCAAGAGTTTATCCACGTCATAGACAATATTTAACCGATTATATTGCGACTCTGCGAGGGCGAAGTTCAATCCCAGCGTCAGGTTAGTAGGTTGTGGGTCTGCCTGGGCAGGATCGATAAAGGAAACCTTAGGCCCTATATTCGTCACCGTGAGTCCCATGGTCAGGCGGGGGGTTAGAAACTGTTTATGCAAATAACCAATATCGAACCCAAAATCGGTGGAGGTCCCTTTACCCTTCTCACCACCGGTTCCAATCTCGACCAAATGCTGGTAGGATACTTTCACATTCAATCCCAGGGAAGAGTATTTCGAAAGCAGTGCGCTATACGAGAGGGTAAAGGCCATCATATAGCTGGTAAAGGTCCCTAATTCTTCGGCGTTTTGTCCGGTGCGGATTTGTTCTCCCAGATTCAGATAGATTATGTGTCCCCCAATTGTCCCAAAGTAGGGGACGTGATGGCGGAAAGCTAGGAATTCATAATACAGGTCATCGGCTAAATTGGGCAGCCAGTTCACATGCATGAGGGCCAGCTCAGATCCCTCGAGGAAACCTAAGCCCGCTGGATTCCAGTAACTGGCGTAAGCATCGTTGGCCACGGCTACCTGGGCTTCCCCCATCCCTCCGGCGCGGGCGCCTGGTGAGATAAGCAGAAAAATAGCCCCGGCTACACTCTGTGCCGCGACGGGTTTGGCCCCGATTATGAGGAGTATTAGCCAACCAATCGCAAATCGTTTCATTCATGGGCTCCTTAATTGAACTGGGCGGGGAGGTTTCCCCACCGCTGATAATGATGATTTTTTACGTTTTAATAGCGTTGTAACTCTATGGATGACTCCTCATAATGCCGGCGAATATATCCCTATCTCTCTATACAGTCAAGGAATGATTCCAGGGTGTGATTGTTCCCACATTTCCATCAGAAAATGGTCATTGCAAAATCCCTACCGAAATAAAGGGTAAATAGGTAATCGCCAAGACGGCCAATAAACGTACTAAAAAAAATGGCAGGGTAGCCCGGTAGATGGTCGGCATATCTTTATTAAAGCGATAGGCCGAGAGGAACAGGTTCATTCCCACCGGTGGTGTAAGAAACCCTAATTCCAGGTTGGCGATAAAAATAATGGCCAGATGGACGGGATGCACGCCAAAATAGTTACCTAAAGGAGCAATCAAGGGCACGACGACAATAATAGCCGAAAAGATATCCATGAGGCATCCCACTAACAACAGCAGGATATTTAATAAAAACAGGAACAAGTATTTTGATGAGACGGCAGCCTTGACCCAGTGAAGAAGCACCGTGGGTATCTGGGCATCTACCAGGTAGCTCGTAAGCCCCATGGCCATTCCCAAAATAATGAGGACCCCACCAATGAGGGTGGCACAGTCCACGATGATGCGTTGTAGTTCCTTCAGGGGAAGATCTTTATACACAAAAGCCTCGATGATCAACGTGTAGACTACAGTAATGGCAGCCGTCTCCACCAGGGTCGTGAAGCCTCCGAAAATTCCAAATAGAATCAGAAAGGGAATTAAAATTTCCCACTTGGTTTCATAGACGGTTTTTATGACCAGTTTGAGGTTAAAAGGTACTTTCTCGATTTTCTGAACTTTCCCTTGCCAAACAGCCCAACTGGCCACTAAAGAGACCAGCAGAATTCCGGGAATAATACCGGCGATAAAAATGTCTTTGATGGAAACACCGGCAGTAACACCATAAATAATGGCCGGTAAACTGGGTGGAAACACTAATCCCAAAGACCCGGCAACGGTAATAAGTCCTAAAGAAAACAATTCAGAGTAACCTTCTTTCCTTAACAAAGGATACATGAGTCCCCCCAGAGCCAGGATGGTAACCCCAGAGCCCCCCGTCAAGGCGGTGAAAAAACCACACAGTACGGTGACAAAGATAGGCGTCCCTCCCGGAATCCAGTCAAATAACACCCGGAAAAGCTTTACCAGGCGATGGGAGGCGCCACTTTCGGCCAGGATGTAGCCCACGAGCGTAAATAATGGAATGGTTGGCAAAGTCGGGGAAACGACGATGCGATAGGCCTCCGCTGGGATGGCCGAAATGGGGACAAAATCGTTCCAGAAGAAAAACACTGCCAACCCGCCCAGTCCGACGAAAATAGGTGCACCATAATAAAGGGCAATGAAGAGCAGGATTACTCCGACCCATAGGACATAAGGATTTCCTTTAAAGGTATCGGTAAGACTCAAAAAAGCCCACAGGACCGATATCATAAGCAAGGAAGCCCGGAGCAGACGTTCTCGCGTACTGTTAAAATACATCTGTAGAGCAATCAGCCCGAAACCGATGGGCATGATAATGAGGGCGTTCCAACGGGGGATGTTGGGAGCGATATTAACTGGATAGGAGAATTCTACCTTTAGCAATTCCCAACTCCCCCATAGAAGAGAGAGCACAATAAGGAGCGAAATCGTCTTCGCCAACCAGCGACCAGAACGGAATTTTTCATCGGGATTGAAGAGCGGATTGGCCGTGAGGGCAAGTAATTTATTTTGCCGGGTGGCTAAAATCGCGCCAATAAAGCCTATCCAGAGGGTAAGATGCTGTACAATAACCGAAGAAGCCGGGACGCCGCTACGACCTAAAAGCCGGGTAAAGGTCTCAAAAAAGGGTAAAAAAGTGAGAGCACAGAATACGCTTAACGCCAAGGTATCCTCTCCCCAGTTTAAGCGGTCAATGATCTGAATCTTAAGCGGGCGTTCCACGCAAGGTCATTAAATAGGGTTACGGTTTGAGCTCGGCTTCTATGTCCAGACTGTCTTTTTCAGCTTTTAGTTGCAGGACGCGATCGAACATTTCATCAGACACGTAGCCTCCCCGGAGCCGGGGATACCAGGATTGAATATACTCCCACCAAAGCTGCTTTTCTTCCGGGGTTTGATGGTGAACCTTTAACCCATATTCCATCATCACCTTGACGGCCTGGTCACCACTATAACGAGTCTGTTGCTGGTGTTTCTTCCCGATTTCTTCAGCGATTTGTTGTATTTTTTTCTGATATTCCGGTTCAATCCTTTTCCAGGTTCGGTTGTCAATAACCACCGCCGCGGAAAGCAAACCCCAATTCATGTCCAGCATATTATTCACCACCCCGAACCACTGTTGCGACAGGGCCACCAGCGGGGTGGTGGCTATGGCATCAATGAGCCCCGTTTGTAACCCCGATAACACGTCAATAGACGCCAAGGGAATGGGGTTAAAGCCCCCCTCCTTCCACAATTCGGCTGAACGATAGTCACCGGCCCAGACAAATATATTGTGTTGCTTCAAATCCTCCGGAGTAACGACAAGATCCTTGCTGAACCAATGAGCCCAACCCACGTCAACCCACAGCAGAATTTGGAAACCCTGGGCCTGGATCTTGGCCTTAATTTGATCATCAATTCTTTCCCGGATGTAATCCACATCGCTGTAGTCTTCAAACAACAGTGGAATCATAAAAGCATAAACATCATGATAGATTTCCGATAATCCCTCCATGCTGATGGCGGCTGCCTGTATCTGACCAATGCGCATCTTACGGATCATGTCCCGTTCGTCACCTACCACACCATTGGGGTAAATACGCACCACCACCTCGCCCTTGGTGGCCTCCTTCCATTGTTGACTCATATCCAATAATAGATCAGACCAATTGGTACCCTCCGGCGCCAGTGTCGCCAGTTTTATAACCACCTTTTTCCCGAACAAGGGTGGAAACAGCAAGAGAATCACCATCAGGCGCAAGAACCACTTCATTTAATCACTTCTTCAATAAAAAATTCGTCTACATGATCCAACAGCCAGGCTGCCCGTTTCTGAGCTATAATGTTGGTTAACTGTAATTCTTTATCGTCACGTACGTCCATTCGTAAAACCGACTCCAATTGCTTTATGAAGTTGGTGCGATCTTGTTCACTGATTAAAACCGATTCCGCATACACAACGTAGGGACTTGCGCTGCGACCTTCCGAAGCAGCGACCGCCTTTTGAAAATATTCACGGGCAATTTCATGGCGGTTCACAACGGGATCAGACCTTTTTATCGTGTAGGCAATCATGGCAGAATATAAGGCCCCTTTATTCCAATTGGGGTCCAATTTCAACGCTTCCTCTAAGAGAAATCCAATTTTAGGAAAATGAACCAACCAACTTGGATCCCCCCGGCTGGAACTGATGGCCCCCCCATAGGCAGCGGCGAGCCAATATAGCGCGGGAACATCATCAACGGTGAACGGTGGAGTGGCGATGGTAGTATCTTTCAACCATTCCCTATAGGTGGGATAACGTCGCTCTAAAGCTGTTGTCCCGTAATCAATGGCTGACTGGAAATAATGCAAGGCCTCTTTATACAAACGCCTGGCGGAATGATAATCTTCCAACGCAACGCGATCCGCCTGTTCCACTAAAAACGCATAGGCATATTGAGTATAAAGGGTTGTCGCTTCCAGAAGAAGTTTCTGGCGGTCGGGGTGTTTGTTAATACGCCGTTCCAGAGATTTTAACTTGGTTTGGTAAACCTTTTGGGCCGTGGTGGGACAATGATTAAAAACATACGCCGAACTACAGGCGGAGTTGACCGTTATGATTATGGCCATACTCCCCGCGAGGAACAGTTTGAGGGGCGTTCGCTGGTGGTACGATTGTGTGGTTTTAATGAGCGGTGGAAACAGGGAATTAATCGCGAAGTTCACGATATAAAGGAAATTCAGAACACAGTTGTTTTACTTCCAGCTCCACTGACTGGCGAACGGAAGCATCATCAATGTTCATGAGCACCTGGTCAATTAAGGACACGATATGGCGCATTTCATTTACTCCCATCCCCCGCGTTGTTACCGCTGGTGTTCCGATCCTGATTCCGCTGGTGATAAAAGGACTTCGTTCGTCAAAGGGGACCATATTTTTATTGACAGTAATCCCCGCTGCTTCCAAGGCCTTTTCGGCCGCTTTGCCGGTAATGTTTTTATTGGTGAGATCAATAAGGACCAAATGGGTGTCGGTCCCGTTAGAGACGAGTTGATAATCCAAAGACAGGAAAGCGTCGGCCATGGCCTTGGCATTCTTAACAATTTGTTCCGCGTAAAGTTTAAAAGTTGGTTGGAGGGCTTCTCCAAAAGCCACCGCTTTGGCAGCGATAATATGCATCAAGGGCCCCCCCTGGACGCCTGGCATTACGGCGGAATCCAATAGTTCTGATAGGCGTTTTACGCGCCCTGACTTGGGGGCCACGATCCCCCAGGGATTCTCCCGGTCAGTACCCATCATGATAAGGCCTCCCCGAGGCCCACGCAACGTCTTGTGGGTGGTGGACGTAATCACATCACAGTAAGGCATTGGAGAGGGATGTAACCCCGTGGCCACCAACCCGGCTGGATGAGCGATATCGGCCATGAGAAAAGCCCCCACTTCGTCTGCCACTTCACGAAACTGTTCGAATTCAATATACCGGGGATAGGCGCTCCCGCCACAGATTATGAGCTTCGGTCGATGATCCCGAGCCAATTGACGTAGTTCTACAAAATCCACTCTGCCCGTTTCCCGATGAACGTGGTAGGGCACAATTCGGTAGAGTTTCCCCGAAAAATTCACCGGACTACCGTGGGTCAGGTGTCCCCCGTGCGCCAGATCTAATCCCATAATCGTATCGCCGGGTTTCACGAAAGTCATGAGAGCCGCCATGTTGGCCTGGGAACCGGAGTGTGGCTGGACGTTTACATACTCGGCGCCAAACAGTTTTTTCGCCCGTTCCCGGGCTAAATCCTCGGCAACATCTACAAACTCGCATCCCCCGTAATAACGGCGCCCAGGGTAGCCTTCAGCATATTTATTCGTCATGACTCCCCCGGCAATCTCTAACACAGGGTAACTGACGAAGTTCTCCGAGGCAATTAACTCCAGGGTAAAATCCTCCCGCTCAATCTCACCCATAAGCACACGGTACAGCTCGGGATCAGAGTCCCGAAGATATTTATAGGCCGGGGAGCTCAGGGGAAGTCACCCCTTTACCACTGAGGATCTTTAGACAATTTCTCCTCTATCCAATCATAGCAGGAGCCAGTCGGTTTTAAATAGCCTTTATTTTTTTGATCCTCGTCGAGCATAAACCATTGCGCTTTCCCGAAAAGAACTTCATTGTCCTTGATCCACTGTAAAGAACGTCGGAAACGTTTGTTTCCCAATTCCTCGGCTTTCAGGAAATTATTGTACGCTAACGTGGCTACAATGCGATCGTCCAGGGAGATGTCGGAGGTACGGCAATTTTGAAAGGCTTTGAAATACACATCACCTTTCTGGCCATAGGCATCCCCGGAGTTTGACAAAGCCACGGCCTTTTCCGCCCATCGGAAGGCTTTACCATAATTACGGTTTTCCATGTTCACTTCCGAGACTTTTATGGCAACATTATAATCACGAGGATCTAACTTAAACAACTCTTCAAAAGCGGCCGAAGCTTCATCCAACTGGTTGGCATGGACATAGGTTTGACCCAACTTTCGGTAAGCCAACTTGCTGGTTTTATCAATACTCAAGACCTGTTTCAATACATCGAGAGCTTCGTCGTAGCGTTCTACGGCAATTAGCCGTTCGGCATAATCCAGGCCATAAGACACATTATCGGGATTATTTTTGAACCGTTCTCCATAGATTTCCAGAGGATCCCGTCCGCTTAATTCATAAGCACGGGCAATTTCACCCTGTAAAACATCATTGGTGGGGTCAATCTCCAAGGCCTGTCGTAGAATATCGATCTGATCCTCGTAAGCCCCCTTGGTTTTGTATAGTTTAGCCAATTCTATTTTCGTCTCCAGATCATTGGGTAACATTTTTGCCAGTCGGCTGTATTCGATGATCTGTTGTTCAATTTTGCCCTGTTTTTGATAGGCGTAGGCCAGTCGTTTCCGCAAATCCACGTTATCGGGTAACAACTGTAACCCCTTTAACAGCACATATTCTGCGCTATCAAATTTCCCTAATTGTTCGTAAGCGATGGCGAAAAACTGGTAAACCTCTTCGGGATTCTCCTTGTCGCAGCCTAAGTCGATTATTTCACGATAAACCCTGACTGTCGCTTCCCAAGCGTGGTTTTTATAGTACTCGGCGGCGCTACTCATCTTTCGGGGGCAGAGGACTTCCCGGAGGGAATCAAGATAAGCCTGCTGAGTGGCTGCTTCATCGGCTTCGGTTGTTGCTTGTGGCGGAACACACATCGCTACAAATAGGGCTATTAAAGATAGACCCAGGAGTTTGTATCCCTGACTTGATTTTGTTTGCACTATTTTCATAATTATCGCGCTCTCCTTTTTACGAACCATACATCTCCAAGGCTCAGACTCACATTTAACTGTCTGAAGTTCTCCTCAATGGGTAGGGGACTTGTTCTTCTTCCCCACAGAAAACCCACGTCTATCTGGTTATTCGTGGCACCAAAATTAAGCCCAAATCCCAAAGATATCCCATATTCATTCATGCCTACATCCAAAGGATAGAAGTGACGATATTGATAATAAAGTCCCCCACGGAAATTGAAGCGATCGTACCAGGCTCGGGGGATTTTACGGGAAAATTGAACGCCCCCGACACTCCAACGGCTACTGAAATCGGGATACTGGGGAAATAAGGCCACCAAATCCGGTTTATTGATCTTATTTTTATGGACCGATCCTTCGAAGAGGATGTGTATCCGCTCCCGAACGTTCACGTCGGTTCCAAAACTAAATTGGAAAAACCGATGCAAACCGGTAAAAACTTGACCTTCAACTACTGGCAGATCGGAGGGATTGGGAAAGTCCCCATAATCGTGAACCCCGTCACCGTTTGCGTCCTCAAAGGGCTGAAAGGAATAATGGCGTACTTGTAGGGGATTAAGGGCCAATTTCACTGCAGAATATAAAGTCGCCGGGATACTGGCCAACTGAAAACGGGTCGACATCAAATACACGTTTAGCTGAGAGCCCGAATAGACATTCCGATGGAAGTAAAGATAAGTAGTGTTATCCAATAAATACATGTATTGTCTGCGATTAGAGCCAAACAGCCAATCGATGGTAAAAGCGGCGGTCTCCTCTTTGGTAATCGGGAAACTGAAGGTCGTATTAAAGGTAGAGATGCCCCCCTCACTGGAAATGGACTTTTGGGTCTGAACCGTATCTTCCAGCAAGATAACCGGTTCACTATCATCCACAAACGAAAATTTTAAATTATAGAGCGGCTTTACCGAAAAACCCCAGGCATATTTATTTTTAATTGGCATGATAAATGCAATACGATCCAGGAAGGACAACCCATTAAGGGCATTGCTACGAGTATCCCGAACTTCCTGACCTCCATAGGTGGTAGAGATCAACACAAACCGCAACTTTTGCCAGGTTGTGGGATTACTCAGAGAAACCCCTTCCTGGTACAAAGGCAATAATCCCGAATTGCCGGCGCCCAAACTCGCCGCGTCAAAAGCCCACGATTCAAAGCCCAACCCATAAGCGTTTAAACTAGTTTGAGCGGGTAAGAATCCCACGAGGAGTAATCCCAGAAACAGAAGTGTGTTACGGCGCCACATACTGAATGACTAAGCGCGGTTCAGGAAACAGGGAATCCGATTCAGAGAGGCTCAAATGCACAATTTCAAAAGGATCATTCTGCGAAGTGGACTCCAGTTTGAGACCCAGGTTGCCTACGTCCTGAAAAAGGTAGCGCTGAATAAACCC
The DNA here is from genome assembly GCA_964628055.1 of uncultured bacterium. GTDB lineage: Bacteria > Fidelibacterota > Marinisomatia > Marinisomatales > TCS56 > CAZBEL01. The sequence goes on along the minus strand of CAZVNL010000021.1, from coordinate 11,879 downwards.
TTTTATCTCCATGGTGACCAGACCATTCTCGGTAACTTTTGCGAAAGAACCTAAAGTGGGTTCCACGTCGTAATCATCCGTAAGACTAAACTGGGCAAGGTCCACCGAATCCAGTAAGGGATAAAGGTAAAAGCCATAGTCAGTGATGGTATCACGATTAAAAAAAGTGAGTTCTGCTTTATGAATCGTGGCTTCCCCAGGCAAGTCTAACGAATCCAATTCCGGCAAGAAAATAATGGTTTTTAGCCCCATCCCCCGACTGACTGCACAACAGGTTGTGGTATCCTCCTGGGCAACGGGTGGTGGAATGAGAATTGACAAATCGGCCATTGGGACGAAGGTATGAAATAAAGTATCAAAAGGCGCCGTGGTGGTATCGGTAGTATCGGCCACCAACTGACGCCGGTAATAAACGCTAATCTCCGGTCTGCCAGTCAAACTTTCACTACTTTTAAAGGAAAATAATTCGGTGGTGGTTGAGTCGTAAGTGAGGAGAAAAACGTGATTGGGACCCTGCCCGGTAGTGTCCAGCAAATTTGGCAACTTATCTTTTAGGGAAAAACGGAGGAAGATGGAGGCTGAGTCATCCTGAATCGATCGTTCCTCGATTAGCTCGGCCTCATCAATGAGCGGGGCGAGTTGTATATTGTTAAAATTGGAAGCCTTTTCCGAAAAAATAGAATCCGGCCCGTTGGGGAAATAATACAACTGGAACCTGGCCTCGGCATTAAAAAGAGAATCATCATAGGTAAAGGTAAAATAAGCGCTATCGATATTTCCAATAGTAATGGTGGAGTCTAAAAGATGGGTCCAGGTAAAGTTGGGGTTCTCGACGGAATAGATATTCATTTTTAAAAGCGCAAAGGGATTGTTAAACCCATTGTATTTCCCCAAATACAAGTGCTTATCAATACCCATCTCAGGTGGAACTTGATAAGTAAAACCATCGATATTCGCCAGTAAAGTATCTTTGATGGTGAACGTATCTCCGGAAAGATCAGCGTTCAACGGTTCTTCGGTACAGGCTACAAACAATGACGCCAGGAGGGTAGACGTCAGTAATAACAGATGATGGAGAAACGTTGACATGGGTTTTTAAAACGAGAACGAGAGATCAGTCAATAAGTTTCTGCAAAGATACGTCCAAGTCTGTAGCAACCTGTTGATAATCTGGATTTTCATCCGCAGAAACAGATATGGCAGTCAATTTTTCTTTGTACTGGTTCATAGCCGGGATTTTCAGAACTTGCTCAGTTAGCTTATTGGTGGGGGTATCCAGGACAATAATCATATCGGCAAACTCGGCCGCGGCAACGTAGGCATTGACGGTGCCATTTTCCATTGCAGCAGGTAGTTCCAATCCAATGCTCCTGAAGGCTATGTCGGAGAAAGTAGTGTAGTCAGCATCTAACTGGTGGATAATTAACACGGTTTTTATACCGGCATAGAATTCCTGACTGGCATACTGTTGGTGATAAATTGCCGGGAGAAAGGCCGATTGCCAACCATTGCAAAGGATAATATCCGGTTTCCAGAATAAATGGGGTAGGATCGCTAAGGTCCCTTCGTTGAAGAAGGCAAAGCGAATATCGTTATCGGAAAGTATCCGACCATTTTTGGATTTGTAGATCAAATTGGTCAACGGCTTGAACCAATGGTTGTCTTCCATGAAGTACACCTGTACCCGCGTTTTGGGAATAAAAGCGCTCTTCGCCGACACGGTAACATCTTCTCCATTGAATTGGAAGGGAATCTCCCGTAAGCGAATGACTTCACGTACGATGTACTTACGTTCGCTCACATAACCGTACTTGGGGATGATGGTACGAATATCGTGCCCCATTCCTTGCAGAACCAGGGGGACCTTGGTGGAAAAAGGGGCCAGGGAACAGGTATTAGCAAAGGGAATGATTTCGGTAGTAAGATAGAATAGCTTCACGGGCGCTTACTCGATTTTCAACTGTTTTAAAGCTTCCTTGGCTTTGGTGTAATATTCACTGCCGGGGAAATAGTCGATGAGACGTTGATACTCCTCGCGGGCTTTCTCCAAATTCCCCATACTCTGATAGGCCAAACCCAGTTTCAACTGGGCGTCATCATCCTTATCGGTACCGGGGAAAGTAAAGACTTTCTCGAACTCTAAAATGGAGCGTTTAAAATTCTTTTGGGAATAATAACACTCCGCCAACCAATACTGGCTATTATCGGCTAACTCGTGCATGGGATCACTAACCACCAATTCGGAAAAGCCTTTCATGGCCGCTTCATAATTCCCGTTTTGGTAATTAGTCAAACTTTCCAAGTAGCGGCGCTTGTATTCCATGGGGTTGATCTTGGCGGTGGAGGAGATTTCTTCTTTGCCAGATTTCAAGTTGTACATCTCCGTAAAACTATTCGTCAGGGTGACAATCTTATCCTCCACCATGACCAATTTGGCCAGGATTTCAAAGTTGGTGCTATCCGTATAGGCGGCCTTATCCTCCAGGATGCGAATTTTATTCTGTAGCGTGTTGATCCGGTTAATGAGCAGGATTGCCACCGAGTCAGTCTGTTTTTTCGCTTCTACCGTGGCTTGCAAAGTATTCTTCAAATCGGGGAGCAGAATTCTGATCTGGGCATCCAAAGAATCGATACGCACGCGTTCGCGATCGATCTTGGCGTTGAGGCGCTTCAATTCCCGGTTCACGCTTTCCTGGGCAGGGAGACTTCCCAACACCAAAAGCAGGAGGCTAAAATAGACTAAATACGGGGGACGAGAGTGTGTTTTCATAGGCTTAATGGGCTCTTTTATAACGATTTATCGACGATAAATTTACTTCCTTCAGGGAGGAAATTCAATCTTTATTAACCCCTTAGTCTGGTCGGTTTACACTCAGGTTCATGACCAGTCCAATCATGATATAGCAGGAGACTAAAAAGGAGCCACCGTAGGAGGTAAAAGGAAGTGGCAGCCCTTTTACCGGGATTAGTCCAACAGACATGGCGCAGTTCACAAAAACATGGGCCAAAAAGATTGAGCCGATCCCAAAAATAACCAAGCCCGAAAAACGATCGTTGGAATTGGTGGCGAGATTAATGATTTTTATGATCAACAACGTAAACAAAACCAGCATAAAGGCGATGGTAATAAATCCCAACTCCTCGCCGATCACCGAAACAATGAAATCCGATTCCTGGACCGGGAGAAATTTGAGATGGGTTTGCGTTCCGTGCCCCAATCCTTTACCCCAGAACCCTCCCGAGCCGATGGCCGTTTTACTCTGGATTATCTGGTAAGCCGCCCCTAAAGGATCCAGGTTGGGGTTAATGAGCGTAAGGATGCGGTTCTTTTGATAGGGTCGTAACAGGTTCCAAAGAACGGGCGCCAATAAGCCCAGGAAAATGTTGCTGAAATACGTTACCACAGCCATGAATAAAGTAGGTTTGGCCAAGACCAAAATGATTAACAGCACGCCGGCCCAGATGGAAAAAGAAATGGTGTGAAAGGCCGTGAGGATACTCAACAGAGGTGCCAGGAAGAGGAATAAATGAAATGGCCGGGCACCAACCCAGTACAGCATGGGGAAAACAGGCACAAATAATATTAACGCTGTTCCTAAATCTGGCTGTTTAAAAACAATGACGAAGGGTACAAGAGCTAAAAAAATGGGAAAAAGAATAGAACTGAAGTGATGCATTTCCAGAGTATGGTCAGAAAGGTAGCGAGCCAGGGTTATCACCAAAATCCACTTGGCGAATTCCGACGGTTGAATGCCCACCGGCAATCCCATATTAATCCAGCGATGAGTTCCGGCCACACTGGGTCCTAGATAGGGAATTGCGATAAACAGCAGCATAATCCCAAACAACAAATAACTGTATTTATGAATCAATCGACGGGGAAGAAAAAGGACGATAAAAAACGCCACCAAAGCGGGAATCATAAACAACAGTTGCTTGTAAAAAGCATTTTGCATGAAGGAGGACCCTTCGTAGGTCCCGATGCTATACAGGGCGATTAATCCCAATCCATTAAGCGCCAGGGTTAGGGCGAAAATCAGGAAAGAACTTTCCGAGAGGCGTTTCCACAAGGCTTTAATCATCGGGTACTTACTACGATATTACTGGAATTATTCCCGAATACCTCTTCATAGGCCATTTTGGCGATGGGGGCCGCAACCGCGCCCCCGTGGCCACCATTCTCGATGAGAACCACTACCGAAATAATCTCACCATCTTTCGCTCCATAAGAAATAAACCAGGCGTGAGGTTCACCGTGGGGATTCTCGGCAGTTCCAGTTTTTCCCGCAAGCGTTAAACCAGAAATGTGAGGGTTCGCCCCTCGTCCCGTCCCTAAGGGATCGGTAATGACTGCCTGGAGATCCTTCTGGATAATCTCCCAGGTGGCAGTGGAGACGATAACGGGGTGTTTTTGTTCTGCTACTTTATCGAGAGCAATATGCGGCGGTGGTGCCTGGCCCCGCATGGCAATCTGATTGATAAACATAACCATCTGTATGGGGGTCACTAAGATTTCTCCCTGACCCAATGCCACGTTTAAGAGATGTCCCAGGGACCATCCCCAGCGACCGTACAGTTTACGCATGTAATCACTGGTGGGCACGATTCCCGAGGCCTCCGAGGGGAGGTCAATACCCGTAGGCGAACCGAAACCAAACGCTTTTCCCCGTTGCGCCCACTGGTCCAGCGTGAGCCGTTGGACGGCCTTGTAAAAATAGATATTACACGACTGAGCCAACGCTTCCCGCAAGTTCACCAGTCCATGTCCTCCCGGCTTCCAACAGCGGAATTCCCGATCTCCCAACTGGTAAACACCGGTACACTCAATTTTTTCTTGCGGGTCTAATAAACCGCGCTCTAATAGGTCAATGGCGGTGATTATTTTATAGGTTGAACCAGGGGGATAAAGACCATTGGTAACCCGGTTCAATAAAGGTTTATCAGGATCTTCGATAATTTGTTGCCATTCCTCCGGTTTCGTGGCGCCGGTGAACAAGTCGGGGGAATAATCGGGCATGCTTACAAAGGCCAAAATTTCGCCGGTGGCCGGTTTGGAGACAACGGCCACTCCCCGAACACCCTGCATGGCCCCTTCTAATTTACGTTGCAAGGGTAACCATAATGTGGTTTGCAGGTCGCCTCCGGGTATGGGACGGACGTCTTTTTGTTCGGTGACGGAACCCATCTCCCGCCCCAAGGCATCGACCTGGATATACTTTACCCCGGCAGTCCCTCGTAAACGGGATTCGTAATATTTCTCCAAACCGACCCATCCCACAACATCGCCCAATTCATATTTCCCCATCTCCGGCGCCGATTCAATTAGCGCTTTATCCACTTCCCGTACATAACCCAGGATGTGGGACGCATGCGTCTTGGTGGGATAATATCGTTCCGGGAACTGTTTATAATTTACGCCGGGGAGTTCCGTTTTGTGCTCTTCCAAACGACTCAGTTGGTCAAAAGTTAAATCTTTCGCCAGGCGGGAAGCTACAAATCTCCCCCGGTAAAACTTTTCATAATTAGTAACTAAGGTTAGGGAATCAATATTTGCACAATGGCTGATCACCTGGAAATTTCGGGCCGGATCTTCCATTTCCCCGGGGATCGCTGTCAAGAGATAGGTGGGACTGTTATCGACAATGATGCTCCCTTCCCGATCGAGGATTAACCCCCGCGGGGCGTGCTGGACAATGGCCCGAATCCGATTTACGTCAGCCCGGTTCTTGTATTTTTCGTAACGGTAAACCTGTAAAAAGAAAAACCGCATTACGAGAACAACCATCAGTAAAAGGACAAAACTCGTGGCGAAGGTTTGCCGTTCCTTGGGAATTAGATTTTGGGCCTTGAGCATTATTCCACGTCTTTCAACGGAAAGATAAATTGGGCCGCCAGAAAAAAGCCCAAGGTATAGCCCGTCGTCAACGACCATTTCTTCCAGAACAAGGGGCCGTTGGTCTCAAAAAGAAATTGATACCGGATATAACTGAAGAGGAAAAAATGAAACGCCAAGATACCGATCCAAGCCAGGTGAAAATAGAGTGGATTCCAGTGAGAATAACGACCCTTCAAATAGCCGGATAGGTATCCGGTAAACGAATAGGTAAGGGCAGACAAACCAAAATAAGAGGCTACGGGGGTTAGATCAATGAGCAACCCGAGAGTAAACCCGGCCAACACCCCGTAGAAGCGTCCCAATTTGATGCTGAAGTAAATGATGAAAATGATGAGAAAATCCGGCCGGATGGTGCGGATGGAAAGGAATTCCGACAGGTAGAACTGAAGTAAAAATATACCGAGAACAGGCGCTGATAGTTTAATCCATTTCATGAGCTTGCTCAATGATGACAAAGACGTTAATGAGGGAACCTAAACTTTCGTAAATCTGGACGGAGACGACTTTTTCGAACCGTCCTTGCTCCTCTAAAATACCAATCACCTTCCCTACCGGTAAATTCTTGGGATATATATCACTAAACCCTGACGTGACGACTTTATCCCCCACCTGGACTTTGGCATTCCGCTGGACTTCACGAACTTCACACAAATCCCCTTCTACCCAACGTAAAATGCCAGTATAACCACCTGGCATGATCCGCACGCTAAGGCGGTAATTCAGGTCCGATAAAAGTTGTACGATGGAGGTATTATCACCGACAACTACCGTTTTACCCACCACACCCCGGGGCGTGATCACAGGATTATTCCTACGGACCCCTGCAAGGCGACCCACGTCAATGGAGATGGAGTTCAAATTTACCCCGGCCCCCGTTCCCACAACTTTGGTGGGTAAGAGCGTTAATGTACTTTCCCGTTTATAATTAAGCATGTCTTTTAACCGCTTATTCTCGGCGGCTAACTGCAACATAGATTCCACTTGCAGGGCCAGTTTTAAATTTTGCTCCTGTAAAAGGGCCATCTCTTCCTGTTGGTGTATGGTCGCTCGGACCCAGGCGACGGGGCGAAAGAGAACGCTGAAGACATCGTTCGCTTTGGAGCGCAATATTAAGATATCCGGGGAATCATTTTTCTGTAACAGAAACCAGGATAAAATTAAGGCGAGGATGAAAACGAGGTGATCCTTTTGCCTTATCAGGGCGAGATAAAGGGTCCTCATTTATTATCGGTCACACCAGGACCGACTCGTACTTACTTACATTTTCCAGCACCATTCCGGTGCCTTTAACTACCGATAGCAAGGGTTCTTCCGCCACGTTAACCGGTACGTTGGTTCGTTCTCTGATGATCTGATCAATCCCTCTTAACAAGCTACCTCCGCCAGTCATGATTATCCCCCGATCGAGGATGTCGGCCGATAGTTCCGGGGGGGTCTGTTCCAGGGCGCGTTTCACCGCTTCCACGATACTATTCACCGGATCTTTCAGGGCCTGACGTATCTCATCCGAGGAGACCTCGATAGTTTTCGGAATTCCAGAAACCAGGTCACGCCCCTTCACGGCAATCATTTCGGTCTTCATACGCATGGCTGAGCCTACCGATATTTTAATGAATTCCCCGGTGGAAAGACCAACGTCCAATTTATGCTCATTCCGAAACCATTGCACGATCGCTTCGTCCATCTCATCCCCGGCAATGCGAATAGTCTCTTTCGTTACCACCCCATTCAAGGCAATGACGGCAATCTCCGTGGTGCCTCCCCCCACGTCGACAATAATATTGCCAACGGGTTGACTAATATCGAGGCCGATGCCGATGGCGGCGGCCACCGGTTCTTCAATGAGGAACACTTCCCGGGCATTGGCCCGCTCACCAGAATCTTTTACCGCCCGCCGTTCCACTTCGGTGACGCCTGACGGAACGCAGATCACCATACGCGGACGGGCCAGGCGATTGATGTTGATTTTCCGAATAAACCCCTGAATCATGCCATCGGTCATATTGAAGTCGGCAATGACGCCATCATTGAGGGGCCGGATGGTTTCGATTTCCCGGTGGGTGCGCCCTAACATGGCCTTGGCGGTACTCCCCACGGCAATGACCTTGCCATCGTGCACGGAACGAGCCACAATGGAAGGTTCATTGATTAAAACACCCTTGCCCTTGACCCAAATCAGCGTGTTGGCGGTGCCTAAATCAATGGCAATGTCGCCAGAAATCCAATTTAAAGGTCGGACTAAGGTACTGAGGAAACCCATGCGTTGCGTGTGAAAATCGTAGTTAATGAAGTTAATTAATTAGTTAAAATTACTTTAATTCACCTACAGATTCCTTATGAATTCCTCTGTTGAGAGGGTATTATTTTGGTTCGCGGTCCCCGTTGCCGGTAACAGCGTGACAGCGGACAACATGGTTTTTATCCAAGACAGTGTCACCGGGTTCAGACTCCACGCAGGAATAGGTCAACGATTCCTTGCCATTGTTCCAGGTCGGGCACCGCGGGTGAAAGGGGCAACCGGTGGGCAATTGTTGGATATTGGGTATTTCTTGGGGTAACCGAATCCGGGGCCCGGCCGAACCAGGTATGGAAGATAAAAGGGCCTGCGTGTAAGGATGTTGCGGGTCTTGAAAGAGTCGGGAAGTTTCGGCGGCCTCCACGATGGTCCCCAAATACATGACGACCACATGATGTGCAAAGGAGCGCACCAATCGTAAATCGTGAGTGGTAAATAAAAGGGCGAGGTTTTGCGCCTGGTTCAATGTTTTGAGCAAATTAAGAATCCGGCCCTGTACGGACACGTCCAGGGCGGAGACAATTTCATCGCAAATGAGTACCTTGGGAGCAACGGCCAATGCTCGGGCGATGCAAACCCTTTGGCGCTGACCTCCCGAAAGTTCGTGGGGATATTTTAGACCCACGATTGGCGACAGTTGAACGGCAGTTAAAAGGCGATTTATTTCTTTCTGGGTATCTTTATCCGGATGGTGAAACGCAACCACTTCTTGAAGGGTCTTCCCTACCGTCAAACGCGGGTTCAAGGAACTATACGGATCCTGGAAGATGATCTGGATAGCACTACCCCGTGCGATCATTTTCTCTGGGTTAAACGGATTTCCCTGGTAAAGGAGCGTCCCCTCTACGTGATCCACCAACCCTACAATGGCCCGACCCAGCGTAGATTTTCCGCAGCCAGATTCCCCCACAACGGTGATGATTTGTCGGGGATATAAAGCGAGGTCAATATTAAACAGCGCTTGAAGGGGTTTCTTTGGTTTGAGAAAGCCCCTTGAAGCGTAGTAAAAAGCCGAGAGTTGGCGCAATTCCAGCAAGGGTTCGGTCATAGCCGCAAACTCTCGTGAACTGATTGCTTAATCAATCTCCACGCGGCTTTGGTCCCCCACCATGAACCGGTGCGAGAGGGGTTTCCGGGCACTGCGCCGGATTTGAACGTCAGCCCCCAGCAAGGAGGCCTCAATCCGTTTTTGTATATCCAAAATCTTACAACGCTCCATAATGATGGAAAATTCCACCTCGCTGTTACGGATGACACAATCATCGCCGATGGATGTGTAAGGTCCGATGTAGGCTTTTTCAATACGACTATTGGCACCAATAATCACTGGGCCCCGGAGGTTGGTATCGATGATTTGGGCACCTGGTCCCAAAGAAACCCGCCCGGCAAGCGTAGAATGCTCCACCACGGCACCTTGGCGTTTTTCCTTCAAATTGTCCAGGATCAGTCGATTGGCCTCTAAGAGGTCGGAAGGCTTACCCGTATCTTTCCACCATCCCGTAATCTCGGAATAAGTGACCGTGTATCCATGGTCCAGGAGGTATTGGTGGGCATCCGAGATTTCCAATTCCCCCCGGGGGGATGGCTTGATAGTGTTCACCGCTTCAAAAATGACGGGTGTATAAAGGTAAATTCCCGTTACGGCGAGGTCACTTTTGGGTTGGGTCGGTTTCTCTTCGATACTAAGAATCCGTCCTTCCTTGATTTCCGCCACCCCGAAACGGTTCGGATCAGGAACCCGGCTCAAGACCAAATGACAATCAGCCCCGTTGCGGTTGAAATCTTTGATAAACTGGGCAATACCTCCTACCAGAATGTTATCCCCCAAATAAAAGACAAAGGGTTCAGCGCCAATAAAAGGTTCTGCAATTTTTACCACATGGGCCAGACCTAACGGTGCTTCCTGGGGAATATAAGTTAGACGAAGACCATACGCCGTGCCGTCCCCAAAGGTCTCCCGGATCGTCTCGTCACCGGCGTTGACGACAATACCCACTTCGTTAATCTTGCTGGCCTGAACATACTCCAGGGCGTAAGCCAACATGAGTTTATTGGCAATGGGAATGAGGTGTTTGTTCTGGGTATGGGTGATGGGACGCAAGCGTGTGCCGTGACCGCCCGCAGTGATTAACGCTTTCATGAATTGGAATTCCTTTGATCTTGACGATTTTGTTCCATACCAGCCTTGCTTAAACGATCAGCCGCTTGGTTTTGAGTTCGCGGGATATGCCGAATACGCCACGATTGCATTGCTCCCAACAGTTTAAGAGCCTGGGTATGGTAACGCTTCATCCGTTTGTTTTTTACTTTGTAACTCCCGTTAATCTGTCGAACAATCAATTCACTATCGGAGTAAATTTTCAAATCATTGAGTTTCAATTTGCGGGCCAGTTTTAAAGCATGAATTAACGCCTGGTACTCCGCTTCGTTATTGGTGGCCCCGGGGAGTTGCTCAGAAAAGGTGGCCAATTCGACTCCGTTCCAATAGAATACCCCGCCAATACCAGCCGACTGACTGTGCCTATCGGCCGCGCCGTCAATATAAACCTCCGCGATACCTTCCCCGGACAGACGGTCTAATATTTTTTCCAAACGTCGTTGCACTTTCGGGTCCAGATCGGCAGTGCGCTCCGGTTGGAGAGCTTCTCGTAAAGCAGCAATATCTAATGGATCAAAATGAAACATGGTGGAAAATTACATCAGTATCGTTAATAGATGTGACTCCTGGTTTTGAGGTTTTGCGGGCCCTGAATCCCGATTGGAGAGCGCTCTCATCATTACCGAAGAGGCGGTCCGCTATTTTCAATAGTTGGGCAGATAGCTCCTTTCCAGGCTAGATCTAAGGTATTTCTGACGGGTCTTGAGGCTCTGTCCGTCTGCTGACCGTAAAGCAGGGGCTTGTTTCACTTTCTTCCAGCAGATCCAAAGGACTACGAACTGCGGATATATCCTTTTCCATTACATGAGTGTATATTTCAGTTGTTTTGACATTTGAATGTCCCATCAATTCCTGGACAACGTGAATGTTAACACCATTTTCCAGCAGGTGAGTGGCAAAGCTATGCCTGAAGGTATGGCAGGTGATACGCTTTGGAATACCTGTTCTTTGAACGGCTGTCTTTACTGCTTTCTGTAGTCCGGATTCTAAAACATGGTGGCGGCGTACCACACCGGTTCGCGGGTCCTTACTCAGTCTTTTCGATGGAAATACATATTGCCACCGAAACTCTTTTGCAGCATGGGGATCTTTTCGGGCAAGTGATTCCGGCAGGTAGGTCTCCCCGTACCCTTCGGAAATATCTTTTTCATGAATTTCCTTTACTTTTTCGATGTGAGCATGGAGATCGCCGATGATGTAATCAGGGAGTAGCGTAATACGATGTTTTCCACCCTTGGTGGTATTTACATAAATCATTTTTCTTTCAAAATCTATGTCCTGTATCCTCATGCGTACACATTCCATGAGTCGCAATCCACCACCGTAGAGTAATTGAGCCATCAGGAGGTGAGTGCCTTTCATATATCCAAGAACTCTTTTAACTTCCCCTTGGGTCATCACCACGGGTAGTTTAGGTTTTCGTTTCGCACGGATGGGTTTAATTTCTTCCCGTATGGGCTTCTCGAGTACCCGGTGATAAAGAAAAATGAGGGCATTGAGAGCCTGGCGCTGGGTTGATGCAGACACTT
>CAZVNL010000020.1:0-44121 GCA_964628055.1 uncultured bacterium | reverse complement strand
CATCCTGTTCCGTGTCGCACCCTTGAGGTAATCCACGAGATGTTTTCAAGGCGACTCACTAAAAGACGGTTGTCATTCAATGGGAGACGAGGATAGACACTTGAAATTGGTGTGGGAAAGTCTCTTTTTCCCCGTCCTAGATGGTGAAACGGAAAAGGGGGTCTCTCAACCTTTACCTTTACCTCAACCTTAAACTCCCCCCTCCTCCAACTCACCCCATATACTTTTCTAAACCACCGTAAATTACGTTTATGGATTACGATCGTTTTTACCAGAAATCCAGCCAGTCCATGGCCGAAATTCCAGATGAGAGTATTCGTCTGGTGATCACCAGTCCCCCCTATTTCAACGCCAAGGACTACCGCCACCCCCATCAAATCGGTCGGAACAGCAACTCCTACGTAGAATACCTTGCTAGCATGCTACCCGTATGGCAGGAGTGCTATCGCGTGTTAAAACCCAACGGCAAACTGTGTATCAACTCCCCCATCCTCCCAATGAATAAAAAAGTCATGAATACACACTACAACCGGGACTTCTTAAATATCAATAACGATATTGAATCCAGCTTATTACAAAACACACCCTTCTATCGTTACGACTTAATCATCTGGGACAAAGGAAGCACGGATCAACTGATGATGGGGTCTTATCCCTACCCTCCTAATTTTTACGGGTTGAACACCATTGAATTCATCAACATCGTGGTAAAAGACGGGCCCCCGGAGAAAATTTCCCCGCGCATCAAGGAAGACAGCCGACTTTCCAAGCCCGAGTGGCGGGAGCTCATCGCCAGCATTTGGCGGTTTCCTCCGGCTCGAGAACGCTCCCATCCAGCCCCTTTCCCCGTAGAACTACCCCGACGACTCATTAAACTATATTCTTTTGTAGAAGACATCATCCTCGACCCTTTCATGGGCTCCGGCACAACCGCCCTCGCTGCCCGACAGCTCCACCGCCATTTCATCGGTTACGAACTCAATCCCGACTACATTCAAATGGCCCAAGGACGCCTCAATAGCCTGGAAAACCCCTGCGCCTAACTTCTCCCCTCTATAGCAATTCTTCCATAGAGACCAATTCAGAATGGTGAAAAACCAAATTTTCCGAATTGTACTTCCGGCGTTTTCCCTCCGGGGAAGGTGGTGTATACCAGGTAGGCTTTTTCTTTCTCACCACAGCCTGGGGAACAAAACCCAAGATCAAAATATCCCGTTGCGTTAATAATTTTAGCCGCACTAGCCGGGGACGCTTACCCCCGAGCTTGGCAGGTATTTCCAGGGCACAAAAAATTAAACCCCCGGTATACATTTCCAGATGATGCCAATGCCGCGTCGTCCACACCCGGCAACCATATGGCTCATAAGGTTGAATTTCACCGCGACGTAAGAAGGGGTAGTATTCGACGGGTATTGCTTCGGTCTTCACATCGTAAACCAGGCCATTGTAAGTCAAATCACCAGCGTCAATGGCGCGGTTAACGTAATCTCCTTGAAGAACTACCGGGAGACCCAAGTATTGACGCACTGCCAGTTCACCTAAAGCGCCTACGTAGTTGCTCTCCAGATGGGTCAAAGGGGCCCGTTGGGGAACGAACTGTCGGGTGATATGTCGGGTGCGTTCCCGGGCATGGGCTAAGGCCTGCTGTCGCAAGGTTTTCGACAGGGCCAAGTCAATAAATTCAGAGTATATCGCCATTAAGCTCTCGCAGAAGGACTAACCCTCAATAAACTTACACCCAATGGGAGAATACCTCACCTCCTTTCAAAAGACCGTGGATAGTTACGCTGAATCCCTGTGCTTTAAAGCAAGGATGGCGCCAACGCCTTCCACGAGCATCCAAACCACCAATAGCATGAGGAAAAGATCAACCAGTAATAAAAGGAGATTGTGAGCCACGAAATCCAAGGCTTTTAAGACGAGGGTGGAAAGAGTCACCACCATAATAAAGAGCATGGGCAACAGCAGGGGCAAGATGGGTTTTTTCCGTTGCCAGAAATAGAGCGTGAGGATCATGAGGGTCAGGGCCGCTAGCATCTGGTTACTGGCCCCAAAAATGGGCCACAGGATCCAGCCAGCCTGCTTCACCTGGCCCGTGGCGGGGTCGGGAAGGCTTACAAAGACCAGCAACAGGGCCGGTACAACCGCCAGCAGTGTCGCTGCATAGCGGTTCGTAAGGGAGGGGACCTGCCAGGCGGTTCCCAATTCGGAGATGATGAATCGTTGAATGCGCGTGGCCGTATCTAACGTCGTGGCGGCAAAGGAGATGACCAGAACCGCCATGAGGGTGGTGGCAAAAGAGGGGGGAATTCCCAGGGCTTCTAACAGAGCACCCCCACCTAAGACAAAGGCGGCGGCTTTGTTCCCGCTGGCATGGGCCCAGGAGTCGTAATACACCGACCAGGAAAGATTTGCCACCGACCCCACGGTGGGCAGATTGCAATTGGTCACCAGGGCAATTCCCGCTACAGCGGCCAGGGTGGTGGCCAAGGCCAGGGTTCCTTCGCCAATCATGCCCCCGTAGCCAATAAACCGCGCATGGGAAAGGCGATCCAACTGTTTAGAGGTCGTGCCCGAGGCCACGAGACCGTGGAACCCGCTGATGGCCCCACAGGCAATCGTCACAAACAAGAGGGGAAAGATGGGGGGTGCCCCTTCCCCAGTGAGGCGGACCGCCGGTGCGTCAATGGCGGGTTGGGCAATCAAAACCCCTAAATACAGGAGTCCCAGACCCACTAGGAGTTGGTGGCTGTTAATGTAATCCCGGGGTTGCAGCAGAAACCACACGGGTAACAGGCTGGCTATGGCGGAATAGGTAAAGAGGAAAATGATCCAGGCATTGGTGGCGGCGGTTTTAGTCATTCCCAGGGTCTCCAGACTCATGGGGAAGCGAACCCCGATAGCGATGGAAAGGTACAAAAGCCCCAACACGATAAGCGATGGCACTAGGGCTCCCATCTTTTTCTTATAAATCAGCCAGCCAATAGCGATGGCTAATATAATCTCAATGTTAATAGGAATCACGGAGGCCGGAACGGCGACGAACAGGTCAGCAATGGCCATGGCAAAAACCGCCAGAACCAGCCACGTAAGCAAGAGTACGAAGATAAGAAACATTGTTCGGGTACGGGTATTCACGACGCGGGCAGTGATATCCGCCACGCTACGCCCCTTCTCCCGCACGCTCATGACCAGGGCCCCAAAGTCGTGCACGGCTCCCATGAATACCGTGCCTAAAACGACCCACAAGAGAGCCGGCAACCACCCCCAAAAGGCAGCCACGCAGGGGCCGATAATAGGTGCCGCCCCAGCTACAGACGTAAAATGATGTCCGAATAAAATGTGCTTGCGGGTGGGAACGTAGTCGAGACCATCCTCAAACTCATGGGCCGGGGTGACCAGGGAGGTTTCCTCAATTGCGTAAATCCGGGTCCCAATAAAGCGCGCATAAAAACGGTAACCAATAAAAAACATCCCCAGACCAAAGATCATCAGTACCAAAGAACTCATGGTTCCTTAGACAATAATTGGTTTAGGTTTATCTATGAATTTCGTCACCGCCTGGACAATACCCCGGGGACTTAAATTCAACATCTGGAGTAACTCGTCCCGGGAACCCTGGGGAATGAATTCATCAGGCAGCCCTAGGCGGCGGAGGGCACCCGCATATCCCCGCTCGCCAAGCCAGGCGGCAACCCCATCCCCAAATCCACCCGTCACCACTCCTTCTTCCAGCGTCACTACGGTGGCAAAGTGTTTCTTAACCCGCTCCAAAACCTGTTCGTCCATAGGCTTGATAAAGCGGCAGTTCACAATTTCGCAGGAAATATGTTTCTTGCGTAATAGTTCACCGGCCTGGAGGGCCATGTAAACCAGCGGTCCCACTGCCAGAATCGCCACATCCGTTCCCCGTTTCATGACCTCCCAGCTTCCGATGGGGAGTAGTTCCGCCTGTTGGTTTTCCTGGAATTCTACCGCCTCGGCCTTCGGATAACGGATGGCAAAGGGATGCTCTCCTTGATTGAGGGCTGTGTACAATAGATGGCGAAATTCGTTGCCATTCCGGGGAGCGGAAACGATCATCTCCTGGACACAACGCAGGTAGGCGATATCCAGGGTTCCGTGATGGGTGGGGCCATCTTCCCCAGCGATACCCGCCCGGTCTAGGCAAAACACAACCGGCAAGTGCTGGAGCGCAACATCGTGGGTAATGTGATCGAAAGCACGTTGGAGAAAGGTGGAATAGACCGCCACGATGGGTCGAATTCCCTCGGTGGCCAAGCCCCCGGCAAAGGTGACGGCGTGACCCTCAGCGATCCCCACGTCGAAATAACGATCAGGAAATTCGCGGGAATAAGGTACCAGACCGGTACCCTCACGCATGGCCGCTGTGATGCAGACCACCTCCGGTTGGTTGCGGGCCAACTCACACGCTAAAAAGCCAAACACGTTCTGGAAAGAAGGCGCCGTGGTAGAAACAGTTACCTGACCCTTATCCCGGGTCTTGCTGTTCTTGTTAGGTTGTACTCCGTGATACTTAATGGGATCCTTCTCCGCCACCCCCATTCCCTTACCCTTTTTAGTAATCAAATGCAACAGTACCGGCGTGGGGATATCTTTAATATTCTGCAGCGTCCGGATCAATTCCTCAATATCGTGCCCATCGATGGGGCCAAAATAACGGAATCCCAACTCGTCAAAAACAATCCCCGGTACCACTAAGTTTTTCAGACTTTCCTCCATTTTACGCAACAGGACCCGGGCTGGTCGCGTTCCAACAGGAAGGGCTCCAGTAAAATCCCAAATCTCGTTCCGAATGCGATTGTACAGGGGATTGGTCACCACCCGGTTCAGGTAGGTGCGGATGGCGCCCACATTGGGGCTGATGGACATTTCATTATCATTCAAGATAACCAAAAGCTGGCGTTTCTGTTGGCCGGCGTTATTCAACCCCTCGTAGGCCAATCCTCCCGTCATGGCCCCGTCCCCGATTACCGCCGCCACTCGAAAATCCTCCCCGTGGAGATCCCGGGCGATGGCAATTCCTAAAGCCGCCGAAATGGAAGTGGAAGCATGCCCCGCCCCGAAAACATCATATTCACTCTCCGAGCGCTTTAAAAAACCACTCAGTCCCCCGTACTGACGAATCGTCTTTAACTGCTCAAACCGTCCCGTGAGGAGCTTGTGGGCATACGCCTGGTGACCCACATCCCAGACGATTTTATCGCGGGGGGCGTCGTAAACGTAATGGAGGGCCACGGTCAATTCCACCGCCCCTAAAGTAGACGCAAGGTGCCCCCCCGTTTGGGTCACCACTTCGATAGTATATTCCCGGATCTCCCGGCAGAGTTGCCTAAGTTGGTCTGTCTCCAGCGCTTTTAAATCGGCTGGGCGCTGGACGGTAGGTAAAAGCTCAAGCGGCATGAGAAGAAGCTTTAGCTAATTTCCGAGGGTAGGAGCGGGCAGGATTAAAACAATACTCATGAAAGGTAGGCACTCCATCCAGCTCCGGGTGGAAAGATAGGCCTACGTGTTTTCCCTCCTGGACGGCACAGGGTAACCCCTCGTGCTCTGCCAAAACGGTTACCTCCCTTCCGATACGGATAATCCTAGGCGCCCGGATAAACGTGGCGGGAAGGGTGACTGTCGAGCCTCGAATACGTACCTGAAGCCGCTCATTAAAAGAATGGATTTGCCGACCATAGGCGTTGCGATCCACCTCCACATCCAATAGTTGCAGGCACTCTACCCGGGGATCTTGTACCTTTCGAGCCATGAGGATCAGTCCGGCGCAGGTTCCCAATACGGGCTGCGATTGGGCGAATTGTTTTAGGGGTATTAAGAGGTGGTTTTGCGCCAGTAAACGCGTTTGGGTAGTGGACTCTCCTCCGGGGAGAATCAAGCCATCCAGGTTTTCTAAGTCCTGGTGGTAACGAACCAGCCTGCACTGGTACTCCAGTCGGGCAAGGATGCTTTGGTGCTGGGAATAATCTCCCTGAAGGGCTAAAACCCCAATTTTCACTACCAGCCCCGTTCCTGGAGCATTTGTTCGGCAGGGATTTCGCTAATATCCAGGCCGCGCATGGCGGCTTTCAGTCCGGCGGAGATATCCGCCAGTTTGGCCGGGTCGTCATAATAAGTCGTCGCTTCCACGATAGCTTTCGCACGGGCCGGTGGGTCTTCGCTTTTAAAAATGCCCGAACCCACGAAAACGGACTCGGCGCCCAACTGCATCATCAGGGAAGCATCAGCTGGTGTGGCAATCCCTCCGGCGGCGAAATTCGGTACGGGGAGTTTCCCCAATTTGGCTACCTGTTTCACTAAACTGAATGGCGCCCCCATTTCCTTGGCCGCCGCCATGAGTTCCTCCGAACCACAAGTAGTGAGGCGGCGAATCTGATCATGAACCTGCCGCATATGGCGCACGGCTTCCACGATATTGCCACTACCCGCTTCTCCTTTGGTGCGGATGAGCGCAGCGCCTTCACCAATCCGACGCAGGGCTTCCCCTAAGTCCCGGCAGCCACAGACGAAGGGTACCTTAAAATCGTGTTTCCAGATGTGGTTGGCCTCATCTGCGGGGGTTAAGACTTCACTCTCATCGATGAAGTCGATTTCCAAAGCTTCCAAGATTTGGGCTTCGGCAAAGTGGCCAATGCGACATTTCGCCATCACCGGGATGGACACGGCGGTCTGGATTTCCTTAATCATAGCCGGATCGCTCATGCGAGCGATGCCCCCATCTTTGCGAATGTCCGCCGGGATGCGTTCCAGAGCCATGACTGCCACGGCGCCGGCCTCCTCGGCGATTCGCGCCTGCTCGGACGTGGTCACATCCATAATCACCCCACCCTTCAACATCTCTGCCAGGCCCACTTTGACTTCAAAACTTCCTTTAGCCATGAATCATATCCTCCTCTTGTATGTGATTAATTTGTTTTATTTTGTCAGTTACCTCCCTAATAATACTATCGGGGGTGGAAGCCCCTGCTGAAATCCCCACCAGCTCGGCACCCTCAAACCAATGTACGTCAATATCATCAGCACAGGTCACCTGGTAGGAACGGGGATTCCGTTCCTTGGACAGTTGAGCGAGCCGCATGGAATTGGCACTAGTGAAAGAACCGATAATAATCATGACGTCACACTTTTCGGAGAGGGTCTTGATTTGCGCCTGATTCCGTTTGGTTGGAAAACAAATGGTATTCACAAACCGTAAGTCATGCACCTTGGTCATTAAAATATTAATAATGGCCTGCACATTTTCAATGGTCTGAGTGGATTGGCTTACCACGCCCGCTTCTTTCATCTTACGCAAGGCCCTGGCTTCGTCGGGTGTGGCGACGACAAGAGGGTCGGAGACCTGACTGGCTATTCCCACCACCTCATCGTGCCCGTGATCCCCGATAATGATGATCTTCCGCCCTTCGTCAGCCAAGGTCTTAACTTCCTGGTGAATTTCTCGCACTAAAGGACAGGTGGCATCAATAATATTCATGCCAAGTTCGTCGGCTTTCTCCCACACATCGGTGGCGGTGCCGTGGGCTCGAAAAATAATGGGTCTGTCAGGTGGCACTTCTTTCAACGCCCCAACCACTTTGGCCCCGGCCTTGTTCAAATCCGACACGACGCTCTCATTATGTACAATATGCCCCAACATGTAGACTTCACCGTGCTTTCGAGCGGTTTCATAGGCCAGGTTTACGGCCTCTCGTACCCCAAAACAGTACCCGGCATCCTTGGCAACAATGATTCTCACGGAGCGTGTCCGTTTTGGTCCCGCAGGGCGCTACGGGTCGTTTCCAGAACCAGTGGTAAAACCTGCTCCAAGGGTTCCTTAATTACGGCGCCGGCAGCGAAACGATGGCCCCCTCCACCTAAAGCTTGGGCAATGGTGTTCACTACGTACTTCCCTTTAGAACGAAAGTTCATCCGGCAGGAATCCTGGCCATTTTCATACACCATTAAGGCCACTTCCACACCGCGGATGGTGCGCACAAAATCGGTAAAACCTTCCACATCTTTATTTGAGGCCCCGGCCTCTTCCAACATACTCCTACTCACCGTAAACCACGCCAGTTCCCCACCTTCTTCATAGCGGAGATTCCGTAGGACATCACCCAATAATCGCATACGCTCCCGGGAACTGGATTCATACACTTGCTGGTAAATGTGCACATGATTAATTTCAGCTTTAAAACACTCAATGGCGATGGCGTGACATTTGGTGTTGGTATTGGTGTAACGAAAGGAGCCTGTATCAGTCATAATGGCGGTATAAATTCCCTCGGCAATCTCCTTTGAAAGGGGCAACTCCCCGAGGGCCTGGAAATAGTCATACAGCAACACCCCTGTGGCGGCAGCATTGATATCCACAATATCGTACGTGAATTGATTTTGATCCATGAGGGGGTGATGATCCATATTTATTGTCGGAAGAGAATACTTTTCAATGACGGTGCGAATGGACTTTAAACGGCGATAATCACCCACGTCGAAAATGATGACCAATTGCACACCGCTCATCCAGGAAGCGTGCTCCTCCGGCTGGTGAGTCTCAAATATATCCCCGTGGTTTAAAAATTGAAACTCTTCAGGAAAGGTGGAGTGGTTAATGATCCGGACATCCTTCGCCCCTTCCTTCAGGTAGTGGTAAAGGGCCGCAGCACATCCCAACCCATCCCCGTCGGGATTTTCGTGGGTGGTGAGCAAAATGCGTTCGGCATCGCTGATAACCGTATGGATTTTTTGCCAGTCAATCATTCCTATTCGCCAAATAAGGCCCTGAATTTAGCAGCTTTCATGAAATTAATCTATTGAAGAGGCGGCGAGTAACAGCTAATGGGATCGGTCCCACTGAGGTTCACTCCCACTCTCCCGTTTCTGCTCTTGGTCCCGCGCCAAGACAAATAGCAAGTCAGACAAGCGATTTAAATATCGAACCCACAACCTCCGACCGGTCTCTTTTTCCAACAGAGCCACTACTTTCCGTTCAGCACGACGGCAAACGGCCCGCGTTAGTTGCAACCGCGCCGCTACTTCACTTCCCCCGGGAAGAAGAAACTCCTTCAAAGGTGGCAAATCACGGTTTATACGTTGGATCTCGGTCTCCATTTCAGTTACTCGCTCCGCTCCTAATAAGACCGTTTCCTGTTGGGGTAGAGAAAGTTCTCCCCCCAGGTTGAGAAGATCATTCTGAATTTGACGAATCGTTTCCCGAAGCTCGTTCGGGGCCACTGAAAGCACTAAGCCTAACTGACAACTCAACTCATCCAGGACGCCAAGGCACTGAATCCGGGGATGTGCTTTGGAGACGCGTTGTCCATCTCCTAACTCCGTTGTTCCCTGGTCCCCTTTTTTCGTGGTTACTTTCGTAATTCGCATCGTGAACATTAAAAGAATATAAGACTAACTAAAACGAATAAGGGAACGAGGATGGGAACGGAGTACTTCATCAGGTAACCGAGGAAGCTGGGCATCTTCACACCGTAGGACTCGGAGATGGATTTCACCATGAAATTGGGGGCGTTCCCAATATAGGTATTGGCTCCCATAAAGACTGCCCCAGCGGAGATGGCTAATAAAGTGTTGTGATGGGTCGTCATCAGGGTAATAGGATCTCCACCTGCGGTGTTAAAAAATACCAAATAGGTAGGGGCATTGTCCAGGAAGCTCGACAGGGTACCCGTAGCCCAGAAATACATATAGTTCACCGGTTCCCCCTGGTTTGTAACCGACATGATTACTGCCGACAAAGCCCCGTCGGCGCCCGCCCGGAGGATGGCAATGGCCGGGATGATAGTTACAAAAATCCCGGCGAATAATTTTGCCACTTCCACGATGGGGAACCAGGTGAATTCATTCATGTCCCGAATCTGTCGGGAGGTCACTTTAACGCTGATGAGTGTAAGCACTATTAAAAGTAGATCGCGAACAACATCCTGCAACTCTAATTTCATATGATACACGGTGAAATGAATACCGGGTTGCCACAGACCACTTAGTAAAACGGACCCGATTACGCCCAGGAGTAGAAGAAGGTTAATTTTCCCCTCTATAGCAAACTTCTCGTTATTCTCCGTTGGGCGAACAGGAAGAGGGCTCTCCTTACGGTAATAATAAGAATCGAGTAGAAAGTAAATGATAAACAGACAAGTGGCGATGAATAGTAACGGTGGTAACATGGCTCCGGTGGTCCAGAAGAAATCCACGCCTTTGAGAAATCCCAAGAAAAGGGGTGGGTCGCCTAAAGGGGTCAACGAGCCGCCTATGTTTGCTACCAGGAAAATAAAGAATACCACCGTGTGCACTTTGTACTGGCGCTCCTTGTTGGCGCGGATTAAGGGGCGAATGAGCAACATGGCTGCGCCAGTAGTCCCCATCCAACTGGCCAGAACGGTCCCCACTAAAATCACCAGGGTATTTATTAGGGGAGTCCCCACCATGGTCCCCGTGAGACATACGCCCCCCGATATGGTAAACAGTGATAGAAGCAGGATGATAAAGGGGATATACTCCAATAGAGCTGTGTGTAACAAGTTGTAAGAGGCTACCGAATGACCAAATTCGTAAAAGAGAGGGATCATCACCAGAAGCGCCCAGATGAAGGATATTTTACCAAAATGGTGATGCCAGAACAGGGGTGCAACCAATGGGAAAATGGCGATAGACAACAAAATACCAATGAAAGGAAGAGCCCAAAAAATGGATAGACTAGCACCGTCTAAATGGAACTGGTTCGCTTCACTCCCCCCGACTACTGTGCCCGTAGCCAGCAAGCCCCCGGGTATTATTACCAGTAAAAGAACGGTACTCCATCTGTACCTTCTGAAACACTTCATTACCGAATTTTCCTCCCTGAGTTAAGCTTTGGCTGGATAAAAGGGGTTGAAAATTACAGGTTTCACCGCAAAATATTGACTGAAAACATTGTAATTATCCCCTAAGTTTTACCACTGTTTTTCCACGGGGAACAAAAGGGATAGTTAGGCTTACACTCCTTTAACATGACCATAATTTTATCCATCAGTATTTTTGCGGTAGCCGTCCTGCTACTAACGCTGGGGTTGCTCTTAAATAATAAACCCGTCGAGCCCTCGTGTGGAAAACACGAAGCCTACCCCAGTGGAACCACGGCCTGCGCCACCTGCGACGGGAATTTGAACTCATGCCCGATGGAAGGGAACCCTTCCCTATTCCAGCCAACGGAACCCCGCTGAAGAAACCTTCCGGTACTTTCCGTCCTTTTCTCGTAATATAAAAAACGCTTCGACCTCCGGCAACGATTCAATTAATCGTAACCCTGTTTCGGCTCCTAAAATCATTGCGGCGGTAGACAATGCGTCCGCATCCATGCAGTCAGGCGCTGTAACCGTCACCGAAGCAACCTGATTCTGCACGGGATATCCCGTGCGCGGATCGATCTCATGGGAGATGCGACGCCCCTTCACAACCCGGTAGTTCCGATAATCCCCCGAGGTGGCCATGGCCAGCTCGTTAAGTGGAGCCTTAATGATATAGCGACGATTAATATTGCCATTTAAAGCCGGGGTTTCTATCCCCACTTTCCAAACTTCATTGTACTCGTTCCTGCCGGAACCTCGAATCTCACCACCAATCTCTACCAAAATCCGCTTCCAACCCCGATTTTGCAAATAGGTAAACACATGATCAACACCAAAGCCTTTGGCAATGGCCCCCAGGTCTATCTGTAAACTGGGAACTCCCTTGGTCAGCGTGTTCTCGGTTATAGATAGTTTTTCATACCCTGTTAAGTCCAACAGCGAATCCACCTCTTCCGCGTCTGGTGGTGTCACGGTGAACTGCTCCGACCCAAAGCCCCAGCGGTTCACCAAGGGGAATACGGTAATGTCAAAAGCTCCTTGGGACTGCTCGGACCAGTAGAGGGCTCGTTTAACCACCTGGGCAAATTCCGGTGAGACAGGAAAGGGTTCTGTAGACTGCCAGCGGTTAAAGCATGAAATTTCACTATCTTCAAGGTAAGTCGACATCTGGCGATTGACCTCAGATAGCACCGAATCTATCCCCCGGGTGAGGGCTTTTTCATCGGGGAGCGGACCACTGTCCACCACCACGGTGATATGGTACGTGGTCCCCATGGTATGACCTGATAGGTGCAAAGAGCTGGGAGTCTCCTGGCACCCCACGAAAAAGAACAGGATAAAAAAACCCAACACAAGTTGGGTTTTGATCTTAAACCTAGTACGCAGGGAATTAACCAAACTTGTCATACGCAATCATGTCCGACTCCACCCCCAAGTCGTAAAGCATTTTATCACACGCATCAATCATCAAGGGAGGGCCGCACATGTAATACTCTATTTCCGTAGGGTCTTCGTGATCTTTGAGGTAAGTATCGTAAAGCACCTGGTGAATGAACCCAACAGGGCCGTTCCACTTGTCCTCCGGCAACGGTTCCGACAGGGCTACCGTGTAGGAAAAATTGGGGTGCTCGGCAGCCAATTTTTTAAACTCCTCGTCGTAGAACATTTCCCGAACGGAACGGGCGCCGTAGAAGAAGGACACCTTCCGGGTAGTTTTCTGGGAGTAAAACAGATCAAAAATATGACTCCGCATGGGAGCCATTCCAGCGCCGCCGCCAATGTAGACCATTTCCCGATCCGTATCCTTGGCAAAGAATTCTCCATAGGGACCGGAGATGACCACCTTATCCCCTGGCTTGAGGCTAAAGATGTACGAAGAGGCAATCCCCGGGGGGACGTCGTTCCACAACTTGGGGGGAGGCGTGGCAATACGCACGTTGAGCATGACGATATTTCCTTCCGCCGGATGGTTGGCCATGGAGTAGGCCCGGAAAATAGGTTCATCGTTATTGGCCACCAAATCCCAGATATGGTACTTGTCCCAATCCTCGTGATATTCCTTCGGGATATCAAACTCCTTGAAAGAGAGATTATGATAAACAGGGATATCGATCTGAATATAGCCTCCGGCCCGGAAATTCAACGTTTCCCGCTCAGGTAATTCCAAAATCAACTCTTTGATAAACGTGGCTACGTTGTTATTGGATCGAACCGTACACTCCCATTTCCGAATATTAAAGATTTCTTCGGGAATATGAATTTTCATATCATTTTTCACCTTGACCTGGCAGGCCAGGCGCCAGTGATCCTGGGCTTCTTTCCGACCGATATGCTGGGTTTCGGTAGGGAGTATTTCACCGCCACCTTCCAGGATTTGCAGGCGGCACATGGCACAGGTTCCACCCCCGCCGCAAGCAGAGGGCAAATAAATTTTGTTGGAAGCCAGGGCTAACAGCAAAGTCCGGCCGGGAGGCGTCACAATGGACCGCTCCTCATCGTCATTGATTAAAATGTGCATATTCCGCTGGGGGAGAAGATGGGCCTCAGCAAAATTCAGGGCCAGCACTAGAATTAAAATAACCCCCGTAAAAATTATGACGCCAATGAGAGTGGTAAGCATCAGAGATTAATTCCGGAGAAGGCCATGAAGGCCATGGATAAGAGACCGGTGAGCAACATGGTAATCCCCAAGCCCCGGAGCTTGGCGGGAACATTGGAATAACGTAAGCGATGGCGAATGGCCGCCATGGATGTAATGGCCAGAAACCACCCCAACCCGGAACCGAACCCGTAAACGGTGGACTCAGCAAACGTGTATTGCCGTTCTACGAGGAACAAGGAACCACCCAAAATAGCGCAATTCACCGCAATGAGCGGTAGGAAAATCCCCAGGTTGTGGTACAAGGTGGGCGAATAGCGATCTAACACCATCTCCACCAACTGCACCATAGCGGCGATTATGGCGATGAAGACAATGAAGTTCAGGTAACTCAAGTCGATGTCGGGTAACCCAGCCCAGGCCAAAGCCCCCTTTTCCAGGAAGAAATGGTGGATCGCCCAGTTGGCAGGCGCGGTAATGGTCAATACGAAAGTGACGGCGAATCCCAGGCCAATGGAGGTCTCCACCTTCTTGGAGATGGCCAGGAAAGAGCACATCCCCAAAAAGTAGGCCAAAAGGATATTTTCAACGAAAATCGCCTTGGTAACGAGACTGATATAATGTTCTAACATGAGATTACTTCTCTACGCCCTACTACCTTGATCATTCTTCTTCGAAGCCACTGGTAATTCTTTGTACCCACACAATCAACCCTAAAATGATGAACGCCCCGGGAGATAGAACCATGAGACCCACATTCTCGTACCCGGCAGCATAGAAAGACCCGGGAATTACCGTAAGACCGAAAAAGGTGCCGCTCCCCAATATCTCCCGGAAGGTCGCCACGGTGATTAAGATTAAACCATACCCCAGGCCATTCCCCAGTCCATCTAAGAAGGAACGCCCCGGCGGGTTTTGCATGGCGTAGGCTTCGGCGCGACCCATGACAATACAGTTGGTAATAATGAGACCCACGAACACCGATAACTGCTTACTTATATCATACATGTAAGCCCGCAAGATTTCATCCGCCACGATCACCAGGGAGGCAATGACCGAAAGTTGGATAATGATGCGAACCTTCCCGGGAATCATCTTCCGCAACACGGAAATGATGGTATTGGACACAGACAGGACAAAAACAACGGCCAGCGTCATCACCACGGCGGTTTCCATTTTGACCGTGACCGCCAGAGCCGAACAAATTCCCAACACCTGGGAGGTGACGGGGTTATTGTTCATTAAAGGGTCAGTAAAGGTCTGCTGTGACTTTTTACTGAGTAATCCCATTTATTGCCACTCCCTGTCGGATTTTTTGGAAAAAGGGATCGTAGGTCCGCAGGTCTTCAGCCAGGAAAAGGGTCAGGCCCTTCCCAGTCATGGAAGCTCCCGAAATACCGTCTACCTGGTGATAAGCCTCGGGAGAAGTAGGATCAACTTTACCCTTAATGACCTGTATGCTAACCAAGTTACCCTGAGGGTCCACGATGTGCTTACCGATAAAATTGCTGGTGAACCAGGTTTTCTCCACTTCACCCCCCAGACCGGGTGTTTCGCCGTGTTTATAAAAAGTAATGCCCTTGACCGTCTTACCATCGGGTTCCAGGGCCAGATACCCGTACAGGGTTGACCAGAGACCTTTGCCGGAAATGGGAAAGGCGTAGCCATCGACCTTACCGTTGGTCTTTTTAACGTAAATCGGTAACAGGGATTGCTCCTCCTCGGGAGTAATATCTTCCGGCCGCTTTCCGGGAATGACGTTCCCCTCGCGATCCACGACAATCCCCGTGATATAATCGTTAAATAACTCCTGAACCTTTTCGATGGTCCAGGGAGTGTCTTCGGTTTCCCGGAAGCCCAGGGAACGGAGAATGTTCTTGCGCTGATCGATTTTCACGTTTAGCTCCTGTCGTTCGCTCAGGGCGGTGGCGGCCATGGAGACCAAAAAGCCCAGTACGATAGTAACCAGCGAGGTAAAGACCAGGGTGTAGGTATTACTGCGCATAGCGAGCCAGACGTCGTTTGATGTTTCCTTTTACCACAAAATAGTCGATTAGCGGAGCAAAAGCATTCAGCAGTAAAATTGCTAGCATGGTCCCTTCCGGGTAAGCTGGATTCACCGCCCGGATGATGACCGTTAAAAAGCCGATCATAAAGCCGTAAATCCAGCGGCCCCGGTCCGTGTGGGTGGAGGTGACCGGTTCCGTAGCCATGAACGTGACCCCGAAGAGGAATCCCCCCATAACCAGATGATACTGCGGCGGCAACGACAGCATTGTATTGGTGGAGTAGGGGGCGAAATAATTGGTCACCAGGGCGGTTGCCACCATGCCTAAAAAGGCGCCTATCATGATTCGCCAGGAAGCGATTTTGGTAATGGCCAGGAAAAGCGCTCCTAGAATGATCAATAGTTTGCTCGTTTCCCCAATGGACCCGGGAATGAATCCTAAAAACATATTCCACCATGAGAAGTCAAACTGGGTCACCTGTTGCAAGAGGGACACGGCCTGGCCTCCTTCCACTCCGGCAGGGACGGCCAGAGCGGTGGCGCCAGAAAAACCGTCGGGCGCCAGCACCCACACTTTATCGCCAGAGATTTGTCCGGGATAGGAGAAGAAAATAAACGCCCGCGCCACCAGGGCGGGATTGAATATATTCATCCCGACACCACCAAAGATTTCCTTTCCAATCACGATGCCAAAGGTCGTGGCGACAAAAACCTGCCATAGAGGAATAGTGGGCGGCATGATCAAAGGAATTAAAGCACAGGTGACCAAAAACCCTTCATTGATTTCATGCTTCCGAACGACGGCAAATAAGACTTCCCAGAAAGCGCCGGCAATAAAAGTGGTGATGAGTATGGGGAGAATGGTTTTCCAACCCAACCACATGTTCTGGGACCAGGAGCGCTGGATCCCTTCTGCCAGAGCAGACTGGTACCCAATGTTGTAGGCACCAAAGAAATAGCATGGTACGAGTGCTACCACGACCAGGATCATCACCCGTTTAATGTCGATGCTATCGCGAATGTAGGGGGCGAATTCGGTCTGTTTATCGGTACTAAAGAGGATGGTGTCGGTAGCTTCGTAGAGGGGGTAGAACCGTTCCAGCCGACCTCCCGGTTTAAAAGCCGGTGCGAAGAAATCGAGGAGCTTCCGAATGAATTTCATTACCCCCTACCCTTCCAGTTCCATGAGGTCAAGCCCTCTTCGTATGATGCCGGCCACGTCAATCTTGCTGGGACAAGCAAAGGAACAGAGGGCGAAATCTTCCTCATCACACTCCAGAATACCTAACTGCTCCATCTCCTCGATGTCTTTGGCCAGGATGGCCCGCACCAGGAAATTGGGCAAGATATCCATGGGCAAGACCCGTTCCCAGGCGTTGAGGGGAACAATGGCCCGTTCCACCCCATTCTGCATTGTGCTAAAGGGAAAAGAGTGGTTACTCCCGGCCAAAAAAGCATTGGTCAGGCTGTAGCGCGTTTTTTTAGTGCCCAACCGAAGCATCCCTAAAAATTCCCGCTCATGTTTCACGGGCAAGACGGAAACCGTGCTGTCGTAAAAACGCAGCAAACCTTTCCGGCTGACTGTTTGACCGGTAAGGACATCCCCGGAAATAATTCGAGATTCTCCTTCCATGAGGTTCTCGTCTAACAAGGTGCTCACGGCCACCCCGGTTCGAGTTTTGACATGGATGGGATTTTTCACCGCGGGTCCGCCAACAGTGACGATCACGGTAGGGTCATAGCGGCCGGTTAAAAGGAATTTCCCCAGGGTTACCACGTGTTGGGCCAAGATCGTCCACACCACCTCATCCGGTCGAATAGGCGCTAAATGATGAATCTGGATTCCCACGTTCCCGGCGGGATGGGGGCCCACAACGGTGTTCCGTTCCACCCCTCTCACCTGGGTGAGGGTCTGGCTGGTGCTACTTTCCGAGATGGTGAGGTAAACTTTCCCGTCAGTCAAGCGGCGCAAGGCATCGATGCCGGCCTGAAAATTTGCTAATTGTCCTTCCAGCGCCAAGTCTAAATCTACGGTGAGCGGCGCGGTATTCACGCCGGAGATGAACACATCCCGGGGCTTATCGTCAGGATTAGCAACTTTATTGAACGGGCGCTGTCGGAAGAGTGGCCAGAGATTGCCCTTCAGGATACGTTGAATGAGTTTTCCCCGATCCAAGGTGAGGAGTTCCTGACGCTGGAGAGGGGAATGCTCGACACTTTCTTCCTCACGATCCAGCTGAATGGTAATTTTTTCCAGGACCCGGCGCGCCCCCCGGCGAATCTCGAGAATACGTCCAGCCCCCGGGGAGGGCCAATATACACGCGGGTTTTGTTTGGTATAAAAAAGCGGTGATCCTATCTTAACGGCATCACCAATCTGAACGGATAATTTGGGTTTAACCCCTCTGAACTCTATGGGATATACGCCAACGATGGCGGGAGTTTTACCTACCACCACTTCTTTTTTGGGGACGCCACGGATTCCAATGTCGTGCCCCTTGCGTATGGTTATTCGAGTCAATTATCCCCCAAAATAGAGCGGCAAAATTACATCACCTGAGTAAAAAGATTTAAGGAATTTGATACCCAATCTGCCACGGGAGCCCAATAAATTCCCAGTAAAACGGTTGGTACTGCCAGGGCAATCAGCAGAACCAACATGAGCGGGCGAGGGACCACCAAGGTAGCACTGGGTTCACCCTGGAGGTACATGGCTTTTACGACCCGGAGATAATAGTAGAGGGACACCACACTATTCAAGGCCCCCACGATGGCCAACCAATAGAGGCTTGGGCCGGCCTTGATCACCGCCGCAAACAAGTAAAACTTCCCGATAAAACCAGCCGTAGGCGGTACACCGGTCAAGGAGAACATGAAGATCGTCATGGCCACCCCCACGACGGGCATGCGCCAACCCAAACCTTGAAAATCATCGAAAGTCTCACCCCCTACCTGGCCTTTCACATAGATCACGATGAAAAAGGCTCCCAGGTTCATGAATAAGTACATGATCACATAGAGCATGATGGCATACACCCCTTGTTGGGAGAGGGTCGGCAAGGCCATGAGCATGTACCCGGCATGGGCGATACTGGAATAGGCCAGCATGCGTTTCACGCTCTTTTGTTGAATGGCTACTAAATTCCCCAGGGTCATGGTCAGAACGGAGAGAGCAGCTAAAAGCTGGGGCCAGGGGAGGTTGAGGCTGGCTAACCATTCACCTTCTAAAAAGGCATTGGGCGTAGTTAATACGATATTAAAAAAGCGGATTAGGAGGGCAAATCCCGCCGCTTTCGGTGCCACCGAAAGATAGGCTGTGATGGGTGTGGGAGCCCCTTCGTACACATCGGGCGTCCAGAAATGGAAGGGAACGGCTGAAATTTTATATCCCAGCCCAGCCAGAATAAAAATAGATGCCAAGAGTACCGCCAGGATCGCCTCTGGCCCGGCGGCGTGGAGGGCATCGCGTATGGCGAAAAACTTGGTGCTGCCGGTAATTCCGAAGAGGATACTCAACCCAAACAACATGATGCCGGAAGAAAACGCTCCGTAAATTACGTATTTCAAGGCCGCCTCATTGGACTTGCTCTCCGTCTTCAAGTATCCCGCTAAAATAAAAGACGAAATAGAAACCACTTCCAGGGAGAGATAGACCATAATCAAATCGATGGCCGAGACCATGAGAAACATTCCCAGGACCATCACGGTCAATAAAATGAAATACTCGCCTAAACGGTGTCCTTTGAGTTCGCTACTCTCCAGGCTGGCAACGATCACGAACACCGTGGCTAATAAAATCACAACCTTAAAAAATTGACTGAAAGGATCAAAGGCCAGGGTATCCATGAAGAGCGTGGTCTTATCCAGAGGAGCCATGAAACGAATGGCTAAGTAAGTCAGTACCAGACCCCCTAAAACCCAATAGCTTACCCGATGAGTCCGTGACCGGTTCAGGATCAAGTCCACCACAATCGCCACAATAATCGTGCCGATTACGACAAACTCCGGCCAGAATAGTGACAGGCTCTGTAGGTTATTCACCGCTCGTTAACTCCAAATGTTGCACTTAAAAGAGCCCGGTCATTCCACCTAAGTTCACTACTTGGTCAATGAGGACGTTCACGGTGCTTTTAATGATATCCAGGAAGGGTCGGGGATACACACCTAAAAATATCGTGATGGCTGCCAGGGGGATTACCGTAAACAACTCCCGGCCGTTTATTTCCGGTAACGTGGCGTATTTCTCATTGAGTTTACCCAGGAAGATGCGTTGGAAAGCCGAGAGGAAGTATGCCGCATTCAACAGGATGCCCAGGGTAGCCAAAATTACGATGGTGCGAAACACCGGAAAGGCCCCTAACAAACTCAGGGCTTCGCTGATAAATCCCGAGAGACCGGGGAGCCCGAGCCCGGCAAAGAAGGCTACCGCCGTGACCCCGGCATATATGGGCATCTGACCGGCGAGGCCGCCGAAACCGTTAATATCCCGGTGGTGAGCCCGGTCATACACAACCCCGACTAAAATAAACAACATAGCCGAGATCGTCCCGTGGTTGAACATCTGGAACACTGCCCCGTTCAACCCGGCCTGGGCCGCTAAATAATTCCCACCGTTCACACTCCCAGCCGCAATCACGGCCGCCATGCCCAAGAGCAAATACCCCATGTGATTAATACTTGAATAGGCCACCAATTTTTTCAAATCCTTCTGCGCCATGGCACACAGGGCACCCCAAATCACGTTGACCAAACCTAACACCGCCAGGGCTCCGGCGAACCACCACACCGCGGAGGGTAACATGGTGTAGTTGATCCTTAGGAGACCATAAACCCCCATCTTCAAAAGAATTCCAGCAAGAATGACGGAGATGGCCGTGGGCGCTTCCACGTGGGCTAGGGGCAACCACGTATGAAACGGGAAAATGGGAACCTTGATGGCGAAACCGATGAAAAGCAAAATCCAGATCACCTTAATGGCGCTCATTCCCCACCACATGACGCCGTCCAATACCGTGGGAGCCGTTTCCATGAGGTCCAGCATGTTAAAGGTACGACCGCAGGTGAAATACAATGCCAAGATCGCCACCAGCATGAGAACCGACCCTACCAACGTAAAGAGGAAAAATTTAATGGCGGCGTATTCACGCTGGGGTCCACCCCACATCCCAATGAGGAAGTACATGGGGAGCAACATCACTTCCCAGAAAACGTAAAATAAGAAGAAATCCAAGGAAAGGAAGACACCAACAATCCCTGTATCGAGGAGCAGGAACAGGGCAAAAAAGCCCTTGACACCCCGATCGATTTTCCAGCTTACGAATACCCCTAAAAAGGATAAAAGGGCCGTGAGAGCGACCATGGGCAAGCTCAACCCGTCCACACCCAGGAAATAGGATATATTGAACGAGGGAATCCATTCAGCCTGTTCTACAAACTGGAAGGTAGCCACGGAGGTGTCAAACCGCATCCAGAGCATCACTGCCGCAAAGAGCTGAATCCCTATGGCTACGGCGGCGACAACCCTGATGACGTCGGATTTCTCCCGGGGGATAAAGCTCACCACCATCATCCCGATCAAGGGTAACCAAATCAACCAACTCAGAATGTGCGTTTCCATTCTCTATTCCTTTGTAAATGTTTTCCCGATCATACCAGCTAAAAGGCCTGTATCAGAATGATAATCACCACCCCAAAAAGAGCAAACAGCAGGTAATTTTGCAAATGACCTGTTTGAATGGTTTTTAATACACTCCCCATACGACTGGCATTCCGTCCCACGCCATCCACTAACACCTGATCAAGACCGTCATAATCCAGGCGTCCACTCAGGAAGGAGAACCACTTCGTAACCCGCCCGAAACCGTTGATGAAATATTTATCGTAAAGGTCCCAGTCCAAAAATCCGATACGATCGGCCAGGCGCAAAAAGGGCTGGTAGATGAAACGGTTGTAATTTTCATCGAAATAATATTTGTGATATGATAGCCGGTAAAGAAGGGGCAATCGTTGCGCCCACCGCTCCGCAGAGAGTTTCTTCTTCAAGTACATGAGCCAGGAGAGGAAAATGCCCAAAGTAGCCAAAAGGACAGATAGGACAATGGTGGGTAGATGAGCGTGGTGGACGCCCTTTTCGACCTCCAACGCGGTGAGGTTTCCTACCACAAGGGAATCCTTCGCTACTACTAAATCTTTGAACCAGCCGTTATCGGAAAAGGGATTGAAATACGGTAAAGTGTAAAACACGAACAGGCAAAAAATGCTCAAGGTTATTAGGGGGGTCGTCATTGCTTCAGGTGATTCGTGAATCTCCTCGTACACATCTTCCAGGGCGGGTTTATTATGGAAGGTGAGGTAGAGGAGCCGGAACATGTAAAAGGCGGTAATAATGGCGGCCCCAAAGCCAAAGACGGGTAGCAGGAAATGTTGGGGCTGATAGCTGGCAAAGGCGAGGCTACCGGCTAAAATGGCATCCTTGGAAAGAAATCCGGAGAAAAAGGGAATCCCCGAGATGGCCAGGGCACTGATTATCATGGTCCAATAAGTGATGGGCATTTTAGGTTTGAAGCCCCCCATATTGCGCATATCCTGAGGATCGGTTGTTTCGGCATGGCGCTTATGGAGCGCATGATGCATGGCGTGAATGACACTTCCGGCGCCATAAAAGAGCCCGGCCTTGAACATGGCGTGGGTCACCAGGTGAAAAAAGCCAGCCACATAGGCACCAGTACCAACGGCCAATAGCATGTATCCCAACTGGCTCACGGTTGAGTAAGCCAGAACTTTTTTAATATCGTTTTGAGTAATGGCGATCGTGGCTGCAAACAGGGCGGTGAAGCCCCCCACATAAGCAATGACCAGACGGGCTTCGGGGGAGAAAAGGGGAAAGAGCCGCACCACCATGTACACCCCCGCTGCAACCATGGTAGCCGCGTGCATGAGTGCCGAGACAGGGGTGGGACCCTCCATGGCATCGGGAAGCCAAATATGCAAGGGAAACTGGGAGGACTTACCCATGGCACCCATGAAAAGCCCAATACCAGCCCAGGTGAGGAGCCCGCCGGCAATTGATCCCTGGGCCACCCCGGTAAAAATATCCCGGTAAAGAAAGGACCCCGTGGCGGTGAAGAGAATCAAAATGCCAATGAAGAAACCAATATCGCCCACCCGGTTGGTGAGAAAGGCCTTGGTTCCGGCGGCGGCCGCAGACTCCTTCTCAAACCAATGAGCGATGAGTAAATATGAACTTAACCCCACCAATTCCCAGAAAATGTACAGGGATAATAGATTATTCGCCAGCACAATCCCGTTCATGCTGAAGGTGAAAAAACTCAAATAGGCGTAATACCGGGAATACCGGATATCACCTTCCATGTATTTTATGGAGTAAATATGACTCATTGTGGAAATGAGGGCCACTACCAGGAGCATGATGATGGTGATATTGTCAATGAGAAAGCCCAATTCCACCTTAAAAACGCCTAGGTCAAACCAAACGGCAGACATCTCTTCCTTGAAGTCCGGGTCGTAGGTCCAAATCATCATCACGAACAGCGTAATGGAAAGCACCAGGGTCAACAGAACCGCGCCAATGGAGACCCAGTCACCCTGCCGGGGGAGGCGTTTACCCACAAAGATTTGGATGACGAAAGCCAGCAAGGGCAAAAACAGGATTGCTAAGGCATATTGGATAATGATATTATCTGTCATTGTCGCAACTCGTGAGCCTGATCAACGTTGATGGTGCGGAAGTTATTGTAGAGATTAATAATGATGGCCAGGGCGACGGCCGCTTCCGCCGCAGCCATGATGATGACGAAGATGGCGAAGATATGCCCGGCCAGATTCAAACCCCCGAAACGACTGAACGCTAAGAAATTGATATTGGCAGAGTTCAAGATAAGTTCGATCCCCATGAGCACTGCCACCCCGTTCCGGCGGGTGATGACCCCGTACAATCCCAGGGAGAAGAGGGCGGCTGCAACAAACAGGTAGACCTGTAAATCGTTCATGTGTTCCTCCGTCGGGATAACATGGCCGCACCGATGAGAGCCCCTAACAACAACAGGGAAGCCACCTCGAAAGGCAGTAAAAAATCCATCATGAGCAGGTTGCCAATAGGGGCGGTGGTGCTCTCCGGCGCTTCGCTTACCTGTTGTAACCAAGGCGTCCTGGTAATCACTAACCCCAAGAGGACAAAGACTCCCAAGACAATTATTCCTCCCATGCTCCGTTGAACGCTCGTGTGGGAGATGGTTACGGAAGTAATCCGATTGGTCAACATGATTCCAAAGATGATCAAAATCAAAATCCCGCCGATGTAGATCAAAACCTGCACGGCCGCTAAAAAATCAGCCCAGAGGTAAATGTACAAACCGGCTACCCCTAAAAAGGTAAACAGGAGGGCAATGGCCGAGTAGACCAGATTTTGACTGTGAACGACCATGACAGCCGAGGCGAGGGTCAGTAATACGATGAACCAGAAAACAACCTCAGCCATGTTTCACCTCTGGTTTTTTAACAGGGGCAATTCGCTCCAGGACCTCCGGGGAGACTTCCTTGGCAAATTGATAAATCAGGTTACTACGCACCGTTTCCGAGAATTCATATTCAATGGGATGCTTGTGCGAATTGGGCCCCCCGGTCATGTAAATACAATCTTCCGGGCAGGGATAGGTGCACAGGTTGCAGTAACAACACTCACTCATGTCGATATGGAAGCGGGTGACTAAGAGGGCCTTCTTTGTCCCGTTAGAGGTAACTCCCACGTGACGGACCTCGGGAATATCTTCACCGCGAACGGGAGCCTTCACCGTTTCAATCTTGATGCAACTCACGGGACAGGCCCGTTGGCATTTCAGGCAGCCGATACAATCGTCGATATCCACGTGCAGTCGGGAGCGGATCACATTGTACTTGGAATGGTCAAACCCGATCTTTCGCTCTGGACGGGGCCAGCGTTCCACGGGATACTGCAGGGTTACGATATCCCTCCGACTATGGTATAGGTGGCGCCAGGTGACCCCCAGTCCAACTAAGAGGGTGGTAATGGTTTCCCAAATATTGGCGAAATAACGTCCCATCAGCCTGCCACCAAATGCCAGATTCCCACCCCAAAAATGTTCAGGAAAGCGATGGGGAGCAGCACTTTCCAGGAGATATTCATGAGCTGGTCTACGCGCAGGCGGGGGAAAGTCCAACGGAACCAGATCATGATGAACATGAGGACAATTACCTTACCAAAAAACCACACCAGGCCCCAACCGGGAGAGTTCAACAGACCCGGTAAAGGACTCAACCAACCCCCCAGAAAAACGGTGGCAGCAATGGCGCATACCACAAACATATTAGCGTACTCACTCAGGAAGAAAAAGGCCCAGCGCATACCCGAATATTCCGTGTGGAACCCGGCCACCAACTCGGACTCAGCCTCGGGGATATCAAACGGCGTACGGTTCACCTCCGCCACGCTGCTGATGTAATAAACTAAAAACGCCAAAAAGGTGAAGGGATTATTAAACAATATCCAATTCGGAAAGAACTTCCATACTGTACCGGTCTGGTAATGAACAATCCCCTGCATGCTAGTGGTGCTGGTAAGCATGACCACGGCAATGAGGGATATGGCAGCGGGTATTTCATAACTCACGATTTGAGCCACGGAACGCATGGCCCCGTAGAGGGACCATTTATTATTTGAAGCCCAGCCCGCCAGAATAATGCCGACTACGCTCAAAGAACCAACCGCTACCAGATACAGTAATCCGATATTCATATCGGCAATGATGAGATTGGAGCTGAAGGGGAGCGCGGCAAAGGACATGAACGCCGCAACGAACAAAACAAAGGGAGCTAGAATAAACAGTTTCCGGTCGGCGGAGGCTGGAATAATATCTTCCTTAAGCAGCAATTTCAGCGCATCAGCCACCGTTTGTAGCATGCCCCATTTTCCGGCGTGCAAGCCGACGCCCTGCCCCATGGGTCCCAGGCGATCCTGCATGAACGCCGAGAATTTCCGCTCCGCATATACCGCCAGGAGAGCATTCACGGCCATGAGAATGAAAATCGGAATAGACGTAATGATTACCGCTAACAGAAGAGGACCTGCCCACGCGTTGGGCCAGAAGGTCTGAAACCACTGAATAAGGGCATCAATGGTCATCGGTCGATCTCTCCTAACACAATATCCAAGCTGCCTAGAATGGCGATAATGTCAGCCAGCATCCAACCTTGGGCAATTTCGCTTAACACACTCAGGGCGGTGAAAGCCGGGGAACGCATTTTCAAACGGTACGGTTTGGGGGACCCGTCACTGATGATATAATAACCCAGGTCCCCCCGGGGTGACTCTGTTCGGCGGTAGACTGACCCTTTCGGTGGGCGGATTTTCCTCGGCAAGGCGGCATGGACGTCACCCTCTTTAGGCATTTGGTTCAATGCCTGACGGACAATCTTGGCGCTTTCTTCCATTTCCCGCATGCGCACGTAATAACGATCCCAACAGTCTCCTACCGAGCCCATAGCCCCTACCCCAATGGGAATATCGAACTCGAACCGGTCATAAATAGAATAGGGATCTTCCTTACGCAAATCCCAGCGAACACCCGATCCGCGTAAGTTGGGACCGGTGACACCGTAGCTGATGGCCACATCCGGTGGCAATACCCCCACATCCGCCGTGCGCTCAATGAAAATCTTGTTGTACGTGAGAATATCGTTATACTCTTTAATCTTAGGTTGGAAGTAATCTAAGAACTCATAGGTGGACTCCACGAAACCCACGGGTAAATCGTGGGAGACGCCTCCTACCCAGATGTAATTATATAGCAGCCGCGCCCCACAGAGCATCTCAAACAGGTCCAGAATCCGCTCCCGGTCCCGGAACATGTAGAGGAAAGGGGTAAAAGCGCCCACGTCCAACCCGTAGGTTCCCAACGCCAGGAGATGGCTGGCAATGCGGTTCAACTCGGCCACGATGACGCGAATGTATTCCACCTTTTCCGGAACCTGTAGGTCCATTAACGTCTCCATAGCCACCGCATAACCAAAATTATTATTCATGGAACCCAGATAGTCGCAACGATCGGTATAGGGGATGACTTGTTCATAAGTCACCTTTTCGCAATGTTTCTCAAAACAACGATGCAGGTACCCGATGTTAGGTGTGATCTCGGAAATGATTTCACCATCGGTTTTGACCTGAAGGCGCAAGACGCCGTGGGTACTGGGATGTTGCGGCCCAATGTTCAGGACCATCTGGTCACCGTGAACTACTCCCATCCTTCCTTCACCTTGGGGATGACTATTCCGTGATAGGTTTCCGGTGTTTCATAGTCCTTGCGCAACGGCCAGCCTTCCCAATCGTCGGGGAGCAAGATGCGTCGCAAATCGCGATGTCCGGTAAACATGATGCCGTAAAGATCGTAGGTCTCGCGCTCGAACCAATCCCCGATGCGCCACACCTGCTCGATGGACGGAACCTTGGGCGCCTCCCGGGGAATGGTGATGCGTACCTCTAATACATGTCCCCGCTCCATGGAATGGAGGTTGAAACGCACTTGCAGGGGCGCTTCTGGTCCCAGGTCTACGCCGGTGACGCACTGAAGGGAATCAAATCTGGTTTCTGGATTATCCCGTAAAAAAGTGGCTATTTCCAACCAGTGCTCCGGTTTGAGGGGCAGGTGATCCTCCGGCATTGGGTCCTGGATCTCAACCCCGTCGGGAAACTGTTCCATTACCGTGGTGCGTATGTCATCCAGGGTCATGCTGATTTCCGGGTTAGGGTGCGTTCCTGTCTAATTTTTTCTTGTAAGGAGAGGAGTCCTTCTAAGAGGGCTTCGGGCCGAGGGGGGCAACCGGGTACATAAACATCCACCGGTACAATTAAATCCACGCCTTTAAGGACATGGTAGCCGTACTGCCAATAGGGGCCGCCGCTGGTGGCGCAACTCCCCATGGCGATGACGTACTTGGGGTTGGCCATCTGTTCATAGAGTCTTTTAATACGCAGGGCCATTTTCATGGTGACGGTGCCGGAGACAATCATGACATCAGCCTGTCGGGGCGAGGAGCGGGGCATCATTCCGATACGCTCCAGATCGTGGCGACTGGCGGCGGTGGCCATCATTTCAATGGCACAGCAGGCCAGTCCAAATTGAAAATACCAGGGAGAGGTGGACCGGGCCCAATTGAGTAGTTTTTCCAGGCTGGCCACCACGATGCTATCCTTGAATTGATGCTCCAGTACACCCATTTAATTGGGACTCCCTTCTTCTTCAGTCACCAGGCGACGGTATCGTCCTCGGCCATACTTCAGCCGCCATTTGACCCAATCTAGATCAGATTTTTTCCACACGTAGGCTAACCCTACGATCAAGATCACCAAGAAAATTCCCATTTCAACCAGCGCTAGGAGGCCCAAGTCTTTGAAGACCACGGCCCAAGGAAAAAGGAAGACCACTTCCACATCGAAGATTAAGAAGATCAGCGCCACCACGTAGAAACGAATGTTGAATTGTACCCAGGCTGGTCCTTCGCTCACCTCACCGCATTCGTAGGTAGAGAGCTTTTCAGGCGTGGGCCTGGAAGGGGCTATCAGCCGTTGGATTAATAAGGGGACATAGACGAACACAACCCCTATTAATAGGTACAAAAAAACTGTGCCGAAGTCGCGATACATGAGTGTTTCGATGAATTATAGGCCCCGAATTTAGACCCCTGCTTTTTCCCAAGGCAAGGTAAAAACCGAGAATAAATATGCCCGGCAAAAGGTTGTCCGCATCTCTTAAAAGAGCCTTCCCTCTGATGCAATAGATTAGTCCCCCGCATACTGGTTGAGTAAGGGCGGATTATTTCACCGCAATTTCCGGTTCCGGGAAATCCAGAAAACGATCCACAGGGAGTTCCCCGGCAACTTGATCGACATATACTTGTACCCGTTTTAGGTTGGCCTCATCCACCTCGGCCACCGTCTTCCAGATACTCCCCGCATAAATACTCAGGGCAAAGGTGAGTGTGGGGTAGAAATAGGTCTGGCGGTTTTTTTTCAAATGTACTTTAGAAGGGAGTGGGGAATGGCGGGGGGCCTGGATCTGGCTATTGGACGTAACCACTGCCGCGGTGGCAGGATAGGTCTGTTGGTACATATCCATGTAGGTCATCTCTCCTGACTGGGTGAGAGCGGGTATCGCGGCCATGCTAATTAAGAGCGTGCTTACCGAGAGAAAAGAGCCCAGGGCTGAATCCCACTCCCCCAGGTAGGCATGTCCCCCACCCGGGACCAGGGCGGTGAGGAAAGACAACAACCGGTTCCGGAGGGGTACCTGGGCGGCATTGTCAACAGCCTGGAAAAGAGGTGCTAACAACTGGGAGTAGTGGGGATGGTCAAAACGCTCCTCCGCAGCTAAAAAGGATTGACGTGCCCCTTTCCAATTCAACTGATGGAAAAAAGCATATCCCCGGAAAACCAGCTCGTAGGGATCTTCAGTAAGCTCGGTTTGTTTTAGGACCGCCTTGTAGGCTCCCTTTTTCAACTGCAAGCTGAGGTCCCGGTAGGCGGCTGCCTGATATATAAAGGAGGTGGAGTCCACCACTTGTAGGACCCAGCGGTAATACCGTTGGGCCAAGGCGGGATTCTCCGCCAACTCGTAACTGCGGGCGATATGGTAATAAATGACCGGTTCAAGACTATCTCCGGGATATTTATAAAGGTACTGGAACAACCCTAAAAGGGCACGCTCATAAAACCCCTCATTTATGAGGAAATTGCAGAAAGAAAGCAGTTCATGCTTCTGAAACCGGGTATAATCCTGCCACTCTTCCTGGATCTGTTCGGTATTGTAATACGGTTCCTGTCCCAGGAGTGAGAGGGGCAGTAACCAGAGGAGTAACCGGAGTTTGAACGGTGTCATAAAAAATTCCCCTGTGCAATTACAACAGGGGAATATAAACACACCTTGGCTTGTTGAAACAGATGAATCTAACGCAGGAGAATCATTTTCTCTCGTGCAACATAGTCCCCTGCGCGCAGTTCATAGAAATAAAGACCGGAAGCCACCGTCTGACTGTTCCAGTCCCGGCCATTCCATTCCACGGTGTAGTGACCGGCATTCATGGTACGGTTTACCAGGGAGACCACTTCTTGCCCCAGCAAGTTATAAATAGTCAACTTCGCGTGAATATTTTCCGGTAAGTCAAAACCGATACGGGTGGTGGGATTGAAAGGATTGGGATAGTTCCGTCCTAAGGAGTAACTGGTAGGTAGGCCTTCAGCTTCGGCCAGGCCGAGGTAATCGGTGTCCAGAGCCACCATATTGCTCGTATCGGGATAGCCACAGGCCACATTCAACAGTTGGGGATCCATGGAGGTACCGGGAAGGTTGAGGAGCCCGATCCCGAAGGAAACCGTCGCTGGCAAAGCATCATGACCGTTGGGAAGGAGGTAGGTAACGGATAAGAGTTCTCCCTCGCTGCCGTCACCGGCGGTACGTGCCCGGGAAGTACTGTAGGCCATTACTTTTACATGGTCACCGATTTCATTTGCTAATAGTGTCATGGTTTTGGGTACACCATTTTCATCGGTAACATTTTCCAGTTTGGCCCCCTTGGTAACGTAACCCCCGTCGGAGAAACTCAGTAAAGCTCCAGCATCGTGGTAGAGGTCTAGTTCCACACCCCGGATGGGTTCATTATCCACCATGAGCAGGGTTAGGGTCAGGGTGGAATCGGTTCCTGATAACTGGAGGTTAAAGTCCACACACCCACACAGGCCGGTGGGAATGAGTTGGCCGTAAGTGGGGTTGGGCGACCCATCGGGCAAGAGGGTTCGCAGGTCAATGTGATAGGCCGTATCCGCAGGACAGTCCATAGCCTTCGCGGTACCAGCGATTAAACCACTAACCAGAAAGATGAGTAGGAAAGTCTTTTTCTTCATTATTTACTCCACAAAACAACATCTGAATGTACGCTCCCTGAGAATAAAGTCAAATTTCCTATTTCAAATTAGTTTCCACCGGTCGGAATGATGACCGTTTAACCGCCGGGAATGTTCACCTCCCGACTCGGTGCTGACGTAATGGGCGGTTATGGTTACCGGCGACCCCACATCACGAAATACTACGGCGGTGGTTCGGGCATTGCTGTTTAAAGTAACCCTGTCCGGCGGCGAAACTATCCAGCCATCAAAAACGTAGATGTCACTCTGAGTTACCTGCCCTACCGAGGGCCACCGGAGACTACAATGGGGTCCACTTTTATAATCCCTAGCTGATCTTTTACAGTTGAAAAAGTTAACTTTATTAATATAGGCAGTTACGGAAGTGCAAAAAGGGCTTGGCACCACACTTTCCTCTTTTAGGCCGGGTTTAATAGGGCCCGGATTGTGGATGGCAACGCCACGCCAACCGCCTGAAATATCTTTCCACAGACGCCTTTTGTTTCCGTTCTTAAAACAAACGTCTTTTCATTTGCTTCGATGACCACTTCCTGCAAGGCCTTCAAATCCCGCTTCACCACCTCCCATTTAAAATCACAACCGGCCTGAAAAAGTAACTGCTTCAACTCTTTTAGCAACACCAAGGCTAATAAACTGCCGAAAACATGACCGGTAATGGTGTCATCCCGCTGGTGGTAAACGGGACGGGTTTCTAGAAGCGATTTTATATTGCGGAAAAGCTGCTCCACCATCCACAATTCTTTATACCGCAGGGCGCCTTCCGGGCGGTTAACCAGCCAGATAGACCTTAGGCAACCGAATGATTTATGGACCATCGATTTTAAGGGCTGGTGGAAAGCCACCAATCATCAAAGAGTGGAACCCTTAACGGTTCGGGATGCTTTCAGTCGGTATGTCTTAGCCTCCCAGCATGTGGAGACTACGAAGACAGAAACGGTCAAAGGGGTCTTTGATCAGGTATTTAGAACCTATGGGTTACCGAAAGCAATCCAGAGTGATAACGGTTCCCCTTTTGCTTCACCCAACAGTATTTTAGGGATCAGTCAACTCTCGGCCTGGCTCCTGTCTCCGGGAATTATAATCCATCGTTCCCGGCCAGGAACTCCCCAGGATAATGGGGGCCATGAACGCATGCACCGTGACTTGAAAGAACGGGTCCAGGTACGGTTCCGGGGAAATGTGAAACTGTACCAAACGGAATTAGACCGGTGGCGGGAAGAGTTCAATCACATCCGCCCCCATGAAGCCCTGCAAATGAAAACACCCCAGGAAGTGTATGTCCCTTCACCCCGCAAATACACTGGTGAGGTCTCAGAAATCGATTATCCCAGCGATCATGAGGTGCGAAAAGTGGGTCGCAATGGGTGTATCCGGTATTGTGGCCAACGCTTTTTCATCACCACCTCTCTGAGAAATTACCCGGTAGGGCTCAAAACTATTGACACACTGAAACTGGCTGTGTACTTCACCCAGGTCCTTTTGGGCATCATTGATCTCAATACACTGTTCTTTTCACCAGAAACTACTACCTAAGATAAAATGAGGGTAAATTCTCAGGTACAATCTCTCCCTAATAGTGTTACCTATGTTCTGACACTAAAATGTCACCTATGTATTGATTTCACATTCACAAGCCCCGACTTGCGACCTGAGACCAGCAACAAGTGACAAGTGACTTTCAGACTTTTCGACTTCTATTTCAACAACACCAGTTTCCGGGAAGCGGTGAAGGTACCGTCTATCGTTTCCATGCGGAGGAAATATACCCCTGTAGGAACAGATTGGTTACGTTGGTCCTTGCCCCCCCAGCGAAAGGTGTAACGACCAGGTGTGACCTGCCGGGAGTTTTTCATGATAACCTGACCAAGGACATTATAAATCGTGAACCGGACCGTCGTAACTGTAGGGATCTCATACTGAAACTGGGTAATCGGATTAAAAGGGTTGGGATAGTTACTACTCAGCCAGAAGTCAGTGGGTAAGGAGGTTATTATTGATTGAGAATCAATCCCGGTGAGGGCATCTTCATAGACGCCGGTGCGTTTCCAGCTCCCCCGGTATACCTTCCACGAGGGGAGCGATCCTTTATCTGTTTTCACATCTTTCACTTCCAATCCCAGGGATGTCCCCACCAAGATTTCAAAATCGCCGTCGTTATCCAAATCCACGATAGCCGGAGAAGCTTCCGATGCAGCGGAAGTCACCAGCGGAAAGTTGTTCACTGGTGTACCGTCTAAGTGGTAAGCCACGATCCGGCGACCAAAGTGGGCACAAACGACTTCCACTTCCCCATCGTTATCTAAATCCGCCAGGGCGGGTGAGGAGGAAATATTTTGTCCCAGGGAGATGGGCCAGCCTGGGAGGGATTGATCGGCAGAAAGATCATAGGCATGCAGGTTTTTATCGTAGCCCCCGAAAAAAATCTCCGGATAGCCATCCCCATTAATATCCTGCAAGGCTGGAGCGCCGCGAATAAAAGCACCCGTGGCGAGTTGTTTGATGGTTGACCCGTCAGCACCGATGACGTGGAGGATCCCATCATCGCAGGGAGCAGCAATTTCCAGGTCTCCGTCCCCCACGAGATTCCCCAGGGCTGGGGCAGCGTTAACTTTATTCCCGGTAGGGTAC
This sequence comes from uncultured bacterium, assembly GCA_964628055.1. Lineage (GTDB taxonomy): Bacteria > Fidelibacterota > Marinisomatia > Marinisomatales > TCS56 > CAZBEL01. The sequence goes on along the minus strand of CAZVNL010000020.1, from coordinate 11,092 downwards.
GGAAACCCACTCTTCACTACGCCAGCATTGCTAATGGCCACCACTTCATTCCCCCAGGTGCCTACCACAATATCCAAGTTCCCATCTCGGTCAAGGTCCCCCACCGCCGGAGCGGCCATGATGGCAGCCCCCACATCCACCGGAAAACCATCGACATCGACCCCCGTATGATGAATAGCATACACCTGACCCCCGATAGAACCACCCGTGTTCTCAAAGGTGCCAAAGATGATTTCCAGATCCTTATCCCCGTCTAAATCAGCCAGCGCAGGGGTCGCCATTATATAACCCCCGGCGGAGTAGGACATTTGAACGGTACCATCGGTGTTGAGGACGTATAACTTGGTATCTTTGGAACCAAAAACAATCTCCATGTCGCCGTCCCCTTCCAAATCGGCCATGGCGACGCTGGATTTCACCTGGTTCCCGGAAGCAAAGGGAAACCCCGGCAATATGTTCCCCTGTTCGTCAATACCATAGAGATTAAAATTGTTGGAGCCGAAATATATCTCGCTGGTGCCGTCTCCGTCAGTGTCGTACACTATCGGGGAGGTGACCACGTTGGAGTTAAAATTAAAGGGGAAGTACCGCTGATCAAGGCTGATGTTCAGGGTGAACTCCTCTTCGAAGGTAATGGTAAACGGATCCTGGCCGGCATAGGTTGTAAGGGTAAAGACCACCGGTCCCGTTGCAGCATCGTTGGCGGCGGTGATGGTAAAGGCATCGAAGAGGGTAAAGGCCGAGGTCCCCGGGTCAATATTGTTGGTGAACTCGATGATATTATCGTCGATGGTGATCCGCGGGTCCGTGGTGGAGAGCAGGCAGACTACGTTCGTAGCCATTGCCCACCCTTCCTCGTTGTATAAGATCACCTTCACACCGGCGGTTTCACCGGGATTGAAAATACCATCCCCATCCGTATCTCCCTGGAGGTTCACTTCCTGCAAGGTGAGACTGGGATACAACCCCCCGGCCAGGGCTTTGAAAATATTCAAGCGACCGGAGCCGAGCATACCGCTCATGCTTTCGGTATGGGCACTGGCATCGCTGTTGTTCCGTACCGGGCAGTCGCGATCCATGTCGGAGTAATAATCGGTGGAGTTTACGATGCGATCTTCTATCCAGGCCTGGGAGGTATCCGGGAACATGGACCAGAGCAATCCCACAGCACCAGCCAGAAGAGGACTGGAGAAAGAGGTCCCCGTTGCGGAAGAATATCCGTTGGTAACCATCGTGGTCCAAATACCTTCCCCAGGTGCGCTCAGGTCCACCGTCGGTCCTGCCGTGGCCCAGCAGTTAAAATGGTCCCCCGGACCCGTGGCGGTTACCGAAATAACGTTATCGTAACCGGAAGGATAATGGGTGTCAAAATTCGTTGGTCCCTGGTTGTTATACCCATTACCAGCCGCGGCCACGATAATGGCTCCGTACTGGTTATGCACCACGTTGATGACATTCTGGGCACCGTTGCTGTAGCCATATCCACCCCAACTACAGTTAATCACATCAGCCCCGGCCTGGGCAGCATATAGGATACCATCGTAGCCCCCCGTGAGGCTACCATTATTATCATTGGCAATCTTCACCGGCATGATCTTGATGGCCCACCCCACGGAGGCGACCCCCAGGGCGTTGTCCGACACGCTTGAAGCTGTTCCGGCTACCAGGGTCCCATGTTCGGGGACATCCCCCACATTGGGTGGCCGGGGATCATTATCCTCCTGATTACCACTCCCGGACTGGGTGTCCCAACCGATGAGATCATCGATGTACCCGTCGCCATCATCGTCCACACCATTAATGTCACCCGGGTCTAAGACCCAGCTTCCCCCGGATTGCTCTAGGGTCACCCCGTCTCCGTCAGCATCTTCACCTAGGTTATTCCAAATGTTACCTACCAGGTCGGGGTGCCAATATTCGGTACCCGTATCCACAACCCCCACGATAATCTCACCGGAATCGATGAGACCGGGAACTTCTCCCCCGGAAATATCCCACATGTCCCAGGCCTCCGGGGCCTGGATGATGGGTAGATGCCACTGCATGGGATACCGGGGATCGTTAGGGGTATAGCTGGGCTTTAGAATAGGTATTCGTTCTACTAACCCCACAGACGAAACTTGGGCCAGGGTCTGGCGAATTAAATCGATATCTGCCCGTTCACCGCGAAACGATAAAACGTAAAAACGATTGAGAAATATTTCCCCGTCTCGGTCATCCGGTCTCGCATGAGGGAGCCAGTGTCGGAGTTCCTGGACTTGAAAACGACGCAGGAGGGGATCAAGGTCGGCGATCCCCGTTTGTACTCCTTGAGGAGTGCGTCGAAGTATAAAATCAGGGGTTCCATTGCTCACATACAGGAGGAGTCGATCAGAATAGTATTCATTCCCCACCAGAACAGCAATGGAAAGACAAAAGGATATTAGTTTATTCATCGTTTTTCCTGACAAGGAAATGGATTGGGCTGGCTGGAGGGCTAAACCAATCCATTTGCCGATATTTATTTCAATACAACGAGCTTGCGGGTGGCGTGATACCCTTTACCCTGGTCAGAGGCGGCCTGGAGATCATAGAGGTAAACCCCGGAGGCCAAATCCGTGGCATCCAGTGGTAACTGGTACCGCCCTGCTGGGAGCGTTTCATCCACCAGCCGCATGACTTCCCGGCCCGAGAGGTCATAAAGCGTCAGGCGTGTTTGAGCTTGTACCGGGAGGTCGAAAGTGATGGTTGTACGCGGGTTGAAGGGATTGGGATAGTTTTGGTAGAGGCCAAACCATTCTGGGAGGATCGATGACACCCCATCATCCACTCTCACGTTGGCAGAATCCACATCCACGCGGATCATGAAATCCCCCTCGAAAAGGGTGGACAGTAAATCCCATTCGCCGTTGGTGCCAGTGGGCGGCGGTCCAGTTACATTGATGTAACTCCGACCATCAATAGGGTCGTCCGTATCGATCCCGATGGGAGGCGTCTGGGCCGTCTCCTGCCAACCCACGTAAAAGTCACCTGACCCCACGTACAAATTCAGGGCCGACACATCCTTCGTATTCCAACCAGGCGCCAACTGAACAACGAGCCCCCCTGTCCAAGGCGTCCCCGGTTTGCCATCAGTACCGTCATCATCCCAAACCTGAAGCATGGCGATGCCCCCGGTGTTCCCTTCCACGTAAAACTTCAGGCGTTTAATGGTGGTGGGATACGTGTCGGGTGTAAAGCGAACAGCCAGGTAGTTGGCGTCCCCCACATTAACGCTGGTATTGGCTATCCCGTCATCATAGCCCATCTCATAAACCGTCTGGGCTTCAGGAACGGCACAAGCCTCCGCGGAAGGGTTGCCTTCCAACGTGTCGTAGACAACTGTGACCTGGTAACAGTGTTCCAGGCCATTCTGTGCCAGAAAGTCCTCATAGTAAGGATCGGTAAGCCCGAAGCCAAACACGGCCGGTTCGTAATCGCTCCCATCCACGCTCCGGTAGACGTTGTAGGTAGCTGTTAAACCCCCGGTGCTGGTTACGTTAGCCCGAATCCCCCATTCGCCATCGGCCAGGCCGTTAGCCGCGGCAATATTCGCCCAGGTGTCCCAACCGCCTAAATTGGCCCAGGAATGGGCACTGGGAACGGTCGTCTCATCCAGGGAAACGGCGATGGCCGTTGAAATCTCGATTCCAATGATGAAATCACCCGTGAACGTCCAACCGGTCGTATGGGTCGTCCAGGTATCGGTCTGCGTAGTGATCGCCATGGAATAGAGCGGTGTATCCTCCGGAATCCCGCCGGTGACCGCATAGCCGTAGAGGGTAGTGGCCCCAGCCTGGGTTGCCCCATAGAGATCAACACTATTCACGACTACGGCAGTAATTCCAAAAGGAGCGTCGAAATACGTTCCCATAATCGCAGTACCACTGGTCATGTAAATGGCATTCTCAAAACTACCATCATCGTAGATAACATCTCCGTTGAATCCCCCACCGGCATTGATGTCTTCCCAGGTGAGATAGACCACGTTATCGCCGGGTGTGGCCACCAGGTTCTGGATAACGGGAATGGTTTCGCCCAGGGAAGCTTTCCAGACGTGAACGTCGTCGATATAGAGGCCGGAGCCGTTGCCACCGTCGTCATTGTCGTCGATACGAGCGGTAAACCGTAATTTAATGTCATCCCCCGCATACTGGTTAAGATCCAGTTGGGTGTTCCCATTAAAAGGATCGCCGGGCATATAAGTGGTCCACCCGGTTCCCCCGGGGCGGGTAATGTCACCATAGTCATAAAAGACCTGTTCCCACTGGAAGGCGCCGCCACTCACGGGAGTCATCACCATTTGGTCGTCAGCATTGTCGAAGAGGAGGGTGTCACCGGCGCCATTGGAAACTAAAATATCGTCGATGTAAAAACCGGTAAGCGTGGGGTCATCCGGGGTGGAATAAGCCGCATCAGAACCCATGTAGAAACGGATTTTTACATCCTGGCCAGTGTAAGAACTCAGGTCAAACGTAGCGGGGACCCAACCGCTGGAACTGCTGCCCCAACCGGGAATGTTACACTCCTCATCGTTGAAAAACCAGCCGTAGCAACTGGAATAGGAATAGGCCGGGGTTCCCGTAAGCACCGTCCAGGCCGTATCCCCCACGACCTGGATGCGTACATTAGCGGCGTCCCAACCGTTTATCATGCAACCTTCAATATTAGTGGGAGCCCCACTGTAAATTTCCAATTCGTACCTGATTTGAGCGGTTAGGGTAGGGTTTGTGCCCGAAACGGTAAAAGTGGGAGACTCTAACGCCTGGAGCCAACCATCCTCGTAACCACTGAGCGTCTCTTCGCCGCACCACCAGGAATTTCCACTATAGGCATTGAACGTAGAGGGATGAAAAAATATGGGTACGTCACTAATATCGGCCACTTCCACCCGGTAATAGTCCTCCAGGAAATTATCTCCATCACCATCCCAGTCCGGGAAATCACACCATACGTCAAAACTGAACCGGATTACATCGTTACTACCGTCAAGAGTGGGGAGGGTAATAGCCGGGGTAATGATGGCGCTACTAAGACCGTAATTATCGTCATCGATATTCAGACTATGGGTGGGACTGCTATAACTACTGGTGGTAATGGTCCAACCAGTTTGCAATTCCCAATCGGACATATCCCCTTCCATGTCATCCACCCAGATGGTAGTCGTATCGGTGCGGGACACACCCCTTCTAGAGGTAACGGTCACCGGGGCATTTGTTTGAGTCTGGACAAAAGCCGGAGTGTGAATTCGCGGGGGGTGCTGGTCCAATCCTCGCGCCAGCAGCAACATAGAGAAGAACAGGGGTATGGTTAGTAATTTTAACTTCATGGAATTATCCTTCCTGAGATGTTTAGTAATGAAAAATCTTTTTTACTGTTTGGGGAATAAACTCCCGTATTCCTATAGGATTGTAATATGGCATTTTATAGCAAACCAAGGCAATTATCAATCCATAAAAAAGGTCTGCGAAAGGGGTAAATATGCTAACTTGACGTTCAGAAGTTCAGGTTAACGCCAAATTGTTGGGTTGTTTTCAGCACCCCATAGTTCACCCACGCATAATCCACCTCCAATCCCATCGTTCCCGCCCGAAACCTCAAACCACCACCAAGACTCAACCCCGCCGTGTCATGCCCCACATGATCCCCCGCACGCACAAATAATAAATCCCCATAACTATACTCCAAACCCAACGAACCATATACCGTGTAATCACTGGCGTTCACACCATCCGCTACCAATACCAACCGATGACGACGACTACCTATAAACTCACTCCCACTCCCGATTATCTCGTTCCGTATCCCTAACCGAAATATCAACGGCAACGGAAAAGGCTCCGTAACACGACTCAAACGACCATCCACATCCAACGTGTCCGGCACCACCCGCTCCAAACCCGAACCGTGATACTGTACCTCCGGCCCAAAATTACTTACACTCATCCCCAACCGAAATCCGTATATCCCCGTCTCAAAATTAGACCCAATGTCAAACGCCACCGTCTGCATTCGCGTCAACTCAATGGCATCCCGAATGTAATTTATACCCAACCCTACCTTCAACCGATCCGTCATCCTGCGACCATATACCACCCGCAACGATAACGACTGTACCTTGAACTCCTCTCCCGTCCCATCAGGATAACTCTCCGTCGTTACCTCCATGGGACCCGAATCTAAATAAAATAAATGTACCCCCACGTAATCCGAACCACTCAACCGCTGACCATAACCCAAAACACCATGCGTTATTCCCGCTAAATATTGCGCCTGCGTGTAGTAAACCTCCTTACCTCCCAAAAAAGCTATCCCCGACGCATTGTACGGAATCGCCGAAACCCCCTCACCCACCGCTACATACGCTCCACCCATCCCCAGCGCACGGGCACTCGTCTCAATCTTTAACCAGTTCCCCGCCGCCGTCGCAACCTTCGTCACTACCTCCGGCAACTCACGGTACTGACCAAAAAGAACCCCCATCACTATCCAGATAACTACTGGTACTCGTACCCTCATCGTACTACCGCAAACTTCCCGATGTGCTCCTTACCACCACTCTCGACTACATATATGTATAACCCCGGCGATACCTCCTGATTGTTGATCGTACGCAAATCCCACCATTCACTCCCGTCATAAGGATCGTCGTGCTCAAAATAATTGACCAGCTCCCCCGTAATGGTGTAAATGGAAATACGGCATTTCTGGGGTAGATGGATAAACCGTATCCGCCGCTGGTAACGGGTCTCGTTAAACTGGGAATGAACCTTGTAGGGATTAGGGACAACTTGCACGGTTTTCAATTCATCCTGAGTGACCTGATGGGGTTTCCCCAACTCCGACATATTCACGATCCAGTTGTCGCCATCCACAAAAAATTTCTTCGTCCGGAAAATAACGTAATCCCCATCCTCCCAGGGATATTGAACGGCCCAGGGATTGTCATTCACACCGTCGCTGTTGTCATCATAGAAATCAGCCGTAGGTTCTGTGTCCGTGTTGTCCTTCGTCGCCACCCACAACATCGCCTTATCATAGACTAAGTCCCCCTGGGAGTAGTTGACTGACGGCATCCACGGAACGATTTCAAAGGTGGTTTGGCCTTCGTAAACATAACGTTGGATAATGGGTGTAAAGGTAAAATCGATTTTCAGTTTGAACGTAAAGACCGGGGTCAATACTCCATCCACCAACAGGGAATCACCGGTAAACTTTATTTCCTCATTGCGTGTCCAGGCACAGTCACCGAAACCCAACTCGTAATTGGGGGGGAACCCTCCCGGGACCCCCTTATCAGAATGGGTCAAGCTCACCTTTTTCCCTGTATAAAGGTTGGTAATGCGAAATGGTAGGACGGTAGGAAAATCGGTACACAGGGTATTACTCACCGTGTCCCCCCGGGGAGTACTGTAAAACTCGATTTTGTAATCGAAGTTTAACCGGCGCTCATAGGCGGTCTGGTCTTTGTACTGAAAGTCAAAGTACATGGCTTCGATGAGGGCGCTATCGGCGTGCCACTCTATATCTTCCAACTCCACCGCATCGGGCATCGTAGTGGGCATATTGTCAAATCGGAACCGAATCCCATCTAACAGGTCACTATCGGTACCCACGGGTGTTTTTATTTTATAAGCCGGGATTAGTATCATACCATTGCTGGAGTCGGCGCCTGGTAGGTCCAGGAGGGAATCAATTTCCGTCCCCGAGAGCCCGGAAAGGTCGTAACTCATCTCGATCTCAACCGGTAACTGGGTCAATGTATCGGTGATCTCATAGACATAGATGTAAGGATTTTCAGCAGCCATGTTCTCCACGGCCACGCTGCTGAGATCGGCGTCAATCTCGAATTTGAGTAATTCATCGCGCAGGGCATCGCGATCCACAATGAAGTAGGAAATGGCTCCGGTGCCGATGGTTCCCGGTTGACGCAGGAAGAAGGAACCCACGTTATCCTCTTCGGGAAAGGTGATGTTGCTAGCATAATATCCAGGAATGACGGTGGCGAAGTTGGGGTCTTGGGCGGAGGTACCCAGGGGACTTTCCAGGCTGCGCCAGCCGGTCCCTTCTGGCGTGGTGAAATGCCCCGGGTTCGAGGGTGACCAAGTCGTATCGGCCGTATAAATTCCGTCGCCGTCATCGTCCGTATATTCCACGGAGTATGTCCGTAACCCCATATCATAGGCAGTTACCGTATAGGCGTACTCCACACCGTCCACCACATCGCTGTCAATATAGGCGTGGCGTAACCCCGTGTTGAAACCGAGATTAAAACGCGGTGCATAGGGGTCCGCCCCGGAGATTTCGATTCCCCGTTTGGGCGCTGCATCGTTACATTCCAGGTGGGTGTAAACGCAATGGTCTTCGTCCTCCTCGGCGTTGAGATCGAACTGGGCGTATGGTTTCCAACCGATGGGATTCCCATCATAGTCATAGAGACGGTCATCAGGGCCGCCCCAGGTGACCCCGCCATCCCGGCTCCGGTAAATCCGGTAACCTTCGAAATCGGCATACCCCGTAAGGGAGTCCAAAGAGGCCTCCGCTAAATTGTCCCAGGATAAGTATACCCGTTGATGGTTCACGGTGGCGAAAACAACGGGTGTAGTAGGTGCTGACAGTCTACCGCCCTGAGAGAAAACAACCCCCAAGAAAACCAAATGTAGCCACCATCGTCCCCCAGGGATGAGATTAACAGAAGTATTGGTTTGGTTCATGAGGGCCTATTAGAAGTTCAGGTTAACGCCAAATTGTTGGGTTGTTTTCAGCACCCCATAGTTCACCCACGCATAATCCACCTCCAATCCCATCGTTCCCGCCCGAAACCTCAAACCACCACCAAGACTCAACCCCGCCGTGTCATGCCCCACATGATCCCCCGCACGCACAAATAATAAATCCCCATAACTATACTCCAAACCCAACGAACCATATACCGTGTAATCACTGGCGTTCACACCATCCGCTACCAATACCAACCGATGACGACGACTACCTATAAACTCACTCCCACTCCCGATTATCTCGTTCCGTATCCCTAACCGAAATATCAACGGCAACGGAAAAGGCTCCGTAACACGACTCAAACGACCATCCACATCCAACGTGTCCGGCACCACCCGCTCCAAACCCGAACCGTGATACTGTACCTCCGGCCCAAAATTACTTACACTCATCCCCAACCGAAATCCGTATATCCCCGTCTCAAAATTAGACCCAATGTCAAACGCCACCGTCTGCATTCGCGTCAACTCAATGGCATCCCGAATGTAATTTATACCCAACCCTACCTTCAACCGATCCGTCATCCTGCGACCATATACCACCCGCAACGATAACGACTGTACCTTGAACTCCTCTCCCGTCCCATCAGGATAACTCTCCGTCGTTACCTCCATGGGACCCGAATCTAAATAAAATAAATGTACCCCCACGTAATCCGAACCACTCAACCGCTGACCATAACCCAAAACACCATGCGTTATTCCCGCTAAATATTGCGCCTGCGTGTAGTAAACCTCCTTACCTCCCAAAAAAGCTATCCCCGACGCATTGTACGGAATCGCCGAAACCCCCTCACCCACCGCTACATACGCTCCACCCATCCCCAGCGCACGGGCACTCGTCTCAATCTTTAACCAGTTCCCCGCCGCCGTCGCAACCTTCGTCACTACCTCCGGCAACTCACGGTACTGACCAAAAAGAACCCCCATCACTATCCAGATAACTACTGGTACTCGTACCCTCATCGTACTACCGCAAACTTCCCGATGTGCTCCTTACCACCACTCTCGACTACATATATGTATAACCCCGGCGATACCTCCTGATTGTTGATCGTACGCAAATCCCAAAAAACGTTTCCGCTGGTTTCACTCTCATGCTTGATCACCGCCACCTTCTCGCCGGTAACCGTGTAAATGGTAATTTTACACTTTGCCGGGAGATTAGTAAACCGTAATAGTTTGGTGTATTTGTCCTCATTGAAGCGGGACCGGACTTTGTAGGGGTTGGGAACGACTTTGATTTTGGAAAGGTCTTCCTGGGGTGGAGCGCCGGGAATCACCGTGACAAAATTGGGATCGAGAATGGTCGTTCCCCGGGAGTTTTCTATACTGGCATACCCGTTGGGATGGGACCAGTGCTCAGGATTGGTCGTGGACCAGACGGTGTCGGGGAAAACGCCTCCCGTAGTATCTTTCCAGACGATGGAGTAATCGGCTTCCACACCCATATCATAGGCCGTGACTGCATAGGTATACTCCATACCGTCCACGACGTTACTGTCCTTGAAAAAGTAGTGATAATCTTTACCATCAATGGTGATAAAGGTCGCTATTTCTTCGAAACCGGTATTACTTCCCAGGGAAAACCAGGGTGCTTGAGGATCGGGGCCAGCGATGGCATGTCCCCGATTTTCCCCATCAGCGCAGATATCATTGTCATAAATACAGTGTATTGAATCCTCGTACGCCGAGAGGTCAAACTGCGCCAGGGGTTGCCAACCAACGAAGATTCCATTATTGTCGTAGATCTTTTTATCGGGGGTTCCCCAGGTATGACCCCCATCGGTGCTTTTATAGATTTTGTAACCCTCGAAATCGGCATAACCGGTGACTACGTCTTTGGATAACTCGGCAAAATTATCCCAGTACAGGGTGATTTTATTGTGGGCGGGAATGGCGACAACATTGGGTCGCGAGGGTGGTGTGTACCCCTGATAATGGGAATTATACATAATCTGGGCAAACCGGGCATTATTAATAAGGTCTTCTTTGTTCTCACCAAAAATGATGCAAAAGGAAAAGGGGACTTCTTCACCCACATCCAGATCGAAGGGACCACAACTCATGATCAAGACACAGTCCAGACCTTCTTCTCCCTGTTTAAAGGCATCTTCCTCTTCCAAACCTTCCAGGGAATCGAAGTGGGGATTCAATTCGTTACCCAGATCCGTATCGGGATGGGGCGTGTGGAAAAACCACGCTTTTTCATCGGCACTGAGGTTCACCGTATCCCCCTGCATGACTTTGAGGAGAATTTCCTCTTTATTTTGGGCTTGAGGCCGACCAGGATT
>CAZVNL010000019.1:0-44283 GCA_964628055.1 uncultured bacterium | reverse complement strand
CAATTTACCAACCGGGGAGTTGTCACACGTTTCACCCTTCTTTGGCTACCCATTTACTAAAAAAATGGGTATGACATTCTGACGGTGCAAGAATTGCTCGGCTACAAAGACCTACGCACGATGGGGTTGATACTGGAAATTTGAAATTTGGGAAAAACAGGTAGAGTTGTGTTTCACACTTTTAACTTTTCTTCAAAAAACACCTATTGTACTTCAATCCTACGCCTGACAAACGCGTTAAGGGTGCTAGGAACAGAGCCTTGAGTCGCAATCAGGTGAATAACAACCGGCAGATGTACACGGCGCTGAGGATACCCACGGCGTCGGCGATAAGGCCAGCCATTAGGGCATGGCGGGAACGTTTAATCCCCACAGAACCGAAATAGACCGCCAGGACGTAGAAGGTTGTTTCCGTGGACCCGAACATAGTGGCGCCAATTTTGGCCAAGAGGGAATCGGCACCGTACTGGTTCACCAGGTCGGTGAGCAATCCCAGGGAGCCGCTACCGGAGAGGGGGCGCATCAAGGCCAGGGGTAAATTTTCCGGGGGAAAACCGATGGCGTTCAGTAACGGCCCCAGGACGGTAAGCATGACGTCAAGGGCTCCCGATGCCCGGAACATACCAATGGCCACCAAAATGGCTACTAAATAGGGGATGATGCGCACGGCGATGGTAAAGCCATCTTTGGCTCCCTCAACGAAGGCTTCATAGACCTTAACTTTTTTAACCAGCAACCCGTAAAGGGGGATCCCCACGAGGAGCAAAGGGATAATGTATTTGGAGATTTCGTTGATGATTATTAAGATATTTTCCATCAGTGGTTCGCTCCCTGTGTCAAGGCAAATGTTTTGCGCTTTTCGAGGAATTTTACGGCAATGACTGCTGCTACGGTGGAAAGTCCCGTAGCAATGATGGTAGTAATAAAGATTTGATTACTGGCTGTTCCCATCAGAGCCACCACGGTAGCCGGCAGTATGATTTGTACGCTGGAGGTGTTGATGGCCAGGAAGGTGCACATGGCATTGGTGGCCGTATCTTTCTGGGGGTTGAGTTCCTGGAGTTCCTCCATGGCTTTAAGTCCCAGAGGCGTGGCTGCATTACCCAATCCCAGGATATTGGCGGCCATGTTTAATACGATGGAACCAATGGCCGGATGATCTACCGGGACATCGGGAAAGAGCCGCACGGTGAGGGGTCGGATGGCACGGGCGATTAGTTGTACCAACCCCGCTTCTTCGGCAATTTTCATGATCCCCAGCCAAAGGGCCATGATTCCGATGAGGCTGATAGCGATTTCCACCGCCGTCTTGGCCATGGAAATGGCCGCCTTGGTAACAGCATCGATCTGTCCGGTGAAACTGCCGACAATGACTCCAATGAGCATCATGGCAAACCAGATGTAATTTAGCATAGACCCTCCAGGTTAGCGTGGCGTTTGGCTATAGCAATTGAGGACCCACCTGTTAAGTTAATTGGCCACCGGTGATTCCATTAGGTCCAGAGAAACGTGCCCCTCGGCGGCCGATAACCGTACAGGTATGGATAGAGGTAGCGTGGCTTGATAACGACCGTGACCACACGGAAAATGGGTGACAATGGGAATATCCAGATCACCGCATACCGCCATCACGATTTCATCGGTTGTTTTACCGAAAGGGATTTTCTGGTCTTTCATCCCTACCAATTCCCCGATTATTAATCCCTTTATCTGGTCAAACATACCCGTCTGACGAAAATGGTACAGGAGACGATCGAAAGCGTAGAGGTATTCATCCACATCTTCTAAGAATAGAATAGAGTTCTCTGTTTTCAGTTGGTCGGGGGTCGCCAGTCGGTTAGCTAGGAGGGTGGCGTTCCCGCCCCAAAGGGATCCCGCGGCTACGCCCGCTTTTAATACGGTAGCGGGCTGAGAAGCTGGTGGCGTGATGGAAATTGGCCAGGCACCCTTAAGAACCTGTTTTAGCAGGGTGAAATTATAGGAGACCATGCCGCGCTTGAACGTCACCAACATGGGACCGTGGAAAGTGACCAATCCGGTTTTTTGGGTGATGGAGGTGAGGAGTGCCGTAATGTCGCTGTAGCCCATGAAAATTTTCGGGTGGGACTGAATAAGGTCAAAATCCAAAAGGGGTAGGACCCGGTTAGCCCCGTAGCCTCCACGACCACAGATGATGGCGTCAACGGTATCATCCTGGAAAAGATTCAGCAGGTCTTCCGCTCTCTGTTCGGGGGTACCGGCGTAGAGGTGGTGTTTTAACTGTGTGGTTACCCCCATTTTCAACTGGTAGCCGTTTTGCTCAAAAAGGGCGGCTCCTTTAGCTAATAAGGTCGCTTCCAACCAGTAGGAGGGATTGACAATACCGATGGTGGCGCCAGGTTGTAGATGGGGCGGTTTAATCATTTCCGGGAGTAGGTGGCGAGGAGGGTGCCTAGTTCATCCTGTAGCGTTTGGTAAGGTTTGGCTTCTCCTACATAGCCGTTGATAAGGATGGAGAAGGCAAGGGGTTCGTCATCGGCTGTGTACACGTAACCCGAGAGGCAGCTCACCCCTTCCAAGGTGCCGGTTTTAGCCCGGATGCGACGGTTAACGACCGCTGATCGCAACCGTTTTCGCAGGGTTCCATCCCAGCCTCCGGTGGGTAAAGCGGCCTGGTATTCGGCGTTGATCGTATAATCCTGAAAACCGTAACTGAGCACCTGTACTATTTGACTGGGACTACAGTAATTATACCGGGAAACACCCGACCCATCAACGTAATTGAACTGGTTGGTATCTAGCCCTACCTCGCTAAATAAGAAGGCTTTGATCGCCAAAACGCCCGCTTCCCAGCTCCCCGGTTCGCCGGTTGTTACATGACCAATCATTTTGACGAAAGATTCCGCAGTGAGATTGTCGCTCTTTTTCAACAGGTTAACATTGACTTCGCGTAAGGGCAGGGATTGATGCGCCGCAACCTGAATAGCCGGGATTCGCAAAGTATCTTTCAAAATGGGACCGTTGATCAGAGTTCCCACCTCGGCCAACAGTTCCTTGAAGACGAAACCAGTGAAAAGCACGGGATCCGCAATATTCCGGTAGTAGGTTTTTGGTTCTGCTGTGGCTAAGATGTTCCCGGTTATATCGATGGTGTTGGAGGCTGTTTTCCAGCGTCGTTTAAGGCGTAGTTTCTGCAACCCCACGGTATCTGACATGGTGATGGCCTGGTTGTTCAAGGTAATGTAGTTGGTATTGGGATAGACCGAGATATAGGGTGGAAAACCCGCTTCCGTGGGTGTTACCGTGATGTCCACACAATTATCGTTGACCCCCAGGCCAGTCACCTGAGCCGCGTACCACTCGTCGCCTTCATCCCACATCCAACCGGGTCCTTGAACCTGTTCATCAAAAATGAAGGGGTCCAGAATGAGGGTATCGATCACTTTAATCTGTTTGGCTACGGTCGCAGCAAGTTGACGTAGTTCTTCAACGGATAAATCGGGATCGCCACCCCCGCGTAACGTTAACCGGCTGACGCTATCCTGGGCTGCTTGGGTGCTGTCAATCCAAACGGTAGTTACAAATTGGAATTGGGGGGTGAGCAGCTTGAGGGCTGCCAGGGAGGTGAAAAGTTTGTTGTTACTGGCGGGATTGAAAAGATGCTCCTCGTTGACGGCGTATAGCGTTTTCCCGGTATTAAGGGAAATGACCTTGACGCCCATATTGGCCTTTAGACCGGACCGTGAGATCAGGGTATGTATGGCTCTGGTTAAATCCCGTTGGCCAGTTTCGGGAGATAAAGCGGGAGGGTGGCTGCAGGTCACCCATATCAGGCCGAAAAGGAACAGGAGACCGAAGTGTCTGTGTTTCATTATTTTAAGTGTACCAGTTTCTTTTTTACCACTTGCCTAGTTTGGTCATCCCGGTAAATGGCTTGCAGAAGATAAACTCCCGAAGCCAGAGAATGGGTCAGGGAATTTGGGATGATTATGGTAAATAGTGGTATGTCTTTGTTAATGCTGGTTTGCCAAACTTTTTGTCCCCGGAGATTGAATAAACGCAGGTCTACCGCTCCGGTACCACCGGCAAGACGGATAACCGCCTGGGCATTAAAAGGATTGGGGTAAACCGTGAGTTCGACTCTTTGGGGTAGGGGGACTATTTCGCTGGTGTTGGCCAGGGGTGGACTGATGGCATTCATCACCCGGGAGAGGAACGGGGCCCGTTTGTTGGCAGGGATAATTTCTAAAGGTGACGAAGTGTAGAGAAAAAAGCCCGGCAGATTACCAATAATTCCGTAAGTGGAATCCCTATTATCCAATAGGACTGGTGCTCCCACAGCGCCATTTACGGTGCGAATGGTAACCATACCAGCCATGTCGGTAACTGTATCCAATACGCTACATCGGAACCCCTGAAATAGAGACTGATCCACTCCCACGAGAGAATCGGGTAAGGCGGTATAGGCTTCCTGACTAATTTGCAACTGGGTTAATAAACTTAAACCGAGAGTGGTCTGCTGAAGCCCCTCCAGGCTCCAGGTTCCCTGCAGCCAAACGGAAATTCCGGTCACTGTTAGTCGCGTGACCATGGCATTTAAAAGTTGCTCATTCGTGGGGTGGTGACTTAGGCCGGTTTGGATGAGTAAGGGTGCGTTTATGTAGGGATCAGACTGGAAGAGAGCGGTGTCGAGAGAGAAAAGGGTATCATTTACCGTTGCATAGGAAAGGTAATCCAGGTTTTCAGCCACTTCCCCCAGGTGGGCGATGAAGGGAGTCGCCGACTGGTTGCCATGGCGCGAATAAGCATCCACGAAGAGCACCAGTGGTTCTGGTATCGTATGTCGACGAAGAGAGTAAATTTCCGAGGGGGCGCTTTCGTTGGGTAGCGGCGCATTATCAACCGCAGTCATCTTGACCAAGATCATATCGTCCCCCATGACCGGAGCGCTCAGGTCTGATATGGCGGCTGTTAACGTGGCCTCGTTATGGCTATTTTGCCAGTGGACCAGGTCGAAACTGAAATAGAGCCGGTAACCGGCAAGATCCGGTTCAGGATTAGGTAGCCAACGCAGGTGAAAACCGTTCCCCTCGGGGAGGATGGATAGTAGGACCGGGGCGCCTGGTGGGGTAAAGTCCGGTGCCACCACTTCAAAAGTCTGTTCTAAGGTGTCGGCATTGAGGTACGGGTCCCAGGTATAAATTCGAGCAGTATAATTCCCCAGGGGCCAGTTGGTCATATCTATGGCACCGTCACTGGTCAAATTATTCGACACGATATAGTAATAAGTGCTCGTATTGGAACCGGGAAAAAAGACGTTATGCACATAGGAGTTGCTGGAGGGGATGGCGTCAAAGGTGAAAGGGATGTTAGGCCCCACAATGACAGTCTCGGTAGAATCCAGGATTTCGTAACCTATGCGGTAGATGCCGTTGTTGCTGCCTAATGGTCCGTTATCGGTAGTATCCATGGCGCGGGAGACGATGTCCACCACCCCGTAAACCTGATTATTGGCAAAAGCGGTTTGGGTTCCGTTCACATAAAAGTCACAGGTGAGGATGTCGGGCGAATAATTGTCCACCAGGGGTTCCAGGCCACCGTTTTGACGAATAGGGTTGATCTCCGAACCGGGATAGCCATCCTTAAAATGGAGGTGGTTCCAGGAGTTTGTCCAGCCTAATACGGTTTGGTAGGCAGTGACCTGGGAACCCACGTGGAGAGCCGGATTGGGGTTGATGTGAACCGCAGCATAGCGTCCCACCCGTACCCACGAATTAATCCCATATTGACCGGGTGTACCGATGCTGGTTACCGTTCCGTTAATGGGAGCGTAGGCAGCTCCACCCTGGGGAAGATGAATATCCACACCATCATGGAAATGATCGATATCACCACTGGAACCGGAACGGCACTCACCGAAGGTCCCGTTGATCCAATGTTGCTGGTCAAAAGGTTCACACGGCCAGTTGTAGGCTTGAACCGGTAGTAGATTAAATAGGATTACCAGCACGGGGATATACAGGAGGGTTTTCAGGCTCATTACTTCAGCTCGTAGAGGTGGACTTGTTGATCAAGTTGGATACCCAGGATAGTTTCGTCATTAGAGGGAAAGAAATGCGCACGGGTGTAAGGCGCCGAGGTGAGAATTTGCGTTTGAAAGCCCCCTGTTGCTAAGTCGATAATCTGGCATCGTAGGCCTTGATAACGGAGGCCCTGGGAATCATATTGGACTTTGTCACTGGTGAAGAGGTAACACCTATTCCCGTTGACGATTGTATAGAGTGGAAAGGTACCTACGGTCGTTGAGACAGTTTTTTCTTTAAGGGGATTCTCGGGATCAATTAGGGAAAGGTAATCTTGAAAAATCATCAATACTTTACCCTGCCACCAACGGGCAAAATACGGAATTACGTCTAACCGGTAAGTTTCTAAAAGTGGCTGATATTGTACGTCATACACAAATAAGGTGGGAATCTGCTTTTCGGGACTCTGCGCCGTTTGGGTACCGATAATAAATAACCGACCCTCTGCTGAGCGGTCCACAATATAAGGAATAGTGAGCGGGACCCTGGTTATTAATTGTACTTTCTGTTTAGGATCTATTTGGAACAACCGGGTATTATAGGGCTCCGTTAAATCAGCCGAGGCCATTCCCAATAAACCGGGTTTCCCTTCCTTATTCGAGAGGTAGATGAGTTTCCGCTCGTGATTCCAACGTTCGTCGGGAAATAGTTTTTGTCGGCTGATTTGTTCTCCTGAAAGGGAGAAAAACTCTACCGTTTGGTCTTCAGGATGGAGGTAGAGGAAGTAACCCGAAACGAGATGTATTTCGGGTAAACCTACGTCATTAGATTGGGTTTGGCGCCATTGAGCCAAGACCGCTCCGACGGAGTCCACGAAACGGTAGTGAACATTTACCTCTCCCGATAGGGGACCATTTTCTATTGCTATGATCAGGAAGTAGTTATCCGCCTCGCTATTGAACGCTAGGACACTTCTCACTTGCTCGTTGTCAGGTATCCGGACACGGTTGTTTTGTAAGACAACTCGATCCTTACTCCAGTACCCTGCCAGTTCCCCTTCCATGATAAGGGCCTTAGTCCCCGGAGGAAGGGTAATGTTATTCATTAGCGTTAGATTAGATTGACCCCTCAAAGGGGAGGGGAGGAAAAGGGTGGTGAGAATGAAAATAAACGTCGTAAGAAACATGATCTTGTTTGAATGGAGTACCTCTGTTAATTAGGTGAAAAATACTACCTTTCGTCTATGATTGTCACTAAAGAAGAGGGAATCCTATTGAGTATTGCGGGGAGGGATTGCTAATTACTTCTTGCCAGGAGAGGGATGTTTTACTAAGTTGGAATTAATAATACGAATAATTCTCTACCCTTATGTAAGGGGTGTTGAATTTCAATTAGAGCAAAGTTAATGAACAAAGAAAAGGAGGTAAGATGCATAAAACAGGTATAAGTTTGTTGGCCATCTTTGCGCTGGTTACGGGCGTATTTGCCCAGGAGTATTTAGCCAGTGGCTGGACAAAGACTTTCGGCCAGACGACGCACCCTGGTTCTCCCTATGAAGTGGTTGTTACCCAGGCCGTTTCAGCTGGCTGGGATATTGATCAAGATGGGAACAAGGAATTCATTGTCCTCTCTGACCACTCCAACCCCAATGGTGGTGGACCGGAGTATCCCACGGGATGTTCGGTGTGGTTGTACGAGGCCAACAGCTCGGGAGGGTTTGACCTAGCCTGGTCCTGGTTTGACACGACCCTGTACACCGGTGGGGCCAGTTTCCCCGTACATACCGTCACAGACTTGGATGGGGATGGTAATGGCGAAATCTGTGTAGCTGTTCCTTATGGCTCCGGTAACCCCCCTGATGGGTCCAATCCCCGGCGTTTTTACGTGTGGGAAGGCCCCACGCTACCTGCAGATGGGACTCCCACAGCCACGTGGAATTTTGACGTCTCCGTCGGTAGTAACACCCGTCCGTCGGGCATTGCCGTGGATGACATCGACGGTGACGGCACTCAGGAAGTAGCCCTGGCATTTCGCAAATTCAGTGATGCCGTGGGCGATGATGCTATGATGATTTTCTCTCTTAATGGTGCCTTTGCTGGTGATTTCACCTCCTGGAATATCGAAGCCCTGGATTCCACCAGTAACGTAGGTTCCGTCTACTCCGTCACCATCAGTGATGTAGACAACGATGGTAATAAGGAAGCTTTTTTCGCGACGGACTATGGTGTCTTCTTTGAGGCTTCGGGAGCCGATACATATGACGAGACCGACCAGTTCATGCTGCAGGGCATGGATGGTGATCTCTGGGCCTTACAGGCCACGGCCAGTTTCGATATCGACGGTGATGGGGATGAAGAGTTGGTGGTAAGTCCCTGGAGTGGAAACGTAGATATTATCAGCGACGTGGCCGATCTGGCCAGCGCTGACTCCAGTGATGTTTCACGGATCAATACGATTTCTGGTGGCACGCGCGGAATGGCCGTAGGTGATTTTGACAACGATGGCTTGGGCGAGATCTTCATCGGTAACAACTACAATAGCAGCGTCTGGCGTATTGATTACGTGAGTGGTGACGTCCACGACTCCGCCAGCTATACCTTACCAACCCTAATCTATCAAGCCGATACCAGTGGCTCCGTACGGACCTACTCCGTGGCTTTTGGTGGCGCCGACATGAATGGCGGAGAGTATGCCGACCTCACCGGGGACGAATTCCCCGAATTGGTCATTGGCCATGAAGATGGGGATACGACCGCTACCCAGTATGTGGTCGTCCTCTCCAGCGATGAGTCTCTGGCTGTCTCCTCCGACTTCGGAGCTCCCGTTCTGGAAACCTATCGCCTCTCCCAGAACTATCCCAACCCCTTTAACCCCACAACCACGATTAACTTCAGCCTGAGTAAGGCTGGTAATGTGAAGTTGTATGTCTATGATCTCACTGGTCGTCTGATTAATACACTCGTGTCTGAATATCGTCCTGCTGGGGATTATTCCGTCCGTTGGGATGGTCGCGATGCAAATGGTCAGTTGGTAGCCAGTGGAACCTACCTGTATAAATTACAGGTTAATGGCGCGACTTTGACCAAACAAATGACACTGATTAAGTAGGTCAATTCGAACTCGATGGAGAGCACGGAAACCGTGCTCTCCATCCCTTCATATTACGGGAATGCAAGCCATGAAACGATCCTGGTTCACCGTATTATTGGTTGTCCTCAGTTTAGCCTCCCTCAGTTACTCCGGTACTACAGGTAAAATAAAAGGGGTCGTCACTGACACCCAGGGGAATCCCCTTCCCGGGGTTAACATATTAATCGTTAACACTCCCCTGGGGGCTGCTGCCGATAAGGACGGTCGCTATTACCTCTTGAATATCCCTCCCGGGACATACACATTGAAATTTACTATGATTGGGTACCAGACCCTGAACGTGGAGGGAGTAACCGTTCAAAGTGATCTCACTACTACCGTAGACGCTAGGCTGGAAACCAAGGTTTTACAGGCGGAAGAGGAAGTCACCGTTATTGCCCAGCGTCCCATGATTCAGAGGGACGCCACGGCCAGTGCCACCATTATTTCCTCCGACGTAATCGAAGACTCGCCCATCGAAACTTTTCAGGATATCATCCAGACCAAGGCGGGTGTGAGCATAGATGCAGGGGGTGCCCTTCACTTTCGGGGGGGACGGGCCGACGAAATTGCCTACCTGGTGGATGGAATTCCCAATGTAAATCCTTACGGGAATATATTAGGCGTCGATATTGCCACCAACGCCATCCAGGAACTTTCTGTTATTACGGGGTCCTTTAATGCCGAGTATGGTCAGGCCATGTCGGGCATCGTCAACATTGTGACCAAAGACCCACCCAAAAGTTATCACGGTTCCCTTTCCCTCATGGGTGGGGACCTTTCCACAAACTATGATCTGGATATTAATTCCAAGATTCAACGAGCGTCAAAAGCCTTTGATTTAAGCAATGCGGATGAAATAGAGGCCACCTTTTCCGGTCCGATACCACTTTTTTCGCGCTTACGGTTCTTTACGTCATTGCGGCGACTTTCCGATGGTGGTTATCTGTATGGCCTATCGCGTTATACGCCCTATGGGGTAGAAAAAGATACCGCTGACTGGACCCCCTTTTCCATGAACCCCAATAACAAAACCAACCTTCAAGCCAAGTTAACCTACCAATTGAATGATCAAGTAAAACTCCAATATATCTTTTTCTCGGAACAAAGGTCCTGGAAAAGCTATTCCCATAGTCGTAAGTATCTTCAAGAAGGTCATTATAACCGGGATAAGCAAGCCGCCAGCCACATGTTTAAACTGACCCATCAACTGGGGATAAAATCGTTTTATACGTTGAGTTATTCCCATACGGAAAATAATTATATGTATTACTCTGGCCTTAAACCTGGCGATAAGCGTTTTGTTCTATTAACCAAACCCCAGTCACATTTACGTGAACGGGGACTGGAGCAACTGGCGAAATATTATGTGTGGGGCGGCTATTATGTGAAGGATAATAATTATGAGTTCTATACCGGAGGAACGCAGAATGGTATGTATGATCGCAGGGTGAATACCGATTTGATTATGGGTCAGATCATCAGACAGGTGAATCCCCACCACGAGGTAAAATTAGGTTTCGAATATAAGCGTCACGACCTATTTTTACACACCTGGACTTTATTGGTGGATCGCCGTGATGAACCCTGGATTGATGTAGATGGAGATAGTGCTTACGATAAGGGTGAGGAATTCACCGATTTGGATGGGAATGGGGTTTGGAGTTCGGCGAAGGATGATAATGATGATGGCATTTACGGCAATATCATTGTACCAGATGTGGGACCGACCAATAGCAGTTATCGCCATTACCCCACGGAGACTTCGGCTTTTATCCAGGATAAAATTGAGTTAAAAGACTTGGTTTTGAATGTGGGGGTACGCTGGGATTCCTATGATCCCGACGGGCGCGTAGCCTTGAACTGGAATAATCCTCAGCCCGATAGTACCAAACCAGCCTCGAAGAAAGTTCAGATCAATCCGCGCTTCTCCATAGCCTACCCCGTGACTACCAGTGGTAAATTATTCTTTTCTTACGGTCACTTTTTCCAGATGCCTTCCTATAGTCGTCTCTATACCAACCCTAATTTCGACGTATTACCAGGAGTCATTAAGAGTGATATCGGTAACGCCGATTTAAAACCCCAGAAGACGGTTAGTTACGAAGTGGGCTATGAACAGGCTTTGACCTCCAATTCGGCCTTTTATTTGAAAGTATTCTATCGCGATATGCGCAACTTATTGGGTCAACGGATTTACATTCTGCCAGGCGGATCTGATTCCTACGCCCTGTTCATCAATCGCGACTGGGGCAGCGTGAAGGGTTTGACCTTTTCCTTTGATCAACGGTTCACCGGTCTGGTCTCTGGGTCGGTGGATTACACTTACCAGGTGGCAGTAGGCAACGAGTCCGATCCCACTCGTACGCGGCGGGATTTTCGCCTGTCCGTAGAACCTCAGAAAAAAGTAGTACCCCTCGATTGGGACCAACCCCATGCCTTCCGGTTTGTTTTAAATATTGGACGTTCCGGTAACTGGCGGATCAGCTCCATTGGTCGAATCGAGAGCGGCTATCCCTACACGCCGAAAGATGTGAATTCCATCGTGAGGGTAGCGGAAGAAAACTCTGGCCGGAAGCCGAACCAGATTAATGTGGACGTCACAGCCTATAAGGTATTGCAAGTGCCGGTGGGAATTGCCATGTTGAATTATCGTCTTTATGTGAAAGTGTATAATCTGTTTGATCGCCGGAATGAGAATTACGTTTGGGACAGTTCCGGGCGGGCAGGCTATTCCTTAGGGCGTTATGGCGACGAATCCACCGACGAATGGATTAACCGTCCCAATTGGTATTCCCGACCACGGACGGTATACCTGGGCGCCGAAGTAGAGTTTTAAGGGCGAGTAACATGAATAGATGCAAGGCCTTCTTTACCCTAACCTTAACTTGGTTCGTTTTCCTATCTTTTCTTTATGCCGGGGACCAAGAGCGTGTGCCACGTCCTCCCGGACATATGAAACAATGGACACCGGCCGAGTTCCAGGCCTACATGCAGGCCCTGGAGAAACGCGCGCGTAATGAAAAAGCCGCTGCCCATGCCGACCGTAAGTTTGGTCTCCACGACGGGAATAAAATCCGCACGCTGTTCTACAATTATGGATCTATTGGCCGTCCCAATACCGAACCTTCCATGGAATGGCCCGCTTTTTCCAACCACGGGTATGCTTATGAGTTCGGCCCCATCGTCGGAGCAGAAGTGGTGGATGCCGATAGCGATACGGTGGTGATTTTTTCCGATGGCATGTTGGATGGCGGGGACTTCGACCCTTCTGGGGGCGCCAATGTATGGGGTTGGGAACCCCTCCCTGGCTATACCGCCGATGGTCAACAATATATTGGGCTATCTAATAATCCTGCCACGTGGGGGGATAACTTCCCCACTGATAAAGACGGATTCCTCGTCTGGCCCGGCCAGTTTGGGAATGGGGTCGTGGTGGCCGATTTGGAAAGTTACTACGTTATGGACGACCGCTATAACGCCGAGTTTCAATATTATCCCGTGCCCTCTGATTCCTCGATCAGAGGTTTAGGGGTGGAAGTAACCGTACGGGGTTACCAGTATGCTGCTTCCGTTGCCGAGGACATTATTTTCTTCCAGTATGAAGTAAAAAATGTGAGTGAAAAGACATTAGATAAAGTAGTGATCGGCATGATTGGCGATCCTCATATTGGAGGAGCTGGTGATTTCGGAGATGACTATGCTGGTTTTATCAATAACGACGGCCTGGATAGTTACACCGGTGAATCCCTGGATGTGACCAGCTTGGTCTATTGTTGGGATAAACCGGGCTCGGGAAATGATTTTAACATCCCCTGGGATGAATTGGGTTGGCTGGGGTACAAGTTCTTAGAAAGCCCCGGTATTGCTACCGATGGAGTGGACAATGATAACGATGGTTTTATTGATGAGAGTCAGTATGATGGGCTAGATAATGATGGCGATTGGGATCTGAGGGACGCCATGGCGGAAGCTGACACTGCCGAGGCGCGCAACTACTGGGATCCCATCATGTGGAACGGCGTGGATGATGATGGCGATGGCCGTATCGATGACTGGGGAGATCTGGATGGCAAGAGCGACGATTTAAACGGAAACGGGATCATGGATCCAGGCGAACCGGATTTTGACCTTACTGACGTAGATGAATCTGACATGATCGGTTTGACCAGTTTTTGGGCGCCGGTGTATGGGACCGAAGAGGCCGGGATGGATGATATTATGTGGAACCGCATGATCCCTGGTGCTTACGCTTCGGCCGAGGATATCGCCCAGGAAGCCGATAACATATTCATTTTCGGTTCTGGTTATTTTCCTCTGGCACCGGGAGAGAGTCAGAAATTTTCCATTGCTGTAATTATGGGGCAGGGTAAAGAAGATCTCCTGGCTAATGCCAAGGTGGCTGATTGGATCTATCGCCTCGGTTTTCAATTCACCAAACCCCCGGATAAGCCGGTGGTCGTTGCCGTACCTGGAGATCAAAAAGTGACTCTGTACTGGGATGATGTGGCCGAATTATCCGTAGACCCGGTAAATGGCCTGGATTTCGAAGGGTACCGTATTTATCGTAGCAACGTGAAAGGGGAATGGGGCAAACCCGTTACGGACAACCAGGGGGTGGAAATCGGTTATGTGCCCATCGCCCAATTCGACCTGATAGACGAGTTCGAGGGTCCCCACCCCATTCCCTCTGCTGAAGGATACCACATGGATATGGGGGCCAATACTGGTCTCGCCCGGAGTTTCGTGGATTCCAACCTGGTGAATGGCCTGACCTATTATTACGCTGTTACCGCCTACGACAAAGGCAGTATAGAAGGGAATCTGCCTCCCCTGGAATGCTCCAAAACTATTGGTGAAGTCAACGTTGTGGAGGTGATCCCCAATGCCCCAGCAGCCGGCTTCCAGGACGCTGAGGTTATTATCGATCATTATACCGGCTTTGCCACTGCCCTGTTGGAAGTTCGTCTATTGGATAATATCAACGTGAATCCAGAAACGACCTATGACATCGTCATCGAACCGGACGAAACGGAAAAATATATTAGCGTCGTTGAAATATCTAATGGCGACAGCACTACCTTATGGGATGCAGTTTCGTTCAATACCTTGGAAACAATGTGGCTGAACCACCTGCAATTTGCGCAATACGATTTGTACTTACTGGATTTAACCACAGGCGCTCTGGATTCGGCTGGCTGGGTAGGGAGTACGGACTATTTCGGATTCACGATTGGAAGTAGCAACATAACTGGAGCGACCCTTTATCCCCGCGATCTATCAATAAAATTTTTCGCCGGTGTTGCTGACACGACCTTGTACACCAATATCCCGGTTAACTTCCAGATCTGGAACCTAAATGAGAACAAGCAGGAGGATATTTTCTTCCGGGATAATGATAGGAACCAGGAACTAAGTATCGGGGACATCATTACCCCCTTGGTCAATCTGAATGGCTCCCCCACGGCCACGTGGGATATTACCATCGATTCCAGTCAAGCATTTGTGACTCCCCCGGAAGGTAGTGAACTGAGAATATATGTTAGTAAGCCGTTTTGCGCCCTGGGTAGTGTAGAACGCTACCGGGTCACCACCACCCCGGCCACAGTATCTGAAACTCAGTTAGAGAACGACCTCTCTCGGATTGCAGTAGTGCCGAATCCTTATGTGGCCGCTTCCAGTTTTGAAACCCCTCCACCCCAGGTGTTTACCTACGGTCGCGGAGAACGGCGGGTGGACTTCATTCACCTGCCACAGGAGTGCACCATTCGTATTTACACCATGGCGGGGGAACATGTGCGCACCCTGAAGCACTCCAGCACCTTGTTCGATGGTACGGAATCGTGGAATTTGTTGAGTAAGGATGGTCATGAAATTGCCCCCGGAATTTATCTGTATCATGTGGAAACGGACCAGGGGAAAGAAGTCATCGGTCATTTCGCTATTATCAAGTAACCTCAGGATACCATGGGAAAACGACTCTTATTGATCATATTGCTTCCGGCGTTGCTTGGCGCCCAGGGAGCCACCAAGGTGGCGAGTACGGCCGCTTCCTTTTTGAAAATTGGGGTGGGAGCCCGAGCTGCCGGTATGGCGGACTCATTTTCCGCTCTGGCCAGCGACGTGACCGCGGTTTACTGGAATCCCGCTGGTCTTAGCCGGTTGACGGGTAACCAAATCTTTATTAGTCACATCGACTGGCTGGCAGACATCGGTTACGACTTTTTTGCTCTGGGGATTCCCGTGGGGACCAGCCGGGCTATCGGCCTGTTTACTACCTCATTAAAAGTGCCCGAGGATGAGGTCCGCACCGTTTTACAACCGGAAGGGACAGGTGAATATTTCGACGCCAGCGACATTGCTATAGGTGTCGCTTACGCCCAGAATATCACCGACCGCTTCTCGGTGGGGTTCGTGGGCAAGTTTATTCAAGAACGGATCTGGTCAATGACCTCGAATACGGTCGCTTTGGATGTGGGAACCTTGTATGAAAGTCAATGGCAGCATTTACGCATCGGTATTGTGTTAAGTAATTTTGGTCCTAAGCTGAAACTATCCGGGCGGGCCAATCTACTCCCCGTGGATCCTGACCCCACCATCGAGGGTAATATCGAGACTATCCGGGCTGAATTGGAAATGGGACGTTGGGATTTACCCCTCAATCTTAAGACCTCCCTGGCCATGGATATCATTTCCGCGTCTGTTGTTAAGCTAACTGTGGCGGGCGATATGGTTCACCCTAATGATAATCGGGAGTATATCAATTTCGGTGGCGAGGCTCAAATCTTCAAACTGTTGTATCTCCGGGCTGGCTTCCGGGGCTATGGTATGGACCAGGGAGAGGGAGGTCGCGCCCTGGGAGGGGGGCTCCACTTGGATATGGCGCCCAACTTACTTTTGAATATTGACTATGCTGTTACCGATTTTGGTCGTCTAAAAAATGTAAATCAATTGTCCATCGGAGTCAGTTTCTGATATGTATAGTCGACCTTTGAAAGGTGCCAACCTTTTAAAGGGGTTAACCTATCTCCTGCTCTGGGCGACGATTTTCCCAGGGGGACTGTTTTCTGGCACCACGGGCAAAATTACCGGCCGGGTCATCGATGCCCAAACGGGTGCACCCCTCGCCAGCGTCAATCTAATCCTGGAAGAGACAACCCTGGGGGATGCTACGAACGAGGACGGTACTTTCATGATTTTACGCATTCCACCGGGCACCTACACCCTGGTCGCTTCCATGATCGGCTATCATGATTACCGGCTTCAGGATGTCCGTGTCCAGGTTGATTTAACCACCAGGATCGAGATTCCCCTAACCCGGAGCGAAATTGAATTTCAGGAAATTACCGTCACCGCGCATCGTCCCCTGGTCCAACCCGATGTTACCTATAGTCAACAAAATGTCAGCGCCGAAGAGATAGAAGCCCTTCCTGTGGAAGAATTCGAGGATATGGTCTCTTTGCAGGCCGGGGTTGTGGTGGGGACAAACGGTGCCCTCCATATCCGCGGTGGCCGTAGTTCGGAAATAACTTACCTGGTAGACGGTATTCCCGTTACCGACCCGTTTAACAAGGGTATGGGAGTTGAAATCGAGAACAACGCCATTCAAGAATTACAAGTCATCAGCGGGACTTTCAACGCTGAGTATGGTCAAGCCATGTCGGGTGTTATCAATATTATCACCAAAGAAGGCAGTTATCAGACTTACCACGGGAATCTGGATGTGAATGGGGGTGATTATTTAAGCGATGACTCTGACCTTTACATGAATATCAACGATCTTAAGCCCTTGAGCATAAGGGATATTCAAGGGACTTTCAGCGGACCGCTCCTTTTCCTTCCCGGTTCCTTTTTCGTCTATGGTAGGTCATATTACGACGAAGGCTATCTTTACGGGCAACGCCGCTATAAACCGGATTCCTATATCTGGAACGATTCCCTGAAAAGTTACGTGTTCCATTCCTATGGTGATTGGAATTACCAGTCCATGTCCTGGGTTAATCAAATCTCGCTTCAGGGGAAGCTGAATCTAAAGCTCACCAGCCGGACTAACTTGGCTGTAAACCACACTGAAAGCCGTACGCGATACCGGGCCTATAATCACAAGTTTCGTTACAATCCCGAGGGGGACTACCACCGTTTCCGGGATAATCAAAGTACCATCTTCAAGTTGGAACATACCTTTTCTTCGCGTTCCTTTTTAATCGGGTGGTACGCCAGCACCTTAAACCGTGCCTACTATTACGTTTATAAAGACCCGGTAGACTCCCGATATAATGTTAATCCAGCTGTCTTCAATGTGGCACCGGGGTACAAGTTCTATGTAAGTGGTATTCGTATGGGGCACTATAATCGCCAGACGGAAACCCAAACGTTTAAACTTGATTATGTGAAACAGCTAAACAGGTTGCATCAGCTTCGTACTGGCGTGGAGTTGCGGAAAACGATGATTACTCAGCAGCAGTTTACCATCCAGTATAATGAAAATACCGATTACCAACCCGTTGTTCCAGATCCAACAAGCACCCAGCACGATAAATATCGCCAAAAACCGGTGGAGTTTGCGGCCTATGTACAAGATAAAATCGAGTACGATGATCTGGTTCTGAACATCGGTCTCCGTTTTGACTATTTCGATCCCCAATGGAAGGTACTCAGCGACCCAGCGGATCCCAACTACCGCCAGCCGCTTAAACCCGTCAATCAATACTTCGATTTGAATGGGGATGGTACTATTTCCCAATCAGAAATGCGGCCCGACAATAAAAAATCGGATGCCGACCGTTTAGAATACTGGTTTAAGCCGGTGAATCCCAAGGAGCAGTATAGCCCTCGCTTGGCGGTGGCTTTCCCCATTTCGGATAAAGGGGTGTTGCATTTCGCTTACGGTCACTTTTTCCAGATTCCCCAATTTAGTTACTTATACGTCAATTCCGATTTTGAGGTCACACCCGGTTTGAGTACCACCATGGGGAATGCCGACCTGGAACCGGAGCGTACAACGCAATACGAAGTGGGGATCAAGCAGCAAATTGGTCGTGATATTGGGATCGACATTACGGGTTTTTACAAAGATATCCGGAATTTATTAAGCACGCGAATCCTCGACACTTTCATTGCGGGGGATCGGTATGCCCTCTATGTCAACCGGGATTATGGCAGTGTCCGCGGGATCACCTTTTCGTTGAGCCAACGTCCCCGGGGGTTGGTTTCGGGGTCGCTAGATTATACCTATTCCATCGCCGAGGGGAACGCTTCTGATCCGGCCGCCGCCTACTATGATGCCCTGGATGGTGTCGAGCCCGAAAAACAACTGGTGGCCTTAGACTGGGATCAACGACACACCCTGAGCGGAACCGTCACCTTTCATTTGTCCCCCCGTAATGGGATCAGTCTCATCGGTCAGTTCGGTAGCGGCTTGCCCTACACACCAGCCTTTGCCGGCACCCGGATTTCCTACGAGAATAGTGAACGGAAACCCGCCCAATTCAATGTAGACCTACGCAGCTATTGGGGTTTTTCCCTTGGTAAAGCGACCCTTCAACTACACGTTAATATCTACAATCTTTTCGATCGCAGGAATGAGATCATTGTTTACACTGATACCGGTCGGGCGACCTATTCTCTAATTCCCACCTATCTGCCTGAAGACCAGGGGTACAATACCCTGAGTGAGTACCTGAACCGTCCCGACTATTTCTCGCCCCCACGGCAGGTTAAAATAGGTTTGTCACTATCTATTTAAGGATCTCCATGGCGCAATCTCGTTTCTCCTGGCGACTGATGGTGGCCCTGGGCCTCCTGGTGCTACCTGTTTGGGGGCAGGTTTCTAAGCAGGATAAACCCCAAACCCGCGGGGCCGTCTCCAAAGCCTTAGGTAGGGAAGATCGGAAGTTCAGCGTCCATAATGGGAATAAAATCCTCACCCGTTTTTATAACTATGGGGGCATTGGTGACTGGACGATTGGCGGCCGTTACGATTCGGGGATTTATCCCCAGGGTTCTGGTCATTCGTATATTGCCGAGTTTACTCCTATCGTGGGAGCCAGTGTGGTAGACGCGAACGGACACCGGACGCATATTGTTTCTGACGGCATGGTGTCCAACAATGGCAAGGATCTTTCACCCTTAGGATATCAATGGGGTTTCGAACCGCTTCCTGGGTATGCCAATCCTAACCAGGATAATATTGCCATGAGCGACGATCCTGAATCCTGGCCTGAAAGTTGGCCAGATAAACCGTCTGATTGGGATGGATTGTGGAATGGTCAGTACGGAAAGTACGTTCGTGCGGACCAGGAATCGTATTTCGTCATGGATGACTACTACAACGACGAATTCCAGTTTTATCCCGATCCAGCTGACTCCAGTCGCCGGGGTTTGGGAATTCAGGTGGAGGTACGCGGGTACCAGTGGGCCCATGTGGCTGCTGAGGATATCATCATTTGGACGTACTGGATTACCAACATGGGGGCCGATACCTTAGACTCAGTAGTCTTCGGCATGTATGGCGATGGGGATATCGGTGACGACGGCGACCAACGCGATGACGACTCCTGGTTTGACCGGGGAAATGCCATCGTTTACGCGTGGGACCACGACAACTGGAGTAATGCTAAGGGGGGCTTTAAACCCGCTTATTTTGGGTGGAAATTTTTAGAGTCTCCAGGCAATCCCCACGATGGTATCGATAATGATTTTGACGGTATGGTGGATGAAAGTCAATTTGACGGGATTGATAACGATAACGACTGGAACCCGGCCACCGATGATCTGGGTACCGATGGACTGGGTCCCTTGGACGACGGTTACCCCGGGCCTGATGCCGATGGTACCGAGGGGAATGGCATCCCCGACTTAGGGGAACCCAATTTTGAATATACCGATAATGACGAATCGGACCAGATTGGACTCACCAGCTTTTTTTCCGCTCCCTGGCCGAATATCACCGCCTCCGATGATGAAAAGCTGTGGGGACAATTAAAACCGGGCTTTTTCTCCGTACCCGAACAAACGGTTGACATTACCTTCCTCTACGGTTCGGGGTATTTTAAACTCGCGCCCCAGGAACGCAAGAAATTCGCCGTGGCCATGCTCTTCGGCGAGGACCACGATGATATTCTGCGTAACGCGGTAACGATGCAGGCCATCTACAATGCCGATTATTCCTTCGCCAAACCACCCCGGAAACCGACCCTCACTGCCGTACCGGGGGATGGAAAGGTTACCCTTTACTGGGACCGTGATGCTGAACTCTCCCGGGACCCCATTTATGGCTACGATTTCGAAGGTTACCGTATCTACCGGGCCACCGACCCGGCGCTGTTGGAGCCGTGGGTCATCACCGATGCCTATGGTTATAAAACCTTCCGGAAACCCATTGCCCAGTTTGATCTTGCGGATGGCCTGAAGGGGCCGCATCCAGTGGCCTATAACGGCATTCAATTTAATATGGGTAAGGACACCGGCCTCCGTTACTACTGGACCGATACGACCGTAGAGAATGGACAAAAATATTATTATGCCATTACCGCCTACGATAAAGGTTACTACGATGATTTTTACGATAAGGGATTAAGTGAATTCGAGAACTTACAACCACTGGTTCCTTCAGAATGTCCCATCATCGTGAAGCAAAGTCCCAGTGGAGAAGTCCTCTTTCTGGAGCAAAATGTCATCTCGGTGACCCCCAATGCTCCCGTGGCTGGCTATGTCCCCCCGAATACACTGCCAGAAGGGGTGGATTTCTTCGTCCATGACTCCGGGGCAGGGACCGGGAGCCTTACGTTGAATGTCATGGACCCCAGTAAAATTCCTCAGGGTGTTCAGTATCGGGTGGTCTTCGAACGGGTAGATGACCAGGTAGTCTACTCAGTAGAAAACAAGCAAGTCATCACTGATACGATCACTTTCGTTAGTGGCTGGGCAGGCCTTAGTCACGATCGTATTGTCCCCGGATCCGTAACGATTTCCAATCTTAGCTACACGCAGTTTTTTATGGAGGGATCGGATTTTTCCCTGCAATCTGAAACGGGACTCCTTAATATTTTAAGTTCCCAACTGGTGGAGGGTGAGTCCTACCTGGCGTCTTATACCTATTATCCACTCTATCGCAGCACCTATTTACAGGGGGAGATTTTGAATCCTTTCTTCGACGGTATGCAATTGCTGGTTTACGATGATCCTCTCACTTTATTGGCGGATTCCAGTGGTTGGATTGCCGGGGATTGTGACTACATCCCCCATGTGGATGTCTATGGCTATCTTGATACCGCTGATTATGAAATCCGATGGGAAGGCTCCCTGGGTGATTCTGTGACGACCGATCTCTATTTCAGCGTTTCCGCACCCTTCCGTATCTGGGATGTGACCAGGGATGAGGAAACGCAGTTTGTTATCGTCGAAGGAAAGGCCAATAAACAGTGGGATCCTACCGACGAAGTCGTGCTCTTACGCAACGGCGCCAGCACGTTTTCCCTGAGCTTTACCATCGACTCTATTCAGGTGGACACGACGTTCACGACCGATACTACTTTTGTTCTGGATACCACCTACCTGCCGGTGGAACCTGTGGAGTCCGGGGATGTCATCGGGATTTTTACCACCAAACCGTTTACCGAAAAGGATCACTTTACTTTTATGACGGTTCCTTCTCGCGTGGATACCAACCGCGCTCGGGAGGAGCTGCGGCGGGTGGCGGTAGTCCCCAACCCCTACGTGGTCACGGCCTCGTGGGAACCAAAACACCTCTTTGTATCTGGCCGGGGTAAACGGAAAATAGATTTCATCCACCTACCCAAGGATTGTACCATACAAATCTTTACTCTGTCAGGGTATTTGGTAGATACCATAGAGCACCACGACGTATTGGAAGACGGGGCCGAATCCTGGGATCTGCTCTCGAAAGACGGGCTGGAAATCGCTTTCGGCATCTACATCTATTACTTAAAGGCGCCTGGAATTGGCGAAAAAGTAGGCAAGTTTGCGATAATTAAATGAAGTTTACTTTACGGGTTCCCGTCTGGTTGTGTTTCGCTTTGGTGCTGGTAGGTCAGGTTTTTCCCCAGTTTAACCGTCGGGTGAGTAACGTGGGGACAGTGGCCGCGCCATTCTTAGAAATTGGCATCGGAGCGCGCTCTTTAGGGATGGGGGAGGCCTTTGTAGCTGTGGCGAATGATATATCGGCTATTTATTGGAATCCCGCAGGGCTGGTCAACTTAACCCGTGTGGAATCACAGTTTTTCCACTCTCCCTGGTTAGCCGGCATTCGTTTTGACCATGCGGCTGTTGGAATCCCCATTGAACGGGTGGGCAGTTTAGGATTGTTCTATACCGGCGTAATAATGGATGACATGCTCGTACGCAACGTAGTCTACCCGGAAGGGACCGGAGAATATTTCGGGGCGAATGATCTAACCTTGGGGGTGAGTATGGCCCGCCGTCTTACGGATCGGTTCGCTTTTGGGTTTAACACCAAGTTCATCCAGGAGCAGATCTGGCACATGTCGGCGGTCTCTTTTGCCGTTGATGTGGGGGTCCTGTTTATTACCAAAAATCGCGGTATTCGCGTTGGGATGAGTATCTCCAACTTTGGTCAGAAAATGCGTCTGGAAGGCCGCGATACGCATTGGAACGTGGACATTGATGAAGAGAAAGAGGGGAACAACGATCGCATCGCTGCCCACTTGGATACCTGGGATTGGCCCCTACCCATGCTTTTTCGAGTAGGTATCAGTAAGGATATTATTCAAGGAGAACGTCACTACCTAACGGTTGCCATAGATGCGGTGCATCCCAACGACAACCTGGAATATGTCAATGCCGGTATTGAATATACCTGGCTTGATATGCTTAGTCTGCGGGTGGGGTATTCTAATTTATTCCTTGAAGATGCTCAACAAGGCCTGTCCTTAGGGGCGGGCCTTAAATACCAAATAAAGAATCAATTCGTCCTGAAGTTAGACTACGTAAGTCGTACGTTTGGGGTTTTTGAAAACGTTACCGGCTACTCGTTAAGCCTGGCTTTTTAACTGTTACCGTTATAGAACCCAGCCAAATTGATGGTTGGCTGGATTGATCTATTAGAACATACAGTTGGAAAAAATGTCTTCTATTGTTTCTCTCTTACGAATAAGACGGGGGTGGTTTCCATCGAGTAAAACTTCCGCGGCTCGGGGACGGGTATTGAATTGGTGGGACATGGCGAACCCGTACGCCCCCACATCCAGGACAGCGATAAGTTCTCCTTCGACGACTTTGGGGAAAGGTCGCTCCACCGCCAGACGATCCGTATTCTCGCAAATACGACCTGTAATGTCTACCTTCTGCGTGGGAGGTGCCTGTGGATCTTGTACTTTAACAATTCGGTGGTAGGCCTGGTATAAACTGGGTCGCATGAGGATTTCCATACCAGCCTCTAAACCGATAAAAGTACGGTAGCTTTTTTTTATTCCCGTTACCCGCATGAGAAGAATACCAGCGTCTCCCACAAGATATTTCCCGGGCTCGATCCAAAGTGCCGGTGGCTTCTGCCCCTGTCCCTCAAAAACAGGGTAGTAAATTTGTTTCAACTCTTGAAATACTGCCTGAATGTCTAAGGGACGATCCTCGGGTGTGTAGGGAATTCCAAAGCCACCTCCAATACTGATGAACTCCATCCGTATGGGGCCTGTTTCCCTTAGCGTTTGAACCACCTCCAATATGGCTGTCAATAGGGTAACGAAATAGGGTTGGTCGAGGATACCCGAACCGCTCATACATTGGATACCAAAGCGCTTAATGCCTGCTTTTTGGGCTCGCTGATAGGCCTCGATGATCTGGTCAGGTGGAATCCCAAATTTAGCTTCCCGACCGCCGGTAACGATTTGAGAGAAGGTGCCTTTACCGAATCCGGGATTTAGTCTAAAGGAAATCAACTCTGGTAATCCAATTTGTCGTAAACGCTGGAGGGAGGTCAAATCATCGAGGTTGATAACGGCTCCGAAGGTAAAAGCGGCCTGGAGATCTTCTAAAGACTCATAGTTTCCCGTGTAAATACATTCTTCTGGCTGGAGGTTAGCTTGTTTGGCTACCCACAATTCCCCGGGGCTGGAACAGTCAGCCCCCAAGGCTGGATCGGTCCCTTTTAAAAATCGTACCAGGTGAGGATTGTTATTAGCTTTAATCGCATAACAGATATGCGATTGGGGAAATGACTCCTGCAAGGCCCCGCGCAGGCGTCGCAGGTTGTCCTTCAGGCGGTCTCCAGAATAGAGATATAGCGGCGTCCCGAATTCCTGAGCTAAGGACTCCAGCAGGGAGCGCTGCTCCAAAAGGGGTAGAAGGGGGTGTGAGATGCGTTTCATAAGCAGCAATGTACCGTAAAAAGGGGTTGCTCACGGTCCCTAAAATTATTAATTAGCATTTACTATTCGAAGGATTTATCGGGTTGTTTTGATTGATAAGAGTTGCGGGGAAAAGCCATCTGCAACCGGCACCTCCATAGCGTGGAAAAAAGACACAAAGTTCATTTAATAAAATGACGTTAGTAGTTGATTGTATTTGTAAGTGAAAAGGTGAGTATCGTAAGCTTAAAAGCTTGCTGTAAGGCATTGGCCGTTTTTTAACCCATCAAAACACCCACAAAGAAATAACGATATTCCCCTTATGAACCTACAGAGATTGACTTCCACGATAGAAACTTTCTGGACCGAGCACATTCTTGCTGCGCTGAAAACTTACATTGAAATTCCCTGTAAGTCCCCACTCTTTGATCCCGAGTGGGAACGGAATGGTCATATCCAGGAAGCTGCCGAATTGGTACAGTCCTGGATTAAGAAACACCAACCGACAGGTAGCCAGCTTACAATTTTCCAGGACCCAGGAAAAACCCCCCTATTATTTATGGAATTGCCCGGTACGATTCCCGGGACCGTCCTCATTTATGGGCATTTGGATAAACAACCGGAGATGGAAGGGTGGCGAGAACCTCTGGACCCATGGAAAGCCGTGATTCAAGACGAGAAGCTCTTCGGTCGGGGCGGGGCCGATGATGGGTATGCGGTCTTTGCTGCCGTGGCGGTTCTTAACGCCTTGCAAGCACAAGCGATTCCCTTGCCTACGGTTCGGATCATCGCCGAGTTCTCGGAAGAAAGTGGTTCTCGTGATTTGCCCTACTACATTGACACCTATTGCCACTGCATTGGATCTCCTGACCTGGTGATTTGTCTTGATTCTGGTGTGGGAGATTACAAACGATTTTGGACCACCACTTCCTTACGTGGTCTGGCCGGGGGCACCTTGCGGGTGGAGGTGTTAAAAGAGGGGATTCATTCAGGGCATGGTAGCGGGATTGTGCCCTCCTCTTTCCGCATACTGCGGGCCCTTTTAGATCGATTGGAAGATTCCCAAACAGGTGAAATATTACCGTCCGCGCTTTCGGTGGAAATTCCGGAAACTCGTGTTGCCGAGGCCCGCACCTTGGTGCAAACGTTAGGCTCCAGATTTTTGTCCTCATTCCCCTGGTTGGAGATCATGCAACCGGTTTCCCAGGACCCCCTGGAATTGGTCCTGAACCAAACTTGGAGAACCGCTCTCTCAGTTACCGGTGTGGAGGGAATTCCATCTATTAAGGACTCGGGGAATGTTCTGCGGCCTTTTACGGCGGTAAAACTCTCCTTGCGGATTCCCCCCACGCTTCCCGCTGAAGTGGTCATTGAAACGCTAAAAAGTACTCTATTAGAACAACCTCCCTATGATGCCAAGGTAAGCCTCATTGATTACGAGGCCGCTACCGGTTGGAATGCGCCACCCTTGAGAAAGTGGCTCCAGCAGGCCATTCAAGAAGCCTCGGAAAACTTTTTTGGTACACATGCTCTGGCCATGGGGGAGGGAGGGTCCATACCCTTTATGTCCATGTTGGGACAGCGTTTTCCGAACACGCAATTTCTCGTCACCGGCGTCTTGGGACCGCAAGCCAATGCTCACGGTCCTAACGAGTTTTTACATCTACCCTACGCCCGGAAATTAACCAGCAGCATAGCCTATATTTTGTCTAAGTTCCGCCAGCAATAAACTTTTCTTTAGGGTTTCCCGGGAACCCCATTCTTCGGTTTAAGAACCGTTATTGCTCCCAATTATCCGGGAGCTGTCGCCAGCACTGGGCGTTTGCGAGTATTGAAGTAATATCCCAACCAGATCAAGGTTATCCCAATAATCTCCATGAGATAAAGGATTTCGGTATGTCCCGCGCGACTATAGACGCCGCCAATGCCGGGCATCAGGGCGCCTGCGGCAATCAATGAATTCCCGAAAAAACGATCCCTGCTGATTTGATTACCCTTTCCCGTACCCAGTGAGTGTCGGTAAAAATGCCAGGCGGAATATAGAGCACCCCCGATTAAGAATATCACGGCATACGTGTTGATAAAGGGGCTGAATGCCCGAACCCACTGCCAGGTAAAGGCTTTTCCACTGGGGAGACGCGGATCCACTACGGCATAGCTTATGGGGCTTAACAGCACGCAAATGGCGGCTATAGTCACTACTGTGATTAAACCAACGGTAAGACGGTAGGCGGTTTTCCGTCGAAGGAGATACCATACCGTTCCCTGGGCCAGGGGAGCCCCCCCCATTAACGCGCCGACGATATACCAGAATTTGAAAATCACCGGGTTCCATCCAAATAAGGCAATCCAACCTTCGGCGAAAGTACCCATCCCAAACACCAGTACGCCTCCACTCCACCACAGGAGGTGAACTCCTTGGTTACCATGTTGTCGGTATCGGGAAAATATCTTCCCGGCAAAAAGAATGGAGATCAACGTCGTTGCAATGGGTAAATAATATAAAAGGGTGATGTTGTGCATGCTTAACCTTTCTTTTAACTATGGTCAGTGTTTACCGGGAGCCTTGTCGCGTTGCACCCTTAGAGGGCTTGGTACTTAAACAGGACAATTCCCAACGAATAGTCGCGAAACTGGAGTTTGTAGTATTGCCCAGCTACCACAAAAAGGTAAACGTAGTCAGGATGTTCGACGATAACTTTGTGGTTATAAGGGGGTTCAGGATGGTAAACCAATACAGCATTTTCCGCTTCGTAGCCCAGCGTTCGGTTATTGCCGGTATCCTCTAACCAGTCAATATCATCCGGGACCGCTTTTAGAGATTGGAAATCTTGCTCCTTAAGGATGGCTACCTTAACACCAGCTTCATAGTTCAACAGAATACTGGGCATATAAAAAACACTGCCTACTTCTGGCGAATAGACGGGTGTTGTAACCAACCCTAAGTGCCAATCTGGTGGAACGATGTTGGTGCTTTCGGTGAAGTCGAAATAGGCAGGTTCCGTCTCGGAGTAGGTAATGGTTTTTTCGCTGGCTGAACTGAAGGTACTATCGTTCAATTGGGAGGCATACTTGATGTTAAACTGGGAGGGTGTGGCTGATAAGATCATCAACTTGATCCATTCATAATCCAAGGTGCGTATAAAGAAGAGAGATCCGTTGGTCTGGATACTGTGATCAGTAGGGTTGTAGGTTCTGGCATCCATCCATTGATCACCGATGACGTAGTCGTTGGTATCGCTGGCCCAACCTTCCAGGGGCAGTTCCGCTGCGTCGAACTCTACGCCAGTCACTTTTTGTCCTTTCATACCCGCGGCCGAATTCATCGCCACTAAGTAGGTCATGTTGCCAGCCTTGAATTGTAAGTCGTAACTGCTGACAAACTCACCGGTCGTCAAAGAGGACAATTGTGCTCCTTGATTAATATCCATGGTGTACACTTCGATTCCCTCATTGTTAGAGCTTACCGATTGTTCACACCCCATCCAGAGTAGCGACAGTAATGAGAGTAATAGAGTTGGTTTACGGAATGACATTTTCATTTTCCTTTCAGGTTTGCGGTTAGTTCGATGTAAAACTGACGCCCGATAAAAGGGCCGTATTGTTGATCAGTTGTATTCAAAAGATTTAGCACACCGATACCAAATGTCAGGTCAGTGGTGATTTTTAGTTTGCTGTCTACGTCGACGAGGAAATACGCCTGCCGTTCACCGGTTTCCATAGTTTGCGTTGCCACCACGAATTCGTCCACCAAATAGGGCCCCATGAATTTGAGTTTTAAAGCGGTGGAGAATCGTTCGTCAGATGACTTGTAACTACCTCGTAGATGGGCCATATGGAGGGGTTGGTTGGCCACCAGTTTCCCCGTAGTCAAATTTTTATTGTAGGCCCAGTTGTAGCCCCAGCTGGCTAACCACCGTCGCGAGGCGTACCACCGCCCTTGAATTTCCATCCCCATGTAGCGTACTCGGTCGACATTCACATAGGTGAATTTTCCCGGTGAGATGAGGTAGTCCACGATCATTTGCCGGAATAGATTGTGATAAAGGGTAATACTAACCAGGTACTCTCCCTGGTGGTAATATTCAAGCCCCACCGTAGACCCACTGGACGTCTCCGGTTTCAAGTTAGGGTTCCCGATGATTTCATAGCCGAATTGTTGGTGATTCCAATTGATGTACCGATCCATGAAGGAGGGCATGCGGAAACCCTGACCCCAGGAAAAACGGAATTTCCAACGGTTTGCAAACCCCAACATAGCAGCGATTCGGGGACTAACTACCGGGTCAATCTCCTGGTTATCGTCCCATCGTAGACCGCTCACTAAGGTGATGTCAGGAGCCAGGGAGTATTCAACTTGTCCGTAGATACCGATGGAGGGTAGGGATCGTTGACCCCCGGCTACGCGGTCACTGAAAAAGTGGTCGCGGCTGTATTCAATACCTGTATTGATGGAGCTTTTAGCAATCGTAAGTAAAGAGTTGACCTCTAATTCTTGTTGTTTTTCGGTGGTATGTTCCGCTTTAACCAATGCGCCCCAGGGACGATTCTGGGTGTAATCCCGTTGGTAACGATCCCAGCGAAACAGCGATTTTATTTGCCAGTTGGCTAGAGGGGTTAATTGGTGTTCCAGGAAGTTTGTATGTCGTACGATCTTTGTATCGGCGTTCATGAGGTTCGTTTCACTGGCTTCCTGGTTAGAAAAAAGGGTGGTGTTCCACTTGAGTTTTTGTCGCTCACTCCACTTCCATTCCATTGTATTGCCAAACGAAAACCGGTCGTATTGGTCAATGTCAATGTACTGGATGGTTTTATCGACATTGGCGGCTAAATAATCAAAATCGAACTGGATACGTAAAACTTTCCATTGCTTGAAATAATTCAGACGCAGGTCATACTTTCCCCGGTCGCGTACGAAGGGATTAAACGTACGGTCACTACCCGTGTAGCGCAGCTTCAGCGATAATGGTCGGGCAGTGATTTTTCGACGAGTGATTACGTTGATTACACCCCCCATGGCTTCACTACCGTATAAGGAGGAACTGGGACCTTTAATGATTTCGACCTTGTCAATGATGGCGGTTGATATTTGATCCAAGGCGTTCCGATTGTTGAACTTACCGATCACCGGTTGCCCGTCTACTAAAATGAGAACATACTTGGAATCCATCCCTAATATGTTGACAATCGTTCCCCCTTCCACAGACGTACTAACCGAAACACCAGAGCGCTGAGCTAATAGTTCTCCCAAATCCAAGGCGCCGGATTGATCAATTTCGTGGCGTGATATCACTTCCGTGGCAATGGGGACATTCTGGTGAATTTTCCCCGAGCGTGTACCGGTGACGACTACAGAACCCATCTGGAAAAGGGTTTCTTTTAGGGGTATTTCTAACGGTTCGCTTTGTGGCACCGATACGAGGAGTTGAGCTTCTTCAAAGCCAATCGCTGAAACTTGCAGGGTGTAACTTCCTTGAGGGACGGCTTGAATGAGGAAAACTCCCTTCTCGTCCGTGGCGGCGCCCATGTGGATGTTAGCTACAATGACATTAACATCGGAAAGGGGCCTACCCGACGATTTCTCTTTGACCACGCCGCTAAGGGGGTAACTTGCGCCAAGAAGGGTGGTAAGGGTATAAACAATAAGAACGAAAAGAAAACTATATTGTCTTGTATACATGATTTTCCCCCGGTTGAAACAATGGCGTTTTCCTATGGAGCTTGAGCGTCTAATAGGCGCGCTATTAGCTGTTCTATATCCGCTTTTTTTAATGTGTGACTTCTATTCCCCAGGAACATTAGACCGTGGAATAACCCGCCAATGGCCCGTAACAATACGTCTGCATTTAAAGGAGGAAACTCCCCTTGGGCGAGCCCTTCCTCTAATAATCCTTTGAGGGCGCCATAGATCCGGTCTTGGTAGGTTTTCCAACTCTGCAACTCCGTGGGTGCTCCCGCCAGGGTTTGGTGGGCGGTAAATAAAAAGGTGTAGAGGTTGCGATCCGTTAAAGTGATTTCGGCGATTTTATTCAACGTCTGGATGAATTTTTCCCGCGCGCTACCGGTTAAATGGATCATCTCTTCGATGCCGGACCAGAGAGCCTTCCAACCCTGTTCCATTATTTGGGAAAACACTTCTTCCTTAGAAGAAAAGTAGTAGTAGAGGGTAGCCTTGCCAAAACCAGCAGCAGAAGCAATTTCGTCCATGGTGGCGCCTTCCAACCCTTTTTCTTGGAAAACTTGCAGGGCGCCCTGTATGATACGCTTTTTCCGTGCCTCCCGTTCTTCGAGCTGTCGTGGACTAATCATAAAATCCTCATTCCATATTCCGACTTTATGGTCGAAATTACGAACGATGGTTTGCAACCTCCAGTATTTTTCTAACAATTTTTTTCAATCGGTTTCTTCATGCTATTATTATGAAATGACT
The DNA here is from genome assembly GCA_964628055.1 of uncultured bacterium. GTDB lineage: Bacteria > Fidelibacterota > Marinisomatia > Marinisomatales > TCS56 > CAZBEL01. The sequence continues at coordinate 13,399 of CAZVNL010000019.1, read as the reverse complement.
GCGCGGAGATGAACAAGGAATTATTGCGTCAGTTGACTAATCGGCCTTAACTTGATTTTCGAAGAATAGTAATTCCATGGTAGGCATTTTAAAAAATCGTCGGGGGATAGTGAATCCTCGTGGATTGTAGGTACATTAGCACGAAGCGGGTCTATGTTGTTTACAAAAACGCATATTGATTTTAGCGACCTGGGGGAATGGATTACACCGCTCCGGCAAGTTTTAGATCTTAGAAAGGTAGCGCTTAGTTTTATTCGCCTTCCCGAGGGAAAGGGCTATACTTATCTCCATGCTCACCAAGAGCAGGAAGAGGTGTATTTTGTACTCCAGGGGGAGGGATTGATCTATCTAAATGGTGAAGAGTTGCCCTTGACGCAAGGTGACTTAGTCAAGGTCGATCCCCCGGTGAAGCGAGCTTTAAAAGCCGGGTTGCAGGGAGATATGTTCGTCCTCTGTGTGGGTGGGGTGACCGAGGGGTATCCCCGGAATTCTGAATCTCAGGTGCTCATTGACGATGGGCTCCCTCTTTTCGATGAATTACCTCCCTGGGTAGAAGGGAATGAGAATGTTAAAGCATATAATACCCGCTTGAAAGGGAAGTACCAACGTCGCCAACAAAAGAAGTCGGACCAATCATGATTCCCCACGAGACCATTCCCCTTTTCGGACGAATCTGGTGGCAGGCTAACCTCGTCACGGGTGTGATCATCCTATTGATAATATTATTGGGGAAACGCTCCACGCCTTCCCAGGTGAACACCCTTAAAAAAGTGATCGGCATTATCATGATCAGCCGCGCCGTTTTGATCCATCCCTATTTAATGTACCTTAACCGCTGGGCGGTTGAATCCAGTCTCCCCTTACAAATGTGTGGTGTTTCGGCTATCTTAGCTGGGGTGGTCATGTTTACCGATAATCAATGGGTCTATGAGTTTTTATGGTACTGGGGGATTCCCGGCGCCTTTCACTCTTTGCTAACCCCGGAGTTTACTAGTGGTAAAGAGGGGTTCCTATTTATGGAATATTATCTCTCCCATGGCGGCATTATTGGCGCCGCCTTGTTTGCAACCATTGTACTAAGACGCCGTCCCCGGAAAGACTCATGGTGGAAGGTCTTTTTATGGTCCCAGTTGATCCTGCCCGTCATTGGGGGCGTCAATTGGCTGTTGGATGCCAATTATATGTATCTCTGCGTCAAACCTATTGTGAATAATCCCTTTATCATTGGGGAGTGGCCCTGGTATATCCTGGGCTTGGAAGTGGCCGGTTTATTACACTTCCTAGTTGTGTACCTTCCTTTCGGGATTCAATATCGTCGGCAGGTGCTGGCTACGACCTGATTTTTGCAGGAACTGCATTACCGGGGTAATTACTGGCTTGCCAGGCGGGATTTTCACCTTTTATAAACGGTGTGATTGGTCCCGGTAAATTGATCTCAAAGCTAATCATGTTGCAATACGGAGTTTAAAATGGCTTACATACAATATTTAACCACTGACGAGATTCCTGAAGCTGACCGGGTTACCGATGATGACCATATCGTGCAGATTCATGGTGTCCACAGCAAGTTAATCAGACTTCATAATAAATTATATCGAGAACTCATGTATAGCCCGGGTCCTTTGACGCGAATTCAGCGGGAGATGATTGCGGTGAGGGTTTCGTCTGAAAATAAATGTCATTACTGAATAGTCCATCACGAGGCGGGTCTTCGTAGGTTATTAACGGCCAAACATTTCACACCCCAGGACCAGGATGCCTTGATTGCAGATTTGGCCCAGTCAGGTACATCTCGTTCCTTGAGCAAGTTGGATCGGGTCATCCTCGCTTACGCGGTGAAATTAACCCGAACGCCTCAGCTCATCTCCGCTGGGGATGTAGCTCTGTTGCGAGAACAGGGGTTAGACGATCGAGCTATCCATGACGTGTGTGCCATCACGGCCTATTTTGCTTTCGTAAACCGGATCGCCGATGGGCTGGGCGTAGAGTTAGAACAGCGGTTTAGCAAGGTAAGTAATCAGTAAGCTATTTACGATATGCAATTTTGTTCTGACGTGTAATCTTTCCTTAAGGTCACCGCGTCTAGACCCTGGAGTTGGTCTATAACTCCAGGGATATATTATTGATAGCATTTGTCCCGGTTATCAGGTGCATTGGATAACCCGAGTGATTGCAACAACCTGAAATACCCACCATTAAAATGGTTACCATAATAGCATTTCTTACTCCTACGGTTATTGAGGAGCGTGTCTACGAGTTTGGGATATACCGGGGTGCGGGTCGGCGCTATACCAGGTAACAATGGCAGAGGGGCCTGTCACAATGCTCGGTGGCTCCTACCGTTTTGGCGGATTCCTTTTCGTGGTATGGTTTTCGACGCCTGGGATTGAAATAAGAAAGGAGTTTTTATGGAACAAAACGTACAAACAATGAATCCGGAGCAAGGGGTAAATGCTGCGGAGAAATACGGTATTGACCTTACCGCCTTGGCTCGGGAAGGGAAAATCGACCCGGTCATCGGTCGGGAAGAGGAAATCCGGCGGATCATCCAGATATTGTCCCGCCGGACGAAGAATAACCCCGTGCTCATTGGTGAACCGGGCACAGGAAAAACCACGGTTGTGGAAGGTTTAGCCAAGCGCATCGTCGAGGGGGATGTCCCCGAAAATATTAAGAATAAACGTCTCCTTGCCCTGGATTTAAGCGCCATGGTCGCCGGGGCCATGTATCGGGGGCAGTTTGAAGAACGCCTTAAAAATTTTATCAAACAAGTGGTGGAAAGTGATGGAGAAATCATTGTATTCATTGACGAACTGCACCTGATTGTAGGATCGGGTAACGTGGAAGGCCAGATGGATGTCTCCAACATGATCAAACCTGAGCTGGCCCGCGGACGCATGAAGGTAGTGGGGGCTACCACGTTGAATGAGTATCAGAAATATATCGAAAAGGATGCTGCCTTAGAGCGACGGTTCCAACAGGTTTACATCGCCGAACCCAACGTGGAAGACACCATCACGATCTTGCGGGGCATTAAGGATAAGTACGAATTGCACCATGGATTGCACATTCGTGATTCGGCGATTATTGCGGCTGCCACCCTGTCCGATCGTTACATCAACGACCGTTTTTTACCGGACAAGGCTGTTGACCTCATGGATGAAGCGGCGGCGAAAATTCGCATGGAAATGAATTCCGCCCCGGCGGTCATCGATGATGCCCGTCGAAAACTGCTCCAGTTGGAGGTGGAACGGGAAGCGTTGAAAAAGGAAAAGGACAGCCGGTCGAAAGAACGTCTGCGTGCTCTCCAGGACGAGATCGAGAGTTTAAAGAAAGAACTGGCAACCCGCAACGCAACCTGGAAGCGAGAAAAACAGGTTATGTCCCGCATGCAGGAGCTCAAAGAAAAGATCGATGCCCTGGAAAATAAAGTTGAGATCGCACAACGTAATGGTGACCTCCAAACAGCGGCCAAGATCAAGTACAGCGATATTCCCCGGTTGGAACAGGAGCTAGAAAAGCTGAACAAATCCGTAGAAAGCAACCAGTTCTTAAAATTAGAAGTGGAGCCGGAGGATATTGCCGAAATCGTCTCTAAATGGACGGGGATTCCCGTCATGCGGATGTTGGCGGGGGAAATGGAGAAACTGCTTCATTTAGAAGAGCAGTTGAAGCGGCGCGTCGTGGGTCAGGATGAGGCTCTCCAGCGCGTTGCGGATACAATCCGCATGTCGAAAATAGGCGTAACTGACCAGAACCGGCCGTTGGGTTCTTTCCTGTTCATGGGGAACACTGGCGTGGGAAAGACGGAATTAGCCAAGTCCCTGGCGGAAGCCCTTTTCGATGATGAACGGGCCCTCGTGCGCATCGACATGAGTGAGTATATGGAGCAACATTCCGTCGCCAAGTTGATTGGGAGTCCCCCGGGATATGTGGGGTATGATGAAGGGGGGCAGTTAACGGAGAAGATTCGGCGCCGTCCCTATGCGGTGATCCTGTTCGATGAAATCGAAAAAGCGCACCCTAATGTTTTGAATATCCTACTCCAGGTGCTGGATGACGGACGACTCACTGATACCAAGGGGCGTACGGTAAATTTCAAGAATACCATCATTATCATGACCTCGAATCTGGCTCGGGAAGAACTTACCACCTATTTACGGCCTGAGTTCATCAACCGGATTGACGAGATCATCTACTTCAACGACCTGGATCAAGAGGTCATACGTCAGATTGTGGAGCTCCAGTTACATCAAGTGCTGGATACCTTAAAGCAGCAACAGGTAGAATTGACGATTGAAGAAGGGGTGAAAGCCTATTTGACCCGGAACGGCTATGAACCGCAGTACGGAGCTCGCCCCATCAAACGGATCATTAAACAAAAAATCCTTTCCCAGTTGGCGCGGGCCATGTTGGAGAACCCGGGGGCAAAGCATTTCACCGCGGCCATGGATCAAGGTGAGATTACTATTCGGGTTCCGGACGACTATCGTGCAGTAGCCTAAGCTGACCGGCAACGGTTTTCTATCGAAGGCCCTCGCAACCCTTGCAACGCCCGGGGAAATCCCAAAATTCACTGGAACTCCCCGGGCGTTAAGGTGTATAAGTCTACCTTAAATTCCGTTTAGAAATATACTAAAGGAGGCGATGACTGAATGATTAAGGTGAAAGCGTTAAAGAAGTTCTACGGATCGGTTCAGGCGGTGCGCGGCATCAGTTTTAATGTGAATGACGGAGAAATCGTCGGTTTCTTAGGCGCCAATGGGGCTGGAAAATCCACCACGCTTAAAGTCATTACAGGTTATCTAATCCCCACTGCCGGTACGGTAGAAGTCAACGATTACAACATTCTTGAGCACACCCACGAAATTCAGCAAATGGTGGGTTACCTTCCCGAATTCAACCCCCTTTATCCGGAGATGAAAGTCCACGATTATTTGGAGTTCGTGGGTGCGATTCGGGAGATTCGAGGTAAACAGTTTAAGCAAGCCCTGTCTCGGGTCGTGGACCAATGTGGGTTGAAAGGTGTGGTTCATCGCGAGATTGGAACGTGTTCCAAGGGTTATAAACAACGCATCGGTCTGGCGGCTGCCATGCTCCACGATCCAGAGATTTTAATCCTCGACGAACCGGTGACGGGATTGGACCCCAACCAGATTGTAGAGATCAGGGAATTAATTAAAAAGCTGGGTAAGGAAAAGCTGGTCCTCATCTCCAGTCATATCCTCCAGGAAATCCAAGCCACGGTGGACCGGATCGTGATTATTCATGAAGGACAGATTGTAGCCGACGGGACCAGCGATGAATTAATCAGCAATTTCATGGGGAATACCTTCCTCACGCTGGAGGTGAAAAACGCCGACCAACAAAGCCTGGATAATCTCTCCGTAGCCATCGCGGAAGTAAAAATGGTGAAGGTGGAGGCGAAAAAGGGCTATCATCTCCTGCAACTAGAGTACCCCCGGGAAACCGATCCCCGGGAGAACATTTTCCAATATGCGGTGCACTCCCAATGGGTCATCCTGAAAATGACCCCGCGCAGTACCAATCTTGAAGATCTCTTTAGGCAACTTACCCTCCCAGGAGGTGCCCATGCATAACGTTAAAACCATTTACCTAAGGGAAATCAGGTCCTTCTTCAACAGTCCTATGGCCTACATTTTCCTGGTGATCTTTGCCGTGGTGAACGGTTATTTTTTCATGAACACCTTCTTTCTGTACGACCAGTCCGATATGCGCGCTTTATTCAGTATTATTCCTCTGGTGTACCTCTTTTTCATCCCCGCCGTCACCATGGGGCTGATTGCCCGGGAGAACAACCTGGGGACCATGGAAATCGTATCCACGTTACCCCTCCATTACACGGAGTTCGTGGCCGGGAAATTCTTAGCTGCATTATCTCTGATTCTGTTAGGGTTACTGGCTACGGTGGTGCATCTTATTACCCTGATGAGTGTTGGAACGAACATTGATTACGGCGCTGTGTTCAGCGGCTATTTTGGCCTGGCGTTGGTCGGCGCCGTTTATGCTGCCATTGGCACCTTTGCCAGCAGCGTTACGGACAACCAGGTGGTGGCTTTTATTATCGGGGTATTCATTGTTTTAGTCTTCTTTCTCTTGGATAAACTGTTGCTGTTTGTGCCGTCCACCCTGGCGGGGTTGATCCAGTATTTGAGTGTGGACTACCACTATTCCAATATTTCCCGGGGTGTTATCGATACTCGGAACCTCATTTATTTTGCTTCCGTTATCGGGTTTTTCCTGTATCTCACCGTCCAGAATCTTGAAGTAAGGAAGTGGAGGTAATCATGAAACTGGGTATGCGGCGCTCTATTTTACTCCCGGCTGTGGTTTTATTGGTCATCCTGGTTTTAGTGAATATGATTTCCCGTAACTGGTTTCTGCGCCAGGACCTAACCGATAACAAGATTTACTCCCTCTCGGAATCCAGCCGCTCCATAGTGGGCAAAATCGACGACCTGCTCACCATGAAGGTTTATTTTTCTGACAACCTACCGGGAGAATACGGAAATAATCGGCGGTACTTACAGGACATTCTGGAAGAGTATGAGGCTTACTCCAACGGCAATATCCGCTTCGAGTTTTACAGTCCGGAAACGGATGAGGATCTGGAAAAGGATGCCCAAAAGTCGGGGATTCAACCGGTTCAACTGCAAGTTGTGGAGAATGATAAGTTAGAGGTAAAGAAAGTCTTTATGGGGATGGTCATCCTTTATGAAGACAAGCGGGAAGTTCTTCCCGTGATCCAGACCACCACGGGCCTGGAATATGCCATTACTACCAAGATTAAAAAGTTGGTGGATACGGAAAAGAAGGTATTGGCCATCGCCCGCGCCGGAGATGAAACGCCGGCCAACGGTAATATCACCAACCTGCTCCGGCAGAGCTATCAGGTGCGCTCCATCAACCTCCAGAATCCCGTTCCGGAGACCATTGGGGTTATTTTAATGAACGGTGTTCAAGATTCTCTCTCTACTGACGAGGAAAATAACCTGAAAGATTTCATTGCCCGTGGCGGTGGGGTATTATTGGCCCAGGGAAGGGTCAAGCCCAATCTTCGGACCCAGCGAGGCAGCGCGATCAAGTCCAACATCTTCGATCTTTTGGATCAATATGGGCTTCACATCCAGGAAAACCTGGTTTTGGATCGTGTTTGTGGTCGTGTGAACGTCATGCAAAATGTGGGATTTTTCCGGATGAATGTGCCTATGGAATACCCCTTTCTGCCTATCATTCGCAATTTCAACAGCGACGATCCGGTGGTAGGTGGCCTGGAACAGATGCAGCTCATCTTCCCCAGCGAAATTAAACTGGATTCCACTGCTGCCGACTCCAACATTTCCGTCACCCCCCTTCTCACCACCTCGGATCACACGGCCACTATGACGGGCTTTTACAACCTGAACCCCGATCCCCAGGCCAATCCCTTGCTGAAAAAGTTAAATCAGCCTAAAAAGGTCTTGGCTGCCCGTTCCCAAATCAGCAATCCGGAGAACAACCTCATGGGCCAAATTATTTTGGTTTCCGATTCGGAGTTTCTTTTGGATGATGGGGGTGGGGCCTCTCCGGAAAACCACGTTTTTGTCCTAAATGCAGTGGATTACCTCATGGGCGACCGGGAGTTGATCGCCCTCCGTTCCCGGGAAATTACTAACCGTCCCCTGAAAGAAATCTCCGACGACACCAAACGTACCTGGAAATGGGTGAATATTATCCTGCCTTCACTTTTAATCATCGCCTTTGGGTTTTTCCGTATGCGACGGAATAAACGTCAGGCAAGTATCCTGGAGGAACTCTATGACTAAACGATTGACCCTGGTGGGTGGAGTGATCTTGGTACTGATCATTCTGGTGGTTATCAATATGTTCAGTCAAAACCGGTACCGGACCCAAACGGTGGACGTGTTCTCCATCGATCCTGACGAGGTATACAGGATCAGGATTGAAAAGGGTACCGATACGTTAGAATTAACCCTGGTGGACACCAGTTGGCAGATTGTGGGCAACGACTCCCTGGTGGTGAAAAAACGCTCCCTGGATAATTTCTTTAAAAATGTCCTTACGATTAAGCGCCAATCCATAGTGTCAAAGAACCCGGCAAAGTGGATCAAGTACTCGGTGGACGATTCTACGGGGACTTTTTTGACTTTGAAGGATGTGGCCGGGGAGGTGTTGAGTCGGGTCGTGTTCGGCAATTCCAAAACGGATTGGAGCCGGAACTACGTCCGCTTTCCCGGGAAGCCGGAAGTGTACCAGACCAATGCCAACATTATTTACCAGTTGCAAACCCGGGAAACTTACTGGGGCGAAAAGCCCAAACCGAAACCCACACCAGAGGTCCCCCCGCCAGATACAACCACTTCGTAGATAAGCCATTTTTACTTTGTAACTCCCCTACCGGGACTACCAGCCTGGAAAAAGAAGCTACCTTATATTTTACTTTGGTTTATATTAGAGCAGTTAAAATAAGCTGTTTTAACATGAATTTGGTCCAGGTTACGGGAGTCAAAAAGTTATTGAACTCCCTTCTGAAGCGCTCATGTTATTACAGTAGTCGATCGCCATTTGTGAAGTACGTCCGTACCGTTAGACAAAGTCCGAAGTCATAACTTTAATGTACTGAGCAGTAAAATTAAGAGAGGTATTCGTATAGAAGAAAAAGACTGCTATGCGAAGTTAATTAAGAGGGCTTAATGACCTGGAGTGTGGGCATTTGTGCTGGGGCTTCCACCATTACGATGGTGGTCATGGAAAAAAATGGCCAGAAACCCAAGGTAAAGCGGGTTCTCTCCCAACCTCATGAAGGGAACCCCAAGCAAGTCATCAATGACTTATTTCATCAGTTAGGGAGGGAGGGCATTGACCATATAGCCGTTACCGGCCGGAAATTTAAGAGTTTCCTGACGCTCCCCACCATCTCCGAACCCTTAGCAGTGGAGCAGGCGTATCGTTATGTGAACGGTCATGGACCCCAATATAATGCCATTATCAGCGCCGGGGGTGAAACGTTTATGGTCTATCAACTGGATGCCAACGGCAAGATCAGTAAAGTGTACACAGGGAATAAGTGTGCTTCGGGAACCGGGGAGTTTTTCTTACAACAGACCCGTCGAATGAATGTAAACCTGGAGGAAGCCATCCAGTTCTCGCAAAATGAAGAGCCCTATCATGTTTCGGGCCGGTGCTCCGTATTTTGTAAAAGCGATTGTACCCATGCCACTAACATTGGCGTACCTAAGGGTCAGGTAGTGGCCGGCTTGAGTAAAATGATGGCCGAAAAGGTGTTGGAATTGTTAAAGAATACGCCGAAACAACGCATCATGATGGTGGGAGGTACAACCCGAATCCCGGTGATGGTGGATTACCTCCAGCAAACCATCGATCATTTAACGATTCCTTCTGAAGCCGTCTATTTTGAAGCGTTAGGGGCCGCCCTGTGGGCTTTGGAGCATCCTGCCCAAGCCAGTCGTCAATCCCAGGAATTGTTTACTACCCGGACCTCCCAGTTTGACTACCATCCCCCCTTGAGAGACTTTACTGATCGGGTCACCTTCGCCTCTATGGAACGGGGCGTTCCGGAGGCTGGGGAGGTGTGCATTCTTGGTCTGGACGTTGGGTCAACGACGACAAAAGTAGTCTTAATGCGGGAGCGGGACGAGAAAATACTACTTAGTGAATACTTGCGGACCAACGGGGATCCCGTCACGGCCTCGCGCAATTGCTACCGTTCGCTCCTCGAACAACTTGAGGGGTTGGAGATCAAAATACGCGGGTTAGGGGTAACGGGCTCGGGTCGCAAAATCGCCGGTTTACACGCCTTAACCGATGGCGTAATAAACGAAATCATCGCCCATGCCGTGGCGGCTTGTCATTTTGATCCTGCCGTGGATACGCTCTTTGAAATTGGCGGTCAGGACGCCAAATACACCTACATCACCAATGGCGTGGCCAGCGATTATGCCATGAACGAAGCTTGTTCTGCCGGGACCGGTTCCTTTTTAGAGGAGTCGGCCAAGGAGACCCTGGGCATTGCCATGGAAGACATTGCTCAATGGGCGTTGAAAGGGGAGCGTCCGCCGAACTTCAACGACCAGTGCGCAGCCTTTATCTCCTCGGACATTAAAAACAGTTACCACGAGGGGATCCCCAAGGCCGACATCGTGGCCGGGTTGGTGTATTCCATCTGCATGAATTACGTCAACCGGGTGAAGGGGGCGCGACCGGTGGGGAAGAAGGTATTCATGCAAGGGGGTGTCTGCTACAACCGGGCGGTTCCCATCGCCATGGCGGCCCTTTCGGGGAAGGAAATCATCGTGCCACCCGAACCGGGTCTAATGGGGGCTTACGGGGTAGCCCTGGAAGTGAAACATCGTCTGCAACAGGGCCTTCTGGAAGAGCAGTGGTTTGACCTGAAGACCCTCTTAGAGCGGGAGGTGAATTACAAGTCGACCTTTAAATGTACGGGGGGGAAGGAAAAGTGCGACCTGGCTTGTACCATTAACCGCATTGTCATTGAAAATAAGACTTATCCTTTCGGGGGGGCGTGCAACCTGTATTACAACCTCCGAAAGAAGGTGAAAATCAAGGCTGGGGATCACGATTTGGTTGTTACCCGGCAGAAGTTGGTATTCGAGGAATACGCTCCCGACCTCACGGCCATACCTCCTGATGCGCCTACCGTGGGATTGTCGCGATCATTTCTTACGAACACCTATTACCCCCTATTTGCCAACTTTTTCGCCACGCTGGGTTTTCGACCCGTCCTGGCCCGGGAGGTGGCCAGTGAGGGGATCGATATAGTGGCGGCCCCGTTTTGCTACCCCTGCGATATTGCCCACGGCTATTTTTACGATCTAATTCAACAGCAACCCGATTACCTTTTTCTGCCCCATATCTTAGGAGTGCGGGTGGCCGGTAATGAAAAAGATTCCCGTACCTGTCCCCTTTTACAGGGTGAGGCTTATTATTTGAAAAGTGCGTTCGAGCAGTCGCTGGGTGGTTTTAAAGGAATATTAACTCCCGTGTTGGATTTTTCCAGGGATTTAGCAACGATTCGAGAACAGTTCCTCCCCTTGGCTCGTACCTTGAAACGAAGTCGCAGCGCCGTTCGGGCAGCCTTCCGTCAGGCGTGGCTGGTACAAGAAGCCCTTCACAGACACCTGCACCGCCTGGGCGCGGAAGCCCTTCGCGAGCTGGAAACCGATCCCACTCGCATCGGGGTGGTACTGTTTGGTCGGCCCTATAATGCTTACGCACCGGAAGCTAATAAGGGTATCCCTCATAAATTTGCCTCTCGCGGAATTACCATCATACCGGTGGATTGCCTGGCTCTCCAGTCTTTCGAGGGAAAAGAGCACATGTATTGGTCTATGGGCCAAGTCAACTTAAAAGGGGCTCACTACATCAAGGATCATCCCCAACTTTTTGGGACTTACCTCACGAATTTCTCTTGCGGTCCCGACTCCTTTATCGTGGGATACTTCCGGGACATCCTTGGGTCTAAGCCTTCCTTAACCCTGGAATTGGATAACCATACCGCCGATGCCGGACTGGAGACCCGTATCGAGGCCTTTTTAGATATTGTCGCCAGATACCGGAAATTGCCTCAGGCCAAAAAGGTAACCGGCGGTAAAAAGCAGTTTCGATCCGCCCGCTCCGTGTTACGGGATAAGGAATATTTTATTTACACTTCTCAGGGGGAGTGTGTTGATCTATTCGACCCCCGGGTGCGAATGGTGTTCGCTTCCATGGGATCCTTTGCCAGCCAGGGGATTGCTGCCGCGTACCGCAGTCAGGGAATTCGTACCGTGGTGTTACCTCCCATGACCGAGGAGGATTTGAAACTAGGGCGCGCCAATACCACCTGTAAGGAGTGCTTGCCCCTTCAGCTTACCACCGGAGCCTTAATTCAGTATCTTCAGCAGAAGCGTCCCGAAGGGGAGATCTCCGTCTACTTCATGCCCACGGCAAACGGGCCGTGTCGTTTTGGTCAGTACAAGGATTTCTTGGGTGACTTCATCAGGAAGCGCCAGATCGAGGATGTTACTTTTTTTTCCATGACCAGTGAGGATGGCTATGGTGGTTTGGGCACGGCCTTTACGCTCTTAACCTGGAATGCGGTGGTCATTGCCGATATTTTTGAGGATATTTACAACGCCATGTTGGTGGTAGCCCAGGATGTGGACGCCGCCCGCGAGCGGTTCCAGGAGATTTGGCAGGAGGTCATTCGAGGGCTGGAGCGGGGTAAGGCGGCGTTCTTTGCGGCAATATCCCAGGCCGCCCAGGCGCTACGGGAAATTCCCTACCACCTGCCTCCCCAGGAAGTGCCACAAATTATTTTAGTCGGGGAGATTTATGTGCGTAAGGAGAGCCTTTCCCGGCGCTGGTTACCGGAGCAGTTAGCTGCCAGCGGTATTATTACCCACGTGGCGCCCATCCACGAGTGGGTATATTATATCGATTGGTTGGTGGCAAAGCGGATTCTCCAGAAGTTGAACGGGGCCAGGGCGCGGTTCGCACACCAGATTCGCCATCAAGTCATGCGTCGGGCCGAGCATAAAATCAAGACCATCATGGCCCAATCGGGTTGGTATATTCCTCGTATTTTAGACCTGGATCACGTCATGGAGACGGGGGAGACGTTTCTCTCGCGTTATTTGACCGGTGAAGCCATCGTCACCGTGGGGGGGCCCGCCGCGGAAGTGGGGAAGGAGTTTTGCGGCGCCATCGCCATTGGACCCTTCGGCTGCATGCCCAATCGCTTGAGCGAATCCATTTTGAATCTCAGTCTTGACCGGGAGCACCTCCTTCGGTTTCGTCATGACCGGATGACGGAGCTGGTGACGCGGGAGGTTCCCAATTTGCCCGTGTTGACTATTGAGAGCGATGGGAATCCCTTTCCCCAACTCATCGAAGCGCGGCTGGAAACGTTTGTCTTACAAGCCCGCCGCATGCACCTGGCCATGCAAAAAGCTAAAAAGACTTTAGGGATGGCTTAAGATATTATTGGGGGAGGGGTTGGTGGTAGGTGGTTTAACGCACTACGCTTTAGCTGCGGCGCGCCGTATGCTACAAGCGTTTGTTCCACATCTATACCTTCTCCTACAAACCGTCTATTGTCTCTTTGATTCTCTTCTTCTTGTTCGCTGGATCCTCGACTTGGAGGTATTCAACTGCTGAGAGATCGTCTCCACGCTTACGGTTTTGTTGAGGCTCAAGGGCCTCAATGAGGATTGCCTCAAGCGCCGGGACAAGTTAAATGCTTGGTAATCGTTGGGAAGCGACCGGAAGCTGGCCTTTGGCAGAAACCGGCTGAACGCCGAACCAAGAGAAGCGGTCCCATCGGGAGGACAGACGATCAATAGTGTGCTCATAGAGC
>CAZVNL010000018.1:29896-44719 GCA_964628055.1 uncultured bacterium | reverse complement strand
TCATGAGTCCCCATTTCCACGATTTGGCCAGCTTTGAGTACAACTATTTTCTGCGCGTTAACAATGGTGGATAGACGGTGGGCAATGACCAGAACGGTGCGATCTACCATGAGTTGTTCAATGGCTTTCTGCACCAGCTTTTCCGATTCTGCATCCAAGGAGGAAGTGGCCTCGTCCAAGATTAAAATGGGCGGATTCTTTAAAAGGGCGCGGGCAATGGCCAATCGTTGTCGTTGACCCCCGGACAATTTCACACCGCGCTCCCCAATGTAACAGTCAAAACCTCCGGGCATCTGTTCAATGAATTCCAAGGCATTGGCCGCCTCAGCCGCTGCCCGGAGCTCCTTATCCCCCACTGACTCCATGCCGTAGGAGATATTATTTCTAATCGTATCATTGAATAAAATGACTTCCTGGGTCACAATCCCCATTAGAGCCCGGAGAGCGTCAAGGGTAATATTACGAATATCGATCCCGTCAATGAGGACCGCCCCGGAGGTGACATCGTAGAACCGGGGAATCAAGTCGGCAATGGTTGATTTACCAGCACCGCTGGGACCCACAAGGGCGACCACTTCCCCCTTTTTGATTTGGAAAGAAACCCCCCTCAAAACACGTTCATCACTGCTTCGATACTCAAAATAAACATCCTGGAAGACGATTGATTCGTTAAAGTCATGTTTGTCAACGGCCCCGGGGGCATCGGTAATCTCCGGTGGCGTGTCCAACAGTTGAAAGACGCGTTCCGCCGAGGCGATCCCCATCTGCAACTTCACATTGACATTGCTGAGCTGTTTGATGGGACCAAGGACTGAGAATAATACGAAGATGAAACGAATGAAGTCCTCGGGGCTGATCCCTTTATGCGCCAGGACTTCAATCCCGCCGTAGTAGAGAAGGACCACTCCAATTACAACCCCAATGCTTTCCGTGAGCGGGCCGGCCAGTAAATCCAACCGGGCCCGGCGGAATAATAGTTGGAAGTACTTCCGCATCTCTTTGGTGAACTTCCGCACCTCCGCCCGCTCCATAACAAAAGCCTTCACAATCCTGATGGAGGAAAGTGTTTCCGTCAGGATATCCATGATGTGAGCAATTTTCTTTTGGGTTCGACGGGACTTCCGGCGAATACTTCGTCCAATGGACACGATGACCACCCCCGCCAAAGGGAGGATGATCAAAACCACCAAAGCCAACTTCCAGCTAATTACAAATAAGAGAAAAGCGAACGCCAAAATATTGATCGGTTCCACCAATAACTTCTGAAAACTGGTGGAGAGTGCCGACCGCATCTGTTGTACATCATTGATTACAATGGAACTGATGGCTCCGGAAGGACGCTCGTGGAAGAAGGCCAATGACAGGGAATGAATATGCTCATACAATTGCGCCCGTAACTCGGTGACCAATTTGAGCTGTACGTACTGGAGTAGAATATTTTTAATATACAAAAACAGGTTTTTGGCGAAGAAGATTACCAAGATGGCGATACAAAGGACTTCCAGGGACTCCCGGGCAGTATCCCGCAAAATGAAATGATTGGTCCAGAACTTCAATTTTTCATTAAGCGACAAGGAGGCATTGGCAGCCCAGGCGGCCTGCTGCCGCACAATATCATTAAAATCTGCTAAAATGTTGTTAATGAGGGATGCCGTCAGCCAGATGGAGGCGCTATTAAGAACGACAAAGATCAAGGCCGCCACAATTGAGATGACAAGATGGAGCCAGTATGCCGAGACGAGCTTCAGCAGGCGGCGATAGATAGAGCTGGACAATGGTTTCCTTTCCTGATCAGGAATTCAAGGATTGAATATAAACCCGAAAGGGATGAAGGCCCAAGTGTCCCTTTGGAGTAGACATAAGTAAAATTAAAAAAATAAACGCGGTTAATTACCAACTATTCTGTGATTGGATGCCAATACATCTTTCGGTGTTTTATACCCACTTCGTCGAACGGTTTTCCCACCGGCACAAATCCGTATTTTTCATAAAAAGGAACTACAGCTTCTTGAGCATGTAAATAAATCGTTGCCTGATGATCGACCTTCTGCAGTATAAAACGAACCAACGCGGCACCCACTCCCCGGGAGCGATATTCCTTTAAAACGGCAAAGCGTTCCAACTTTACTCCCCGGGAAGTTGTTCTCCACCGGGCTGTGCCTACCGGCTGGCCATCAAGGGTTGCCAGTACATGGACGGCCTGTTCGTCGAACTGGTCCATCTCAATCTCCACCGGAACCTGTTGCCCTTTTACGAACACTTCGTAGCGAATGGCGTAGGCCTGTTGCCGTTCTTCATCACTGGTGACGATTTTAACCTGAGGGTCCACGGGTGAATTTCGGGAGTTCACCTCGTAGATTCAACAAACACGTTCCTTTGGTATTCCTGCCTCCCATATTAAGTTCCACCGTGCTCAGTGATAATAAACAGATTATCGTGGTGGGAGACCGGGTTTTAATTCGTCCTGAAAAGGCGGGGAAAAAGTCAGCCGCGGGCCTCTATCTGCCCCCCAGTGTAGTAGAAAAACAGGAAGTCCAGGGCGGGGTCGTGGTGGAAGTGGGACCGGGGATTCCCATGGTAAACCCGGAAGCCTCCCTGGAAGAACCGTGGAAACAGGAAAAAGCGGGAGAGATACAATATATCCCCACGCAGGTCGAAGTGGGAGACTACTGCTTATTCCTCAATAAAGCTGCTGTCGAAATCAAAATCGACAGCCAGGATTACCTCCTACTGCCCCAGTCAGCCATTCTCATCCTTATCCGCGACGACCTGGAGCGTCTTACAGAGTAATCGTCAACATGGTGTAGGCAAACTCGTCCGTCCCAGCGCTAGACGAGGCCGAACCATACCAGTAGCGGGCGTAACCCTGGCGTAGGGTGAGACGATCATTATAGGTTGCTTCTAAAGTTACATCCCATTCCTTGCCTAAATTGCCCCGTTTCGAAAGCCCTTCGTTAAACTGGTAATAGGCAAGGTTTAAACTAACGCCGCGCCAGAGGTTTACCTCCGTGCTAACGTGGAATTCTTCTAATCCTCGGGAATAATTGTTAACGAAGGATTGATGGAGATCAAACTGGCCGTGGAAGTCGTGTCTTTCAGCGTAAGGGTTGGCAAAGCCTTCCACTTCCCCTTCTGTGAGGAGTTCATCGCCGCTATAGTATTCCCAGCCGACTAAGAGGCGTTTCCATACGGGCACGAAGGGCCAATTTACCTGAAGATTACCCACCAACATTTTCCCGGCAATTTCTACTCCTGGCTGAACCCGGCCGGCTTGCAGGGCGCCTTCCAAATCCAGAGTGAACCAGAACAAGGAATACTCCAGCGCCCCTCCCCAAGTTATCCGCTCACTGGCTAACTGGGTCCCATAAGGGTTTTGCTCACGAAACCAGTAAACACTCAAATCGTCGAAACCAACGGTCTCTAAGAGGGGAAATTGGGGTTTGAGATAGACCCCATCCACCGTAGCATCGGACTTGTCACCTTCCATGGTCAGGTATGTTTCCCGGATGATGAAGTGGAACACATTCGTCAACCCCGGCCAGCTACGGTTTATTAGGTTGACCCCTTCCATGACATTCCCCTGATCATCCCACCAATTGGAGCTGAAGAACCGCCCCTTCCCCAATTGGAATTCAAAACGCCCCACATAGAGCGTCCAGCCCGGTACCAGTAAATCACTGATTTTTCCATAAACCTGGTGGAGCGTCAAAATGGAGTCTTTCCCATAGAGGGGAGACCCCTGGGCGCCTAAGAGTTCGGCAGCCTGGCCTTGCAACACAGCGGAAACAGAGCCCGAAGTCAGGCGTAACCAGAGCCGGGAACGTAAATGGGTGCGTGTGGCTATGCCAGTATGGCTATCGTCAATCACCTCGCTGGTGTCTTTCTCCATGCGCAGCCGTACCTCGGCCTTCCAATCCAGGTCCGTGGCTCCTAATAAGCCCAGACCCAAAAAAATTAAAACAGCCGAGATAGTTTTATGTACCATGTTACTTTTTCGAGGTAACCCCGGGATCATTCCAGAGGATCGGGTAAAGCGGTTCGCCAAAGGGACCCACTCCCGCCTGGTAGAAACGGGCCAAGTCCTCTTTGGTGAAGGGATAGGCGGGACGGACAGGATTGTTCGTATTGCCAAAATAATTGGCGCCGTACTGGTCCACCGATGCGGCCGTGCGGACAATTCTCACCGGTTGGACTCCTGCTTTAAGGGCGGCAATAATGTCTGTATCGGCATCGCCGTAAAATAGGTCCAGCCCCAGGGTCTTCATGACGCGGTGCTTGGTAGTGTAGCGCTTTCCACTTATGGTCTCCTTGGGAGCAAAAAACAAATTTTCCCCTACCTGAACCTCAATTCCCAACTGCTCCGTAAGGAAGCCGGCTAATTGTTCCCCGTTCACCGGCGGTCGGGAGGTAATAAAATAGACCTCATGCCCATGGGCGTGGAAATAGTGAATCAGGGTAGCGGTAGGTTCGATCAGAAGGGAATAATTGCGGTCATGGGTATTAATCCAGGCGTAGTCCACAGCCTGATTGCTATCCCGGGGAGCTGCTGCAAACAACCGGGCCGTAAACAACACCGTATCATCAATATCAAAACCGACCCGTAGGATTCCTGGTTCAGCCGACCATAATACCTGGCCCCATAAGATCAGGAGACCAAGAAAAATTCGGCAACGTATAGTAATTAAACCTTTGATTCCTCGCATAATGATCGGGAATATACAGCTACCGAAAGACTCTCTGCGAACATTCCTCGAGGCGTATTTTTCCGTAATATTACCTATGCCAAAAGCAGGAATCTACATCCACATTCCGTTCTGCCAAGCAAAGTGTCCTTACTGCGCTTTTTATTCAGTGGCCGGACAAGCAGCACTCCTGCCAACATTTGTCACGGCTCTGGTCCAGGAGATACGCAGTTGTCCGGTAGATACTTCCTCGTGGAACTTTGAAACCTTGTTCCTGGGGGGTGGCACGCCCAGTCTGCTTGCGGCTTCCCAGTTAGAGACTATCCTCCAGGCGCTTTACAACCAGTTTCCCATGAACCAGGTAAAGGAAATTACCCTGGAAGTGAATCCCGGCACTACGACGACCCAGGCCTTGGCGGACTACCATACCTTAGGGATCAATCGGCTTTCCATTGGAATCCAGTCGTGGGAGCCGACCCATCTTCTGTGGTTGTCCCGGCTTCACACGGTTCAAGAAAGTTACCAAACCTATCACGCCGCCCGGAAAGTGGGTTTTGATAACATCAACTGCGATTTACTCTTTGGCCTTCCGGGGCAATCCCTGACGTTCTGGGAAGGCGGTTTAAACCGCCTTCTGGAACTCAAACCGGACCACATTTCCGCCTATTCCCTTACCGTGGAAACGGGAACGCCCTTGCACCATCAGGTGGCAGAACAAACCGTCCACATGCCTGATGAGGGAAAAACAGCGGCAATGTTCAAGCATACACATAAATGGCTCCAGTCGGCAGGATACGAACACTATGAAATCGCTAACTATGCCCTTCCCGGAAAGAGCTGCCTACATAATCTCCACTATTGGGAAATTCGACCTTACCTGGGGTTTGGTCCCTCGGCCCACAGTTTCGACGAGGTCAGTCGTTGGTGGAACGTTTCCTCACTGGAGACTTATTTGAAACGGTTGTCTCAGGGACAATCCCCAATCGCTCGCCAGGAACGTCTGAACAAAACCCAACTTACCAATGAAATCATCGGTTTTGGCTTGCGCACCAGCCAGGGCGTGAATTTGCATCGCCTCCCGGGCCCATTTCGGCGGCGACTCCTTCAGCGCGCCTTCCGTGACGGGAGTTCAATCAAACCCTTTCTCCGACTACGGAACCACCACCTCGCTCCCACTCTCGAAGGGATGCTCTATGCCGACACCCTGGCCGTAGAGCTAACTTTCACCACCGAAAATCAGTAGACAAAATGCTTGATTTGTTCTCCCTCTCGCCCGATACGACTCATGACCTGGATTCCAATATCAAGGTGCAGATCGGTGTAAGTTTCCGTTACCTGGTTGTCCGACTCGGACGTTTTCACCCCCTCCGGTGTCATGGGCGTATCGGAGACTAACAAGAGGGCCCCCCGGGCAATGCCGTTATAGAGTCCTACAATAAACAAAGTAGCTGTTTCCATATCAATCCCCAAGGCTCGCACCTCCCGCAGGTAAGCTTTAAACATATCATCGTGTTCCCACACCCGGCGATTGGTGGTGTAGATCACACCGGTCCGATAGTCCAGGTCACGCTCCACGAGAATCTGGGAAACGTACTTGTGAAGTTTAAAAGAGGGCATTGCCGGAACTTCCTTGGGGAAATAATCGTCGCTGGTCCCTTCACCGCGAATGGCGGCGATAGGCAGGATGAAATGTCCGATCTCGGTGGATTTCTTCAACCCCCCGCACTTTCCCAGGAACAGGACGCCGTGGGGTTTCACCACCGATAATAAATCCATGATCGTAGCGGCGTTGGAACTACCCATGCCAAAATTAATGATGCTCAACCCTGCTTTATTCGTGGCCGAAGTCATAGGGCCGCTCCGACCCTTTACGGGTGCCTTAAATCGCTGAGCAAACTTGTCCACGTAGTTCTGGAAATTGGTCAGCAAAATCCATTTCCCGTACTCCTCGAGTAGCGTTCCCGTGTAACGCTTGATCCAGTCTTTAACAATAGCTTCTTTCGATTTCATCGGGGTTGGGCTCCTATTTCCAGATAAATGGGACAGTGGTCCGAGCCGGGTACCTCCTCAAAGATATCCGCATCGACGACGTGATCGGCAAACGATGCATTCACGAAAAAGTAATCGATACGCCAACCGATATTCCGTGCGCGGGCTCCAAAGCGATAGGTCCACCAGGAGTAACGTCCTCCTTCTGGATGGAAAAGACGAAACGTGTCTACCCATCCCGCCGCCACGTAGCGGTCAAGCCACTCCCGTTCCACCGGTAGGAACCCCGACGTATTCACATTCTCCTTCGGTCGGGCCAGATCAATTTCTTGGTGCGCCGTATTCCAATCCCCGGCCACGATAACGTTCACGCCAGAGGCCACCTGGTCGTTAATCAGGGGCAAGAGGGTAGCGTAAAAATCCAATTTGTAGTCCAGACGCTCCTGATCCCGCTGTCCATTTGGAAAATAAATATTGTACAACAGGAAGTCATCGTGTTCGGTGATTAGCACCCGGCCTTCCCGGTCGAAACGGTCAATCCCTAAGCCGTATTGAATATACAAGGGCTCATTTTTACACAGGGTGGCTACACCGCTGTAGCCGGCTCGTTCCGCGGAATGCCAATAGGTCTGGTAACCTCCCGCTCCTCGTAGGGTAGGAGACAATTGATCTTCTTTTACTTTGGTTTCCTGAAGACACACAATATCAGGTTGCGTGGCTTCCAACCAGGAAAGAAACCCCTTCCGCTCCGCGGCTCGAATACCATTCACGTTCCAGGAATATAGGTGCCTTGTCCTTCCAACGTCGTCCATGTGCCTTACCTTTTGGCAGGTAATTTAAGGGAAGTCAATAGACTCCTCGAAGTTGATTCCGCAGGGACTGGATACCACGCAGCGAAGCCCTAAGAATAATTAATGCATGTTTCCATGGGAAATCGTAGACTTCGCCCTTGGAAAATAAAATGAATACTGGAGACATGAATAAACATCATCATTCTCACCATTCAGGCCGCCGCCATCACGCTTGGTGGCAAGAATACCGTTTTGAAT
This sequence comes from uncultured bacterium, assembly GCA_964628055.1. Taxonomy (GTDB): domain Bacteria; phylum Fidelibacterota; class Marinisomatia; order Marinisomatales; family TCS56; genus CAZBEL01. The sequence goes on along the minus strand of CAZVNL010000018.1, from coordinate 36,999 downwards.
TAACCGTCCTTGTTCTTCTGGCGCTGGGCGTATTTCTGCTGGTGGAAAAATTGGAAATAAAAGCCTTCGTATTTCGGCAACTCAAGCGTTTAATCTTAGGAATAGCGACGAATATCTCTTCCCTGACAAACCGTTTGTTCAGTTTACTCATGGAGGTGGAAACATCGGACATTGTGGGCATCCTGCTTATCCTCACCGCCCTTGGAATGGTTTTTTACCGGATACGGAACCGTTATATCCTTCGCCATGGACCGTTGCGAAGCTGTTTGAAATGCGGTTCCGATATGCAACGTACTCATCGCCGCCTCCGCCATCGGATACTGGGATTAATTTTATGGGCCGATGTACGCTACTATTCGTGTAAAAAATGCACCTTTAAAGGGATTCGGATTGCCCCACGAACCTAAAAATAAGCTTCGGGAACATCGTTTTTATAGACCCGTAATTACTTATCCCTAACCGTGTCCAGAATCCCTGGGGTAAGGTAGAAAGGCATAAATGGACCGCCCCGGAAAACGCGAATCCAAAGCCTTTGGCACCTACAGGCGTAAACATTTAAATTCGCAGCCCGGTTTGAGCTTTCAAGAGTTAATTTGGCCCGTTCGTCTAGTGGTAAGGACTCCACGCTTTCAATGTGGCAACAGGGGTTCGATTCCCCTACGGGCTACCACTTGCATACACCGTTAATCGTTCCTCACTGAATAACGCTATCCAATCCTACTTGTGAACACCTGGCACCCGTACCTGGTCCATTTCCCTATTGCCCTTTTTGTGGTTGCTTTCTTCTTCCACGGTTTACAGTTATGGGGACCCCGATGGTTCAGCCAGGCGATCGGTTTGTGGTTACTAGGCTTAGGAGCCCTTACCGGGTTTTGGACCAGTATCACAGGGAACAAAGCCGCCGCCCTGGCTCAACAACAACCGCTCCCACCAGAAGCTGTAACCCTACTTAACCAACATGCCCAATGGGCTACTCTCACCTCCTGGGGCGGCTTGGCGTTGTTTATTCTGTGGCTCTATTTCTTTTTGAGAGACCGGGAAGATCGCCGGTTGGAAGTCGTAGCACTTGTACTGTTGGGACTTTTGGTCCTGGGAGTGGTGAGGACCAGTTATTTAGGAAGCCAGTTGGTTTTCACCTACGGCGTTGGCCTTCCTTGATCCCGCGTTAAGGTCGTGCCAAGTAATAATAGTGAATATTTTCTGGCGTCAAGTTAGCCGAAGAGAATAGGCCATAGCCTCCTACGACATTGCTCTCTGGGAGGTAGTGTATATCCCGGGGCGGCCCCTCTAAAAACCCTTTGTGGTAGTTATAGTACGACTCGTCCAAGGCAATGACCATAAAAACCTGGGGACCATAAAAGGTAAGCTGAGACCAGGACACCTGATAGCGGCGATCGTATACCGTGCTATTAAATGCCGTCGCCCGTCTGGACAATAGACGCAATTCCAGCTCTTCTTCATCGTCCCCCAAACCGTTCCATTTATAAATGAGGGCTTTTAAGGAGTCATCTTCTAAAATCATATTTTCCCGGGTAGGCTCCAAGGCAATGTTGATCAGTCGTACGAGATAGGGTGGCGCCGTGGAATCGATTTGTAGATCGAAAGAAAATATCACCGGACTTAGAAAGTCATCCTCTTCACTGGCGGGACGATATACGATGGTATCGGGAAAGCCAAAAAAAGTACCGGCGTCCGTGTGGACGGAATCGTTCACCATATACACCGGTCCCGGAACGGTGGTGCTGGCCTCCACCGAGGGATAACCGGGATGAGATACATACAAAGTGTACGTCTCCCCAGCCTGAGCCCTACGACCCCCAGGAATGTGATACAGGCCTGGCAGGTTAACATCTTCCCGCAGAGTGTCTAAAAAGTCCTCGCCCCCCTGGTCTGGACCTAAGAGCGTTACCATGGCTCCTGTCAGGGCATTGGAATCTGCCGCAAAGGGCTCGTCAACACGACTAGACGTGTGTACCCAGACAGAATCAATGGGAATAAAAGGATTGGCCAGGAGGGTTCCATTCACCACAATCTTCTCTTCGTACCGAGCCTCATCAGGCATATCCAGCAACCCTTCGCAGGATAACACGGCCCAACCAAGAACCATCAAGAAGAAACTGAAGAAGTACCGCATCAGAACTGGGCTCGGACGCCTAAGGTGGGTAAGAAAGGTAACAACTGCAACCTTATTTGCTCCGGCGGTTCTCCCTCTTTTAAAGGACTGGTGTTATAGGTGACGCGAAAGTAGTTTTTATGGTTCAAGAGGTTGATGATATTCAATTTCACGTCTAAATCCCATTTCGTAAAGCGGTAGTGGCGAGTAATGGCCACATCCAGACGTTGGTAAAAAGGTAGCCGCTGGCTGTTACGATCACCTGGGATTTCAATATAGAGAGGGGTGGAATACCCAGGTTCGTAATACGTGTAAAACCCCAGGATGGGTGTATAGGGTATTCCGGTATAAGCATCCAAACTGGATCCAAAATCCCACTTTTTATTGATTCGCCAGTTGGCCACCACCTTCAAATTATCCCGTCGGTCCCAATTGGCCCAGTAGCGCGGTTCGTCTTTGATTTGCTTGATCACCCACGAGCGGGTGTAAGAAACCTGGCCGTTCACGCGACCTACTGCATGTTCTAACAAAAATTCAAGACCGAAGGCTTCCGCGTCAGTGGGTTCGAAAAAATCGGCCGCCCGGGGATCTATAATGGTTTGATCGTAACTGGCGATTTCGTTCTTAAACACGTACAGGTTATACATACGCTTATAGTACGACTCTACAGACACGGTTGTCGCTGACGGGAGCGTTGTTTTAAATCCAACGATGGCCTCGTTAGAATAGGGGGTGTTGACCGTAGTATCTTGAGCAATCCAGGCATTCATAATTTTCATATTGAATTCATCGTTCAGGGCGAAGATATTTTGATAATAACGATTCAACGAGAAGGTCAGGGAGGTTTTCTCCCCCAAAATCCTTTTCAGTGAAAACCGTGGCGCCAGATGGAATTTCCGCCTGGCCGCATCGTAATAATTCAACCGTAGACCCGTTACCAAGACCCATTTTGACGGGTGCCAGTTCAGCTGACCGTAGATTCCCGTATAAAAGGGGTGTTGTTGCAGCCGGAACTGCTCTTCCTCGCCGAACCAGCTAATGTAAGAGATATGCAACTTTTTCGCTTCGAAGCCAAATTTTATCTCCCGCTCCCCACCGGCGTAATAAGTCAAATCGCCTTTCGTGGTTATGTCGAGAATCACATCTCGCTCCCGAAGGGCCTCGTCGCCTCCTAACTGGGACCGAATATCGAAACGGCTATGGGCCACCATGAAATTAGAAAACAGGCGTGGCGAAAAGACGTGCCGAAACCGGGAACTTAAGGTCTGATTCCCCCAGGAAAAATGCATATTGGCCGCAATCCAATCCAGGACATCATCCCCTAAATAAGCACTCACCGAAAGCCGGTCACTGGCTGAAAGGTTTTGAAATATATTGGCCTGGAGATCATAAAAATAATAAGGTAAATCAAAGGTGGTTAGATTAAGGGCTCGAAAAGCGTCCAACATTTTATCAAGGTACGTCCGGCGGCCCGTCACCAGCCAGGCGCCATTGCGTATAGGACCTTCCATCAGGAACTTGGAGGAAACCATACTCACTTCCCCATTCATGTTAAAGCTCTTTTGATTGCCCTCCTTGCTATGCACATTGACTACCGAAGAGAGCCGGCCTCCGTACTCCGCCGGATACCCCCCCTTCAATAATTCCACATCTCGGAGACCATCCGTAATGAAGTTAGAGAACATTCCCAAGAGGTGGGAGGGATTATACACGGTAATCCCATCTAAGAGGACGAGATTCTGATCGGAATCGCCGCCGCGAATAATGAGCCCCGAAGAGAAATCCGATTCCGCGTTCACACCGGGTAACTGCTGCAAGGCCCGGAAAAGGTCCACTTCCCCCACCTGGGGAACGGCGGCAATCTGCCGGGGGTCTAAACTAACCTTACTGAGTTGTACCTGGCGCTTGAAGGCCGTGCGTTTACCCGTAACCTGAACCGTTTCGCCCTGGAGAACGTTGGGCTCCAAGGCGATATCCAGCACTTTCCGCTCCCCCGGTTGGAGGACAACTTCCTGGTTATATTCTTGAAAGCCAATGAAGGACACTACCAACACATACTTACCCGGGGCAACATCGGACAAAACATAATACCCCTCTATGTTGGACACGCTCCCCACGGTGGTCTTTTGGAGATACACATTGGCCCCGTAAATATTCTCTCCCGAACCGGCATCGCTAATAAACCCGGAGAGCATAGCCGGTTCTTGGGCCCCAAGGAACCCGGTTAACAATAAAAAAAGGGCGAGGTAGTTGCTAATCTTTGGTGTCAAAGTCTCGCAATAGGTCGGCGCCATGAGTCACGACCCGCACCTTGTCGTAGATTTTTAAAATGCTACCCTTTTCATCAATCAGAAAGGTCTTTCTTTCCGGAAAGAACACACCCTCGCTGCCGTACGCTTTCGATACAGATTTATCCTGGTCACTTAAGAGGGTAAAGGGTAAGCGATACTTCACCCGAAAGGCGTAGTGATCTTCAGGAGTGTCGTAACTGATGCCAAAGACGACAATGCCCGCTTGCTTAAATCCGTCATATACATCGCGGATGCTGCATGCCTCCTTGATGCACCCCGGGGTATCGTCCTTAGGATAAAAATAGACCACTACGGGATGACCGCGATAGTCCGAAAGGGTCTGGTAGGTCCCATCCTGATCAGGGAGTGTAAAATCTGGCGCACGGTCTCCCACCTTCAAGTCCCCACCCTGGAGAAGGGTAGCAACCAACAGCAAATAAATTATAAGGCTCATTCTCTCCATGGTACCCTCACTTTTATTTCTTAGATGCACGGATCGATGAAATGTTTCCGGTTGTACGGAGGCAGCTTACGTTCCTGAAATGACTTCCTGGCGGGTTTCCTCAAGCGTCTTGGCTATTAGCGCCTCCACCTCCAAGTGGGATTCTTCCTCGGTTACGTCCGATAATTGCGCTTTCGTGGCTGGATGCCGAGGAAGGAACAGAGAGCAGCAGTCCTGATCGGGAAGAATGGAAATATCGTAGGTGGTGATGTCTCGGGCTTTAGCGATAATCTCCTGCTTATCCAGCCCAATCAAAGGACGGAGAACGGGCGTTTGAACGGCTTCTTGAATCACGCCTATGTTTTCCATGGTCTGGGAGGCCACCTGGGCTAGGGACTCCCCGGTGACCAGGGCCAGGGCTTTTTCTCGAGCCCGGATCACATCGGCCAAGCGTAACATAAAGCGTCGGTAAAGGAGCACCCGATACCGCGCCTGAGTGTGGAGCATAATCTCCTTCTGGATGGGAGCCAACGGGACCAACCACAAAACAGCCTGTTCTTGAAAACGATTTAAAACCCTCACAATTTCACGCACTTTATCCATAGAAGCTTCATCGGTGTACGGCACCGAATGAAAATGAACATACCCCACCCGGGCCCCGCGTTTTAATAGATAGTAAGCCGCCACCGGGGAGTCAATGCCTCCTGAAATGAGCAGGATTACCTTGCCGCTTACTCCCACCGGCAACCCTCCTCGCCCGGGAATCCGCTCCGTGTAGATGTACACAGCACCATTGACCACCTCCACATAGCAAGTGCATTCGGGATGGGTGAGGTCCACTTTCTTCTTCAGGTGCGTTACCACCGCTTCACCCAATATTTCATTTAACCGCTGAGCGCTAATGGGAAAATTTCGATCAGGGCGGCGGGCCGTGATACGAAAGGTCTTAAAGGACTTCTCACCCAATAGCTCTAATACTTTTGTCCTGATTTTCTCCAGCTCCGGTGGTACGGTATAGGCCCAAGCAAAATACACCAACCCCAGCATGTCTCGAAGGGCATCGGTAATCTCCTCCCAGGGTGGTTCAGCAGTAGGATCGAGCGTAATTAAGAGCCGACCGTATAACCGTCGTACGCTGTGAACGGAGCCCGGGGCAACTCGCTTCAGGGCTTTTCTAATATTGGCAACGAGTTTTCCTTCGAAAAAACTCCGGTTACGACCCTTTAATCCAATTTCCCCGTAGTGACCAATGATGGTGTCCGGAAACATAACGGAAATTACATTCTGCGCCCTCGGCCTCCAATGCTTACCAAACCTCCATCTCTCCAACGTACTTCGGTGACGGGCACACCTTAAAAGGGCCAAAGTGTTTCCGTCTTGACAGTTTCCCTGCGAGGCGCTGGTTAGACTGGGGTGTGAAAATGGACACCATAATCGCCCCTGCCAACACTTACCGCTCGGGAGTCTTCGCCCTGCTCCTATGGCTTGTCATCGGACAGGTCGCGCTGGCCAAAAACCTGAGTCTCGTTACCCGTACCTTCTTAAATAACCAGACACAGCGGGAGGGTGTGCCTGGGGGCGCATCTACTCCTGGGCAGTTCAGAATAATATTGCTTACGGTACCGGCCGGGGAACTCCTGTATGTGGCTGACGATAGTGCGGGGGTAAAAATCATTGCTATCACCGACCCTTACAATCCTTCCATTTTAGCGACCCTCACGACCAGTGGCACAGCCAAGGATTTAGCCCTCCAGGGCAATTACTTGTTTGTTGCCACCGGGGCCAAGGGAATCGACATAGTGGATGTGAGCGACCCTACCACGCCGGTGTTGGTGTCCAATTACCACACTTCCGGGTATGCTTCCTGCGTGGCGGTGAACGATTCCCTATTGGCCGTTTCAGACTGGGACGATGTAGAAGTGTTGAACTTCTCTACGGGGAGTCTTGAACTCTACGGATTCAAGAACACCGGGGGGCGCGTCATGGCCATGAACATGGCCGGGAACACCGTCTACTCGGCGGAGTGGATGTACTTCGACGTTTTTCAAATCGAATCTACCCCCGGACCCGACGTGGATTATTCCCGGCGCAAGAACGCTTTCACCCGGGTCGCCAGCGGCATGTCGGCTATAGAAACCTTCACCATGACCAATCACGGGAATTAGGATCTAATCCTGGATCTTGTTCAATTAGACAACCCGAACTTCGACGTTTTTTACGACAATGTACTCCTACCCCCGGGGGAAGCACAGGAAAT
>CAZVNL010000018.1:0-29796 GCA_964628055.1 uncultured bacterium | reverse complement strand
ACTTCGACGTTTTTTACGACAATGTACTCCTACCCCCGGGGGAAGCACAGGAAATCACCATCCCTTACGCTCCCCAGGACAACGATTGGATGGCTAATCTACAATTCATGACTAACGATTCTGATGAGCCCGTCACTTCGATTCAATTGACCGGTAACTTTCCCTATGGACCCATGGTCGGGGATTCGGCTCCCTTTTTTAGTTTGAGCCAGGTGAACGGAACTGGTGAGCTCAGCCTGGACGATTTAGGCGGCCACCCGGCAGTGACCGCCTTTTTTACCGGGTAGTGACCTGTGTACGCTCCGGAGTTTTCGGACTTGGAAGTTTCCATTTATCAAGAGTACCAAGACCAGGGTGTACAGGTCGTGGGGATTTCCAATGAACCCATACCCGTCATCGAAGCTTTCATTGCCGACCAGGGCATCACCTTTCCGGTTCTCTGGGATAATCAGGGGGTGTACGGCCAATACAATATCCCGGGAGGCCAATCTCCTTACCCGCGCGATTACCTTGTTGACGCCGAAGGGATCCTCCGCCTTACAAATACCGAATATGACCCTGGCTTAATGATTAGTGTTTTAGAAAATTTGTTAGACAGCACCACGGCCGCCACACAGTCTATAGTAGGTCTAATTCCCTCAACACCCCGCCTATACCCCTCCTATCCTAACCCTTTCAATCCAGCCACCATATTGCAGTTCAGTCTACCCACTTCCACCATGACCCATATAGCGGTTCATGACCTCTTTGGCCGTGTGGTGGCTACCCCTTTGCCCCGGCAAGCCCTTCCTGCTGGAACCCATCGCCTCACCTGGGACGGACGGGCAACCGACGGAACCTTATGGCCTTCAGGAATATACCTAATTGTCCTCGCTACTGACCAGATATTTGCAGCCAAAAAATTGTCCTACTACGCTGATGAAATTCGCCCTTCTAACACTCACAGCAACACTCGGTGCCCAGACCTACATCGTGGGAACTACCCTCTCACTCACCGACCAGGAACAGGTCTTACCCGTGTGTGCCGATAGCCCCGACGCAACCTTGCAGCTACGAGACTTGAATGGCGACCTGAACGGCGGCGAATATGCGGTTACGATCCTTAGCTTCTTCAACTCCTGGTGTACCAATTGCCAGAGCGAGATTGGCGAGTTAAATCAAATGTACGAAGACTATTATCAACAGGGTCTCCACGTCCTCTCCTTTGGTCGCCAGTGGAATTATCCCTGTAGTTGTACCCAATAGGCCAATTTAGGGGCTACCTATCCTCTCCTCGACGACGACTCCACCAACGTCCAGTATTGGTTTGGCCTTGGTTACGTCCCCCAGAATGTCATCCTCGATCATAATATGACGGTGCGCTATTCCCTGGTTGACTTCAACCCGGACCAGATGAAAACGCTCATCGAACAGTTACTCACCGAACTACCTACGGTGGAGATTGATCCCGATGCCTCCCTTCCCGGGGATTTTCACGTGAGCGCTCCCTACCCCAACTCTTTTAATCCCAAGACTACAATCTCTATTACAGCCGCTACAGAACAACCCCTAACAGTCATTTACAATCTCCAGGGTCAGCAAGTTGCCAATCTTCTGCCGTTACAAAGCATTACTCCCGGTAAACACACCCTCCATTGGGAGGCCTCGGGATTCCCTACGGGTACTTATTTTATCGAAGTTAAAGGCCGCCGAACACGAACGCTGCAAAAGGTCCTTTTACTCGAGTAATCTCCCCGGGAACGCCAGCTTCGGGGTTAAATACCGATACATCTTTCCTAAACTGGGGGACCATTAAAACGCTCAGTTGAGCTTATTCTCCTTCAGGGTAGTAGTCTAATTCTTTCTGGAAATATAATCGCGCTTTAGTTTCATCCCCGCTTTTTAGATACGCTTCCCCCAGGGCGCGGTTCGCCCCTTCTAAATCAGGTCGGAGCCCCAGGCACCGCTTCAACCAGTGGATTGCCTGGGCGTAATTCCCTAATTCCAGGTTGATTTTACCCAATAGAAACATGGCCAGGGCGTGGTTAGGACTGTAGAGGAGTTCCTGCTCCAACATGGTGCGGGCTGCTTCCAACTGGTTCTGCTGGTACTGCAATCTCCCGATTTTATAACGAACTTCAGGGAGATCGGTGTTTAATTCCAGGATTCCCTGGTAAACCTCCATGGCCTCCTCAATATGATCAAAGAATTCCAGCCAGAAAGCGTAGGCTACCTTGGTTTTGATCGAAGGGTAACGGCGCTGGCGGGTATCAAAGAAGTTCAATAAATATTTTTCGTACTGGGGCAAAAAATTGGGTTCCAGGCTTACCGCCAGCTTTAGAAAATACCTGGCGAACAGTGATTGTTGGTTCCGAAGCAGGTAATAGGTCACCAGATGGTTTAATTCAATCCCTCGATTCTTAAACACGCTTTGATTCATGGCCTCTAAGGAATACTGCTCTAGGAGATAAGTAGGAAATGCTTGCAGGGTTCTCAGAGGGATCCGGGTCATTTCAAATTCCAAAACCGGAAAATCCATGGTATTCACGGGTACGGACTCGTACGATTGCAGAAAGCCAAAGGGATTTGTGTTGATGATGGCATAGGGGAAAGAGCGCATATCTCGCCCGTGCTCGCGGAAGAAATATTCCCCCAACCGGCGGTTAGTAAATAAGCGCTCCTCTTCCCTCAGTTCCAGGGGCGTATTGGAACAGAGTAGCAAGAAATACTCCGGTCGCAGAACCACCACCCAACAATATTGAAATTCCTGCTGTAACGTCCTTAGAATGATCCGGACGCCCCGGTCACCCACGCGGCTGTCCACCCAGGTGGTGTAGATCCCATCTGGTCTTAGATGCTCCTTAACCAAGTCCAAAAATTCACGGGTGTACAACTTGCTGGAACTGAAGTAGAGCGGCGTGGTCACGGTGTTGAGTATTAGGTCATAACGCCGGTCAGTCATCTTCAAAAAATGCAAGCCATCGTCACAGTAAACTTCCACGTTGGGTTTGGCCATAATACCGAAGCTGTACTGGCGGAAGAGATGTTGTTTACTCAGGATAAGGGGGCTGATCTCCACTGTCTCTAACGTGTCGAATATTTCCGCAACCGTGCCTGCGGTGGCTCCGCTTCCCAGCCCCAGCACCAACCCCCGGTTTTTACGCGGGGAAATTAGAGAGGAAAGGAAACCCACCACGTATTCCGGACTGGTGTTTAAATCAATACTGGTGTAACCATTAATAAAGAAAAAGGCCTGGCCTTCATAGGTGTTGATGGAAAAGGTTTCATCGTATTTACGAAACCAGCGCCCACCCTGGTAAGTACTTCGCGCTTGATGGAATTTCTCCAGGGAAGTGAAAGACATGTAATCATAGTACAGGATTTTCTCCTGCCAATACTCATTTTTCAGGAACAAGCCCCCTACCAGGATCACCACGACGAAAACGGCTGGGCGCCGGGTTGGCCAGAACGTCAACACAGCCGCCAGAGCTAGAAGCAAGGCAATCAAAAAGAGGATGGCGCCATATTCAAACAGGGCATGCACAACAAAGATCATGGTGAGATACCCGGCTGCATTGGCCATGCTAGAGACGAACAACAGGTGGCCTGACTCCCGGGCCACGTCCGATTCCTTCTGCATGAGCGCCGGGATGGCCGCCCCGAAACAGACGGAGCTAACACCCATGATAAGAAACAGAATCCATAGCTTCCAAATGGTTAACGAAACTCCTTGAAAGTTCTGATAGTAGGTCGCCATAAAGATTAGGAGGGGTTTAAAAAGCACATTCAAAAACACCACGTAAATCAGGTTAATTACCAGGAAGGTGGCAAACTGAATCTTGAATAGATGGGTAAGAAGCGTCCCCAGGGCGATCCCCAACAGCGTGATCCCCAAGACCATGGCGAAGGTCTCGTGGTAGGGTCCAAAAATGAATTCGGCAAATTTCAACATGGTAAGTTGAAAAATGGCGCTGGCGAAACTCAGGACAATGAGAGGGAGTACCGTTTTAAGCGGATATCGAATCTCCAGATGTTTTTGCAGCCGCCCCAGAATCCCTCCGCGACGCAAGAAAAGCAGCGTCCCGATCCCCAAGTTTACGCTGGCGATGAACAGTGTTGCGGCGCGTAAACCCAAGTGACGTATTAGATAGAATTCAATGAGCAAAGCCGTCAGGGCAGCCCCAAAATTGTACACCATGTAGCTGATGGTGAAAACACGCCCGGGAACTAGGGTCTGTAAATATGCGGCGAATAAAGGTAGGCTCACCCCTACCAAAAAGGCAGGGATAAGCAAAATCAAACAGGCCACGAAGACATTTGCTGCCAGGCTACTCACTAGTAACGTCTGGAACAAAAAGTAATCCAACTTGGGCAAGACGACCACAAAAGCAAGGGCGTACAACCCAATGGTTCCTTCCACAGCCCACAGATAGCGCTGCAAGCGATAGGCGAACTTCATCCCCAAACCGATTCCCAGTAAGAAGGTGACCAGGATGGAAGCATTCACCGCAAAATGGTCGCCAATAATGGTTCCTAACAGGCGTGCATAGAGAACTTCGTAGGCGATTCCGCAGAACCCGGAGAGAAACAGGGTTACACTAATCAGGACAAAATCCACGCGTCGAACCAAGGGAGGCCCCGGACCTAATCTATTCACAAACGCCACCGCTTCACCACTTTTCCATCATAATAGAACACAAATTTGGATAAAAATTGAACCTTGTCACAAGACCGAAAATAATTTTTTTAGCTTTACAAGTTATCCGCTTAGCTTACTGATTCATTACCGACAGGAAAAACGGTAGAAGATCGTTCCTTGCATTGAATGCAAGGCGCTACGATTGTGGGAAACATTACAGGTAAAGATTATCCCTTAACCCGATGGTTGGCAATGTTATAAAATGAGAGTTTCGCGAAGTTAATTTGGTACGCGGAAAAAATAATTGGCCGGTTTAAGGCCCGGTGTTCCCATCAATCGGCAAGGAGGGGTGGCGCCAGGAGGGTGTCTAATAGCTGGCAGGCTTCCTGGACAAACTCATTCTCTGTTAGGGAATAATAAATGGTTAGCCCTTCCCGGCGCCTCTGCACCAAGTTGCGATCCTTGAGCCGGCGCAGTTGGTGCGAAACGGCGGAAACATCCATCGCTAAAATATCCGCTAAATCACACACGCAGAGTTCGGCGGCTTGGGTGAGGGCATAAAGAATTCGCAACCGCGTGAGATCACCCAACAGGGCAAAGATATCCGCCAGGGGAGATAATTCATCTCGCCCCGCTACCTCCTGGCGCAAAGTATCGATCACCTCCTGGTTGACGTAAGACCGAATGCAGGTACGATCATTCATGGTTTTTACTCCACCAACCCCATCCTTTTTTAACCTTCAATCCGTGAATGTTCTTCTATTCGTGCTCCGGGGAAGTTTCGTCTTTCGAAACATCAGGATTAACCTTAAGACGAGCATGATAGCCCATTTTCTCCACTAAACCAGGCACATCAGCTACCTTTACCTTTTGCTCATCCACCGTGCAAACCATCGTTTTGGAGGCGTAGTCCACAGTACAATCGGTGATCCCCTCCACAGCGGCCATTCCCCCCTGCAACCCTATTGCACAACCGGTACAGGTCATTCCCTCAATGATCCACTCGGTTACCTTGCCCTCCTGGGCGGTGGCCTCTTGCTCACCTTCCCCAAACAGATGATTGCCATAGTAAGGGAAAAAGAGCAAAACCGCCAGGATGGTAAAAGTGATTAAAACTATTTGCATGGGGTGCTTGTGACTATTCATAATTCTCCTCCTTTCGATCCTGCTTAACTATCTTTTTTGGAAGTTGGTTCTTGGGAGGAGCTTAAAACTATTTGAATATATATTCAAATACTAAAATAGATGCCGTTGTCGATAGAAACCGAAGACGACTAACGTAACTCAATCATCAGTAATCAATCGAAAGGCCTGGTCCTGGAAGAGGATTTGATCCGGTAGTCCCAGGTGGCGATACAATTGCGGGGGCACGCCAATATCGGCCAGGTAAAGTTCTCCCACGTAGGGTTTGGCTGTTGGCACTGTCAATCCTACTTTCGGCAGGGCTAAGGTCATGGTGGTGGCGGCGGGAAGGCACAAATCATGTGGTTGGCCGCTATCGAGGTCTAACCCGGAGGGCACATCCAACGCGAGGATGCGATTGTTGCCAGTCCGGAGGATTTCCTGAATAAACCGGGCAGGAATTCCCCGGGGTTCACCGGTGAGACCATACCCCAGCATGGCGTCGATGATCAAATCTGCTTTGGAAAAGATTGTTTTGTAGGCAGGATCCCAGCCTATGAATCGGTCCACGGGACAGTGGTGAAGCGTCCGCCAGCGCTTTTTTGGCACCGGTTTCAGGCGCTTGTTATGGCCAGCCAAAATAACTGTCACCCCATGAGCCCTATTGGATAAATAGCGTGCTGCCGTCATCCCTCCGCCCCCGTTATTACCGGTACCGCAAACGACGACGAAATCATACGGTGGCTGCCGGTCTGTGTGGGACTGTAACCACCTAACCGCCAAATCACAGAGGTTCCGTCCTGCCTGTTCCATCATCTGTTCCAGGGAGATACCATACGTCTCCACCATGAGGCGATCTACCTCCCGCATCTCGGCTACGGTCAAGGCCGGAATGGACATCTTCTCACCGTCGTTTCTTTACTCATATCTCGGTAGGATTCAAACGCCTGTTTTAGCTGACGTAATTCTTTCCAGGCATTTACACACAACTTTACATCCAACCCTTTTTATCCCTCGGTTAAATTTGGTGCCTTTTTACCCTGCAACTCAAAAGCGATTTTAGTAACATTTTGTCCTTACTCAAACTTTAGTTTATTACCTGTGCAGTTTTATACACCGGAAATCATCAACCGAACCCCTACTCCGTAGTCTCTGTTAATATTCCTGCTAAAAACAGCCAATACGAAGTGCTAACTAACTCTCAAAACTGGCTTACATCCCGCCCAAAGAGGGCGTTGAGCATCCAGTCTACCAGGACGCGCACTTTGTTTCGCCAACGCACCAGGCGTGTGAGGTACACCGACCGCCAGAACAGCCAGGCCAGTCGTCCGCTAACGTGTACCCCCCGGGATTCTACCAGGGCCCGGTCGCTACCCACATAGGCCAACATGCCTAAAGAACGAAACACAAAGGGGCGGTCGGTGTATTTCCCGTTAAAGACCCGGGCCAGGTATTTCCCCTGTTGCATGGCCACCTGGGCCGTAGGTAAAAGGTGTTGCTGTTTCACGGCCGCACAATCGCCCAGTGCATACACGTCCTTTTGCCCGGGAACGCGTAAAAATTGATTCACTATCAGGCGCCCTTCCGGAGAATGGGAAAACGGTAGTTTACGCACAAAGGGATGGGGCGCATTACCAGTGGCCCACAATAAAAGCCCATAAGTCAAAACCTTGCCTGATGACAGGTGTATTTCTTCGGCGTTCACGGAAACCACCGGATCGCCGGTGAGGATGTAAATCCGTTGCCGCTTGAAAAGTCGTTCCGCCGCCCGCCCCAAACTCTGGTCAAAGGCCGTGAGAATCTCCTCCCCAGCCTCTACCAAAGTCACCCGCACCAACGGTTCCAGGTCAGGGTAGTAGCAACAGATATCTTGTACCACAAAGTCGTGGAGTTCCGCCGCGATCTCTATTCCCGTGGGGCCGCCACCTACAACCACCAGGTGCAGCTTCCGGCGCTTCTCTTCAGGGGTACACATAGGTAAAGAAACTTCCTCAAACAGCTTTAACACCCCGGTGCGAATACGACGACCATGGGATAACTCCTTCAGGAAATGGGCGTGTGTTTCCACCCCTTCAATGTGGAAAGTATTGGTCCCTTCGCCCACGCCGATTACCAGACGGTCGTAAGGGACGGTAAACGATTGCCGGTTCCCCACACTCCGACAATGAACGAGCTTCTGATCCACATCAACGCCTTCCGCTCGCGCCATAAAGAACCGTAGCTGAGAATGGATGTTCCGGACCGGTTCGATGATGCTCCGAAATTCAATGGTCCCCACGATGGTGCTGGGCAACAGGGGCGTAAAGAGAAAATGATTACGCGGACTGATGAGGGTTACGTCGAAAGCGGAAACATGAAGCTGCTTTAAAAAGCTAAACGAACCAAACCCGGAGCCCAACACCACCAATCGCGGTTTCAACGGACCCTTCCCTCAAGATTCATTACCCGTTTTCCCGTTATGTAGACCCCTTTCGAATCAGGTGTGGCTTTAATAATCTCATAGCAGCCAGTGAGCGCCCTTTTGGCTGTCTGCATTTTCCTAAAAACCGCTCCCTATTTTTTCAGCACTACCTCGCGTAAGGCTTTTCTACGGCGGGAATCGATGACATCCACGGCCCGTATGGCATATTCCTGGGCTGTATAAACCTGTTTCATCACCGGTTCATCTTCCCGTTTCACCATATCCCCCACGGCGAAAAGGTTCTCTACGGAGGTTTCGCCTTTTTGATTGATCCATACGTGGCGTTTTTCCACCGGTTGCTCCGGGTCCATGAGGCGCGCTCCCACCTGACGGGCCAGGCCGTTGTAAACGCGGTGTAATCCCAAGGCCACCAGAGCAAACTTTACGTAAACCGACTCATGGGAGGCAAAACCGAAACCTTGTAAATGAGTCTTGTCCTCCTGAAGCAGGTCTGTCACCGCCTCGGTAATCACCTCGATCTGGTAATGGGCCAAGAGCATTTTTTGCTTGGCATCAACCTTCAAGGCCTGGCCATCGGTTAACAGGTAAACGCGGTTTCCGTAACGCTCGTACAACGTAAAACTGAGCTCCACGGCGGGGTTGGTATGCCCAAGAACCGCCACGGCCGCTTCCCGGGTCAGGTGTCCCTCGCAACGGATACAGTACAAAACCTGTTCCCGGTTTGCGAACGGATATATCCACCGGGGTGACGTTTCCCGTTCACCCTTGCGATTCAATAAGGCAAACTGGGGTTGCTCGTCGATGACGCCCGTAGCCAGGACCACAGCCACCGCCTGAAAATGCCCCTGGGGAGTGGTAACCCGAAAAGTTGCATCGATCTTCTCCAATTTCACCGCGACCTCTTCGCGAATCGTCACGTGAGGATAAGCCTCCTCTAAGCGCTGGATAGTATTTTTGATAATGCCCCGGTTATGGATGTGGTAATGTTCTCGTTTAATGAGTTCCGCCGCTTCCGTGGCGCGCCGACGTCGCAAGGTTTTAAGCACCTGTTCCTTGATCACATCCTCATGAAAGCCCACGATGTTATCCAGGTTGTAGACCCATTGGGACCGGCTACGTTTCCGGGTACGTTTGTTCCCTAACAGCCACAACGTGTTCAGGTTGTTCTGGGCTGCCCGCAACGCCACGGCCGACCCGCCAATGCCACCCCCAACGATAATGACCTCGTAATCTTGAGCCATAAAACACTCCTCGCTTGCCTTTAATGAGGGAAAGAAATTACTACCACCCGAGGGGAAAATGTTCTTCGCTTAATCGTACGGTGTTACCGGTCATCATGAACCCTTCTTTTTCATTCCGCCTGATATGGCGAATATGGCGCGACTCAAAGCGCCGCAAACTCAAAAAGCTACCAGCTTAAAAAGAAGTTGCTGTAGCCCGCTCCAAAACCTGCCGATAGGCTTCCGGAGGTGTAGAGCGTAAAAACGAGCCCGGTTCAACGGGCGGGAAGATTTCATCATACCGCTTTATTTCCGTGGAACTCACGCGGCGGTAAACGTTAGACCGGTTCAGTTGACTCGTCCCTTCCAGTCCGTCAGCCGCCACCAATTCCACCAGGCTTTGAACCGTTTCGTGATGCAAGCGCGCCACGCGCGGGGCTTTATCAGCCACGACCAACCCCTTCACCAGGGCCGGTTTCTGCGTCGTGATGCCGGTGGGACAGGTATTTCGATTACATTCCAGGGCCTGGATGCAGCCCAGAGCCAGCATCATCCCCCGGGCACTATTGCCCATATCGGCCCCCAGGGCCAGGTTCTTCAATAAATGAAAGCCGGTAAAGATTTTCCCACTGGCGATGACCTTAATGTCCTTCTTCAGATCAAAACCGTGGAGGCAATCCACCACAAAGGCGAGGCCTTCCCGCAAAGGCATTCCCACTGAGTTGGCATATTCTAAGGGGGCCGCTCCCGTGCCCCCTTCGCCGCCATCCACGGTAATGAAATCGGGCCGAATTCCCCCCTCTACCATCCCTTTGCAAATGGCCACGAACTCCCGGTAACGGCCAACACACAACTTGAAACCTACCGGCTTCCCACCGGACAGATCCCGTAATTGATTCAGAAACTCTAACAACTCAATTGGTGTACGAAAGGCCGTATGGCTGGGTGGTGACTGCACTTCGGTGTAGGGTTCCACTCCCCGTATCCGAGCGATTTCAGGGGTATTTTTCTGGGCTGGCAGAATCCCTCCGTGACCCGGTTTGGCGCCCTGGGAAAGTTTCACCTCAATCATCTTCACCGCTTCCAGGCGTGCCTGCTCCTCGAAAGCGACGGGATCAAACCTACCCTTGGCATCTCGACATCCAAAATAACCCGTCCCAATTTGCCAGATGATGTCACCGCCATGTTTCAAATGATAGGGGCTCAAACCACCCTCTCCCGTGTTATGGGCAAACCCACCCAACTTGGCCCCCAAGTTCAGGGCTAACACCGCATTCTTGCTCAACGCTCCGTAACTCATGGCGGAGATGTTCAAAATGCTGGCCGAATAGGGCTGAGTACACTGGGGCGAACCTACCAACACCCTTAAATCACAATCACATTCCTGGTAATTGATGGCATTCAGGGAATGGGCTGTCCATTCATATCCCACCCGGTACACGTCCATCTGGGTCCCGAAAGGAGAGGTATCCAGATCCCCCTTGGCTCGCTGGTAGACCAAGGAACGAAAAATCCGGCTGATGGGGCGGCCGTCTACATCGGATTCGACAAAATACTGGTACACTTTGGGCCGCAGGGATTCCATGATATAACGCCCCCAACCCACCAAGGGGTAATTCCGCTTGAGGGTATGCTCCCGCTGAAACATATCGTAGACCCCCAGGGCAATAAGCGGAACCACTACTAACAGACTCCACAGAATGTCACTCCAGAAAATGGCCCCACCCCCGATAAGCACCAGCACCAAAATCGACACAATAACAAATAGCTTTCTCATAGTTCTCCCTCCGTTAGCAGGTTTTATTAAACTTCAAAAGTTACTAATCTCAGCTTTAGTTAATTTCCTATTCAAGGGATTATTTCCGCCGCCAGGCATGAAAGGTTGATAGCCAGCTTAGAATTCTCTCCGGGGTGTGGGCCCTTTTCCAATTCCCGGCGACAGACTTATTGGCTTCGGCAAAGGTGGGATAGGTATGAATCGTCCCCAGGATTTTATTGAGACCGATCCCGTGTTTCATGGCCAGTACGAATTCAGCCAGGGTTTCTCCAGCGTGGGAACCGACGATAGTTACACCTATAATTGTATCTTTCCCTGGCGGCGTCAACACCATCACAAATCCTTCCTCCGCCCCGTCAGTAATGGCGCGATCTAAGTCGGATAGGTCGTAACGCGTCACTTCGTAAGTAACCCCCTGTTTCCGAGCCTCGGTCTCGTTCAACCCCACCCGCGCCACTTCCGGGTCGGTGAAGGTCGTCCAGGGCATTAACCGGTAGTCCACTTTGAATTTTTTCAACGGACTGAACAGACTGTTCACACTGGCATACCAGGCTTGATGGCTGGCGGCGTGGGTGAATTGGTAAGGACCGGTGACGTCCCCCACAGCATAAATATTGGGATAATTGGTGCGGAGAAACGGATCCACTTCAATCGTACCGTTGGGGCGGATTTCAATTTCTAACTCCTCCAGTCCAAACCCGGTTACATTGGCCCTTCTTCCCAGAGCCATCAGAATTTCATCGCAGTTAATTTTTATTTTCTCACCTTCACAGTCACAGGTAACCACCTTCTGACCGGCGTGGTTTTCAAACGCCTCTACCATATGTCCGGTCAGCACCCGGATTCCTTCGGCTTCAAACCTGTATCGGATGAAATCACTCACTTCCGGATCTTCTTTCAGCAACAATCGATTCATCCCTTCCAGCAGGGTTACTTGAGAACCAAAGCGGGCAAACGCCTGAGCCAGTTCGCACCCGACCGGACCTCCCCCCACTACCACCAGCCTGGAGGGCAATTTTCGAATTTTCCAGATCGTATCGCTGGTAAGGGGTTTCACCTGATCCACACCCGGAATGGAAGGCACCAGCGGGTGGGCTCCGGTGGCAATAATCAGGTTTCGGGCCGTGAATTCTTGGCCCTGGACCAGAATCCGGTAAGGATCCAAAATCTTCGCTTCTCCCCGGATTACGTCTACCCCTAATTTGCGGTAACGATCTTCTGAATCATGGGGTTCAACAGTTTTTACTACCGATTGAACCCGAGCCATGACCTGGGCAAAATCAAATTCGATTTGAGCGGACTCAAAACCCCACTCCTGCGCCCGTCCCGCCTGGTGGATAACTTTGGCCGATTGAATGAGAGCTTTACTGGGCACACAGCCTGTATTGAGACAGTCTCCCCCCATTTTATCCTTTTCAATCAGAGCCACCCTGGCTTTCACAGCAGCGGCAATATAGGCGGAAACCAGTCCCCCCGAGCCGGCTCCCAACACGACGACGTTATAATCGTACTTTTTTGGTCTCCGGTAGCGACGTCGCCCTTTCCGACGGCGGTAGGCCTTGACGCTCCAGCGCGCTAAAAGCGGAAATAACCCTAAGAGTAAAAAAGAATACAGTAAACCAGGATCAAGGACATCATTCAGAGAATGAATCTGCCTCAACTGTGTCCCGGCATTCACATACACCATGGTACCAGGGAGCATTCCCAATTGACTGACCCACATGAAGGTACTGGTTTTCAGGTAGGTTTTAGCCATAGCTACATTCACCACAAAGAAAGGAAACCCCGGAGCCAGACGAATGGCAAACAAATAAAAGGCGCCTTCCCGTTTTATCCCGGCATTAATGGCCGCCAACTTGGACATAAAACGCTTCTGGAAAGCTTCTCGAAACAGGTAACGACAACTCAAAAAAGCTAAGGTGGCACCAATCGTACTGGCGATGGAAACCGCTACGGTTCCCATGACAAAACCGAAAATAGCTCCCCCGGCAAGGGTAAGGATCGTAGCACCGGGAATGGAAAGAGTCGTGGTCACCAGGTAAATCCCCCCGTAGGAGAGTAAAGTGGTAAGACGGTGGTCCTGGTAAAAAGACTGGAAACGCTCTTGTCGCGCACTCAGATAATCAAGGGTAAAAACGCGATTGATATCCGTTAATACATAGACGGCTATCAACCCCACAACGACGACCAACAAGAGGCCTATTTTCCTTGGTAACACGTGGTTTCCTGTAATCTCCTTTGGGGGTAGAGGGTGATTAACAAACCTTTAACTTCCGTTTAGAGGTAAAAGCGTCCTGGTAATTTAGCACTATAGTTAGGGGGCATCTGTCCCCAACGAGACAAAACTGCTCACTGTGGATGACGGGGAAAGAAGTCAGGAATCAGGGTGTAAATGATGATAGATGCTGGCTTCGAGTTTATCCCGCATGATGGGTTTAGCCAGGTAGCCGTCACAACCGGCAGCAAAACAATTATCCCGGTCCTTGGTGAGGGCGTGGGCCGTGGTGGCAATGACAGGGGTTTTCCTCCAGCGTTTCTGTTGGCGCATCCAGCGTACCAGATCCAGACCATCCTCATCCCCTTCTAAGGAAAGGTCTACTAAAACCAAATCCACGTCCTGTTCCTCCAGGCACCGGATTGCTTCTCCCATTGAAACGGCAAAACACAGGTCGTACTTATCCCGGAGGAAAAATTTCAACAACAACTGGGAATTATGATCATCTTCCACTGCCAGGATGAAAGGTTTACCGGCGTTTTCTGAATTCATAGAAAATCTCTTTGGTTGGTTTGTTTTTGAAAGGTCAGGGTAAAAGTAGTACCTACCCCTTTTGTGCTCTGGACATCGATTTTAATCCGGTTTAAGTCGGCATGGCGTTTCACCAGGGCCAACCCCAGACCAATACCCTGGTATTTTTTGGTGTAACCAATACTTTCTTGAGAGAAGATGTCGAAAAGCCTGGATAAGTACTCCGCAGACATGCCAATCCCAGTGTCTTTAATCGTCAGAATGTATTGGTCCGCTCCCCCGGTAAGGGTCACGTCCACTGCCCCCTGCTCAGTGTATTTAACAGCATTGTCCACAAGATTAGTAATTACCAAATTCACTCCGTTCTCATCAACGAATACTTGGGCCGCCTCCGAAGGTGTTTGACAGGAAAATTGAAGTTGCTTCTTTTTAGCTTGAGGACCTATTACCCTACAAATATCGGTAACAACTTTAACCAAGTCAAGGGAAACCGGATTGAAATCATAGACTCCGGCTTCGATTTGAGAAATATCCAGGATTTCATGGACTGTATGCATTAACCTCTGTCCGCTGTTGTGAATTTGATCAAAGAACATTTTATTCTCTTCAGGCACCAAATCACGCGTCGTCTCTTCGATGAGCTGGGTAAATCCCAATATTGAATTTAACGGCGTGCGGATTTCATGGGACATGTTAGCCAGGAAAAGGCTTTTCACTTGATTGGCCCTTTCCGCCTCTTCCTTGGCCTGGATTAGGGCCTCCTCTTTCTCTTTTAAATCGGTAACGTCGTTGGCATAAAAATGCACTAATTGAAGCTCTGGTAGGTCGTGGGCGGACCAGAGAAATATCCTGGTTCCCAAAGAAATAGCTTCCTTGGGGGGTTTGATCCCGCTTTTAATAGCTTGCAGGATAGTATCTTTGAAACCTGCCGGGAGCAATTCCTCTATAGCTTCGGTTGTCTCTTTGAACTGGGTTAACAATTTTTTAGCTGCGGGATTCAGGTAAGTAAAATTTCCGTGATAGTCCATCTCCAGCACCGGTTGGGGATTTCGCTGGGGAAAGGTAGCCAGGCGTTGAATCTCCTTTTGAGCCTTCATCTGCTCGGTGATGTCCCGGGCAATCAATTGGATATACTCCACTCTTTCAATCGTAATGGGACTTCCGGTTACTGCGACCATTACCTGGCTACCATCCTTACGAACCCACCGAGTCTCCAGTAAGATACGTCCTTTTTCCGCCATCTGCTGTTGCCAGATCTGGTTTGTTTTTGCCACCATTTCGGGAGCGACTATATCAAACCCGTTCATTGTTTTAAACTCCTCCTTAGTATACCCTAATAACCCGCTGGCAGCCTTGTTGGTATCGATAATATCCCCTTTAGGCGGCTGAGCAATAATAATGGCCTCGGTGGTCTGTTCATACATGGCCTTGAACTTCGCTTCCGACTCTTCCAGTACCGCTCGTGACTCACGAGTTTCTTTAGCTGCTAATTCTATCGCCTTGCTCAAGTTACCCAATTCACGAAAGGCTGTCTCTTTCGGGACCATGATGTGGAAATCCTGTTTATCCATTTGGGTGACTGACTGGGAAAGCATCATCAACGGCCTGGCGATAAAACGATTCCCCAACGTATAGAACAAGGCCATTGAAAGAAGCACGAATATCACGGTGATCAAAATAGTGATTTTTCTATAGGAATAAATGGGGGTGTAGACTTTCTCTACCGGCAAATTATAGATAAGGGTCCAATACTTACTTTTATCCACTGGATTATAATGTATTTTACGGAAGCCCACCAGCAACTTTCCTCTGTGAGGATCAAGAAACGTCTGACGTGAAAAATAACTGTCATAACGGGGTAGAATAGTCATGAGCTGGGGTACTTCATCTTTCAAGGTATAGTCAAATCCCAAATCAAAGCCAAAGGTTTTGGTAGAATCAGGATGGTACAGAAAATAACCCTTCTCATCGGTTAAATAAGCAAAAGTAAACACACGGGATTGCAATTTAATAAGGTGGAACAATTCATGGGCGTAAAGATTAGCTACTAAAATGCCTGCATGTTCTACCCCGTCTTCAAGAACAAGGGGGACAGCTACCCGCACCACGGGTACCGGAGGCTGTTCGAACTCACCCCATTCACGATTTAGATCAATGGGCGAGACATAGTAAACGCCCGAGTCCAAGTTAATTGTCTTTTTAAAATAGGGTCGTTGGGATTTATCCTGTAATCGTTCCTGCGGCACCACCGTAAAACCAGTGCGATCCCGTTCCACACGAACCAATTCCATCCCCTGCTCATCCAGTAAACGGAGTTTTGAAACGACCGCGTCCGTCTTTAATACTCCCAACATAATTTGCCCCAGCCGTTCGCGCCAGGTAGGAATGTCATCGCCGCTCAGTGGATCAATCCCCTGGTGCTCACGAGCCCGGTACAAGGCTGGAACCGGTGGCGTTTCACAGATCACCCGTAAAATATGCACGTAGTTATTGATAAAATTGACAATCTCAAACTGCACATCAGAGGCGTCGCGCTCAATGGCGGTTATATTCTGGTTAAGGAGTTCGCTACGACCTAACCAGTAACCGGTATATCCCAACGTAAAAACGGCAAACAGCGTGAGTGACCCTACTCCAATGGCCAAAATGGTACGTATCGAATGGCTCTTCTTATTCAAGATAACAAACCCAAGTGCAGTTGAATAATAACAAATGTGGCCTGGAAATCAAAAACTTTTACCGCTTTTTTCGGGTCAACCAAAGAGACGTTTACCTGTGTGTTTTTAAAACCGATTTACATGGCTTCAGGTCGGTACAATAATCCCCTGTATCTTTAATTTCTTACGCCCTTCTTTACACCGGCTGAAGATGCTCCCCGACCAGACTTTACCCTCCCGACCGATAAAATTACTCTTGAAACCATGGACTTCCTTTACTTTCATCAGTTCTTCAAAGTACTTACGACGGTGGTCAGGTTGTTCCCAACAACGTGTAGGCAATAGCGCTTCTAACTTGTCCGGTTCATCACCAGTACCAAACAACTCCCTGTAGGCTGGGTTGACTTTCTCTGGCGGTCTTGCTTCCACCTGCGCCAATTCACCTTTTGGTAGGGTAACAATAAACATGGCGGGAAAGGCCTCTTCCATGAAATCCATTTCACCGCTCTTATGTTGCAGTACTCGTCCGGCGGTCGTCACTAAAAAGGGGATCAGGTAGGGCGGTCCCACCTTCGACAGAAACAGGAGAATATTCAACCGGTAATAGTGTCTTAAATACTCCAGGTAACGGAGTCCCTCATAGTACCAGAGGGCAACGGCATTCAGGCTCAGAATCGCCGTACCCACAATAAAGGAAGCCAAAATCGGTCGCCCTAAAACGTGGTTCATTAAAGACCAACAACGGCGGTTGAAACTTCGCGTCATATCAATCGCGGATCACTTAAACATTCCACGATGAAGGGCTGTTTACTCTTTAGTCCCCCTTGTAACGCCGCTTCCAGGTCGGCGGAGGACCTTACGCGTTGACCTTCGCCCCCGCACACCCGGGCATATTCGGCAAAGTTGGGATTGGTAAGAGTGGTGTGCCACGCTTCCAATTCCCCCGCCTGAAATTCCTTGGTAATCTTCCCTAATTCGCTGTTGTTCAGCAGGAGCAGGGTGATATCCATTCCATATTTCACGGCGGTATTGAATTCGCCTAAATATTGACCGAAACCACCGTCCCCGGCTACGGCGATCACCTTGCGGCCGGTATTGGCGGCCCAGGCCCCCAGGGCTGCCGGGAAAGCAAAACCAATGGAACCCAAATACCCGGACATGAGAATCGTCTGTCTTTGACATTCAAAATAACGGCCAAAGGAGTACGTGTTGTTCCCCACGTCCACACATAAGATGGCATCTTGCGGAGTTAGGCGGCTTAAGACGTCAAAAATCACCGCCGAGTTAAGCCCCAGAGCAGACCGATCTTTTCGGCGCCGGGCCTTTTCCTCCCGCCACTTGTTCCACCGGGAGGCAATCTCTTGCCGAATCTCAGCATGGGAAGATTTCCCCGATTCCGTGGCTTGGAGAAAATGTTCCACAGTCACTCCCACATCGCCCCACAGAGGAACCTCCACGGGGCGGAACTTGCCTAAGGCCATGCGGTCACGATCTACCTGGATGGTGGGCACATAATCGGCTATTCCCGTATGCACGGAAAAAGAAGCCCCGAACACAATCAATAGATCGGCGGTACCCATCATCACGCTGGCCACGGGGATGCCGCTGCGTCCCAAAACGCCGCAGGCCAGGGGGTGGTCGTCGGAGAGTAATCCCTTGGCTTTGAAGGTGGTCACCACGGGTGCTTCCCAATGCTCCGCCAATTTCTGAATTGCATTTCCATAGGCCAGAGCACCCTTTCCCGCGATAATACAAGGCCGCCGAGCCTGGTTGATCATTTCTACGGCGCGGTTGAGTTCTGCTTGGGGAGGTTTGATCTCGGTGGTGGAAATACGTCCTGAGCGTGGGGCTGGGGGAAACGGGTCCTGCGCTGGAAGCTGTTGTATCTCGTCAGGTAAAATCAAGGCCGTGGGGCCGTGTTCCACCAGGGCGTGTTTGATGGCCAGCGCCATGAGGTCTGAAGCATTCTTGGCGTTTAACACCGTCTGTTGCCAGCGTGTCACGGGAGATAGAGCGGCGTGGAGGTCCACCTCCTGAAAAGTGCCCGGTCCCATGATCTGAGTATTTACCTGGCCGGTGAGGGCTAAAAGGGGAACATTATCCACATGGGCGTCCCACAGCCCGGTCATGAGGTTAGTGGCGCCAGGTCCGGCAATGGTGAAACAGGCGGCGGGCTGCCCCGTTAACTTGGCATAGGCAGATGCCGCAAAGGCCGCCGCCCCTTCGTGACGAATACCATAATACCGCAGCTTTCCGGCCTTCTCGGCCTGGTGCATGGCATCGGCAAAGCCCAGATTGGAATGGCCTACCATTCCGAAGACCACCTCAACACCCCAATCGGTCATCACGGCTACCATCTGGTCAGAAACTGTCTTGCGCGGTGGCGTGGCCACGATCCCTACATAAATCCCGTCATCCTTTATTTCCACCGGATAGGATTCCACCCGGTCTTCAAAGCCCTCTGGGGGTGCGCCGGTGAGGGGATGATACTCGTAAGCATGCCAGGGACAAATCACCCAACCATTCTCAATCTGTCCTTCCCCCAGTGGCCCACCTTGATGGGGACACCGATTGCCCAAGGCGCCGATTTCCCCTGCGTGGTGGGTAAGACAAACTTGGCGCTTTCCAGCTAGCACTGTTTTCACCCGTTCTTCTGGCAAACTGCCAGGTTCGGCGACTTTAATCCATTGTAAAGCGGCGGTTGGTTTCATTTATGAGATCCTCTAATGGTGACAAATTTCCGCATAATCTAACCAGGCGTTGGCGAATGAATTCGGTATGCTCTCCATAACACCTGATTGGCTTTTAACCAATATTTCTCATGGAGACCAGCATCGACAATATAACTGGAGCGCCGATCAATCTGGGGGCAAGTGAGCGTCTCACGGTGGGAAAGATCCCTGAAACCTTCACGTTGGAGTACCTGTGTTCTCAGGAAAACGACCCTGGCCAAAGCCGAAATCACCCCTGTTAAAAACAGGTGTAAATAGGCCTTGTGAACTCTACCAAACGAATCATTAAGGTTCATAAACCAAAAATTAACCCTATGGGGAATTAATATCGCCACCAGGGTGAATACGGAACGTCATGGAAACGGACCAAACAACCTTTCTCTACCACGGGAAATGAAGGGGGGAAACGGCCGTATGGTTTCCCCCCTGGCAGTTACACCTGGTTTGTAAAGTTATACGTTCGCCTGATTGGCACCATTGCCTTTAACCATAAAGAACAGCGAAACCGCCAGAATCAAGGTCTGGAATTCCATTCCTCCGGCATTATTGGTTCCATCACCCCAACCGGCCATAAAGTCCCAACCGTTTTGCCAATGAACCATGGTTATGGCGCCGAGCATGACGATAGCAAACAAGATTCCGGCCACGCGAGTGGCCCAGTCCGGACCAGCACCACCCCACAAAATTAATAAACCACCGACTACCTCCATCATAGCCAACAGGTAAACCATAATTACGGGCATTCCCATCATGTCGGCCATCCCTTGGGCCATGGGGAATTTCCTCAACCCGTGAAACAGGAACGTCCCAGCCAGGCTTAACCGGACCAGCCAGTGTCCATAACCAGAGAACTTATTGAATGTATCCATGATACCTCCTTTTGTTTATTTTGACTTAAAGTTTGACGGTCCAGTGAGACCAACTTCTAAACAGTTCAATTTTTCTTCGAAACGTTGGGGATCAAAGCCCCCTAAATACCAGAGGGAGCCGTTTACCCACACAGCGGGAGTGATAAAAGGTTGTTTCCCTTGGGGAAGGGGATCTCCTTGTTCCAGATTAAAAACCTGAAGATGCATCGCTTCGTGCTTTCCCCGTATTTGAGTTAATTCTTTGTGCACCCGTTTACAAATACCGCAAGACGGGCGTACAATCAATTGCACCTGGATGGGCCTACCCTTTGAATAGTTGTTTTTCATCTCAGGCAAAGTTATCACTCCCCTCCCCAGGGGAACTGTCAGCGGAGAGACAGTTCTCAAGAACCCAACCAGCTTTTTTTTAGGACGCGTAAATAGCGACGGGTATAAGTAATTACGCCGGCATTCACCAGATCGTTCAGAATGACGTTCACCGTTTGGCGGGCGGTGGCCGTCAATTCAGCAATCTCCTGGTGGGTTAAAACGGGCCGAACAGCCCAGCTATCCAGGAGTTCTTTACCAAAGGTTTTTACGTAACGTTTTAAAAAGGCTTCGATCCGCTCCCGGGCGTTCTTGAATACCAAATCCTCTACATGGGCCTCGATTTTTCGCAACCGGAAACCGATGAACTTGTGAATCTGGAGGTTCAATCGGGGGTTCTGTTCCAACAGTTGCTGAAACATATCTTTACTGATGGAACAAATGACGGCATCCTCTACCACTTCCGCCATGTTCTCATGGGTTTCTTGACCCAGGATGGCGCTCTCCCCGAATATTTCCCCGGGACCTATTAACTGAATCGTCGTGGAACGTCCATCCGCGGTAATGCGGGTGATCTTAACCTTACCTTCTTTCAAGAAATAAATGGTATCGTTGGCCTCTTCCGGGAAATAGATGATTTCCTTTTTCTTGGTCTCCCTCATGTGGCTCCACTGGCCCAATTGGCCCATGGCCTGTTCATCCATTCCGGCCAAGAGATTAAAATTCCGTAAATACCAGAGTTTAGTTTTCATGGCCATCGTTTAATACCTGAAATAAAGTGACAGTGGGAAGCAATCCCCAGCGCTCATCTTCATTTGAAGAGCGCCGAGGGTGTGCCAAAAGCACTTCCTGGGAGCCGTGGTTACTTTAATCAATTCAACACAATATAGATAAAGACCAACCTTACCGTCAACTACTAAACCGGGAACGGGAAATTTCGGGTAATGAGTACTAGCGAAGGATCGCCCCATCGGAATAGGTCAATGAATGTATCCCCGTGTTTTATCTCCTCGCTAAGTAGTAACCTTTTTAAACGCCTAAAATTGTATGTTTACGGAATCCTTGTTATTTATCACACCTAACTGTTTTATATTTTGTTTTAAATTCGCCCCTTTTTAACAAGTAGTAGGGATCAATTATGGCAACAAACACACGTCTTTTAGATCAAAAAATCGAAGCGGTCCTGAAGTCTAGTGACCGCATGTTCCTGGCCACCTCCGTGGGTGGCAACAGCTCCGGCTCTTCGGTGTTCTATGCACTTGACGGTCAGGACCTGCTTTTTTTCACCTTCAACCCCACCCGCAAGGCGGAACAAATCCGGTTCAATCCTCGCGTACAGGTTGTTATCTGGCCCCGGGGACAAGAGGGTATCCGCGGACTCCAAATCGAGGGAGAGTGCTACCGCATCAAAGACCCGAAGGAGATCCAGCAAGCCCACGATAAAATCCTAACCGTTACTACCGCCTTCCAGAGCTACATGGATGACGATTTTCTTAAAAAGAACAAGGTCGTGGGATATTACCGCATTAAGCCAACGGTAACGAAATACGTGGACTTTTATGCTGACACACAGTTTGAGTGGCGGGAGTATCCAGAAAACCAAGTGGGCACGCTCAAGGACTTTTTCCGTTCGATTGGTAAACGGACGCTCCTGTGGTTGCGGGCCGTACGCGCTCCCTTTTTCACCGCCGCCATCGTGCCCATACTTTTAGGGGCAGTGATCGCCTTTCGGGATTTAAATCACGCCGGAATGGCTAACGCCTGGAATTGGTCGCTCTTCTGGTGGGCGCTCCTGGGAGGGATCTTGGCCCAAGCTGGTACGAATATGGCCAACGACTTCGGCGATCACCAAACGCGAACCGACGAGTGGAATAAGGTTCCCAGTCCTTTCAATGGCGGTAGCCGCATGATCCAAGCCGGACTCCTGGCCCCGTGGAAGGTATTAGTAGCCTCCCTGGTGGCCTTTGGCGGAATGATCTTTATCGGCCTCCACCTGAATACCATTGTCGGGGGAGCCCCCTTCGCCAGAACGCCCCTCCTGTGGGCGGGAATTATTGGGACAGCTTTAGGCCTCCTGTACACCCTCACGCCCTTACGTTTATCCTACAAAGGATTGGGAGAAGTGGCCATCGCCCTGGGGTTCGGTCCCGTGATGGTTTTGGGTACTCATTACGTCCTCACTACCAACCATCTCCCCACCTGGTCCTGGCCCATGCCCTTGTTAGCCTCCATCCCCGTGGCCATCCTGGTAATGCTCATCGTCTGGATTAACCAGTTTCAGGACGCCCCTTCGGACGAAAAAGCCGGGAAAAACACCTGGGTGGTTCGCACCGCCGACCGAAGCGGGAGTTACTACCGCTATGAAAAACCTTTACAACTCTATTCCACCTTCAACTATTTTAGCTTTGCCTTCATCCTATTCATTGGAGTTTTAGGCTTCCTGCGCCCTGACCTGGGAAGCCCCTTCGCGCTCCTGGCAATCATTCCCGGCGTGTTGATGGTCTACGCCATCAAATGGGGAAAGAGTTGGTTATCGGAATGGAACCAGCAGAACGCTGACCGCCAGAAGTTACCCTACGAGCTGCTAAAAGTGAACGTTTCCACGATTGGGATCCACCTCGCCACGGGTTTACTCCTAATCTTAGGGTATTGGATCGACGCCCGCTTCTTCTAAATATCAAACAGCGCTAAAACTTCAACCTGACCGGGGGATTCTTCGCCCTTTGTGTGGAACGGCTTGCTAAGGAGCGTTGCTTAGGTCGCTTTAAGTACGCTTAGCGTGCTGGGGGTGCTCCCACGAGACTGGGGAACCCTTTCTGGCGCATGGCCTTACGCTTTTCCATGACCCGGTAGGCCAGATCCACCAGATTCTCCCCTTCTAACATGGCGTCGATTTTCTCGCGAATCTCCATCCACTGGCTGTGGAAAGGGCAGGGTTGCTCATCGGAACAGTAATCCAGACCAATGACGCACCGTTCTTCCGTAGCCTTAGGCCCTTCGATGGCCTCCACAATTTGGTTCACGAAGATCTCTTCCGGATGTTTTGCCAGGACGACCCCTCCTTTCCTACCCCGTACCGCATTTAAAAACTGGAACTTTACGAGGGTTTGGACAATCTTGGCGAGAAAGTGTTGGGGAATCTCATAGGCCTGGGCAATTTCACTCACCATGGTGGGCTCTGGCGAATCTTTTTCTACCAGATAGATCATAGCTTGAACAGCATACTCGACGGATTTGGTGAATAACATGGTAAGAAGATAATAGTATCCTATTATTAAAGTAAAGTATCACCTCTGTTGGATAACAACCCATGATCTTTACCCGAAATAGGGTCGGTTGAAAAACAAATGGATTGTGAGTTAATACATTGATATTATTGTATATATTATATTTTGGTAGTCAATAATGGGTACAAAATGCAGGGCTATTGTATTGTACCCCTCCAAGCCCTTGCTGTTATGACCGGAGATTTCAGCAGTGTATAAAGGCAAAGATCGCAAAACGATACCGTTATTTAACAAATTATTCCCTTTCGGGGGGAAATTGGATGAAAATAACCGTTGGCTACGCGTTGCCGAATTGATCCCCTGGGAAGAGTTGGAGTCTGATTATGCAAGCTATTTTTCGGAGGCAACCCCCGATGTGGCAAATAGATCATTATGAGACTCGCTTGGGGAAGAAACCCTCCTCATTTACCACTGATCAGTTGTATGAAACAAGGAAGAATCGTGAATTATTGGACAAGGAGGGAATCCGGTATGCCTTTAAGCCATTAGGTCGCAAGCGTAAGAATAAACCCTCCACCGACCGGTGGTTAAATCAAAAGCAAAAAGAACGGAACCGTATCGAGGGACACTTTGTTATGGTAAAACCCACTATGGTCTGGATCGTATCCGCTATCAAGGGGTAGCGGGAGCTGAGATGTGGACCAGAGCAGGCCTGCTGGGGATAGCGGTGGCAAGAAGGTAAACGGAGGGGTCAACCAACCAAGTGAACAAGATACATCATCACATATCTCTGCCTACATCATATGTAAACATATTTTTCAGCAGACCCGAATTACAGATGTTTTCACCACCGGCCGCAGCCAAGCAAAACCCTTCCCGATCGTTGGCATGAATACCTACACTTATTAATACTAATTGGCAAATATCCCAGCACACACCCCAATTTACAATTTTATCAAACCATAAGTGCGTAATATTCCACACTTTTAATAGCCGCATTTCGACTTCCCTTTTCACCTTTGAAAGAAATGGCAGGAGGAGTAAATTCGACCGTATGGTTGAATACAAACCTGACGGTCTAAACCCCATTGCCGAACGCCAAGCCGAGGAAAAGGAACAGCGCCGACAGCTCATCTTAGAGGCTGCCAAACAGGTCTTTTCCCGAAAAGGGTATCAAGCCACAGCCATGGTCGATATCGCTCGGGAAGCCCGCTTAGGGAAAGCCACCCTGTACTATTACTTCCCTACCAAAGATGATCTCTACCTGGCCGTCTACGAGGCCGGGGTAAGAAAATATTATGATGAAATGATGGCCGTGCTCTGGGAGACCTCCGAGGAAGCTATCTTTCGCACCATGGTGGAGTTCTTCGTGGACTACATGGAACGCCACCGCACCTTCCTGCCCCTCTTTTTCCCTCTGGAACGTCACGCCCCGGCCCACATCATCCACGCTCCCAACGTCCAACAAATCCACAACGATTTCCGGCAAAGCTTGAACCACCTATTCGCCACTAAAATCACCAACTGGCAGCCAGAAAAGACGGAACCAACTATCCAGCTTGTTTGGACCTATATCCTGGGAATCAGCGCCCGGCTATTACGGGGTGCCACCAAGGCCGAGCTAAAGAACGAAATTGCCCTTTTCGAAACCCTACTGGAAACCGCCAGCACAACAAAATGAATCCCCTCCTCGCTACAATTCTCCGCATCCCAAAAACGGTTATCATCTTCGTGCTCCTCTTAACCCTGTTCCTGGGTTATACCCTTCGGAACCTTACCATGGAACCGGATGTCACCAAAGCCATCCCTAAAAAAATAGCGGCTAAACGTCTGTACGACCGTATGGGCGAAATCTTTCCCACCCAGGAATTCGTCTTCATCGGCCTTTCGGGGTCCAATGTATTTACTCCCGAACACATGGAAACTGTCTGGCGTCTTACCCAGCAATTGGAAGACTACGAGGCCGTGTATTCCGTCATTTCACCGGTAAATATCTCCATCATTCAGGGTACGGTCGAGGGAATTGAAGTCTACGACATTTTAGAAGCGCCGCCCCGGACACCGAAAGAGATCAAACGCTTTAAAACCGACCTGTTTCATAGTGACTTAGCCTTGGGGAACCTCGTCTCCCGGAACGGGGACGCCCTGGGCATCATGGTATTCCTGAAAAAAACGGCGGATGTACCCGCCTTTATTCGCCAACTCATTGGGGATATGGAAGCCTTTGACCGGGGAACCGATTTACAACTACTTCTCACCGGGAAACAGGTGGTCAACTACTATGTGAGCCGGGGGATGCAAAGAGACATGGGGGTCTTTTTCCTCTCGGGGATTGGGATCATTTTCCTGCTCCTCTTGATTGTTTTCCACAATCTACGGGGCGTGTTGCTCCCCCTTTCAGTGGTGATTTTTTCCGTAATTTGGACCCTGGGTTGTATGGCCTTGTTGGGCCGCCCCATGAGCCACGCCACGGAGATCCTTCCCATTTTAATTATGGCCATCGCCGTGGCAGACAGTATCCACATCCTCTCCCATTTCTACCACCATGCGGGGTTCAGCCACGAGACCTCATCGGTGAAAGTGACCGAGGTGACCATGCAGGAAATGAATGCTCCCGTCATCATGACCTCCCTCACGACGATGGCCGGTTTCATCGCCCTGGGAACGGTTGGGTCAGAATCGGTGGCAGAATTGGGTCTTTTCACCGCCCTGGGGGTCTTTTTTGCCCTGATTCTCACCCTCACCTGGATCCCTGCTTTTTTGGTCCTTTTGAAAATACCTCGCCGCTTCCGTGAAGCGACCGAACCCCGTTTCACCGCCGATCGCATGGCCGCCTGGGGAACTTTCCTGGTGCGGAAAGCAAAGTGGCTCAAAGCTTTTATTATGTTGGTCGTCGTGGTGGCGGCCTTGGGGTTCACGCGCCTGCACCATACCTTCTCCAGCATCGGGAACTTCCCTGCCGATCACCCCCTACGGTTAGCCAACGAGTGGGTCAACACCCACTTCTCCGGCACCACCGGATTTGATGTCATGATCGAAGGCCGGGAAGACCTGGCCATTCAAAATCCGGCCCTGTTGGAAAAATTAGACCGTTTGAAAACCCTGGCCCTACAACAGGAACACGTGGGGAGTGTGCAATCCATTGCCGACTTCATTAAACGCATTAACAAAGTGTTACACGCCGGCGACTCCACGGAATACCGGATTCCTCCCGTCACCGCAAAGGTGACGGGTACGGACTGGGTAGAGCAGGACGGGGAATGGGTCCCGGTGGAGCGGGAGTTTGAGGTCTCCGGCCGGGAACTGGTGGCGCAATACCTCCAACTACTGGAAATGTCTGGTAAACCACAGGATATGGATCCCTTCGTGGACTACGCCTACCGCCACGCCCGAATGAATATTTTGATCAACACCGATGACATGGCCACCTTGCGCAAAATTGACCGGGAGTTGACCCGTTTCATTGACGAAGAATTGAATAGTGAGGGAGTGACTGCAGCGGTGACGGGCATGGCTAAACTCATTACGGTAGTGGACGACATGATTGTCACCGGGCAAATCTGGAGCATCCTCACTTCTCTGGGTTTAGTATGGTTCTTGACCAGCCTCATGTTCCGTTCGGTCGTCATCGGGTTCTTCAATACAATCCCCCTGTTCTTTTCCCTGTTGTTGAACTTTGCTTTCATGGGGTACACCGGTATTAACCTTAATTTGGAGACCCTCATCACTAGTAGTATTGCCATCGGTGTAGGAGTAGATTACGCCATCCACTTCATCCACCGCTACCGGATAAAGCTACACGAGGGGCTGGATTACAAGGCCGCGGTTCCGGCCACCATGCGGGAATCGGGTCTGGCCATTTTCTTCAATTCCATCACCGTGGCGGCCGGATTCTCTATCATTGCCATGTCCCAGTTCGTGGCCATACGTCAGATGGGCATTCTCATTTCCCTCACCATGCTAACCGCCGCTTTTGGCGCCCTTACCATCGTGCCGGGCATCTTTTTAATTTTGAAACCACGCAGCCTACAAAAATAAAGGGCCTCACCATGACCCGCGTAATGCTAAGCCTCCTATTCACTGTTTCTCTATCCATGGGGCAAGAAACGGGCACGGACATCATGACCCGTGCCCTGAACCAAGCCACCATCGAGTCCATGCAGGCCGATTTGAAACTGATCCTTACCTCCAACACGGGACATCAACGGGTGCGGAAAATTAAATTCTTCTCCAAAACCGACCCGCAAACCGAGCTCACCAAGATGCTCATGCGCTTCGTTTACCCCAAAGATGTGCAAGGAACGGGATTCCTCACCTTAGAGAACGCCAACCGCCCCGATGACCGTTTCCTCTACATGCCTGCCCTGCGCCAGGTTAAAAAGATCGCCAGCAGTGGCAGCGGGGGCAATTTCATGTCCAGTGACTTCACCTATTACGATATGGGTAGTCTCAAATTAGAGGATTGGACTTATCGGCTGTTACGAGAGGACACTCTCAAGGGAGAGGCTGTCTTCGTGATTGAATGCTTACCTAAAACACCCCAGGTGGCAAAGGACACCGGCTACGGTAAAATTATTCGTTGGGTAGTCAAAAAAGACCTGCGCATTCCGTATGCCGAATACTACGACCGCTTTGGCAAGCTAAAAAAAACCATGACTGTCACCGCTTTCGAGAACATTAAGGACCTCCCCTTCGCCACGGACATGATCATGGAAGATGTGCAAATTAACCACCGTAGCGAAATGATCTTCCAGAACTTGAAGATCGACCTCCCCGTAAAGGACAGTTTCTTCACTCCACGGATGCTCCAGCGCGGTAGGTAACCCCATGTGGAAGGTTTGCTTTATATTAGCGGGCAGCCTGGCAATGCTACCCGCTCAAGTATCCGGTTTTTTGAAAACGTATTTATCCGTAAATCCCAACCAGAGCGACCGTTGGGCCAAGGTGTATTCCCATTTCCAACTTCAATTTTCCGGGGAGGTCTCACCACGGGTAGCGTATCGGGCCGACCTGATCACTCGTTACGATTTCCTCGCCGACCGCGGGGCCAACGCACCCCGGAATGCCGGGTTGGAATTCTACCCCGCCGAACTGTACCTGGATTACTACGCCGACCTTGTAGATCTCCGCGTTGGACAACAATATCTCTTCTGGGGACGGGCCGATTGGGTCAACCCCACCGATCGCTTCATCCCCTGGGACTACCAACGCATTTCCTCTGACATTGAGGACTACCGCTTACCCATCCCCGCCGTGAAGGCGGACATTTATCTCTCGTGGGGGGGGGCCTGGCAGTTCATTTACGCTCCCCTCAACTATCCCGACCGAACCCCTTTCCCCTGGTCACAGGCAGTAACCGATAGCTCTTTACAGCAAGGGCAATGGGGCTTACGTTTTTCCAACGATCGGCATCGCTTAGCCTACTCCTTTTATTTCTATCAAGGAAAACAGAAAAGTCCCGAATTCCTGCGTATGAACTTTACCTCCACCCCACCTGAACCGGAATTTTCTTACCGGGACCTTACCATGTTCGGCGCTGACTTCATCTACCCGGGAGAGCACTGGGCCTTGAAGGGAGAAGGGGCCTACAACAAAACTGAAGATCAAAAGGGACAGGACCCCTTTATCGAAAATAATAACTTCTACGGCGTTCTGGGACTGGACTGGCTACCTAATGAGTGGTTCACGCTCACCATTCAGGGGATACTCAAACAATACTTTCAGTATAGCCAGGCCAAGGATCAGGATAGTATTCAAACCTTGGGAGCAGCCCACTACTCCGAAGCCCCGCCATCTCGGCAATTCTCTTTCTCACCCGTCCTACGCTGGAAAGTGATGAATTACCTGCAAGTACAAATAATTGGAGTACTGCACTTTGCGGAGCGGGATTGGTTTTTGCTCCCCTTCCTAAGTTGGGAAGTGGCCGACGGGACACATTTAACCCTGGGAGGCATTTTCTTTGAAGGCCCGGAAGGGTCACCATTCGGAAATAGCGCCGAAAGCGACGAACTCTTCTTAGAAATCAAAACCTCATTCTAAACCTTTCCTTAGCCCCGGGAATACGTTTAACCTGGATTTTGGTTTTAAACGAATACTAAAT
>CAZVNL010000017.1:0-45415 GCA_964628055.1 uncultured bacterium | reverse complement strand
GATGATCATGAAATTAAATGTGCGTGACGGTAATTACCTTTTACATGCTAATAAAGGACACACTGGATTAAAAAATGTTGTTTATTAATACTCCTTCCCCATTCGTCATTAATAGTAGTCAACACTCCTATTACAAAACCCGGATCTAAACTTTTGGCACAAGCTCCTATTTTTATTGTTGGTTTACCGAGATCTGGCACTACTTTAATGCGCTATTGTCTTAATAGACACTCGTCTATTTTCATTTCACCGGAAACTCATTTTTTCCAGGAGATTGTTGGGAGTCGACGTTTTCTACCAAAGCCGGGTTCGTATCACTATGCTGTTGAAGTAGTGAATAGGATCTTTAGACCGGTGAAATATAAAGATCCGTCATGGAGTGAGTTCCGGTGTTTAAAATCATCTTTAATAACCGAAATTGCAGCTCGGGCGTATTCTCATAAAACTACATTTAAAACTATTTTAAAAACTTTAGCAACGCATAAAGGAAAGAAAGTATGGGGAGAGAAAACACCTACGCATTTATATTACATTTCCTATCTTATTGAATATTTCCCTAATGCTAAGATCATTAATTTGCATCGTGAACCCAAGCCCAACATTGCTTCTAATATTATTAGCCCGAACATAAACTTTAGTTTTTATAAAGCCTGCGCTCAATACCAATTGTATTGTGATTATATTGAGAGATTTTCTAAACATTTCTATAAAATTTGGTACGAAACGTTCGTGGATGATCCCGAAAAGATATTGAAAGAGGTATGTCAGTATTTAAATGTATCTTATGAAGACCGTATGTTACAACCTGGTATGTATTCAAGTTATTATAATAATCCGATTGGTGAAGGACCTGTCTTTAAAAATAGAATAGGGATAGTTCCCCAACAAAATAAAAAATACAAAACTGTTTTATCTAATCACCAAGAATCATTAATTGACTATTATATAACAAAAAAAGTACAAAAACGCCCAAAAGATTTCTTTCAATTTTTATTAAAAATTTCTTGTTGGATTAACTACTTCAAGATCAAAATACTAATAAGTCGTATGGGGCTGACTGGAATTAAAAAGTTTATTATCAGGAAAATAAACTCCTAATAATTTGTGGTCAAATGAAACCCTGATTTGTAGTAATTCTCTTTATTGTTTCATAATTTTTCATAATCACATCCTAGCAATTAATGAAAATTCTCTCCATTTCACCGTATGTCCCAAGTGAGCTTCTTGGTCATGCAGGGGCTCAGACTATCTATAGAAACTTGGTTTCGTTATCGGCCAATCATAAAATCCGGATTGTTTGTTTTCTTAAGCCTAACGAAAAGACTTTACTCCAGCCTTTATTGGA
Organism: uncultured bacterium; assembly: GCA_964628055.1. GTDB lineage: Bacteria > Fidelibacterota > Marinisomatia > Marinisomatales > TCS56 > CAZBEL01. The sequence goes on along the minus strand of CAZVNL010000017.1, from coordinate 44,070 downwards.
AAAGGGAATAGTAATCGATTATTTATTTAAAAATAGCTTCTCCGTGAATAAATGGATGGGGTGTTATTCGTTTTATTACAGGTATTTAATTGTTCTTTATAGAACTTTTTTTAAGTTAGAACCATTCTTTGTTGCTAAATATTATAACCCCCAGATGTTAAAACTCGTTCGTTCGATTGTAGCCCAATTTGACCCAGACATAATCCATGTTGAATATAACGTGATGAACTATTACCGCTCTTGTTTGTTATCAAAACCTTGTGTGTTAACGGAGCATGATATTTCTACGAAGTTATTTAATCGTATCTATAAGAATGATTCAAAGTGGTATAAAAAAGTAATTGATTGGATTCAATATAAAATTTGGAATCATTATGAGCCTATCCTTTTAAAACGCTTTGATGCCATAATCACAGTAACGGAGGAAGATAAGTCTTATGCGTCCAGATGGAAGAACCTGCCTCCTATCTATGTTATACCGCCTCCAATTTCCGTACGAAAGGACATCAAAGTTCCTAAAGTACCCTTTAGATTGTGTTTTGTAGGATTGCTAAGTCGAAGGCCTAACCACCAAGTCGTAGAATTACTTGTTTACAAAATATTTCCTAAACTAAAAGCAGCTCTACCTGGCGTAACGTTAGGAATTGCAGGGAAGAGCATGTCGCCAGAATTGAGTTTAATCTGTGAAAATACCGACGGGATCACTTATGATGGTTTTGTGACCAAGATCGACGAATATATATCCTCGTCCAGCCTTTTCATCGCCCCTATCTTTATTGGTGCTGGATTAAAAATGAAAATAACACACGCCCTTGCGTGTGGTACTCCCGTATTGACAACACCTGTGGGTGCGGAGGGAATACTAATAACTGAAAATGACGGACTATGGATAGTAGATGATATTCCTTCTATGATTAAAAAATGCCTGGAACTTTTGGCACAACCAGAAAAATTAAAGGAAATAGGTCGACATGCTAGAAAAAAGGTGCATGAAATGTACTCCTCAGAAGCGGTTGCATCACAATTGACTGCTCTCTACCAAAGTATAGTCAAAGAACATAAGAAACACTCTTTCTAAATGTAGTGGTATAGGTCATTAGTACAGTACACTGCGAAAACGAGGATAATTTGTTCTATGCAGAACCGTCGTTTCTCTCTGTAAGGTCTAAAGTTGATAACTGCTATTGCGGTAAAAGACATCTTTCGATAATTGGGTTGATTAGATAAATGGTATTACATTTCAATACTACCCTGCAAAAAACCAATGTCTGAGTCATTATCCATTATCCTTTGTTTAAAGTGTTTTAGACTATTTCATGTAAGAAGCGTTATTATTCATTGAATATTTAAGTGGATTTGCATCACATATGAACAAGCCTTTGGGAAAAAATAGCGGAATGATTTCAGAATATTCCACCGCCATTCTCATCCCCTGCTTTAACGAAGTCCACACAGTAGGGAAGGTGGTGAAGGACTTTATGCAGGCTTTACCCGCTGCAACTGTTTATGTCTTTGATAATAATTCCACTGACGGCACCACCGAGGCGGCCAGAGAGGCCGGGGCCGAAGTCATTATTTCACCCTTCCAGGGGAAAGGGAACGTAGTACGCCACATGTTCCATTGTGTGGACGCAGATGTCTACATTCTCGTTGATGGCGATGACACCTACCCCGTGGATTCCTCAGGAAAAATGCTGGAGGTATTTCAACGGGATAGGGTTGATATGGTGGTGGGTACCCGGTTTGAGAAGAACGAGAAGGGTTCGCTACGTCTTCTCCATCGCTTGGGGAATCGGCTCATCTCTACCTTGATATCCCGGTTATTTAAAGCCCGGGTTACCGACGTGTTCTCCGGGTTTAGAATCCTATCGCGTCGATTTGTAGAAAATGTCTATTTGAAGTCAAACCGTTTCGAGGTAGAGACCGAAATGACGCTCCAGGCATTAATGAAACACTTTACCGTTGCGGAAGTCCCTGTCCCTTACCGTTGCCGCCCAAAGGGGAGCCATTCTAAACTCAACACCTTTACAGATGGTATAAGCACAATTAAAGCCCTTCTCTTCATTTTCAAGGATTACAAACCCTTCGCCTTCTTTACTTTTTTTGCTCTCTTATTTTTCATCCTGGGTCTCATTGCCGGTTGGTTTCCCATTCAAGACTACCTCCTATATCGCTACGTTTACCGTGTTCCCCTGGCGATTTTGGCCGTCGCACTAGAGATCATCGCCGTTGTCCTCTTTGGGGTTGGCTTAATCCTCGATACTATTACCAATCTCCACCTGGAAAACCAGGAAATGCTGAAACGCAAGTAATTCTGTCGGACCGCTTATTTTCCCTCAATGCAGACGTTTACGACTTCCACTAAAGTAGCCAAAGAAACCACCATTTCTTTTGTCGGCCTGGGAATTGGACAAGTGCTACGGTATGTGTATACCGGTCTCTTGGCGCGCTGGGTGGGAGTCGAATATTTAGGTATTTATTCCCTAGCCAATGCCGTTACCCGCTTTGCAGAAGTAATCGGTAAAGCCGGGTTGGATGGGGGCCTTTTACGCTTTGTGAGTATGCGCAGGGCGGAGGATCAAAGGAAAATTCAACAAGATGTTGCCTCCACCTTGAAAATGGGAGCGGTCTTTGCCCTGGTCCTTATGGGTCTACAGATGGCTCTTTCGGGATGGTTAGCAATTTCCGTATTCCGTGGTTCACCCCTTTTACAAAAAGTCATTTTCATTAACGCCCTAACGTTACCATTCACCGTGATCACCTTGATCAGCGCTGCCGCTACCCAGGGTTTCAAATTAATGAAATATAAAATAGCTGTGACCAATATCGCGGTACCAATCCTCTTGGTGTTAACCCTCATCACAACTTATTGGTTATGGTCGGCTGAAATGACCATTATTGTCCCCCTTCTAGTTTCTTCCGTTTTAGGTTGTTTAGGCATGGTTTATTATTTAAGGCGAATAACCAGTATTAAGCTTGGTGGTGTTTGGAAGCAAAAGTGGAACCGTTCCATTTTAACCTTTTCTTATCCCCTCATGTTTATTTCCATTATCGGTACCTTCATGCATTGGTTGGATATTACCATGTTAGGGTATTTTACCGATACCGCCACAGTGGGGCTCTATCATCCCGCCACTCGTACGGCAGGACTGCTACGCTCTATTTTAGTCGCTTTCATGGGTATTTTCGCGCCGCTTATGTCGGAGCTTTTCGCCCAAAAGAAATTGTCGGAAATGCATGCCCTTTACAAACTCACTACTCGCTGGATTCTAACCCTGGCATTGCCTTTTACCGTAATTTTCCTCGTATTCCCCACGAAGATCATGTTACTTTTCGGCGGACAGTACACTTCTGCAGCTCACGTTCTTATGCTGTTAACCTGTGCGACCCTCATCCAGTCTTTTATCGGGGCTGGTGGGCCAACATTAACCATGACCGGCCACCCGAAGGTCAACTTGATGAACTCGGTTGCCGTGGTTATTTTAAACGTAATCCTTAACGCACTCTGGATACCCCGGTATGGGATTATCGGGGCGGCTTCGGCTACCTTGATTTCTCTCACGACTTTGGGAATTATTCGCTCGGTGGAAATCTGGGGAATCCTTCAACTTCATCCCCTCAGCGTTAAATTACTTAAGCCTCTTACCGCTGGCGGGATAATCATGGGAATTATGTACACCCTCCGGCCGTTACTCATGCCTTTTCACACCCTCATCACCCTTTCCCTGGCCACAGTACTAACGTTCATCTTATACGGAGTTTTTTTATGGCTACTTCGTTTCGATGAGGACGATCGGCAGGTTCTGGCCGCGTTTCGGGTTTTGTGGCAAACGTTAAGTACCTGGAGAACCAACACTAAAAGGAAAAACGCGAGTTAACATGAAGCAGCTCAAGTTATCTGTCAAGAGAGAGAACATTTACATCGTAATAGGCATGATTGTACTTCTGATTATGTTGTTTTACCCGGTTCTCTTTCAGGGGAAAACTTTCGGTTCGCCGGACTCCATCAATCCCAAGGCGTCAGGACTGGCCTTGAACCGGGCCTGGGCTGAAACCGGCGAGTTTCCCCTCTGGCAACCGTGGATTTTCTGTGGCATGCCCACCGCCGAGGCATTTACTTTCATCAGTCAACTCTACTTTCCTTCTCATATTCTGCGTTATCTCTTCCTTACGGGGATCCTTGGGCAACTGTTTCATCTATTGTTGGCAGGTCTTGGGGGTGTGGTTCTCCTCAGACAGTTGAATGTATCCCGCTTACCGGCCATTCTGGGCGGTAGCGCTTTCATGTTAATGCCCTACATGATCACTATGCTGGTCTTCGGTCACGGTAGTCAGATGATGACCGCTGCCTACCTGCCGTGGGTCATGTGGGCTGTGGTTCGTCTTTTCCAAAAGCCGAGTTTTCTGCACATGGGACTCCTGGGTCTGCTTATGGGATTCCAACTTCAACGGGCACATGCTCAAATTGCTTATTATACCTGGATGTTGGTTGGAGCCTATGTACTCTTTCAACTCCTTTTCACCTTACGCTCTTCGACATCGCGGTCCAATAGTTACCGAGGAGCGGCTTATTTCGTTGGGGCGGCCCTTTTGGCCATTGGTCTGGCCCTGGTGGTTTATCTCCCTTCCATTGGCTATACGCCTTACTCGGTTCGCGGAGCAGCGGCCTCTGGTGGAGCGGCCTACGATTACGCCACTGCTTGGTCTTTTCATCCCCTGGAAATGGCCACGTTTCTCATTCCCTCAGCCTTGGGATTTGGCGGTCAAACCTACTGGGGATTTATGCCCTTCACCGACTATCCCAATTATATGGGTATCATTATCCTGGCTCTGGCCATCATGGGACTGGTCTTCCGCTGGAATGATTTAGCAATTTTTTTCTTAACTACTTCCTTATTGGCATTAGCCATCTCTTTTGGTAAACACCTAAGTATCGTTTATAACCTTGTTTACGCTGTATTCCCCTATTTCAACAAGTTCAGGGTTCCAGCCATGATTCTTATCCTTCTGCAATTTAATGTAGCCGTGCTGGCGGCCTTTGGTTTAGATGCCCTTCTCAAGTTGAAATATGACGCTATGCCGCGCTGGTTACTGATCCTAGCTATGGGTATTGGTCTGTGGGTCTTAATATTGGTCTTTGGACAGGGTAGTCTTCACGCCACGCTTTACGACCATTTTACGCCACCGCGAACCCAGGATCCCCGGATGGCACAAGCTATTAATGACCTCCGTTGGCAGAATTGGTATCGCGATGCCTGGGTTGCCTGTCTTTTTCTTGGTGCTTTGGTAGGTGGATTGTGGCTCTGGCTTCGGCGGAAACTCTCCCAAGCCATATTCCTCTCGGGGATCGTCGTTTTAGCGCTCCTGGACTTGGGGATCGTTGACCAGAAAATCATTCAACCCCAGCCGCGTTCCGGACGCGCTTCACAGCTTTTCAGGAAATCTGCCCTGCAGCACCAATTTCAACCTGATGAAATTATCCGCTATCTCGCCGCGGCTGAACCAAAACCATACCGGATTTATCCCCTGGGTTCCCTATTCGGTGAACCGCGGTTTAAGGCGTTTGGAATTGAATCGGTTGGCGGTTACCATCCAGCCAAACTTCAGGTTTACAACCAATTCCTGAAAAAAACCAGCAATGCCGGTACGCTGCCCCTCATGCGTATGTTGAATGTTCGCTATATCGTAAGTCCCCAAAAGATTGCTCATCCGGAGTTGGTTTTACGAAAACAGGGCCCTTTCCTCACGAGTCGCGGAACCATGGAAGTCTTCCTCTACGAGTTGAAAAATTATCTACCCCGCGCTTGGTTCGTCTCCCGGGTGCAAGCCTTAGAGAATCCTGAACTGGTGTGGAATATGTTAAAATCGCCGTCCTTTGACCCCACCAAAGTGGCCTATTTGACAAAAACGGAAAAAAAAGGTAAAAAGGACTATGGGGTTGGGGTTGTAGATACAATGACGACTTCGCTACACCGGGTCGCCATTCAGACTATTTCTACTGAGACCGGTTTCTTAGTAGTGAGTGAAGTGGACTATCCCCTGCGTTGGAAAGCCTTCCTGGACGGCACCGAAGTACCTTCCGAGCAGGTGAATGGTGTCCTGCGAGGGGTAGAAATACCCGCCGGGGAGCATGTAGTAGAATTCGTCTATGATAAATCGACTTTCCACCTGGGGTTATACATTTCCTGCTTATCCCTGGGGCTGTGCTTGGGCTTTATCGCCTTTGGTCTTTTCCTGATGCGACGCGTAAAATGAATTCTTACCGTTATACTGGGAATATCAAGGCTGGCCTCTTCGTCCTGGGAATTTCCCTGGTGGTGGGGTTGCTAATCTACAGCCAACGCATCGTTTCCCGGTTGCGGGTGGAAAACCGCGAGATCGTCAAGCTCTATGCTGAAATCATCGCCAAGTCGGTGAGCGAAGAGAACGAAGCTAACCTGGGGTTTATTTTTGACGAGATCATTAAAAAAGTTCAGTTCCCCATCATTTATTCCGATAACGACCAGATCCCCATTTACTATCGGAATTTGGACACCACGCTGACCCCTCAGGCTTTAATTCAGGTACGCCGAACTATGGATCAGCAAAATCCACCCATTCCGCTCTGGTTTGTCAATCCCGAGACCGGCAAACAAGTGAATATTGGTTATTTGCATTATGGGGATTCTGATTTGATTCGCCAGCTCACCCGGCTACCTTATTTAGAGATTGGGGCCGTGGCCTTGTTCATACTTTTAGGTTTCATCGGTTTTACGGTGATCCGGAATAGTGAGAAGCGAAGCATTTGGGTTGGTATGGCCCGGGAGACTGCTCACCAGTTAGCCACACCTGTTTCCGCCCTTATGGGGTGGGTGAGCAGATTACAGTCCCATCCGGAGAAAAGTACTCAGATCATCGCCGAGATGGAGTCTGATCTACGCCGATTGCGACAGGTAGGGGATCGCTTCAGTAAAATTGGTTCTGAAACCAGCTTTAAGCAAATTAGCCTTTCTCAATTGGTGGAAGAGGTCATTTCCTACTTACAGCGTCGCCTACCGTCTGGTGGGGCGACCCTCACCATCACTAACCATATTGATCCTGGGGTCACGATTACCGCTAATGGGGTGCTTATTTCCTGGGCTATTGAGAATGTGATTAAAAACGGAATAGATGCCATGGGCAGCGGCCGCGGCTCCATAGACATTACCCTCCGTCAGGAACCACAAAAAGTTGTGCTTCGCATCCGTGACTCAGGATGTGGTGTTCCCCGGCGGCAATGGCGCAATATTTTCCGTCCCGGTTACAGCACCAAGGAGCAGGGTTGGGGATTGGGGCTTTCACTAACTCAACGCATTATTCGGGATATCCATCGCGGCACCATCCGTATCGTGGAATCCGCTCCAGAGCAGGGTACCGTATTCGAGATCACCCTGCCTCAATGACCACCTCTTAACTTGTGCCCAGGCACACTGAATTGGTGTGGCTCTGAATCCTTTTGATAATGTGAATACCTTGTGATTCCAGGGGAGTAGCGGTAATTTTTCGCCCCAAAAAACAGGAGATTATCGTGGAACAACTTTACGGAATGGCTGGGAATTCCGGGCAGGGTGGCGGCGGGTTATTAGCCTTCTTGCCCTTTATTGTGATCATGGCCATCATCTATTTTCTTATGATCAGGCCCCAAGCAAAACGTCAGAAAGAAAAACAGAATATGATCCAGGCCTTGAAAAAGGGCGACCATGTTGTATCCGTTGGTGGGATTTATGGCACCATCGCCGGATTCAAACACAAGGGCAAGTTAGTCGTTTTGAAAGTGGATAAAAACGTGCAGTTAACCCTGAATCGCTCTTCCATAGCAGGGATTGCTGGTAAAGTATCCGATGAAGAAACCAGTGCCGTAGAAGGGTGATCTCGTGGCGGTTCGAGACATTGTTCGTTACGGCAACCCAATCTTGAAAAAGGCCTGCCAACCGGTCACCGACCTCTCCCGTCTCGCTTCTCTGGTGCAGGATATGTTCGATACCATGTACGAAGCGGAAGGAATCGGCCTGGCTGCTAACCAGATTGGGGTAGATCTGAACGTCATGGTGATCGACATTACCCATACCGATGAGGCCGAGGAACCATATGTGTTTTTAAATGGGGCTATCCTGGAACGGGGGGGAGAAGAAGTATTAGAGGAAGGCTGTCTCTCCTTACCTGAAATACGTCTCCAAGTAAAACGACCAGAGTGGATTCGTTTTAAGTATCAAACGATGAAGGGTGAGTATCAGACCCGTATTTTCAAGGGCCTCCTTGGGCGGGCAATTCAACATGAGATGGACCACCTCCAGGGTATTCTCATCATCGACCGGGTGAGCAAGTTAGAACGTTTGAAATACCAGAACCAATTGCGGAAGATTCAACAAGAGGTACGCCAGGTTCCTCTTGTTAAATAAGCGGAGAAACCTTTCGTTCTATAATCAACTATATTTCTTCACCCCTTTACAAGACCCCGGTGACGGTCTGTAACCTCAGTTTCTTTTTCCGGGTTTACGACCGAGTACCTCCAGAAGGCTGGTAGAAAAAAATGCGTTTGATTTTCATGGGGAATCCCCCTTTTGCAATACCCACCTTGCGGAAATTGGTCACTTCCGAACATGAGGTCATTGGTGTGGTAAGTAATCCTCCACGGCCTGTGGGACGGGGCCGACGGATCAAGGAGACCGCCGTAGGGATCGAGGCCCGCCTGATAAGTTTACCCCTGCTCCAACCCCAATCCCTTAACGATCCATCTTTCCGGGAAACATTGCTTACTCTGAACCCTGATCTTTTTGTGGTGGTCGCTTTTCGTATCCTACCACCGACACTTTTGGACCTTCCCCGTCGAGGAGCTATTAATTTACACGCCTCTCTCTTACCTGCCTATCGGGGAGCCGCTCCCATTCAGTGGGCGCTAATTAACGGCGAAACCAAAACTGGGCTGACCACCTTTTTAATTGAACCGAAAGTGGATCGGGGTGCCATTTTACTACAGGAGAAAGTTCCTATCGCCCCGGAGGATAATTACGGATCCTTAACAGAGCGCCTGAGCACGTTAGGGGCTGACCTAGTATTACGGTCCATCAATGGTTGGGAAGCGGGTTGGATTATCCCTCAACCACAGGATCACTCCCAGGCCACTGCTGCCCCTAAGATTAAATTAGAGCACCGGCAAATTGACTGGTCACTCCCCGCCCTACGAATTAATAATTTAATCCGTGGATTGGCTCCCCATCCTGGCGCTTTTACTACCTGGAAAAGGCGGACCTTAAAGATATTCTCTTCCAGTATAATGGAAACGATCTCAACGAAACAACCGCCAGGAACAGCAATAACCGTCAGTGGCGATCAACTCGTCGTCCAGACCGGTGAACATGGATTGGCGCTTTTAAAAGTGCAGTTGGAAGGAAAAAAACGCCTTTCCATAGACGAATTTCTCCGTGGCTACCACCTACAGGTGGGAGAACGGTTGGGCGATTGAAATGCACGCCCGGGACCACGCCTATGCCCTTTTATACACCTTTTTTCACCGACGAAAACGGTTGAAAGAGATTACCGATGCTTACTTCCGGCGGCATGCCTTGGACCCCGCTCTTCGGGCTCATCTCACGGCCTATACCCGGGAAGTTATCCGCTGGACCGGTCGCCTGGATTGGTGGATTCAGGTAGCCTTGGATCGTCCTCATAAACGCCGGCCCCTGGCCCTGCAAGTCGTCCTACGCCAGGCGGTTTATGAACTGTTCAATGATCCCACAATCCCGGACTATGCCGTTCTTGATGAAGCCGTGAAGCAAGCGCGAAAAAAGGTAGGTCCTTATGCAACCGGTTTAGTGAACGCCGTTCTGCGCAAACTAACCCAGTACGAGCCAGACATCCCTCCGGGTTCTTTAGATTCATTGGAGAATCGAGCGGCGTGGCATTCATTTCCTGCCTGGCTTTTTCAGCGCTGGGAAGAGCGTTACGGCCGGGAACGGACTGCTGAGTTGGCTGAATACTTCAATCATCAGCCTCCTCACCATCTCCGGCGGAATCCTGACCGTGTGGATGAAAAGACCTTTTTCCAGGCTATGGAAAGCGCCCAGATTCAGGTGGAACGATTTTCCCACTCGGATCGTTTCTATCGTATCATCAAAGGGGGTCAACGATTACTGAGTCACAGTTTGTTTCGGGAAGGGGCGGTCTCGCTTCAGGATCGCGGCGCCGGGGCAATCGTGGAGTTGTTGGCGCCTCAGGAAGGAGAACTAATTTTAGACGTGTGCGCCGCCCCAGGAACGAAAAGCGCCTATCTGGCGGAATATGCCCACGACAGAGTGCGTATTCTGGCTTCGGATGTGAATCCCCGACGGGTAGCAACAGCCCAGAAAGACCTGCAACGCCATCACCTCACATCTTTGGAATGGTCCTACAAGGATGCCACCCGCGATTCCTTTCCTCGTGCAGAGGCCATACTCATTGACGCACCGTGTACGGGAACGGGTGTTTTCGGTCGTCGGCCCGATGCTCGTTGGCGACGGCAACCGGAGGAGATTGAGACCATGGCTCAACTACAGCTTAAGTTGCTAACCCATATGCAGACTTTTGTAAAACCCGGCGGCCGCCTGGTGTATAGCACCTGCTCTTTGGAACCGGAAGAAAATTGGCAAGTGATAGAAACCTTCAATAATTTAAGTGACCGTTTCGAGATAGATTCTGCCATGAATTATGTTCCACCTGAATGGACCGACGACTCCGGGGCGCTTGCTACCTGGCCTCCCCGCCACGGTGTCGATAGTATGTTTGCCGTACGCTTCATCGCCCGATTATGAAAACTTTGAGTTACTATCTCCTCACCATCGTCCTTTTAGGAGCCATGGGCCTAGTGATCATGGATTATGTCATTATGCCAGTTTATACTCGTCAACATCAAAGTCGTTACCTGTTGGATGTTCGCGGCCGGGACTGTAACCTCGCCCTGGCCCGCCTGGAATCCGGAGGATTTCAGGGGATAATTTCTGATACCTTGTATAATAGTGATAGGCCCGCGGGAACGGTGGTGGATCAGTATCCCAAACCGAATACATTGGTGAAGCCGGGACGGACGGTGCGCCTGAAAATAGCCCAGCCGGAAAAAATGCGCGTCGTTCCTAACCTCATCGGTCAATCCCTGCGGAATGCTGAACTGGTGCTCCACCAATTAGGACTGTTAATCGATACCGTTTATACCGAGTTCAATCCGGAATACCCTGAGGGGACCATCGCATGGCAGTACCCTAAAGCGGGAGACCATCTCCGGAAAGGAATGGGGATTCAAATTACCTTGAGTAAAGGTCTACCCCCGGATTTTTACCAGGTACCCAACGTCATCGGACTGAGCCTGAAAAACGCCACGGAACTCATCGAAAAAGCTCGGCTTAAAGTGGGAAAGATTTCTTATCATCAAGACGAAGACCTCGTTCCGTATACCGTTTTGGACCAATCCCTTACGGAAGGGACGGTGCTGGATAGATCCCTCCCCATTGACCTGGTAGTGAGCGTCTTGGATATGCAGGATATTTTCAATCGTCTAACGGACGAACCTTGAGTGATTCCCCGTAGCGAATACCTGCGTAAACTCATCCATGTCGCCAACAGTCTCATTCCCCTGGCATACCTCTTTGTATTTCCCGACCGCAAAGGAATGCTCCTTTATTTGGGGATCTTAACCGTGATCGTCTTAATCGTCGATCTGGGAAGGAGATCGGTTCGTTGGATTACTATTTTTTTTGATCGTTTTTTTAATCCTCTACTACGTCAACATGAACTGCAAGGACGGTTAACGGGTGCCTCCTGGGTTTTCATCGGCGCCTGGTTAACTATCTTCCTCTTTCCTAAAGAGATTGCCGTACTGAGTTTATTGTTTTTATCCCTGGGGGACACAGCAGCGGCTTTGGTGGGCCTGCGTTTCGGCAACACCGCCATCGGGAATAAATCCCTGGAAGGCTTTCTAGGGGGTACGGTTACGTGTCTGTTGGTGGCCCTGTTATTTCCCCGGATTCCCTGGCTAATCTCTTTTCCAGCAGCGGTAGGGGCCATGGTAGTGGAACTGCTCCCCATCCCCGTAGATGACAACCTGCGCATTCCCCTCCTTGCTGGTGTGGTTATGGTGCTAATCACTTCCTGGTTAGTATGACTTTTTTAGCACCTACTTTCCTCTGGGGATTGGTGGCTGCCAGTCTACCGTTGATTATTCATCTTATCAGTTTAAGACATAGACGGGAGTTGCCCTTTGGCACACTACGATTCATTGAAAAACTAGAACATGAAACCATCCGCAACCTGAGAATTCGCCAATGGCTTCTGGTTTTACTGCGGACGCTCATCATCGTGGCATTAGTCCTCATGGTCTCCCGGCCGGTTTTACGGGGCTTTTCACCGACCTGGGTCGGTGGGGAAGTGGAATCTCACGTGGTGATTGTTGTGGACAATTCCGCCAGCATGGCGCTCGTATCAGATGGCAAGACACTCCTGGACAAAGCCCGGGAGACGCTTCCCGTGATCTGGGGTCAATTGGAAGGTCAAACGACTCTGGAAATTTACCAGACAAACCCTTTTAAACGTGTTTTTAGCGGAACCAGAGAGCAGCGGGAAACGGCTTTAAGGCGGATCAAGGATATTCCCCAGTCGATGGAAACCGATGACCTGTGGGCTAAGGTGGATTCCGCTCTAACGTTATCTAGAGGGACTGAGCCAAACCATGAGTGTTTTATTTTGAGCGATTTCCAAACCCTACCGCCTACAACCTTCTGGTCAGGGCTAAAGTCAAAAGACCCGGCTGATTCCCGGGGGACTCAATGGAAGCTCTACGCCCTATCTCAGAACGGCGTGCGAGATAATCTTGGGGTTGTCCAAGTGGCCACTGTGAGTCAGGTAAAACTGCCCACTCATCTTCTCAGGCTCAGCACAACCATTACAAACGATGGCCGTCTTGCCAGGGATCACGTCCCCGTGGAGCTCTTCCTCGATGAGAATCGGGTAGGCCAGGTGGTTGCCTCCTTTAAACCAGGGCAGTCCAAGGGATTCCAATTTCAGGTGTATCCCGGGAATAGTGGTATTATTCAAGGTGTCTTAGAAATTCCACCTGACGACTATGCCTTAGATAATCGCCAGACCTTTGAACTGTCGATTCCACAGCGGATCAGTTGCAAAATCGTGGCTCCCTCGGTGGAGGATATCTTTCTCTTGCGAAAGGTCCTCACCTCCATCGATAGCGGCACCGATTTTCTGGACTTGGATTACAAAATCGATCCAGCCCCTGAGCATCTCTTTTTAGAAGATCAAGACATCCTCATTATCCATTCCCCTACCAATTTACCTTTTAGTGTCGTGGATGAAATCCAGGCCTTTTTAGAACAAGGGGGCGGCCTTATTTGGTTTAGCAGTGATCCACCTCGTACGACGACTTCTCCCGATGTGGAAACACTCCTACGTCTCCCCCGAAAACGCGCTCTGAAAACTGCCGGTAATCAGTCCTTTTATTCGGTGGAGTTGACCGATCGTTCTTTACTCCTTTTCAGTGATCTCGACGTGAAGAAAATCCTCCCCGAATTGCCCGAAGTCTACCGCTATAATCAGGTTCAAATAACCAATGAACAACACTCTTTGCTGAAACTTCACACTGGTGATCCGTTCCTCGTGGAAGGGACCACTTTCGGAGGTCCGTACTACTATTTTGTATTGCCTTTGAACTTGGAGTGGAGTGATCTGCCCCTGCGGGGGTTGGTGGTGCCGTTGATGCATCGCCTCCTCATGCGCCTGGCCACCGATGATGAACAGGTCGCCCCGGTTACCATCGGAGCACCCAAGGTGATTTCCATCAACCAACAATTAGTCAATGCCCGATGGGAATTAGTGAAACCTTCCGGGAGACGGATTCTATTGATCCCCGACTACAACGACCAGGTTTTGTCTATCCTTCATACGGATGAATTGGGATCCTACCAGGTTCTGGCGGACGGTGAATTGTACGCAGCTTTTTCCACCCGCCTGCATCCCTTGGAACGCCCCTCTGTACGAGCTGATGAAGACAAAATCCGCTTTATCTTGGGGAAAAGTCAGGTTCGGTTTCTTTCACCTGGGGAAAACTTGGCGACCCAGTTGCTGGATTTACGGCGGGGAAAGTCGCTCTGGAGACGCTTCTTACTCTTGGCGATTGGCCTGTTATTTTTAGAGTCACTGCTGCGTTACACCTCAAAAGAACGGAGGAAAACTTCCTATACCCTTGCAAAGGATTGAATCCCACACTCGCGAACGGACGCTTTTAGTAGGTACTATACACGGTACTATTACCACCAAGACCATTGGAGATCATCTTCAAGAGTTAACCCTTTTGGTAGAAACGGCAGGGGGTGATGTAGTGGGCGTCATCACCCAGCGACTCTCCCGGATCAACCCCCGTTATTTCGTCGGTAAGGGCAAAGCCAAACAGATCATTACTCAGGCGCGGGCTTTGAAGGCGGGTCTCATCGTTTTTGCCGAAGAATTGAGCCCGGCTCAGGTGAAAAATTTCCTGCAACTGGCCCCGGATATTAAAATCATTGACCGGAGTGCCCTGATCCTGGATATTTTTCGTCGCCATGCCCAAACCCGGGAGGCACGGACCCAGGTAGAGCTAGCCCAATGGCAGTATATGCTTCCCCGGTTGACCCGCCAGTGGACGCACTTGGAACGTCAGATGGGAGGAATCGGCACACGCGCTGGAATGGGGGAGACCCAAATCGAAGTAGACCGGCGTATGATTCGCAATCGTATTGCCTGGCTAAAACGGGAATTGGCTCGTATCGACCGGGAAAGGGATACGCAGAGTAAACGTCGTCGTCAGGAATTTCGAGTGGCGCTGGTAGGGTACACCAACTCGGGTAAATCCACCATTATGAAAGCCCTCTCTGGGGCCGACGTCTTCATCCAGGACCAGTTATTTGCCACCTTGGATACCACCGTGCGGAAAGTGAATTTGAATGAACGCACCACGATCCTGCTCAGTGATACCGTAGGGTTTATTCGAGATCTACCCCACCACCTCATTGCCTCTTTTCGCTCCACATTGAAAGAGGTGGTGGACGCCGATTTAGTGCTCATTGTCCTCGATGCCAGCTCCCCGTGGATTCAGGACCATTTTGCCACCATTGAACAGGTTTTGGTGGAATTAGGTGCTCAACACCATCCCACAACTACTGTGTTGAATAAAATGGACCTCCTGGACCGTCCCCAACAGCTCAACTATTTGAAACGGACATTTCCGGAAGCGGTGTTCATCTCCGCCAAGGAGCATTTACGACTGGATCAGTTAACGGAGAAGATACTAGCCATTATGAAAGAAAATTACCAGATAGTGGAGATGGTGTTTACCTACCAGCAGACCCGGGAGTTGGCCCTGGCTCAGAAAGGGGTGGAAATCGTGAACCGTTCTTACGAAGACGATGGTATCCATTTGACTATTCGAGGTCAACGGGCACACCTGAACCAGATCCTTAAACTGGACTCTGTTCGGGTCAAGGAATAAAAAAGTCCCCTGGCGAGAATCAGGGGACTAAATCATCCCGTTCCAGGAGCTCTTTCATGGACCGCGTTGGACACGGTGGAGGCCTCTCAACTACAGCAAACTTCCTTGACCCCGAACGGATTAGGGAAGGCCTGTTTTTTGTAGCTGAAGTACAGCTTCCTAGGATATTTATTGAAGATCCTGAAAAAGCCAGGCCCGAAACGGGAGTAGTAAATTAACTGGTGAAATTAATGGGATAGACTAACGAATCCAAGTATTAGATTGGGGAGCAGGGACTTTTCTAACCAGCTCACCGATCAGGTGGTTGTTTCGCTAGGTGATTCCGGGTAAAAGCCGGTTTCCCCTTCACTTTTTGCAATCACGACCGTCCCAATACTATCGCTAGTTACGTTGACCATCGTGCGGTACATGTCCAGGGGGCGATCCACGGCTAGCATCGTTCCTACGATCATAGCGGCTTGAGGGCTACTCCCCAGTCCTACGGCATCCAGGACGATAAAGATCATCACCAATCCCGCCGAAGGGATGGCAGCAGCCCCCACGGAAGCGAAGAAAGCCGTAATGACAACGATGAATTGCTGCGCGAGGGAGAGTTCAATACCCAAGACTTGGGCAATGAACAGGACACCGGCACATTCATATAGGGCTGTCCCATCCATGTTGATGGTGGCGCCTAAAGGAAGGACGAAGCTGGAAGTTTTATTGGAGACCCCAGCACCGGTTTCCACACAATTCATGGTCACCGGTAAGGTGGCGCCACTGGAGCTGGTGGAAAAGGCTGTTACCAGGGCGGAAGCGATGGCTGTGTAATGTTTGAGCGGGTTAATACGGGTAAACAGGTAAAAGATGAGGGGTAGGATGATGACGAAGTGTATTGTAAGGCCGGCAGCGATGGTAATCATGTACATTCCCACCGCTTGGAAAAGGTCGAAACCCGCCGTGGCTACAGCCTTGGTGATTAGACCAAAGACCCCAATGGGCAGAAGTTTCATGATTCCCCTCGTGAGGAACATTATGACCTGGAAACCATAGTTGAAGAGGTTAAGCATGAACGTCTGGGGTTTTTCCGGAACCCGTGTGATACCAAAACCCAGGAAAATCGACCAGAAAATGATAGCCAGAATGTCTCCGGTCGCCATGGCTTGAATGGGGTTAATGGGAATCATACGAATTATGATCTCTGCCAGGGAACTGGGTTGTTGAAGGGTGGAGGGATCAAACGGTTTGCCTGCAGTGGTGAGGACGGTTCCCTCTCCCGGTTGAATGATATTCGTTAGCGTCAAACCGACCAGGATGGCAACAATGGACGTCATGAAATAGTAACCCAGAGTTTTGGCTCCCATGCGGCCCAGGGTGCGACTATCACCCAGGCCGGCCACACCGGTAGTGATAGAGGTTATAATCAAGGGGACGATAATCATCTTCAATAGGCGCATGAAGATGGTTCCCAAAGGTGCCACGAAGAGCGCTTTTTCTCCCAATGCCAGCGCAAACAGGATACCAGCCAACATGGCTAGGAAGACTTGCCAGTGTAATTTCAATTTCACGGGATGGGGAATTTAGGAGGTTACTATTTAGAATCCCAACGGGAAAGGGTGGCCTCATCAGCGCCGCCAGGAGGTGACATAGGGAAAGGCGTCGTAAGATATTTCAAGGCCTGTTGCACATCGTTTGTTGGTTGCTGGCAGGTGTAATTTTTACAGACGTAGGCCGTGGGTTTTCCATTCAGGGTGCGGTATGGTTTAGTCCAAGGTGCCACGGTAGTGAGGACCTCTGGTTCATTTGGATTGACGAGCAGAAGTACTTTATGAGGGGAGTAAACCGCCTGGAGAATGCGGATAAAAGTACGCGTATTTTCAGTTTGCGGTTCTCCTACGACTACTACTTCCCGAGGATCATTCTGGGTGAAGAGGGAGGTCGTGAGTAAGGATGAAAAAGCGGTGGGATTTCGATTTATTTCCGCCGAAAATACCCGGCCGATTGATTCTGACATGGTTAACCATTGGTCATACCCGGTAAGTCGCCCCAAACGCTGAAGGTTCATGGCCGCGACTGAATTACCGGAAGGGAGGGCCCCGTCATATCCTGTCTTGGAACGCACCAGTAGATTTTCAGCCGAAGAACTCCCTAAAAAGAAACCCCCGTTGATCTCATCCCAGAAATCGGTGAAGGTCTGCTCCTGCAGTTCCTGGGCGCGGACTAAGTACTGGGGTTTTAGGGTGGCTTCGTACAATTCCAGGAGCCCCCAGGTAAAGAAGGTGTAGTCGTCCAGGTGTCCCGGTAGACCTCCGTTCCCATTCCGGTAGCGTTTGTACAAGTGCCCTTGGTTATCTCGTAATCTGGTCCACAGAAACTCCGCCGCCTGTTGGGCTGAAAGGAGATACCTAGGGTCATCCAAAACCACGGCCCCTTTGGCCAGTGCCGCAATCATGAGGCCGTTCCAGTCGGTGAGGATTTTGTCGTCTTTAAAGGGGTGGATTCGATTTTCCCGTTCACTGAACAACTTTGCCCGACTTGTTTTTATGAAATGCTCCAATTCTTCCACCGTGGTTTGTTGTTGCCGGGCTAAGGTAGTAAGATCCGTTTCCAGGTAGAATATATTTGACCCTATTCCGGAGACCGAGGCATGAGCGGGAAAATTTCCTTTGGAACTCACATTGAACAAGGCATTGAAGCGGGCTCCAGCCTTGGGACCCAAAATGGCCTGGATCTGATCAGCAGTCCACAGGTAGAATTTGCCCTCCGCTCCTTCACTATCGGCATCTTCGGCGGAGTAGAAGCCTCCTTCGGGGCTGGTCATGTCCCGGAGTACGTAGGTGAAAATCTCCCGGGCGGTACGGGCGTAAAAGTCTTTGCCGGTGACCTGGTAGAACTCTAAGTAGGCTAAAGCCAAAAGAGCTTGGTCGTACAGCATCTTTTCGAAGTGGGGAACGCGCCATTTTTCATCGGTGGAGTAGCGATGGAACCCGTAGCCGATGTGGTCAAAGAGACCTCCCAGGCGCATTTTTTGCAGGGTGCTCTCCACCATCTTCAAGGCAGCCTCCTGCTGTGTGGAATGGTAGTAACGCAGCAAGAAGATAAGGTTATGAGGGGCGGGAAATTTTGGGGCTCCCCCAAAACCGCCGTTTGTTGCATCAAAGCGGTCTCGGTACGTATGGAAGGCCCGCTCCAGAGTTTCCTGGGTGATGGTGCCGGTCACTTTCCGCGTCTCTATCTGGCGCAGGAAGTCCGTAATCCGGTCAATAGTCTGGTCCAATTCCGCTCGACGGTTCTGCCAAATGTCTGCCAGGGCCGACAGAAGTTCCAAAAGTCCAGGACGATTCCCCAGGCGCTCCCGCGGGAAATAGGTACCGGCGAAAAACGGTTCCTTATCCGGCGTCATGACAATGGTAAGGGGCCACCCACCACTGCCTGTCAAGGCCTGGCAGACGGTCATATACAGGTGATCCACCTCCGGGAGTTCCTCCCGGTCCACCTTGACGGCCACAAAGTACTGGTTCAATAGTTGGGCGACGGTGCTATCCTCGAAGGATTCGTGTTCCATGACGTGGCACCAGTGGCAGGTAGAATATCCAATGGAGAGGAAGATGGGTCGGTCCAACTCCCGGGCCTGGTTGAAGGCCTCCTCGCCCCAGGGATACCAGTCCACCGGGTTATCAGCATGTTGTAAGAGATACGGGCTCAGGGAACCATCAAGATGGTTTTGGTGGGAGGTGTTTGCGGTTTGATTCACGGAGAAAGCTTCCTTGGAATGAGTGTGATTAAGGGGTAGGAGCAAGAGCAAAAACAGGTAAAACGGGAATTTTATCACGGAGCTTATTGGATATTGCTACGAGTAAGACTAATTTTACCACCAATTATGGTGTCCGGTGGAACAGTAACGGAATGCGTAAATATTGAGATTCTCGGATTATTTCCTGAGATTGATTTTTTCACAATGTAATCGCTTGAGTGTAGCTATTTCATGTTTCCCGAATTTCACCCGAGTTTCACCCCCGAACATTGTTTGTTATCGTTTATAAAGCCGTTGAATTTAATATTGCTCAAGTTGTTCTCTATGTCCAACCCGTTGAAATGTCAGCTACCGGACATTTCGTGAGTTTGTCAGGGCGGAATTCATGTTGTATGTAATCGTTATTTCCGTTTATTTGGTTTTGCTCATCGGGGTGGGGGTTTACAAATCCCGGAAAGTAAAGACACAATCCGATTTTTCAGTTGCCGGGCGGCGCTTGACGCCCTGGGTGTTAGTGGGGACCATGTTGGCCACCTGGATTGGCACCGGTTCGATCTTGGGGAATGCGGGCAAGGCTTACGACACTGGCATGGCGGCGCTTATCCTTCCCTTGGGTGGCGTCTTGGGCATTGCCCTGCTCACCATGATTGCCGGCAAGGTCCGCAGTTACGAGACGTACACTGTTCCGGAGATCATTGGCGACCGCTATGGACAGGTGGCGCGTCTTTTATGTACCATTGCCCTGGTAATGGCCTATTTGGTAATCGTCAGTTACCAATACAATGCCGGGGGGGCGGTCATCCATACCATTATCACCGATGATGCTGGTCAGTCGTTGGTAGATCTCCCAACAGCCACTATCATCGCCGCTGTTTTTATCGTGGCTTATACCATGTTGGCGGGACTGGTGAGCGTGGCTTACACCGACGTGGCCAATGGCATCATTATGGTAGTAGCTTTTTTAATCGCCCTGCCTATTTTCTGGGACAAGGCGGAAGGCTGGCCGGGCATGGAAGCCGCTTTCTTGGCCAGCGGAAAGCCCCAACACATGCAGTTCTGGGGGGTGTACAGCACTCTGGACATCCTTAACTTTTGTTTACCACCCTTTCTGCTGGTTTTGGGCGACGCCAATATGTACCAACGGTTCTCCGCCAGTTTAAGTGTCCGCGGGGCCACTTTGGCCACCACGCTGCTTATCGTGGCCGTCTTGTTCATGGAATTGATGATTATCACCTCCGCCTGGGTAACCTCCAGCATGATCCCCGACGCAGTCAACGGCCGCCACGTCCTCATCTACGCCGCTCACCGCTTTTTGCCCCCTTTCTTAGGCGCGGTCATGCTCACCACCATCGTTGGGATCATCATTTCTACTGCCGATTCCTACCTCCTGGTACCGGCCACGACCCTCATGCGGGATATTTACCTGAACTATGTCAATCCGGCGGCCAATGAAAGAACCATTGTATTATTGAGTCGTCTGGTGGTTTTAGGGTTGGGAGTGGTCGCTTACTTGGTCTCCCGGGGATTTGCCGCCTCGGCGGGCTTTTTTAAACGGGCCCTCTACGCTTACACCATTTACGGGGTGGCCATTACACCCTCCCTCGTGGCCGCCTTTTTCTGGAAGGGAGCTACCCGACAGGGTGCCATCGCCTCAATCCTCTCCGGAATCGTGATAACCTTAATCTGGAAGGAAGCGTCGTTTATACAACAATTCTTCCCCGACGAGATCTACGCTAACCTGGATGAAGTCATCCCCGGTATCACCGTTTCCGTTCTGTGCCTGGTGGTGGTAAGCCTGGTAACCCGTTCCCGGGCCTAAACTTTCTTTACCAGGGGAGGATCGTTTGTTTGCAAAGTGGCTTTACCCTGGCCTAAATCCCGGCGGTAATATTCGAAGGTTTGGCCTGTGCCCTGCCAGTTATCCACGCGGTTGACAACCTTAATATCCCCGGTGAACCTTGCCGAAACAGCCTGACGGACGTGACCAGTAATGTAGCGAACATTTTCCCGTTTCTTGGCCCAACTCAAGTAAACCCGTTTCAGCATCTTGGCGTAGCCGTTGCCTTTATATTTAGACATGATGACAAAGGCGTAGGTATACAGGGTATTGTTTTTCCCGAAATTCACATCCAGGCGGGCCCACGGTTCGTGGCTGAGGTCTTCCAGGGGTACTCCAATAATAAACCCAATAATTTCTCCCCGGTAGCGGGCGATAAACGGCAGAGACCCCGGTTTATTGAAGTAACGGTGGATAGTGGACTTCGTCAGGATGGCTGATTCGCCATACTCCTTCGCCAGGTGTTTGGAAATTTCAATTAGCTGGGGAAAATCCACTTCATCTACGTGATCCATGAGTTCAATCTGGAAGACCCCGGAGGTGGCTATCACCCGGGACTTGGATTTGGGCTCAATTGATAGTCGTAGTTGTTCCATCGCGCTCTGAATTTAAGTTAACCAATTGGTGATATGAACACTGGGCTTGCTCGATTCCCCAGGTACTCCTTTCTGTAATCTAAAAACAGAAGTTAAATTCTCTTCCCATGGTTCCCTTTAATACGCGTCTTTCCCGCCTGATCCAGTCCCAGCGTTCGGCCCTCTGTGTAGGTCTTGACCTGGCGCCGGAAACCTTACCTGGTACCTATCGTAACCTGAAAGATCTCCGGCGTCTCACAGCTACCATCATTGAAGCCACTAAGGACGTAACCGTGGCTTACAAACCCAATTTGGCTTTTTTTGAACGGTGGGGTAGCCCGGGGTACAAGTGGCTGGAGGAGACCATGAACTTTTTTGATGACCAGGTAGTGGTTATTGGCGATGCCAAGCGAGGGGACATTGGAACCAGCGCTTGGCAATATGCCCGCGCCCTTTTTGACCATTTCGGCTTCGATGCCGTAACGGTAAACCCCTATATGGGGCGGGAGGCCATTGAACCTTTTGTAGAAAATCCCCAACGAGGCGCCTTTATTCTCTGTCGCACCTCTAACCCTTCAGCCTGCGATTTGCAAGATTTAGTGGTAGGGGAAGGGACAGTCTACGAGCGGACGGCCCGGTTGGCGGTTAAATTGAATGTCCGTAATAATGTTGGTCTGGTCGTTGGAGCCACGGCTCCCCGGGAGGTGCAACGTATCCGCACCCTGGCGCCGGGAGTGCCCTTTCTCCTACCCGGTGTAGGGGCTCAGGGGGGGGACCTGGAAACCTGCCTGCGCCGAGCAAACCAAGATGGGCTCGCTTTGATCACGATTTCCCGCGGGATTACACATGTAGGCGACGGAAGTTACCAGGCCATTCGGGCAGCAGCACACACTTACGCCCAACGAATCCAGGCTCTTCTAAGTGAATAACGACGACTATTTAGAGCTTTTCCGCCAGACCGGCGCACTCAAGGAGGGGCACTTTATCCTCACCTCCGGACGCCACAGTCACACTTATTTTCAATGTGCCTTGGTGTTGCAATATCCCCGTTATCTCCAGATGATGGCGGAAGCTATCGGGGAACATTTCCAGGTGGAAACCATTGACGTAATTATCTCTCCGGCCGTGGGGGGCATCGTTTTAGGGACTGCCGTAGGAGAAGTGTTAGACACACGAACGATTTTTGCAGAACGGGTAAATGGTGTCATGACCTTGCGTCGGGGTTTCCAGATCCACCCGGGGGAACATGTCCTCATTGTAGAGGATGTCATCACCACCGGAGGCTCCGTGCAGGAAGTCCAGGAATTGGTGCACCGGGCCGGCGGGGAAGTCGTTGGCGTAGCCACTATTGTGGATCGCAGTGGGGGTAACGTACAGTTGCATTCCAACCAACTGTCGTTGGTCTCCCTGAAAGCCGTGAGTTATCCTCCGGACGAAATCCCTCCCGAGTTGGCTCGTATACCACCCCAAAAACCAGGAAGCAGGAAGGAATTATGAAACGCTATCTATGGCTAGGAATACTCAGTATGTTTGCCATTCAGTGTACCCAAAAAGAGGAAGAAGTAGCGGTGATCTCCACCCGGTTCGGTGACATGGTGGTCACCTTTTTCCCGGAAGTAGCCCCCAAGCATGTGGAAAGTTTCAAGTTGTTAGCCAAGGAGGGGTATTTTAATGGTACCACGTTTCACCGGGTGATCCCGGGGTTTGTCATCCAGGGTGGCGATCCTAATTCCCTGGATGAAGACCGTACCAACGATGGCATGGGAGGCCACGCTGGGAAATATTTTGGCCTGGGGGAAGAGAAGGATTCCTCCACCTGGACCATTCCCGCTGAGTTCAATGACTCCTTGCATGTCAGGGGCACTCTTTCCATGGCGCGCAGCCGGGATCCTAATAGTGCCTCCAGCCAATTCTTTATTTGTGTTGACTCCCTCCCCCGACTGGATCATCAGTATACGGTCTTCGGTAAGGTGATCCAGGGCCTGGATGTCATCGACAGCATCGTCGCCGTTCCCACTCCCAAGAAACAGGATCCCTTTTACCAGGGTGTCGACGGGGATAATCCTTTAGAAAAGGTGAAAATGACCGTCCGTATCCTGCCTCGTAGTCAGGTGCTTCCATCAGAATTGTAGACGTTACCGAAAACCACATTTTCCATGGGTAGTGTCTCCATAGGATTGGCCTTGAGTGGTGGCGGTGCCCGCGGTGCGGCGCATATTGGTGTCCTCCAGGTTTTGCAGCGTTCCGGTATCCATGTAGAGGCCGTGGCCGGTACCAGCGCCGGGGCAGTCATCGGGGCCATGTATGCCGCTACCCAAGACCCTGCCTGGGTGGAACAACGTTTCCGGGAATTTTTAGTGAGTGAACCCTTTGCTAACTTGGGGACCAGTAAAATTTCTTCCGACCAGGATCCTCATTCAGCCTTCGGACAAATTGCCAAAAAAGTCAAGGACCAGATCGTACTGGCAATGTCCCTCCACCGGGCTTCGATCATTAAAAAAGAGCGTCTCCAGGCAGCGTTTGAGTTCTTAATTCCCGTCGCCACCTTCGAAGAGTTGCAGATTCCCCTCCTGGTAGTGGCCACCGATATTCAGTCTTGTAAATCGTGTGTTTATTCTAAGGGCGACCTGGTGGAGGCCGTGGTACAGAGTGGCACTATTCCCGGATACGTGCAACCCACCATCACGGAAGATAAAGTACTCGTTGATGGTGGAGTTTCCATGCCCAACCCCACACTCGTCTTGAAACCGCTGTCGGATTTTGTGGTGTCTGTGGATTTACGGAAGCAAAAGCTCCCACCCCTTCCAGAGGTGAATATTTACGAAGTCCTCATGCGCTCCGACCAGGTGACGTATATTGAATTATCCCAGCGCCTGGTGGCTCTGGCCGATTTCGTCATCGAACCGGAAATCGACAATATACACTGGTCACAGTTTGAGAAATTTGATGAACTTCTCCAGGCGGGAATTACGGCTGCCGAAGGTAGCATCTCGGAGTTGAAATCAAAACTCACGGGAGCGAGAACGTGGTGGATGCGCTGGAAACAATGGTTTGGACTCAATCCGTAATCGTGTAACTTTTCGTCTTTTGCAACATCAGATAATTTCGAAATGAGACCAGCCCTACCGTTTTTTACGTTCTTCCTGGGTTTACTCTTTCAACCGGTAAAGGCCCAGTTTGAGAACCCGGTTCACGTAACCGCCACGGTGGCCCAACCAGCTCGTGCCGGGGAGGTAGTGGAGGTTATCCTCACTGCTGAAATGGACCAGGAATGGCATCTTTATGCCGTGTACAATGCTGGGAAAGGTCCTATTTCCACTTCCATTACCGTTTCTGGCGATATCGTGGAGCGCCAGGGCCCCGTCCAGGAGCCCTCACCCGTGGAATCTTACGACGAAGGGTTTGGAACCAATACGCGCTACCATATTGGCACCACGAAATTCACCATTCCAGTAAAGTTAAAACCCCATATCACTCCGGGAACCTATGAGTTAAAGACCAAAATTATTTTCCAGGTCTGTAATGCCTCCCTGTGTTATCCACCCAAGGAAGAAGTATTCTCCATTCCTATCGTCATTGAAGCTGGTGATCCTCGGCCTGACAAGATGGAAATGGCCTCGGCAAATCCCGATGTTTTTGATCGTTCCGGGAACATTGATTTACAAGCAGCCATTAGCAAGGGCTTCTGGTCGTTTATTCTCCTGGCCCTTTCCATGGGGTTCCTGGCCCTATTGACACCCTGTGTCTTTCCCATGATTCCCATCACGGTATCCTTTTTTACTCACCAGGGTGAAATGGGGACGGGTCGGCCCATACGTCAGGCTGGTATTTACACCGTGGGTATCATTGCCACCTTCAGTTTGTTAGGTTTAATACTGGCTGTTACCCTGGGAGCTGCCGGGGCTAACCAGTTAGCTGCCAATCCGTGGGTCAATCTCTTCCTGGGGGGCTTATTTGTCTTTTTCGCCCTATCGCTCTTCGGGATGTACGAGATCCAGGTGCCTGAAAAATTCCGCCAATTCTCCCTGCGACAGGAAAGCCGGGGAGGCGTTGTGGGGACGTTGTTCATGGCAGTTACCTTTACCTTGACTTCGTTTACCTGCACCGTCCAGTTTATGGGATTACTTTTGGTAGCGGCAGCCCAGGGACAGTGGTTCTGGCCAGCAGTGGGAATGATTGTGTTTAGCGCCGCCTTTGCCACGCCTTTCTTTTTCCTGGCCCTATTCCCCCAGTATCTGTCAAAACTTCCCAAGTCAGGAAGTTGGTTAAACTCTGTTAAGGTAGTAATGGGTTTCTTGGAACTGGCCGCCGCCTTCAAATTTTTCAGCAATAGTGATATCGTCTGGCAATGGGGTTTCTTTTCCCAAAAGATGGTTTTGGCCTCCTGGGCAGGCATCATGATTTTCACCGGAATCTATCTTTTAGGTAAGATCCAGTTGCCCCATGACTCGCCGGTGAAAACAGTTGGCGTGGGACGCCTATTGTTAAGCATGGGGTTTGCGACCTTTGGACTCTATCTCTCTTCAGGGTTATTCGGGCAACGGATTCACGGTCTGATCTATTCGTATTTACCTCCCGTAGTGGAAATGGAGACCGGCTCAGTGAAAACCGATGGCTCTTCCATGGCCGAGGAATTCATCTGGTTCAACGAATTGGAAGATGGGTTGCGGGAGGCAAAACGGTTGCAAAAACCGGTGTTTGTGGATTTCACCGGCTATACCTGTACCAATTGCCGTTGGATGGAAGCCAATATTTTTACTCATCCCGACGTAAGGGAACGGTTTGGGGAGTTTGTTTTAGTGCAACTATATACTGATGGGGGCAAAAACTATCGGGAACATCAACAGTATGAGATTGACCGATTCGGGACCGCAGCCTTGCCGTTTTATGTGATTTTATCGCCAGATGACGAAGTTTTAGCGACCTTCCCGGGTATGACCCGGGATGTGGAAGAATTTCTTGATTTCTTGGACCGGGGGTTAGCAGGATAGAAAGGACCAAAATGCGATTAGCACTGAATAGTTTAGTGGCCGTTGTACTCCTCACCTCTATAGGATGTGGTCAGAGTGGAAGTAAGGACGCCGAGAAAGAATCCCCGAGTAAGGCTCAGGTGACCACCAGGAGTGTGCGTCCGGCCAATGCCGTAAAAGCGCCCGATTTCACACTCCAGGCCGTGGGGGACGGCATTGTCAGTCTCCACGAATTATTGGGGAAAGTGGTCTTGCTCAATTTCTGGGGCACCTGGTGCGGCCCTTGCCGCAAGGAAATTCCCGACCTGATTAAGCTACATGAAAAATACAGCGACCAGGGTTTGAGAGTAGTGGGACTTACCCTCTCTTCTGGCTCAGCTGAGGATATTGCCAAGTTTATGAAGACTTGGAAAATGAATTACATCGTTTTGACCGACATCAATGGAAACGAAACCATGGATGTAACCGTCCGCTACGGGAAAGCCGTTGGTCAACCCATTAATGGAATACCCACAACGTTCATTATTGATCGCGAGGGCTATATCGTGAAAGGCTATTTGGGCCCACGGAACGAAGAGATTTTCTACAATGACCTGCGTCCCTATTTGGAATAGAATTATTTCAAAGCTCCCGGGGCAGGTAAAACAGCTTAAGTGGCTCCTGCTCCTTCCCGGGATCCTGGCTGCCGGGGATTACTGGCAGCAGGAAGTCCGCTATGAGATGGATGTGACTCTGGATACCGCTGCCCATACGGTAGGGGGAACTTCTATCATCACTTATATTAACCATTCCCCTGATACCTTGGATCGTGTCTATCTCCATCTCTACCCCAATGCGTTCCAGAAAGGTTCGGTAAAATATCAGGAATACTTACGCCGTTATGGTCGCATGGGCCGGGCTGCACGGTTTCTAATGATGGATAAGATGGATTCGTACTTTGCCAGGGTGGATATTGATTCTTTTCAAATTACCCACCGGGGAGTGGTCATCGCCCGGAAATTCCGGGTGGATGACACGATTCTATCAGCCTTACTCGACAAACCACTCCTCCCGGGTGATTCTCTGATTATTGAAATGGAATGGTTGCACCACATAGGAGAACAGATTGAACGGGCGGGTCGCATAGGGAAACAATATAACCTGGCCCAGTGGTATCCCAAGTTAGTGGTGTACGATGATAAAGGGTGGCACAATGTTCCTTTCCATGCCGAAGGGGAGTTTTATGGCGAATTTGCTACTTTCGATGTCACTATGCACGTGCCTTTTGGTTACGTTGTCGGAGCTACCGGTGAGGTGGTAAGAGGAGACCCTGGTTGGGAGCAGGTGAAGGTAGACACCAGCCGGGATTTCGACGAATGGCTGAAGGAATACCGGGAAGGTAAAAGCAAAGCAGATTCCGCGGAGACCATGCGTATAGTCACATTCCACGCCGAGCGGGTTCACGATTTTGCCTGGATCACCTCCCCAACCTTCCTGTATGAACACGGCTCCTGGGAAGGGATCGATATTCACGTTTTATTTAATGAGAAAAACGGCAAAAAGTGGACTAAAAAGGTAGTAAAGCGATCAAAACAAGCAGTGGCCTGGCTTAGTACTCAATTTGGACGCTATCCCTATCCCCAGGTGACTACGACTGACCGTCTCTCCGGCGGTGGTATGGAGTATCCCATGTTGGTGATGAACGGCAGTGAGTCGGAAGGCCTCATCGTGCACGAGATCGGTCATATTTGGTTTTATGGCATTTTAGGAGACAACGAGGTTGACGAAGCTTGGTTGGATGAGGGCTTCACTACTTTTCAAACCACCTGGTATATGGTAAACCGCTATGGCCCGGAAGGATTTGACCAAGAAAACGCCTCGTGGTACACCGCTTTCCAAAAGCGACACTGGCGGTTTGCCCCCCTGTGGGATAGGAACCAGTGGAGTGCCGTGCACTACATCACCAGCGGTCATGATGAGCCTATCGCTCGCTCATCCTACCTGTTTAAGAATAGCACTTCCTATCGCCAGAATGCCTACACCAAGCCTTCCCTTATGCTGAATGAACTCCGGTATGTTTTGGGGGATTCGTTATTCTTGGTCGGTATGCGCTCCTATTTTAAACAATGGCAGTTGAAACATACGAATGAGCGGCGGTTCATTGATGCCATGGAAGCGGCCACCCACCAGGACTTAGACTGGTTTTTCAACCCCTGGTTACACGATACCCGGGTTTTGGACTATGCCATTACCCGATGGAATACAGAGCAGAACTCAGGAGGGGATTGGACCGTCACCACCCATGTTTCCCAACGGGGGAATCGCAAACTACCCTTGCTCATTGAAACCGAGTTGCAGGATGGGACCAAACAACGTATCTGGTGGCGTCAACAGAATTGGAAATTCGAAGACGAAATTACCTACACCGTTCCTGCGAGACCGATTACTGTGCGATTAGACCCGGAAGGGATGACCCTCGACGTGGACCGCCGGAACGATGTACAAGGGCACCAATCACCGGAAGTGGTTTTCCGTTGGCCCGGGATGTATTATTCTCCCCGGAAACAACCGGTGTTGTTCTGGTCACCCCTAATTTTTTATCATGAGTTGGATGGCTTTCTCCCTGGTATCTGGTTGACGCGGGAGTATGGCCCTTGGGTGGCCACGAACCTGAAATTGAATTACGGACTGAAATCACACCAGCTTTGGTGGCAGGTTAACGGTTGGCACCGACCGGTTCACCAACACCCCCCCCTATGGTTTTACTATAATATCTACGATCAAGGGAGTTTGCGAGGCGGCAGCGCCTTCCTGCGCCGGAACTGGAATCCCCGTTACGGCTTGCCCCCCTACTTCCACCTGAATTTAGGCTTTTACACGAACAACGCTGTTGATACTGCCCGCACCAATCTCTATAAACCCGGATTGACCACCTTTGCCTACGGTCGCCTTCAGATGAATTATCGAGCTAATATATTGACCCTGGAGTGGGGTATGACCCCCGCGGGACTTTCGGATTGGGACTTTAGTCGCCTGGTTGCCGCCTTCCGCTCGGAGTGGTCGCAAAGCAAGTGGGGTCTCCGGGCCCGTTTTATCGGGGGTAAGCTCTTTCCCAGTGAGCGTTCTTCGGTCCCCGTTCAGGAGCTGTTTACCGTAGAGGGGGCTGGTTCGGGTGATCTTTTCTCCCACCCCTATTTACGTGATGAATCTTCTTTTTACGGTATCACAGAACTGCGGGATCGTTACCATCTACCAGGGGATGCCAATCTGCGGGGGTTCTTAGGTCGTGGTTTAGGCGGGGCTCAAGCTGTAACTACCTCAAGCTTAGAAGGATCATTTTTCACTTCGCTCTTTTCCGTCAAATTGGAACTCACCAGTTTTGTGGATGGTGGCGTGGTATGGGGGGACCAATACTTTCCCGGTAAGAGCGATGTACAAGCTTATCCTCTCTTAGATGCCGGGGTTGGTTTTAGGGTAAAAAAGAATTTTTCTGGGTATGATTTCTTCCTTAGGTTCGATTTACCCTTTTATCTCAATGAGAATGGAAAACAGGAGATTGATCTGAACAACTGGCAATTTAGTTTCGAACGAGGATTGTGAAGAAAGTCCTGTTCGTTGTTCTACTGGGGCTCTTGTTATGGGGCTGCGAGTCCGAAGAGTCTAACGCCGTGACCAAGGCCTACATTACCCTCCAGGGTACGGACAAAGTGGCAGTCGTGGACGTAGATAATAAAGTCTTGCTCGGAGAGGTTAGTGTGGACATGAGCGATATTTTGGACATGCCCCATTTTGTAGTAATTGATGAAACGCACGGCTACTGGTATGTAACGTTAATTTCCTCTGGTTACGTGCTAAAGTTTGATTTAAAAACTGATGAAATGGTGGATTCAGTTTTTATTGGAAATCAACCGGCTTTGATGGCTCTGGACGAAGAACGACAGTTGTTATATGTGTCGCGTTTCATGCCCCAGGGAGGGATGACTGCTACCAGCTCACGAGAAATTCACCAGATTGACTGCACCACCATGACCATCCGTGGTACCGTGGACGTGGGTGCTTCCTCACCCCACGGCATTGCCCTGGCTCCGGGGGGTGGGACCGTATGGGTCTCCAGCAACCAGGCTTCTCACTTTTTCCGCATTGATACCAGTGGATTCCGTGAACCGAATTACCAACCGGAGGCTTTTAAAATCGACCAGAGTGTTCCCGCCGATTATACCATTAACGATGCCATGTATAATCCTCTTCAGGTTATCCTTAATCCAACGGGGAGTACGCTATACGTAACCTGTTCTCGCACCGGCGAGGTACGGGCTTTTGATACCTCCAATGGAACCCTCTTAGCTACCTATTCCGTGGGGAATACTCCCTGGCACCTGGCCATCGACCCCATGGGGGACTGGCTTTATGTAGCCAACCGCGGCTCCGGCGATGTCACCCGTATATACCTACCAACAGCAGCTATCGACAGTCTGGTTAACAATGACTTTGAATTGCTCCAGGGATGCGCCCTCAGCGCCGATGGAGCGACGCTTATTATTGCTGCTGCAGGGAAGGATAAAATCCATTTTATTAACGCCGGCGATATGACCTTGACCACGACGATCCCCTTAGAAAAAGACGCCACGCCTACTGGCGTGGCTGTTGCTGAGGAGGCCTTTTGAAGTTTCTCACCAGTTTGTTTGTCCTGCTCCTTTTCATGGGGTGTGCTAAAGAAAGTAAAACAGAAGTTGATCTCTCATCGCTACCCATTCAGACGGATTTCAAAATTGACGATTTTACTTCTGCCAAGGAGTGTGAAGGGTGCCATCCCACCTATTATAAAGAATGGTCAGGCTCCATGCACGCCTATTCCATGACCGATCCGGTATGGGTAGCTTCCCAGATTTCTCGTCAGACTTATTATGCCGATCAAGGTATCGAGATCGGAGACCTGTGCCTCCAATGCCACAGCCCGGTGGCTTACCTTACCGGGTATATCTCCGATCATCAAAACCTTGCTGCTGAGGTTATTGCTACTTTGCCCGTACAGATTCAGGAAGGAATTACCTGCGAGGTATGTCATGCTGTGACCCATCTGCCACCCCCCACAAATATCGAACCCCAGAAGGGGAAATATACGGACGCTACCTACTACCTGTACCTGAATGGTACCCAGTACGGAGTTATCAAAGATCCCCAGGAGAATAATTTTCACCCCTCCGGTTATCATCCTGGCTATGAGCGGTCTGAGTACTGTCAAAATTGCCACAACCTTTCGGTGAATGGGGTGGATGCCGAGGTCAATCAGTTCGAATGGGAGGGATCGGCTTTCCAGGCGATGGGTGTGGAGTGTCAAACCTGTCACATGCCCTTGTACACCGGTCAGGCGGCCGAGGGCGGTCCCGTGCGAGAAAATCTACACCGCCACTGGTTTCCGGGGATTGATGAGGCCCTCATTGATTTTCCCTATCGTGACGAGCTCCAAACCGCTGTGGAAGACCTGCTAGCCAATTCCGCCGAACTCAATTTGACCGGAACCTTCCCTGACACCCTTACCACCGGGGACACCTTGGGCTTGGAACTTATTGTGAGTAATAACGCCGGACATAAATTTCCTACCAGCGTGCCCTTTGTGCGGCAACTGTGGATCGAACTCATTGCCATGGTTGGTAGCGATACCGTTTTTACTTCTGGAACCCTTAACAATGACGGGGATTTGAATGATTTCCATGTCGATCCCCAACACCTATTAGATCCTCAGCTTACGTTATTCAATTCAGTCCTATATAACGCGGCGGGGGATTCTGGTTTGCAGGCCCTCTCCGTAGAAGAAATGGTCCGAATGAGGGATAATGCCCTCCCGCAGGGAGGCTCCCGCATCGTACATTATACTATCCCTATCCCGGCGACCCTAACAGGAACATGGCAATTGACTGCCCGCCTGCGATTCCGGGCTTTTCCACCCTTCGTTCTACGGGGTGCCAGTCTGGATGACCTGATCTCGGAGATGGAAATCTATACTATCGACGCCCTTTCCGTTACCGCCACGGTTGTTTCTGGGTAATCGCCTCGGTAAGATCATCGGGGGGCTGGGTCTGCTGGTTTGGTGGACCGGCACTTCTGCCCAGACTTTTGTCCGCGTTGTTGATCCCTTTCCCGTTGTTTTAGAAGGTGATACCCTGGTACAACCTTTCACCGGTGGCCTGAACCGACCCGACCCCCATTTCCTAGATTGGGACCAGGATGGCCTGTTGGACCTCATTATCAATGATCGCGATGGCCGTCTTCAGTACTGGCGTAATACGACCCCTCCCGCCGAATGGGTAGACGGGGTGCCCGTTTTTGAACTGGTGTCCAAGCATTTCTTGGAGGTAAATGTTGGGGTGTGGTTTTCCTTCTACGATTTCGACAGCGATGGGGACTTGGACCTTCTGTGTCAAACACCGGGAACTGACCGGGTGAGTTACTGGAGCAATCAAAACGGGACCATGAATTTGGTGACTAACCAACTTCAGACTATTTCAGGGTCTAATGTAAACGGTGGACAGGTGGTAGTTCCCACAATTACGGATATCAATGACGATGGGTGGATGGATCTATTCGTGGGCGCCCTTTCCGGTCAGGTGACGTATTACCGCGGTGTAGGTTTCTCCAACGGCCTCCCTCAATTCCAGTTTGTCACCAATTATTTCGAGGAAATCCGTATCATCTGGGTTCCGGGACTACGTCACGGTTCCAGCGTGTTGGAATTTTATGACCTGGATAATGATGGGGATCAGGACCTCATTTGGGGTGATTTTTACCAACCGGGGCTTTTTTATCTGGAGAATTATGGGGATGCTACCAATCCCGATTTCGCCGACACCCTGCGTCTGAATAATTTTCCGTTGGAGGTAGGTTTTTTAACGGCTGGGTTTAATGCTCCACGGGTGGCCGATCTAGACGGGGACGGGGATGGAGACCTGGTGGTGGGCGTCCTTTCAGGGGCCTACGGGATTGACTATGTGAACAATCTCTATTTCCTGAGGAACGATGGTTCACCGGAGATGTGGTATTTTACCCTGGTCACTGACCGGTTATTACCCGGGATTGATCTCATCGCCGGCAGCCATCCCACCTTTGCCGATCTGGATGGCGATGGAGATCGCGACCTGTTGGTGGGAACGGATTTTAACGCCCAGAATCCTTCCTGGTCCGGGCAGATATTCTATTTTCAAAATGCAGGTGACGATCTCAATCCAGTGTTAGTATTGGCGGATTCGGCCTTATTGGGGGGTGACTTAGGATCTTCCCTGGCGCCGGCTTTCTTCGACATGGACGGGGACGGTGATTTAGACGCCACCGTGGGAGAATTCAACGGACGCGTATTAGTGTTTGAGAATGTGGGGACACCGCAAGCTCCCCAGTGGGTAGCAGGCTCCGACTTTTTAGGTCTGGATCTTTCCGGTCGTGCCTGCCCCAGCTTTGGAGACGTAGACCAGGACGGCGATGATGACTTTGTGGTGGGAAGTCGCGACGGTAAAGTAATAGTCTTCTGGAACCAGGGTTCCGCTTCAAACCCCGCTTTTAGCACCGTGGATAGTCTCTCCGTGAATGTTGGCGTGGAAGCCACTCCTACCGTGGCTGTGGACGGAATCATATTCGCTGGGAACGGTGCGGGAGAACTTTACCGGATCGAGTACAAAACCGTTCCCAATGAACATTTGGAAGCAGCACTGCTCCCAGGTTATCCCTGGAGTGGGAAACGTATTACACCTGCCATCCATCGTTGGGGAATTGATGGTCCCGAGACCTTCCTGGTGGGCTCCCTTTCCGGCGGTCTTCAATATTTTCAGGATTCTACTACTATGGGAATCTTTTTTAGGGATGAGTACCAACCCAATACCTTTATCCTGGGGTACCCCTATCCTAACCCGACCAACGGGATTAGCCAATTAGATCTGGTCCTAAGAATGTCCGCGGAAACGAATATCTTGCTGTATAACTTACGAGGCCGTGTGGTAGAGGTGTTGTTCAGGGGGAGATTAGTCGCCGGGCGACATCAGATCACAATCCAGAACGATTACGCGTCTGGTCTGTACCTGATTCTTGTGGACCAGGAGGGAAGACGTCAATCGAGAAAACTAATATTTTTAAAGTGACCACACACGAACCCGAGGGATTGCGGTGGGTATGTTCTTTCACAAAGCAGTGATAAGGCAGATTCCCATGTAAAAATGATTGATAATCACCATTGATTCAGTAAATTCCTCTACGACATTTCTCGACACCGTACTTAAATTGGTTCATAAATATCGTTGTCTAACTAGGAGGTATCCATGTTGTTCGGAAAACTAGCGAAAAGCATCTTCGTCTTCCTTGTATTTCCCATGGGTTTGTTTTCCCAGGTAAACCGAGACGAAGTTGTCCAAATTACCTATCCTTACACCGGGGCAATTATCGATACGGATTCAGTGGCAGTTACCTTTAATATTGCCTCTTTTTTCACTCTGGGTACGCCCGGTTGTAACGACTGCGACGGCTACCTAAAAGCTTATTTAGACAACACCTTAGTCGTTGATTCAATCGTTAGTTCTCCCTTTACACTTTCCGGCCTCAGCGACGGACAACATTTTCTCAATTTAGAAGCGGTGGACCCAAGCGGTAACAGTTTTACCCCCGTAGTCCACGACACGGTCTCTTTTACGGTAGATGTACCTTCAGTAGATAATTATTGTCCGCCACGGGCTTTTTCCCTAATGGCTGGAGATACGCGGAACTATTTATATTGGGAACCACCTTTTGGCGTCTCGGGAGCCAACCCTTTTCCTGCCACCCCTAATTCTGCTGACTACCACACGGGAACCACCGACGGTTCCAGCTTGATTCAGACCAGCCTGATTCAGGCTCACGGTGGCTCAACCACCAATCGCGAGTCAGGGTGGATTCGCTTTTCTCTCCTGGGTATGTCTGCCAATGTTGCTATTGATTCGATTGTTTTTAATTATTATGTGAACGCCACGAACTGGCCTTATTGGAGTGCCACTGCCGTGTCGGTGGATCCCCTTACAGCCAGTCCTGCTACACTGCACAGTGAAATCAATGCCGGTTCCAGTTCTTCGGAAGCCTATCTATATCGCAATGAATCTTCTTCTTTCTCCCCTGGTTGGTATTCCTATCCTCTGGTTAATAATGCTGCGGCCGACCTGTTGGCAGCCATTCCCCAGGGATGGTTTGTGGTGGGGATCATGGACCGCGATGGCTCCGCAAGCTATTACCTGGATTTGGATGGCTGGAATGAGGCCAACCCCCCCAGCCTGGATATTTACTGGAGTGCGCCAGGTGGCGGCGGAGTGTTCCGGGCCCCGCCGATCGGTGACCTTCCCTACACCTACGAAGAAGTGGAACTCTATAAAACGGCGACCCAGGCCGGTCAACCCGTGCCTCCCGAACTGGCGGCTATCCAGGGATATGAAATGGAAAGCCATCCCCTGCAATCACGGGAAGTTATCGAAGGATGTGGTGATTTACAGAACTACGGTATCTATTTATCGGACGGGACCTTGGTGGATACTACAGACACGACGTTTTATATCCATGAAAACCTAACGAACGGAACAGAGTACTGTTATTACATTGTGGCTAATTACACTGGTGCCGCCAGTGTGCCGACAGATACCCTTTGCGCCACACCGGAAGCCTTTATTCCACCGCCTATCACGAATCTTTCGGGCGTTGGATTGGACGAAGAGATTGCCTTGAGCTGGACTGATCCCTGGGTTCCCCAGTACGCTTTTTACGAGAATTTCAACTCCGGGATGCCGCTTACCTGGACCATCACCGATAACAACAATTCGGGCATTATCTGGGACGTTGGTGAAGACGGTCCCTCTGGTTATACGTTGGACGATTTTGATGAAACTTTTGCAATTATCATTTCTTATAGTAACACATTTCCCAACTCGGATCTTATTTCCCCGCCCATTGATCTAAGCGCCTTTACGAATGCCACCCTATACTACACCTTCAATTACCAGGACTATGCGGGCAATCCCACGGATAGTGGTAATGTCTATATTTCCGGGGACGGAGGCGCCACCTGGACACTCATGCAGTCCTACACGGTAGATACACCGCCGGGTGGTTTGAATGCGGTTCTCTCGGATTCAGTATCGTTAAGTAGCGTTGCGGGGAGTTCAGACGTACGAATTAAGTTTCACTACCATGTGGATAGTGGTGAATCGTGGTTCTTTGCCGTAGATGATATCATTGTTATTGGGTCCGGCACCGCCACCAGTCGGGACCTTACCGGATCTACAGTATCGACCAATGACATGTACATTCCCGGCAACACCCATCTTATGAACTTCACCCTCACGGTGGTAGCTCCCGACTTTGCCTATTGTGATTCCTTTGCCGTAACGTTCCCCGCCGGGGTGACCATCAACGCCGCTGGTCCCGACGCCTTAGGAATCGGTGGTGAGCCCTACGGCCCGGAACCCTTTAACGGCATTCAAGGTCAAACCATTTCCTGGGGGACTAACGCCAATGATGCTGCGGGAGGCATTTTCGGAACGCTTACTTTCTGGGCCGAGCTGACCTTTGCCGATTCACTCTCCGGTCCCTTGCCGGTCCAATACCATTTCTCCGACGATTGGTGGTCTACCCCGGTGGACGTGGATGGGACCTTTTTCATCGAGGAACGTATCCTAACCGATGGAGACTTATTGGGGTACAACGTTTATGTGGATAGCAGTTCCACTCCCGATAACACCAGCGTAATCGGCAACACCAGTTACTTGGTGACGGGACTGAACAACGGTCAAAATTATACCTTAGGGGTGACTGCTGTGTACTATCCTTCCTACGAGAGTGAACAGGTTACCATTACCCTCAGTCCCACATGGCTGTACGGTGATATTTCCGGGGTGATTTATGATCCCAACGGTGCGACCCTGGATAGTGCCATTGTTTCGGCTGGCTCGTTGACGGATACTACCGGTGCCGATGGTGTTTATTTACTGCCCAGCCTATTGCCAGGGGAGTATACCGTCAGGGTTATCCGGGCCGGTTTTGAGATGGATGAGACCACGGTAACGGTCGTGGCCCAGGAGGCTCCAACCGTTCAAGATTTTACGCTCACCCCGAAGGTTGGCCGGCCAGTTGGGCTGGAAGCGACAGGTGGAGATTATACTGTGCATCTATTATGGAAGAATCCCGGGGCGGAACAGAATTACGATCTGGCCTACTATGATGATGTACTGGAATCGCAAATCGGCTGCGGTGGCGGCTGTGAATTTGGGGTTCGCTTTACTCCGCTGGGATATCCAGCCACCTTGCAGAGTGTCTTAATTTCCACACAGGGGGATGCCGCAGTCACCAGTGGGAACCTGGTAGCTTATCTCGATCCCAATGGATCTATCATGGGACCGGGAGGCCTCACGGGTGTTGTGTTAGCTACCGGTTTGAACTTGCCCTCCAACGGAGGTGTGTTAACCCAGTATCTGGTGGACGTGAGTGCGGCTAACCTGGTCATCAATAGTGGCGATGTGTACCTCATGATCGAAGAAAACAGCTCTGGTTTCTTGGGAATTGCCAATGATATTGATCCCCAGAGCCCGGAGTTTTACGATCGCAACTGGGTGTACACAGGTGGTGTTTATTCTACCATTTACGATGCCGTGGATGGCGATCCGTCCCTCACCGGTGACTTCGGCCTCTTGGCCACTTTCTTTGGGGCTGCCGGTCGTCAAACGTTGGATGGGAATGGTCATTTAGTAGAGACCCTGGAAATCGTCCACCAGGGCACCTATCATGGGGAATTGAAAACCAAATCAGTCATGCCTCCTGTTGACGAAGAAAATTATGTTTACTCCGAAAACCCGGAGAATGTCACCCGCCTCGCCGAACCAATACTACCTAACCGTACTGTTGTGAGTCGGGAGGATAGTCTCGTAGGCTTTAACGTCTATCAGGTGTTGAGTAGTGGGGACACGCTGGTGGCAACCACAACTGGTGATACCACGGCGACGATCATCGTCCCGGAGAATTACGTGGAATACTGTTATAATGTGAAAGCCATCTGGCAAACGGATAATTACGGTCAGTTAGAATCCAAGCCCTCGGGGGAGGCCTGCGCCATTCCCTACACCGCGGGTGACGTGGACTTTGACAGCGACGTGGATCTCACCGATCTATTGACCGTGGTGGATTTTGTCCTCCAGGTAACGGTTCCCACCGATCCCCAGATTCGAGGAGCGGACGTGAATCAGGATGGGGAAATCAATATACAGGATATTGTGCTCATTGTAGACATCATTTATGGCGTTAA
Organism: uncultured bacterium; assembly: GCA_964628055.1. Taxonomy (GTDB): domain Bacteria; phylum Fidelibacterota; class Marinisomatia; order Marinisomatales; family TCS56; genus CAZBEL01. Next base: position 5,167 of record CAZVNL010000017.1, on the reverse strand, counting down.
TGCACGACAGGTGGCCTTTGATCCTTCCGCTGTTTTAAGTGTAGAACTCACCGCCCTGGAAAATGCCTCCGTAGGCCTCAGCTTCGATTACGACAGTTATCTCCAGGGGTTAGAGTTTACCCTCACCTACAATCCCCAGGAGATAACCCTGGGAGTGCCCAACCTAACCCAACCCCAGAAAAACCTCATCGTCAGCAGTCATGATGATGGGGCTGGTAAAGTGACCATTGTAGTCTACCACAGTGGAGGTGGTGTATTGGATTTGAACACGGAGACGTATTTGTCGGTGCCGGTACAAAAGGCCAGTGGGACCCGTTCCCAGGGGAGAGTTATCTTAGACCGGTTCCTGGCAGCCGGAGAACACGGTGTTGCCGTTCCTGTACTGCGTCGCACTACCAGTGTAGAAATTAAGTTGTTACCTACTCAATTTGCCCTGCACCAGAACTATCCTAACCCCTTCAACCCGGTAACGGAGATCACCTTTGATGTCCCCATGGAAGGATTAGTGGAATTGGTGGTGTATAACTTGCGTGGTCAGGAAGTTCGGCGGTTGGTAAGTGGTACTCTACCGGCAGGATATCATCGTATTCTGTGGAATGGGCAGAATGACGCCGGGGAAGAGGTGAGCACCGGGATTTATTTCTACCGTTTAACAGCCCGGTATTTCCACGATACCAAGAAAATGGTGCTGGTGAAATAGAGATTTTTCTCCTACATCTAAAACCCTCAGGAGGCATGCATGGTTAAACGCAACCTATTGATCCTTGCCGTGGTAATCATTCTCATCAGTGGGGAGGCTTTCCCCCAGGCAGAAGTGGTTCAGATTACATACCCTACCTACGGCACTGTAATTGACACTGACACCGTGGCAGTAACCTTTGATCTGGCTTCTTATTTTACCTTGGGTGATTCCGGCTGTGTGGATTGTGACGGCTATTTGAAGGCCTATTTAAACAATATTCACGTTGCCGATGTTTTCCAAACCGGACCTTTCACTTTGGACAGTCTGGTTGACGGGACGTACCTGCTGACCTTGGAGGCGGTAGACCCTACCGGAGCCAGTTTTGATCCTTTTATTGGTGATACAGCAACCTTTGAGGTTTTTTATGAAGAGAATTTCTGTCCACCTTCTAACGTGGTGGTCAGTTCAGAAGCCGAATATGGTGTTTTAACCTTAACCTGGCGCGATCCCGCAGGAGAGGGAGGGGGTGCCTTTTTTGAGGATTTCGAGGCCGATGACGGTGGGTTCACCGGTCAGGGTGATTGGGAATGGGGAGCCCCCACTTCAGGACCTATGGCGGCCTACTCGGGTACCAACGTATGGGGAACCGTCCTCAGTGGAGATTTCAACAATGGCGCCTGCGACATGTTGCAAACACCCCCGGTGTTTATTTCTGGCAGCGCCCCCCAATTGTCCTTCTGGCATTGGTACGATTTTGGTACCGGGGATTTCGACGGCGGCAATGTAAAAATTTCTACCGATGGAGGGACTACCTGGACGATTATCTACCCTGTAGGCGGGTATACGGCCACCTCAGGTTCAGGAACTTGTTCCGGAGGTGAAGACACTTACGGGGGTACAGGTGCCACCACGGACTGGGAACTGGCCGAGTTCGACCTGACTCCTTATATCGGAGAAACGGTGATAATTGCCTGGCATATTTTATCCACTACCGTGGTACCCCATCCTGGGTGGTACATCGATGATGTCACCATCGACGAGGCACCCACCACCCGCATATCCGAAGTTACCGGCCGGGAACTAATCCCCTCTTGTGGGGATCTTTTGCGGTATGACATCTATCGAGACGATGTGTTGTACGATACCTCGGATACGACCTTTTATCGTGATACCACAGTTACCCTGGGAACAGAATACTGTTATTACATAACCGCTGTGTATTTAAACGGTGCTAATGAAGTGTCTTCCGTCCCCTCGGATACCGCCTGTGGGATTCCAGAATTATTCACCCCGCCGCCACCTACCAATCTCAACGGTGTGGGATTGGACGAGGAGGTCTTCCTCTCCTGGACCCCCCCAGGGACCCCGTCGTTCGTTTTCTTTGAAGATTTTAGCAATGGTATCCCCGTTAGCTGGACGGTTTTGGATGGTGGCTCCAGCACCGATACCTGGATGAGCCCCGACCCGGGTCATTCCTGGTGGACGGCTTTTGGAGATAACCTGTATGGTATTTGTGATTCAGATGCCGCCGATCCTTCCGCAATTCTGGAAGAGGATTTGATCACACCCGTGTTGAACTTTAGTTCCGTGAGCACACCCTTCTTGCAGTTTGCTTCCTACTACAATGATATCAGTAACGGTGATAGCGCGGAAGTAGCCCAAGTGGATATCTCCATCGATGGGGGAAGTACCTGGTCCAATGTCCTTACGTGGGACGAAGATCACGGTACTACGACAATTCCGGAAATTGCAATAGTTGACCTCACCACCATAGCTGGTGGACATGAGAATGTTAAAATCCGTTTCCACTATGCCGATGGTGGTCTCTGGGCCTGGTATTGGGCTATCGATGATATCACTATTTGGGATAGCGCCCCCACCATGGCTCGCCAGAATGACGGAGATTTTCAGTTCTACAGAGTCTATCAGGACGGAAACTTAGTCGCTGATTCGGTACTCACCACCAGTTATATGGTAACTGGTTTAACCAACAGCCAGAGCTACGATTTTGGTGTGACAGCAGCTTATTATCCTGACTATGAGAGTGATACGATTACCGTCGCAGTAACTCCCACCTGGTTGTACGGTGACATTAGTGGAGTAGTCACGGATCCGCTGGGAACGCCACTGGATAGTGCTATTGTCGTAGCTGGAGCGGTGGCGGATACGACGGATACCAGCGGAACTTATTACTTAAAGAATCTGGAGCCGGGAGAGTACACGGTTAAGGTGAGCCGCGCGAGTTTTGAGAACGACGAAGCCCTGGTGACTGTCGTTGCACAGGAAGCGCCCACCACTCAGGATTTCTCCCTCATTCCCCATGTGGGTCGCCCCATTCGGTTGGAGGCTGTGGGAGGTGACTTCAGTGTTTTCTTAAACTGGAGAACCCCGGGCGGTGAATCGGAATATGAGGTTGCCTATTACGACGATTTCTTTGAGTCCCAGATTGGATGCGGTGGTGGTTGCGAATTTGGTGTTCGCTTTACGCCTCCGGACTACCCGGCGACCCTCCTCATGGTCACGGTGTACACCCAGGGGGACGCCGCCGTTACTAGTGGTAACTTAGTGGCTTACCTCGATCCATCCGGTTCTGTCGCCGGTCCCGATGGATTGACTTCAGTAGTGTTAGCTACGGGTTTGAACCTTCCTTCGGACAACGGTGGTCTGGCACAATATATCATCGATGTAAGTGACGCTGGTCTGGAGATCACCAGTGGCGACATCTATTTGATGATCGAAGAAAACAGCACCGGCTTTCTGGGAATTGCCAATGATATTGATCCCCAGAGTCCCGAATTTTATGATCGCAACTGGGTGTACGCGGGCGGGGTCTATTCCACCATTTACGATGCCGTAGGTGGTGATCCTTCCCTGACGGGAGACTTCGGCCTGGCGGCTACGTTTTTCGGGGTTCCTGCAGGACGCACAACAACCGTCACCAGCACCGGTCGGGTACTTACAGGTTCACCAACTGAACAGAACATACAGGTGGGTCTGTTTTCAACGGTTAACAGGTCTAATGTAGATCGAAAGACAGGAGTGAATCCTCTCAATGTAACCTCCTTTCTGGGTGGTGTGTATTCCTCTCGTACCTCCACGGCTGATAGTCTGGTGGGTTACAATATCTACGAGGTTACCACTGCTGGGGATACGTTGGTGGGTGTTACGATAGGGAATGATACTACTTATACCGTTTCGGTACCTGCCAATTACGTGGAATATTGTTACAACGTCAGGGCCGTGTGGGAAACACCGCTTTACGGGCAGTTGGAGTCCAAACCTTCCAATATAGCCTGTGCCGTGCCGTTCCTACCGGGGGACGTGAACTTTGATAACACGGTAGACATCAGTGACTTGAGCACTGTTGTGGATTTTGTCCTGGGTGTTACGGTTCCCAGCGACCCGCAATTCCGCAACGCCGATGTGAATTACGACGGCACCCTGAACATTGCCGATATCGTGATGATCGTGGACTTAATTGTTACTGCCGGTCAAGCCCGGGAAATGGCCTTTGACGCCTCCGCCATATTGGACGTTGAATTAGCTTCCCTGGGTGAGAACCAGATGGGCCTGGCATTGGATTACGCCAGTCACCTCCGCGGCTTGCAAATTTCCTTGAAATATAATGTCCAACAGATGGAGTTAGGTTCCCCAGTCTTCTCTAACCAGGGAGAAGGACTGCTTATAAACTCTCATGCCAATGATCAAGGAACTGTCACTATCCTGGTGTTAAATCGGAAAGGAGCCGTTCTCGACCTGGATGAAGATTGGGATATCACCATTCCGGTGACATTGATTGGTAAATACGACCAGCCGGCGGCGGTGCAATTAAAGGAGGTCCAGGCCGTGGGTCCCCAGGGGGTTCAGGTACCAGTAGTTATTCGAAACAAGGAAGTGTCACTAAAGGTAATTCCTACCCAATTCGCCCTACATCAGAATTATCCTAATCCATTCAACCCGATAACGGAGATTACGTTTGCCCTACCAAGGGATGGTGAAGTGGAGTTAGTGGTGTACAACCTGCGTGGTCAAGAAATCCGCCGTTTGGTTAGTGGTGCTCTACCGGCAGGGTATCATCGGGTTACTTGGGATGGCCGCAACGATTCCGGTCGCGAAGTGAGTACGGGGATTTACCTGTATCGTCTTACGGCAAAGGGATTTCAGGCCACCCGAAAAATGATTATTGTAAAATAAACCCAAACCTTAGAGGGTGATCTTCCCTACCCCTTGACTATTGAATAAAATGACAGACGGGATTCCTGGTCCCGTTTGTCATTTTTCATGGTTAAACCAAAAATCCCTTCCAGCCTTGGGGCTGCGATAGGTGGAGATTAAAAGTAAGGACCGAGGGAGGTGGTCGCAGGTCGGGACCGCACCGAGGCTGAGGCTGAGGTAGAAGAAGAAAGAGTCTTAAAGTCTAAATTCCGGAAAGTCTTAAAGTCGCAGGAATTTGGAATTAAAATAGCAAGGCTGAGGTAAAGGTTT
>CAZVNL010000016.1:0-51893 GCA_964628055.1 uncultured bacterium | reverse complement strand
CATTATATTGCTGGATTTCGTTCATCAATGATTTTAGTTTGAAATAAGTGTAAGTATAAAATGAATTATTTTGTTTATATCTAAATGCAGCAACACCACGACCAATACAACATTTTTCTTTTGCCATATTTTGAGCGCCAACCGGAGCCCGAACACTTATTAAAATATCATATTTTTCTGCAAATGCTTCTTGGGTCAGTTGTATAAACTCGATTTTTAGGAAACCGAAATTCAAAATCAGCATTGCCCTGAAACAATGGAATACCGATACCATCTTCATTATATGTATTTCCAGGTGGCGACAAACCCATCGTAAAATCAAATTCACTTGGAATGACACCTTCTTCCCAATCATCCTGCGCTTCCCCGCCTGCGTGTGACGTGCGGGCAGGTTCTTTGTTGTTGTTTTTATTTTTGGCCACTAAGCTTTCCTTTAATGCTTAGGTTAAAGGGTAGTTGTATAGACACCTAACGCCTGAAATCAGCGGTGGCTGTAAGCCATCCGCGGGAGTGATTTGTTATATGGCGATTATCTATTGATTTTTTGGAATTCTTAAGTTTATCGATTCCAAAAGCAGTTACAGACAACTAAGGCAAGCCGTAAGTTTTACCTTCACAGTTTTGTTCTCTACAACGGTAACTGGTTCATGATATTCAATAAAACCAGGTCCAACACAGCACACTTCTGCATCTACATAGTAACTACCTGGATCAACTTCAAAACTGCAATTGCCATTAGCATCAGTCTTTTTAACAAGGTCACCAGGTGTAATAGTAATTTCAACATCTGGCACAGGAGTTTCCTCCGAATCGTTATCAACTACTGTAACAGATATAATTCCTAATTTCGATTCTGTTGGTTCTTTTTTACAGGATATAGAATAGGAAAACAAGAAGATGAGGAAAACTGGGCAAATGGATTGAATAAATAACTTCAAAATATGAGTTTCCTTTCTCTTTTATTCTGGAGCCATATAACAGTGCTAATAAATGGAAAAGCATTCCATATATTGATGATATAGATTGGAAAAAATGACATCTATCCTTCCTATGTCATTTAAAAAGTGGAAAATATATCTAGATTTTTCACAATTTTTCGGCTATCTTAACTATACCGTCAATGTAAGAATTCTGAGCCGTGTATAACAAGAATAAATTCACCCCTAATCCAGGACTTAAATTAATGTATCAGGTTAAAGCAGTCATGCGGTATCATCATTATGCATATCGCACCGAACAATCTTACTGCGATTGGATTTACAAATACATTCTTTTCCACAATAATAAACATCCCGACCAAATGGGCGGAACGGAAATCGAAGCATTCCTGAGTCACCTCGCACTGTCCAGAAAAGTGTCTGCATCAACCCAGCGCCAGGCTCTCAATGCCCTCATTTTTCTTTATCAACATTTAGGCTACTTAATACCAATGAATCGGATAATCATCGTGTAGAGTTTATCGAGTAGGTTCCCGCTTGCAGTTTGAATTTTCCCGGAGTTTAAGGGTTGTGTCAAGATGGTGTAATTTTTAAAATTTATAAGCATTATTGTGACTATAACTCCATGTTTATGGAGGTATACTGGGACATATTATTGGAAATTTATCTAGTAAACTTTTAATATCGCGGTGAACGGGATTGATGTCAGATCATGAACCCTTCGGGTTTAGAAATTCAGTCTACGGCAGTAACCTAAAAAAATACGCCTGAGAGTTTCCCAGTATCCAGATGATGAAAGCTATGCTCACCTTTAAAAAGATGCCCATGGTTTTTCTCTGTTTGGCTTTCTTGGCGGGTATTTTATTGGGGTTGTTGTACAACTCGTATTATTTACGCCTGACCGGCCTAATACTCAGTGCCCTGTTTTTCCTATTGGTAAGAAAAGACAGATGGTTTCTAATAGGACTTTTGATCTTGGTATTTACTCTTGGATGGTGGCGGATGGCGAACCGGAGTCTCGCCTTGGCAAGGGAAGCAAAATTGGTCCAAAATGTGGAAGAACAGACGGTTCATTACCGGGGGATCATCGAGGATGTAAAACCCACCAGCCGGGGTTTCAAATATCGCGTACGAAACATATCCTTACAATCATCCTTCCTGGAACTGGATCGTCGCTGGGATTATTTCGTGTATCTACGTGATAGTTGCGATTGCGTACCGGGCGACACTTTGGCGGGTAACGGTGTCTTTCGGGATTTTCCCGAGCCGAGGAATCCGGGAGATTTTCACTACCGCACTTTTTACCATCGTCAGGGGATCTTTGGACGCGTATTCCAGGACCGCGACCAAGAGCTGGCCTATCAGCCAATCCGGCACGGGAGCTGGCTACAAGTAATCCAGTCCCTGCGCAGTCTCATAAAATCCCAGATCAGAAAGCACACCCCACCGGAATCAGCGGGTTTGTTGACCGCGTTACTCTTAGGGGATAAGTCCCAGGTAGACCCGGAGATTAAAAGTACCTTTGTGAAAACGGGGGTTATTCATGTCCTGGCCGTCTCCGGCCTGCACGTGGGTTACGTGCTTATCATTCTAATGGTTCTTACCAAGTTCAGCCGTATACCCTGGGGTTGGGACCGCCTGGCAATCGTATTGGGATTGGTTGTTTTTGTAGCCCTGACGGGAGGGAAGGCCAGTGTCGTCCGGGCCTCCCTCATGGCGGGACTCTACGTTCTGGCACCAGTGGTTAACCGTACACCCATACTGGAAAATATTCTTGCCACCGCGGCGTTGGGACTCCTCGCCTGGGAGCCCTTCAATATCATGAATGCTGGATTCTTGTTGAGTTTTACCGCCGTTATCTCCATCGTTTTCTTCTACCGCAAATTTGAACTATGGTTACCAGAGAAAATGCGTGTATCCCAAATCCAAAACAAGGGACTTCAGTTCGTTTGGGGTCTATTTCTGGTTTCTTTATCGGCTCAATTAGGCACCTTACCTTTTGTCGCCACTTACTTCCACCGGTTACCATTGGTAGCCCTCGTGGCTAACGTGATTATCGTCCCCTTGGTAGGCGTTTTAGTTGCCGAAGGGTTTATGCTCCTATTTCTGGGATGGCTTCCCGGGGTTGGTGGCCTCTTAGGGCATACAATCTGGGGTCTTACCAGACTCATCACCGGGGCGGCAGCGTTTTTTTCTCACTTTCCTTACGCTTCAATCCAGGTCGGTCAGGTGTCTATATGGAAAATTCTGTTCTATTTTTTAGGGTTACTGGCCCTGGTATGGTATCTGGATCGTCACCGTCGGGCCTGGGCTTTTATCTTGACTCTGTTTATGATCAATGTAGTGGTTTGGACTTGGGCCTGGCGCTCCCCTACTCTGGATGTACTTTTCCTGGATGTGGGGCAGGGGGACGCCACTTTGATTCGGTTTCCCAATGGTAAGACCATGTTAATTGATGCCGGTCCCCGCACGCGTTACCACGATGCCGGGGAAGAACAGATATTACCGGTACTCAATTACTTTGGGATCAAACACTTGACTTGGGTTGTCATGACCCATCCTCACAATGACCATATCGGAGGTTTTCGTTCTCTCTTGACAAAGATACCCGTAGATACGGCTTGGGATACTTCCGTTGATTTTGATTCCTGGGCTTACGGAAATACTTTACAGATGATTAAAGAACGCGGCATAGTCTACCAACAACCCCAGCGGGGACAGTTCTGGAAGATATCCCCCAATACGGTCCTCTATTGTCTGGCGCCTGATTCTTTAACCTACCCGGAGGGGATTTCCGTTAATAATGCGAGTTTGGTGTTGAAATTACGGTACGGTTCCGTCACCTTTCTTTTTACCGGCGATTTGGAATATGAAGGGGAAGCATTACTCTTACCTTATGAAAACATATTAGATTCAGAGGTGTTAAAAGTTGCCCATCACGGGTCCATCACCGGGACCACCGACTGGCTATTGACGGCTGTACGGCCGCGTCTTTCCGTAATCCCGGTGGGGAAGAAGAATAAGTTCAATCATCCTTCCCCTTTCGTCCTGGAGCGCTTACGAGCTCGTGGTATTACCCTCCATCGCACGGATGAAGCGGGCGCCCTTTGGTTGCGCTCGCGTGGGAAGACACTTGAGGAAGTTTCGTGGAAATAGTCGCCGGCGTAGATGAAGCCGGGCGAGGTCCCTTAGCCGGACCGGTGGTGGCTGCCGCGGTTGTCCTGCCAGAAAATCATGGCCTGTCCGGTTTACGGGATTCTAAACGCCTCACACCGCGCCGACGAGCGCAACTCTTCCCTGAAATCCACGCAAAAGCCAGGGCCATTGGTGTTGGGGTGGTAGCGGTACCGGAAATTGATCATCTGAATATTCTCCGCGCCACCTACAAAGCCATGCAAATGGCCCTCGGACGGCTCTATCCACGTCCTACCCGGGCTTTAATTGATGGCCGCCCGCTCCCGTCGCAAGTGATTCCTAATAAAGGGATTGTAAAAGGCGACGACCAAATCCCTTCCATCATGGCCGCCTCCATCGTCGCCAAGGTGACCCGGGATCGAATGATGGAGCAGTATGACCTCATATTTCCCGGCTATGGGTTTGCCAAGCACAAGGGGTACGGCACGGCGGAACACATGCAGGCCCTGAAGGAGTTGAAGGCCTGCTTGATCCATCGTCGCTCTTTCCACCCCGTTTCCCACCATTTGCCCACCATTTCCTGGCTACAGCGCCACCGGCGGATAGGTTCCTGGGGAGAACAGTTAGCCGCCCTGAAGCTCCTGGATCAAGGATACTCCATACGCGCTATGAACGTCATCTGCACACCCCACGGTGAATTGGACCTGGTAGCGGAAAATGAGCAGGAACTCGTTTTCGTAGAAGTCAAGACCGCCACCAGGGAACAAATGGGGGTTCCCGAGCTAAAAGTTGATAAGGTTAAACGCCACCGCTGGAAACATGCCATACAATTTTATCTGACGGAACACCCCACGCAAAAAGACATTCGCATGGACGTGTTTAGCATTATCTTGGGGAAAGGGAAACCCCGGTTGAAGCATTACCCGGGAATACGCTAGGATGAATAAATAAAGGTCACACACATTCTTTCTAATGTAACTTTAATCTTATGTCGTTTGTGAAAATCCTCCGGGAAATCCGCGCCTTGCTGATTATCGTGGTGATCGTGTTGCTACTGAAAGTCACCCTGGTGGAGGCGTACATTGTTCCCACCGGCAGTATGGAAAACACCATCATGACCGGCGACTTTTTAATAGGAAATCGATTTATTTACGGAATGCGCACACCGGATTGGATCGGGATTCCCTATACCGATATTGGTTTTGACATTCCGTATATTCGTTTTCCCAAGTTCCGGGAGCCCCAACCAGGAGAAGTACTTATTTTTAAATATCCCCGCGATCCCCATGTGAAATACGTGAAACGGTGCATCGCTGGACCGGGGGATACGATAGCGATTAAAGCCCGACGGGTGTTTGTGAACAGTCGTGAGTTTCCACTACCCGAACACGGTCGTTTTAGCGCTCCCATGCGTCCGGCCAACGAAAGGGACCCCCTCATTTTCCTGGGAACTCAAGGGAACAAGGATAATTTCCGCCCCCTTCGCATTCCCCGGAAAGGAGATGTAATTCCCTTGGGTCCGGAGACTGCCTTGCTGGTGATGCAGCTCATGCTGCTGGACGGGCATGAACTGGTACTCCGGAATCAGCAGCGCCAGTATCATTTCACCATGACCGATCCGAATGACCTTTACCGAAGGAAAAAATCTCCGGAAGTGTACAGTCGTTATTATCCTCAGGGAACGCTGATTAATCCCTGGATGACCAAGTTACCCGCGGGAGAATTGTTACTTGATGGACAACCAATTACGGGAATGAACGCTTACACCGTAGAGCAAAACTATTACTGGATGATGGGGGACAACCGCGACGATAGTTTTGATTCCCGGTTCTGGGGATTCGTTCCTGAGCGGTACGTCTTGGGGAAGGCGCTCCTGACCTATATGTCGTTGGATTTGGACACCTGGATGCCTCGGTTGAACCGTATCGGGACTATTATTCGTTAGGGTGTGCGAATCGGGCTAATGAGGATTGTCAAGGTATGCTAATATCATGGATCTAGTCGTTATGAGCATCAGCGGGGGTAAAACGATTTAGACTTGTCTTAAGTCTTCGAGGTACGTATTTTGAACCGTATGGGAGTCCATTTTCAAGGAAGCATTGTAAGGCAATGAGGACGCGCATGAGACATTATTATTTGTTATGGATGAGTTTGGCCACGATTCTAACCGCCCAGGAAATTGACCCGTCGGCGGTGCTAGTGGATACTGCCCAGGCGACGACGGTTCCGCCACCCGACACTGCGGAGGCGGTCGTTCCAGTGGCCCAACCTCCCGATAGTGTGGCGGAAGTCACTCCTCCCATGGAGTTGGATTATGGCTATAAAGGGTATGCTTGGGGGACCTTCCCCACGGTCCCTCCCCGGTGGGAACAGATGGACACCCTCTATTATGCTGCTGATAGCAGTCGCATCCTAGCCCACGGAAAACTGGGTAAGGATGAAGTTGATATCATGTACTGCTTTGCCGATAGTGGTTTTTGGAAAGTAGAGATTGGTTTTAAGGTCAACCACCTGAATCTTGATGAACAGATTAAATTTTTCCTCCGTCTAGAGCAGAGCCTTAGCGAGGTTCATGGTAAGCCCCGATCCACCACTCAGGTTCAGGCTGGTCCTTCCGTGGCCTATGCCAACCTGCTAGCGGTGAAATATGCCCGCGCTTATTACCGTTCCACCTGGGATAAAACTCCTGTGATGATCGATCTTTTACTTTACAGCCTAGTCCAAATGCCTCCCACTGAACTGCCCATTTTACAGGACAATCCCAGTATCTTGAAACTGGTCTACTATAACCCCGATTACCAGATTCAAGGGGAAGAAATTCCTGCAGAACAACCCCTTCCCTCCATATACGAATTGTATTAACCAAACTGGATGACAATCGGGAGGACCTGGTTAATGACAATAATGGCGGTGCAATTTTCCATGTGCCCGGAGCCACCCCGCATGATTCGCTACTTCAGCTACAAAGGATCACCAGAGGAAGCGTTGCAGACGTGCAAACAGACCCTGGAGGGAATGGGATATGACATCGCTTATTACGCTCCGGAGAGTTTTTTATTGGTAACCACACCCCAACCGGTAGCCCGGGATATTCGTCGCTACGACTACGCCCTGGCCGTCTATGTGGAAGATTATATTCACGTCCATATCATCGCCCAGAAATATGTGTTTAAACGGGGCTCGGAGACGAGTATTGGCGGCAAAAAACTGGTGGCGACGGAGACCTCCGACCGCCTTCCGTACTCATTACAACAAAAAATCTTTTTCCCCCTGATTGCAGCTTTTAAGGAAGCCGGCCTCCCGGAAACTAGTGAACCCTTTACACCAGAGATGGGATGGTTACCAAAAACCTATTTTAACCTGATTGCGAAAGGGTGAAATAATTTTTTCACATTATCTGAAACTAGCGGTAATTTGAGAGAGTCTTATGGCTATCGATTTCGATAAAGAAGAAAGCCGCCAGGCTTATTTGAATAACAAGTTGGATGATCTCCTGGATGGGATCAACGAGAGTTATGGTAAGGCACTTCTGGATGAATTGTTACAGCGCCTGGAACATACCATCGCTGATTTCAACGAAGAAGTCGCTTCCCTGTTAGAACAACTAAAATCCAACGCGGAACTTAAAGATAAACTCTTGGAAGAGATCAAATCTGAAGAAGAGCGGGGTGCAGAGGTGAAGACAGAAATGGAAAGCGAAAGTCCCCCAGAGGATCAAGAAATGAGTGAATGGGAGAAACGCGTGGAAAAATTAGGCAAATAAGAGGGATCTTATGAGTGTAAAAGATAAAATTATTTTTGGATTACTGATTATTCTCATCGCTGCCGGTGGCTATTTTCAATATATGGCCTCTGAGATGATTAAACGCATGGATCAGTTGAATGAGAATGATAAACAGCATGTCGATGTGGTGAATAATGAGTTCCGCGAAGACCTGCGAAAATTAAACCTCCAGTTCATCGGTCGGGGAAAACACCTCCACCAGGCCCAGTTGGATATTATTGCCAATACTAATTTGATTAACGATGTTGCCGATTCTTTAGGGATCAGGATTGATAATGTCAAATTCGATCTGGAATTACTGGATCGGAAAGTCACCAGGAGATTCGATAACTTGGAGACGGACCTGAGCGATTTAGAGGACTCGTTCAATCGTACGAGACGATCGAACAGCCAGCGCTTTTTGGACCTTGATCAGAGCATTCAGGCCTTACGCGCCGACATCGAAGCGATTAATGAGAAGTTAGCACCGAAGGAAAAGAAGTAATAACCATTACCGTATTTCAGTTACCCTCGCGATTGTAAAGTCACTGTAGGGCATCCATCGGGAGGGGAGGTTGCTTTTCTCGCATGCTTCAACTTGGGATTTATCACGAATTTTATAGGTTTCAGGGAGCGGGAAAAGCTGGCATAAAAAGTTGATTCGAAAAACAATTACGTCTAACTTTCGCAGCTTTAATTGAATTGAAAAAACATGTTTGATCAACTCACCGATCGGTTACATTCCGTCCTCCAGCGAATTCGTGGATTAGGTGTCATCACCGAAAAGAATATCAACGACGCCGCACGAGAGGTGCGCCGGGTGCTCTTAGAAGCTGATGTAAATGTGCAGGTTGTCCGCTCTTTTGTCCAACAAGTGCGAGCAAAGGCCTTGGGAACCCAGGTGACCAAATCCATCAAACCGGGAGAGCTTTTCATTAAAATTCTCCGGGACGAGATGGTGGATTTGTTGGGTCAGAAACCGGTTCCCTTGAACTTGAGTGCTAAGCCCCCGGTCGTTATTTTACTGGCTGGTCTACAGGGGTCGGGGAAAACCACCACCTGCGCCAAATTAGCGCATTATTTGTCCCGACAGAATAAGCAGGTTTTATTGGTGGCAGCAGATCTCTACCGTCCAGCAGCCATCGAGCAGCTCCAGTCATTGGCCCAGAAGCAAGGCCTCCCCTGTTTCGCCGAGCCAACGGCCGATGCCGTTGCGGTGTGTAAACACGCCTTGGCAGAAGCGCAAGAGGAAGGGTTCGACGTTGTGATTCTGGATACTGCCGGCCGCCTGCACGTGGATGGTGAAATGATGGTGGAAGTCCAGCGGATCGCTGAGGTGGTAAACCCCGCGGAGACCTTATTCGTGGTGGATGGCATGACCGGTCAGGATGCGGTTCTCTCGGCTCAAGCGTTTCATGAAGCCCTGGAATTGACGGGCATTATTCTCACCAAGATGGATGGGGATGCCCGCGGTGGAGCGGCCTTGTCCATCGCTGAAGTAACGCAGGTACCCATCAAATTCATTGGCCTCTCTGAGAAGATGACGGGGTTAGAAGTATTTGACCCGGCGCGGATAACCGATCGGATTCTGGGCTTTGGCGACGTGATCAGCTTAGTGGAGAAAGCCCAGGCCGTCATGGATGAAAAAACCCTTCGACAAGTGGAAGAAAACCTGGCGAAAAACCAGTTCACCCTGGAAGACTTCCGGACCCAACTGACCCAGTTGCAAAAAATGGGCCCCGTGAACCAAATCTTGGGCATGCTGCCGGGAATGAGCCGGAAAGGATTACAGGGACTGTCGCTAAATGATCGACAACTTGTTTGGACAAGGGCCATCATCGACTCCATGACTCGCGAGGAGCGACGCCATCCAGAACGCATTAATGGCAGTCGCCGGCAACGCATCGCCCGCGGGTCGGGACGCTCGGTCCAGGAAGTAAACCAGTTATTGAAGCAGTTCCACTTTATGAAAAAAATAATGAAGCAAACTAATAAACGAACCCCCTTTAACCGGGGCAAATTCCTGGTAATGGGATTGAATTAAGGAGAAACTCTTTTGGCAACTAAGATTAGATTGAAACGGATTGGAAGACGAAATCGACCATTTTACCGCTTAGTAGTGATGGATTCCCGGAAACGTCGGGATGGAGCAGCCATCGAAGAATTGGGTTGGTACAACCCATTGGATAAGAAAAACCCCCATTCGTTTAAAGCGGAGCGGGTGTTGCATTGGTTGGGTGAAGGTGCTCAAATGGCCCCCGCCGCCCACCGCTTGCTGCGCGAGGAGGGGATCGTTTATCGTTGGCATCTTATCCGGCAGGGACTCGATGAAGAACAAATCGAGAAAGAGATGCAAAAATGGATTTTACGACGGGAAGCAGCGGCAGCAGAGAAGAAAACCAAGCAAGAGAAACAACCAACCACTGCCCCGGAGGTGACTCCCGAAGCTACCGCCACCGAGGCCGAGAAGGCTGAAGAACAACCGGCGCCGGAAAGCGAACCAGAGCCGGTCGCGACCGAACAAGAAGCGGAGGTAAAATCGGAGGCGGGTGCTGCAGAAGAACCAGGTAGTGGCGAGGCAACCGAAACAGTGGCCAAAGAGACGCTGGAACCCGTTGTAGAAGCCGCCGAGGATAAGACTGGGGATGAGGAGACGGCGGAAACTGGCTCGGAAGAAACCGAGGAAACAAACCCCGCTAAACCGGTAGCTGATTCGGAAGAAAAGGAACCTGGGGAACCAGCTTCTACAGAGACGGTAACAGCTCAAGAAGAAGAACCCCCGGAGACTCCCGCGGAAGACGAACAACAAGCCGAAAAAGGAACCCCCGGAGATGAAAAGACAGAGGAGGTGGAAGGAAAAGGTGAGGAGTCCTAAAAATGCGGTACCCGACCAGCGGTAAGGGTGGAACCAAACGATAAGGAATACTATCAGTAGGAGGTGCAGACGATGAAGGAAATGATTGAAGTCGTTGTCAAGAAATTGGTGGATAAACCGGACGAAGTAAAAGTAGTAGAAGTGGAAACGGAACAGCGGATCATTTACGAATTAACCGTAGGCGCTGGAGATTATGGGAAGGTCATCGGGAAGGGTGGCCGTAACATATCAGCGCTCCGGACACTCGTATTTGCCGTAAATGCTAAACAAGGCGGTAAACGCGCCCGTCTCGATGTGATCGACTAAAAACTTATGGAAAAATTATTCCCCATTGCTAGGATCACCCAGGTAAGAGGTTTGAAGGGTGAAGTAGGTGTAAGACCGCTAACCCGTTACTTCGCAGATTGCGTTGGTAAACGTCCCCTGCTCCTGGGTTTTTCAGAACAGTTAGCGCGCGAGGTTGAGCTTCAAGCCACTAAAGGCACCGGAAAACGAGTTCGCTTTCGATTCGCCGGGTTTCAAAGCCGGGAAGAGGCTGAAACACTCCTGGGACAAACCCTGTATGTTCCCATCTATCAGGACGATATTTTGGCTTTTGTGGCCCCGGGATTGATTGGCTACGGCGTCCGGACTAACTCCGGCCAGTGGATTGGGGAATTGACGGATATCCTCTGGCTACCCGCCAACGATGTCTATGTCATTCAAACGGGCAAGCGGGAAATTCTTATTCCCGTCATTCCGGAAATCGTCAGTCATATTGACCATGGCGACGAATCTATCGTCATCATTCCCATGGAAGGGTTGTTGGATTGAAACACCTTGCCATCATCACACCCGTAACAGAAATAATCCATACTTACCTGGACCAGTCGATTCTCCGTAAAGGTAGGGAAGAAGGGTTGATGGAGTACCATGTGATTAATCTCCGGGAGTTTGCTACCGGGAGTTACCAGCAAATCGACGATGAACCCTATGGTGGTGGTAGCGGCATGGTCCTCATGGCGGAGCCCCTGTTCAAAGCGATCGAACATTGTTTTTCCTTGTTTGAAGTAGATGATTTCAATGAGGTAACGGTGGTTTACCCTTCCCCCCAGGGGACCCTTTGGAATCATGCCACCGCTTTGGAATTGAGCAAACATACTTATTTCATTTTCCTCTGTGGTCATTATAAGGGAATTGATCAACGGGTGATTGAGAAGTATGTCACCCACGAATATTCCGTTGGGGATTACATTTTGAGTAGTGGTGAATTGCCCGCTTTGCTCATGATCGATAGCATCGTCCGCTTAGTCCCGGGGGTATTGCATTCCTTTTCCTCTGCGGCAAGCGATTCTTTTTATCACGATCTTTTAGACGCCCCTTATTACACGCGTCCGCAGGAAATTGAGGGCATGAGAATTCCCGACGTATTGCTCTCGGGACATCATCAGGAAATCGAGACCTGGCGCCGGCAACAGCGGGAACGCCGCACCAGGAAACGCCGCCCGGATCTCTGGGAAAAATATTTACAAAAGACTGGCAGATTGGAGACCTGAATCATGGACAAATTGTACGAAGCCACTAAGGATCAACTACGGAAAGATTTACCCGAATTCCATCCCGGCGATACCGTGGCGGTGGACTTTCGTGTCGTGGAAGGGGGCAAGGAACGTATCCAGCGTTACCAGGGGGTGGTTATCGGACGGAGAGGTCGTGGAATCGAAGCGACCTTTACCGTGCGGAAAATCTCCAGCGGTATCGGTGTGGAAAGGATCTTTCCCGTTCATTCACCCATGATTGCCGCGATAAAAGTCGTACGGCGGGGTAAAGTCCGTCGCGCTAAACTGCACTACCTCCGTGGATTAACCGGCAAAGCAACGCGTATCGCCGAAAAACGGTAAGTGTTTTTCTCCTTGGAAACCCTCACTATACGCTTAGTGGGGGTTTTTTTCTATGAATAGAAAAGAACGCATTATCATTGGCATTACGGGGAGTTCGCACCTCACGGTGCATGCTCTCATGTTAGTGCTTCCCAGCCTGTTATTGGTGTTTCAAAAGGAATTCCAGGTGGGTCTGAGTACCATGGGATTGGTAGTGAACACGGGCCTCTTTATGTTCGGGTTGGGGGCCATTCCGGCAGGGTATCTGGAATCGCGCATTGGGGGTCGGCGGTTATTAATCATTTACCAGCTGGGTACGGCCGGGGCGGCTTTACTAATTGCCTGGTCTTCTTCACTAGTCCTCTTGACCATAGGGGTTGCCCTGTTAGGGCTTCTGAGCAGTATTTTTCACCCTGCCGGGTTAACCCTTATCTCCCGCCGGGTAAAAAATATTAGCCCGGCCCTGGCCTACCACGGCATCGCGGGAACAGCAGGCCTCGCCATCGGCCCTATCGCCGCGGCCCTTTTTTCTGACCTCATCTCCTGGCGCGCAGCCTACGGTGTTTTTGCGACAGTGAATGCGGTTCTGGCCATTCTTACTTTAACCCTCATTCCGCCATTCAATCGCCAGACTCATGAAGACGATCCCCACCTGAAAATTGATACCACCAATAAACCAGCCCTCCTCCTTTATTACCTGATCATGATCCTGTTGGGATTGGCCTTTGCAGGATTCACCACTTATATGCCGGCCCTGTTTACATTGCAGACCCGGCTCAGCCTCCCCTTCCTCTCCAACACGATGCGGGGTGGCATGGTCACGACCCTGGTGTTTGTCTCCGGGATTATCGGCCAGTTGATCGGCGGGTATTTGGGGGCCCGCTATCGCCGCTCCTATCTTTTAATGTGGATTTTGGTCCTCAATATCCCCCTGTTGATGGCTTTAGGGTTCACTACGGAATACCTTTTGCTTTTATTCAGTTTTGTTTTTGGGATGGTGCATTTCAGTGTCCAGCCCGTAGGTAACGCCTTAATTGCTCAATTCACTCGCAGCCAGGATCGCGGGTTAGGGTATGGCATCAGTTTCTTCCTTAGTTTCGGTGTGGGGTCTTTCGCTGCCGGGATTGGGGGGTATATTGCTGAACATTACGGGGTTGCCAATATATTTCCGGTCATGGCTTTAATCCTGGTACCGGCCGTTGCCTTAGCCTACCTCCTCCATCGTAAAACGTGAGTTTTTAACTTGGAATTTGGCCCAATTATGTTCAAGTTTGTCAGGCAACATGTCTAAAACACAACTAAAAGAACTTCCCTCGGTATCTGAGGTATTACTTGAAGTGCCTCAGGGTATTCCTTTACATATTAACTATATTAATTACCTCATCCGGTCGCAAATTCACACCTTTCGCCGACAGGCTCAATCGGGGGTTTTAACCCTTTCACGGAAGGAAATTATCACAACCATAATCGGCACGCTTCAGCAAGCGGCTAACCCGGCCCTCCGGCAAGTCATCAATGGTACGGGAATCGTGCTCCACACGGGGTTAGGTCGGGCACCATTGAGTGCGCACCTATTACGCGATCTTACTCGTCAGTTCTCGGGGTATGTTAACCTGGAACTTGATTTAGACGGTGGCAAACGGGGAGACCGTCTAAATTCGGTTAAAGAACATCTGGCGGCCATTGTAAAAGCGGAAAGTGCCTTGGTAGTGAACAATAACGCTGCCGCCATACTGCTATCGCTAAATACCCTGGCCGAAGGGTCGGAAGTCATCGTTTCCCGCGGACAACAGGTGGAAATCGGTGGGAGCTTTCGCCTCCCCGACATCATTCGCCAAAGCCATTGTATTCTCCGGGAAGTGGGGACGACTAATCGAACGCACCTCCGCGACTATGAATTGGCCATTAACGAACAAACGGCCCTGCTTTTGTGGGTACACACCAGTAATTATATGATCATGGGGTTTACGACTGAAGTATCATTAAAGGAACTAGTGGCCCTCGGTAATCGCAAGGGGCTTCCCGTCGTGGCGGATTTGGGAAGTGGCGCCCTGGCGGATTTTCCCGCCCTGGGACTACCACCGGAGTTGCAGGTGGCTGATATCGTGAAAACGGGGGCCTCGATCGTTACCTTCTCCGGGGATAAACTGTTAGGGGGGCCTCAAGCGGGAATTATCGTGGGGAAAAAACACCTCTTGCGGAGGCTGCAAGCCAATCCCATCTACCGAGCGGTTCGGTGTGATAAACTGACCTTGTACCTGCTTAATAAAATTCTGCAAACCTATCAGTCGTCCCACCAAGTGTCCTCCAGGAATCTTACCATTAAATTATTGACGACCTCCCGCTTGGTGTTGAAGCGCCGAGGGGAGCGACTGTTAAAAACCCTCAGCAAAACCCAACGTCGTGCTTTGGGGGTCACCCTGGTTGAGTCGGTGGTGGAAGCCGGGAGTGGTTCTTTACCGCTCAAAGCTTTACCCAGCATGGCCTTGAAATTCACGCCCTCCGCGATGAAAATCACGGAGTGGGCCGCTCGTTTACGGCAGGCGTCACCACCGGTGGTAGGTTATATTTCTGGGAACGCCTTTTATATTGATCTCAAAGCCATTCTGCCCTCGCAAATCGCAACCCTAGCCACTGTTTTAGCGCGTCTTTAATCATGGCTCAAATTGTCATTGGGACCGCCGGTCACATTGACCACGGAAAAACGGCCCTCGTCAAGGCCCTCACCGGGGTGGACACGGATCGCCTGGCGGAAGAGAAGCGGCGGGGCATGACCATTGATCTGGGATTTGCCTTTTTGAATGAGAATATCACGATCATTGACGTACCTGGTCACGAACGATTTATCCGTAATATGGTGGCTGGTGTGAGGACCATTCAAGTGGCTCTTTTGGTCGTGGCTGCCGACGATGGGGTCATGCCACAGACGAAGGAACACGTAAATATCCTGTCCCTCTTGGGCGTACCCCGCGGCGTCGTAGCGCTCACTAAAATTGATCTCGTCGCCGACCCGGAGTGGTTGGACCTCCTGGAGCTGGATATCCGGAACACCCTGAAAGGAACTTTTCTGGAAACGGCCACCATTGTACGGACTTCAACCCAGACGGAAACCGGGATCGAAACCTTACGCCAGGCTTTGCTTCGGGAAGCCCAAACCGTTCCACCCCCTGAGGACCGGGGGTTTTTCCGGCTACCCGTTGATCGGGCATTTACCGTAAAGGGGTTTGGTCTGGTCACTACGGGAACCGTTCTCTCTGGAACCGTGCGAACCGGGCAGGAGTTAGTCGTTTTGCCCGTGGATAAAAGCGTCAAAATTAGGGGACTCCAAACACACGGTCACGAAGTGGCGGAAGTAAGTATGGGAGACCGGGCCGCCCTGAATATAACCGGGGTTGACAAACAACAGGTTTGGCGGGGAACGGAATTGTGTACCCCGGAATGGCTGACTCCCGGACAAAGTTTTGTTGGTCAACTTACCTTACTTAGTGACGCCCGGTGGCCGCTGCGAAATGGACAGCGAATCAGGCTCCATTGTGGCACGGCGGAGGTTATGGCCCACGTACGCTTGTTCGGTCCCAAAACCATGCCCCAGGGTACTTCCCAAACCGGCCTGATTCAGAGCGAAACCCCCGTGGTGGTGGCCATGAACGACCGGTTCATTATCCGATCGTATTCACCATTAGAAACCCTCGGCGGGGGGAGCGTCCTCGACCCGCAACCGAAAGGGAGCGGCCGGGTATTAAGCGACTGGATCCAGCACCTTGCCGAGGATGATGTTTCCCGCTTACGACAGTTCGTAGAACGGGAATGGCGACAACCTCAGTCCCTTGACTACTGGGCTCGCTATTTCCAGGTTTCAACAGAGAAAATGAGATCCTATTGTCAGGAAGCCGGGTTAATTGTCGATCTTAAGCAACACATCGTCTTTTCCCCGGACTGTTTACAAAAGGCCACGGTGGGATTGATGGACCACCTGTCTTTATTCCATGAGAACAATCCTTACCACCGCTTTTTGGGATCGAATACGCTACGCCGCGACTTGCGTTTCAGCGCTTCCTGGTTTACCATCGTGACTAATACTCTGTTGGCAGCAGATAAAATCAAAGCCATAGAGTCAGGGTTTGCTCTTTCCAGACATAAACTGCAACTAAGTGAGAAAGACCAAAACTACCTAAAAACCATTGAGAAGGCTTTATTTGCGGCCCGGTTACAACTCCCCACGGCAGAAGACTTCATAAAAAAGACCGGGGTGGAGGAATCCCTCCTGGAAAAATTACTCTACCTCTTGAAGTCCCAGGGGAAAGCCCTTGAAATAACAGATGGTCTCTGGCTTCACGTCAGCCATTTCAATTCATTGCTCGACCAACTGCGGGTCCATTTTGCCAGCTACGAAGTAATGAAAGTAGTGGATTTTAAGACCTTAACGGGATTGACCCGTAAGTATTCAATTCCACTGTTGGAGTATTGTGATCGTTTAGGCTACACCATTCGGCGGGGCGACGAAAGGATTAGGGGAACCAATCTCAATGGCTAAGGACAAGGGGACGGGTACGCCCTTAATGCGTCAGTATCAGGAGGTGAAGAGTGCCTATCCCGATACGATCGTGCTCTTTAGAATGGGGGATTTTTACGAGACCTTTAATGAAGACGCGAAGATTACGGCAAAAATTTTAGGGATCGTCTTGACCAAGCGGGCGAACGGTAGCGCCGCCGATGTTCCCCTGGCTGGCTTTCCCCACCATGCCTTGGATAGTTACCTGTACAAGTTGGTCAACGCCGGCTACCGCGTGGCCATCTGCGAGCAGGTGGAAGATCCCAAGTTAGCCAAGGGAATTGTAAAACGAGAAGTTGTGGAGGTGGTGACCCCCGGGACGATCACCGCCGACGTGGCTTTGAATGAGAAGAAAAACCATTTTATTGCCTGCTTAGCTTTTCACCGAGAGCAGGCTGGGGTGGCGGTGCTGGATCAGTCTACCGGTGATTTTCAAATCGGGGAGTGTCCCCAGGCACAATTGCCAGAACTGCTGGAAAAGTTTGCCCCGCGGGAAGTGGTCATTCCTGAAAGCGTGGTTTACTCCACCACCCCCTGGTATCGCAGTCTGAAACCCTTCATCACTTCCATCGAGGACTGGGTGTTCAATTTTGAGCAGAGTTACCAGAATCTCACCCGCCATTTCCAGGTCACCTCTTTAAAAGGCTTTGGTTGCGAAGATTATTCGCTGGGTATTATTGCCGCCGGGGCCCTTTTTTATCACATAAAACATGATTTAAACGGCGCCCTGGAACATGTCGATTCCCTTTCTCTGATTCCGCAAGAAGGAATCATGGGGTTGGATGGCTTTACCATTCGCAACCTGGAAGTCTTTAAATCTCTAGCGACCCAGGGCACCCACGGTACGCTCCTCGATCTTCTGGATGAAACCCACACGGCAGGCGGAGGGCGATTGTTGCGCCAGTGGCTTAAACGTCCCCTGACCCGGATTGAAAAACTGAATCGCCGTCTTGACCTGGTGTCAGGCTTGGTTCAGGATAAACGGTTATTGAAGAAGATACGGCAGCGGCTGAAGGGGCTTATTGATATAGAACGGGTCATAGGACGGGTCAGTCAGGGGAAGGCCGGGCCGCGCGATTTACTGGGGTTACAGTCCAGCTTGACGACCGTTCCTGAATTTCAGGAGGATTTGAATCAGGGAGGGGGAGCTCTGACAGCATTTGCCCGGCGGTTTGTGGATACGGACGAAGTCGTCCAGGCGATAGCTCAAATGATCAATTCAGAGGCGCCCGCCCAGTTGGGCCAGGGGCCTGTCATCCGGTCCGGAGTGAACCAAGAATTGGATGAATTACGCAATTTGGTGACCGGGGGCAAACAGTGGATCGCAAATCTGCAAAAAGAAGAGCGGGAACGAACAGGAATCCCCTCCCTAAAAGTGGGCTACAACAAAGTTTTTGGCTACTATTTAGAAATTACCAAGACGCACCAGGACAAGGTGCCTGAAACCTATATCCGCAAACAGACCCTGGTGAACGCAGAGCGTTATATCACTCCTGAACTGAAGGAATACGAGGAGAAACTACTCACCGCGGAGGCGGAAATTGCCATCATTGAAGCGCGTATATTTGAAGAATTATGTCAAACGGTTCTACAAAAGGTGGGGCCCATTCAAACCAATGCCCGCTTGTTGAATCAACTGGATATAGTTGCTACGTTTGCCATCCTGGCCCTGAAATATAAATACGTTCGCCCCGAGTTGGTAGAAGACTCCGTATTGCGTATCAAAGATGGGCGTCACCCGGTCGTGGAACGACTTTTACCGGCTACCGAACGCTTTGTACCCAATTCCACTTTCATGGATATTGCCCAAAGCCAGATTCACCTCATCACCGGCCCCAATATGGCTGGGAAGTCCACCTATTTAAGACAAATTGGGTTGATCGTCCTCATGGCGCATATGGGGTGTTTTGTTCCGGCTCGAGAGGCGACGATTGGGATCGTAGATAAACTATTTACCCGGGTAGGCGCCAGCGATAACCTGGCAGGCGGGGAGAGCACCTTTTTAGTAGAAATGAACGAAGCGTCCAACATTGTGAATAACGCTACCTCACGCAGTCTCATCCTCTTGGACGAAATTGGTCGGGGGACTGCCACTTATGACGGCCTTTCCCTAGCCTGGGCAATTACGGAATATTTACACCAGAATCGGCAGGTTGCCGCCCGTACCCTGTTTGCCACCCATTACCACGAGTTAACCGAATTGGAACACACCTTATCCCGGCTGGAGAACTACCACGCAACCGTAAAGGAATTTGGGGACCGCATAGTTTTCTTGCGAAAAATTCAGAGGGGACCGGGGGACCGGAGCTATGGGATACATGTGGCCCAGATGGCTGGTCTGCCCACAACCATCATTCAACGGGCCCGGGAGATCTTGAATCATCATCTGGCGCTGAAAGATCTTTCCACTGGAACCAAACCACCAACGGAAACGTCTAAGCAAATATCTTTGTTCGAAGCCCAGGAATCTGAATTAAAGAAAGACCTGTCCGCCATGGATATTAACTCCATCACCCCGCTCCAGGCCTTAGAGGCCTTGGATGCCTTGAAGAAGAAGCATGGCCTATAAACAGCCCCGCTTAGGTATCGGTGGAGGGTTATTGTTACTTTCGTTAGGATTCTCATTCGCTGGGCGTTCTTACTGGGTCAATTATGGGTGGCAACTTTTTCAAAACGCTGGGGACGCCCGCTCCTTGAGCTTAGGAAACGCCCAGGTGGCTGGGGGAGAAGGCTCCGTAGCCCCCTTGTGGAATCCGGCCAACCAACTCAAATCCCTAGCCTATCCCTTCACTTACGCCCATCAGAGCCGCTTTGCTGGCACGGTGAACAGCGACTTGGTGGCCTTTCCCCTAAGAATGAATTCAACTGTCCCCATGACTTTTGTGTTACTCTATGAAGGGGTGAATGATATTCCCGATTCACGACAGGCCCTCCTGGACTTGAACGGTAATGGAATTCTTGATGCGGGCGAACGGTTGGATTGGGACAAAATTACCTCCTTCCAACAGGTCCAGTACGGGGTTCACCTGAGCACGGCCTGGACCCTCCATTCGTTTTTAGTTGGTGTAGGAGTGAAAGGTATGTTTCATTCCTTGGGAGAACATTACGGAAGCGGTCTTGGCCTGGATCTGGGCGCGCTGGTGCATCCCTGGAAAGGAGGTAAGGTAGGGGTAACCTTGTCCGACATAACAACCTCCTGGATCGTGTGGGAAAACGGGACCGTTGAACGCACCCTGCCCCGAATGATAACAGGGATTTCCCAACGGCTGGCCATTCCCCGTACGATGATTACCTTGACTGCGGAAGTAGATTACCTCTTGGCGTTTGGTAAAAAGGTGCCGGGGGTCGATTTCACTGTGGGAGGGATCAACGGGCGCTACCGGATGGGAGTGGATCTACGCTATGGCGATCGTTTATCTGTTCGCTTAGGGAGGAATAGTAATGGCTACCTCACAACGGGAATAGGGTTTTTGTGGAGTCACATAGCCTTGTACTATGCTTACCAGCCTACGCCTGCGGATATCGGTCTGGGAAGTACCCATTTTATATCGGTCTCGTTAGAACCCCAGTGGCTGATTAACAGACTCCCGTTGTCAAAATAATACTCCCTGGGGAGGAGTATTGATTGCAGGGGGATAAGATTAATCTATAAATTTGTTGGCTTTATCAAAAGGAAATAGATGTTAAAGAGTATGACTGGCTACGGGCAGGGAGCTGCCCACGACAATGACGGTGAGTTGACCACCACCATAAGGACGTTTAATTCCCGGTATATAGAAGTAAAAATCAGGGGGGTAGACTTAGACCCGGAAACGGAGTTGGCGTTACGGAAAGAGATAACAGAACGGTTGGAACGGGGTTCCATTCTCGTGACTTTAGAATGGTCGCCTAACGAAGGACAGGCCGTTTCTTTGAACTTTGACCGGGAACGTTTTGAAGCCATTGATGCGCTGGTGACCTCGATCCAGCGGGAATATGGCCGTCATATTGAATTAAACGACTTGTTGAAAGCCGAGCAATTGCTACAGGTCAATGAAAACCATATTGTGAAGCCGCCGTTGGTTTTTTCCGCGGTCGCGAAAGCCATGGATCAGGTGGAAGAAATGCGCCTCACAGAAGGGGAAAAGATTGAGGCTGACCTCAAAGCTCGCCTGTCACAATTGGAACAAATGGTAGACGAAATTGAAACGGAAACCGCCAACTCTCTCATGACCCGCAAGGCGGCGTTAGAAGAACGCCTTGCCACCCTGTTAGGGACTGTGGATTTGGACCCTAACCGCCTCCTGCAGGAGGTGGCTATCTTGGCCGACCGTGCTGACATTAGCGAGGAAGTGGTTCGCCTGCGGAGTCATCTCGGTCAGTTTCACCAGTTAATGGAAAGAGATGAGCCGGTGGGGAGGCGCTTGCATTTTTTGCTCCAAGAGATTGGCCGGGAGATCAATACGCTCGGATCGAAAAATGGGACTGGAAAGATCATTAAATTAGTCGTGGAATTCAAGAACAACCTGGAACAAATCCGCGAACAGGTTCAGAATATTTTATGATTAATCTGATCACCATCTCTGCACCTTCCGGGGCTGGGAAGACCACCATTTGCCGCCTCCTACAACAGTACCTCCCCGAGCTGAGTTTTTCGGTATCGTACACCACGCGGCCTAAACGGGGAAATGAGCATGAGGGGATCGATTACCATTTTGTCACCGAGGCAGAGTTCGAGAAGAAAATCAATCAGGAAGAATTCGCCGAGTATGAAAAGGTCCACGGCCAATACTACGGAACTGCCAAACAGGTGTTGGAAGATACTATTCGTAATAATAGAATGCTCCTGTTAGAAGTGGATGTGAAAGGGGCCTTATCCATTAAACGCTTATATCCACAGCAAACGTTGTCCTTTTTTATCTTAAGCCCAGATATTAAGGATTTGGAAACGCGTTTACGCAAACGGGGTACGGAGTCGGAACAATCAATTGAAAAACGTTTACAACGCATACAAAGTGAATTGAGTTACAAGGATCGGTTCGAGTATCAAATTATTAATGATGATGTTGAGCGGGCAACGCAACAGATCATCCAGATCATTCAACAAAAGAACAGAGGAGTTAGAAATGGCAATTAAACCTATATCCCTGAGAGAGTTGGAAAAACGGACTGAGGATATCTACGAAGCGGTAGTGGTCATGTCCCAGCGGGCACGCCAGATCGTAAAGGATGATTTGGCGCAACAGGCTTTCAAAGATGCCGAGGGTGTTGAGTTAGGCGTGCTCGACGAAGTACCCGACGCGAGCCAGGAACAAATGGAAGAGAAAGAAAAACCCACCACGCGGTCTTTGAAAGAATTTCTAAGCGGGGATCTCAAGTGGCATTCTCTCGATGAAAGTGAGCGCTGAATTTCTATCTTTCTAATGACTTTATCCCAACCGGAAGCGGTTCAACGGTATCTTCGCCAGACGCGGGAGCTTTACGGGGATGAGTTGTATTTGGATTTCCCGACGCTCTCCCCATCTGGTACCCCAGCCCCCGATTTAGACGGCTTTCGACAGGTAATCCAGTCTTGCCAGCGGTGTTCCCTGGGTGAGACGCGGCAGAATTTTGTGTTTGGCGTGGGGGATCCTCAGGCCAGTTTACTCTTGGTGGGGGAAGCCCCCGGGATGGAGGAAGATCGACGAGGGGAACCTTTTGTTGGTCGCGCCGGAAAGTTATTAGATAAAATATTGGTTGCCATCGGTCGCACTCGTCACCGGGACGTGTACATTTGTAACGTGTTGAAATGCCGACCGCCCAACAACCGGGACCCTCTGGTCACCGAAGTTGAACAATGTGAACCTTATTTAATCCACCAAATCGATTTGATAAACCCGAAACTTATTGTAGCTTTGGGTCGCGTTGCTGCTAAAACCCTTTTAAAGGTTGAATTACCACTGAAAGCCATGCGAAATACCCTTCACCACTACCAGGGAATACCGCTCATGGTGACCTATCATCCGGCTGCACTGTTACGCAACGAACGCTTGAAAGTCCCTGCCTGGGAAGATTTTAAAAAGATCCGACAATTCTTAGAGAACTGACGCGCCGTGGCCGATAAAACCAACGAAACCGCCCTTAATATTCAACCCCAGGCCGTGGAGGCTGAACAAGCAGTATTAGGGGCCATGCTCTCCAGCAAGGAAGCGGTGAGTAAGGCCCTGGAATGGCTCGACCAGGATCATTTTTACAAGGCGGCCCATGTAAAAATATTCCAGGTAATGACCAACCTCTTCTCCGAGGGTGAACCGATTGATACCATTTCAGTCATTGATCGTCTGAAAAAGAACAAGGATTTAGAAGCGGTGGGAGGCGCTTATTACGTTACGGGATTGGTGGAATCGGTTCCCACCGTGGCCAATGTGGAAAGTTACGCCAAAATTGTTTTAGAGAAGGCCATGCTCCGGGAGTTGATCCTGGTCTCCCATAATTTATCGAAGGAGGCCTACGATGCCCACCAGAATGTGGATGAGATTTTGGACGAGGCGGAGCAGGCCATTTTCGCCATTTCTCAACGGCGGTTGAGAGGTGGTTTTCAGCACATCAATCCCATTTTAGTGGAGACTTTCGAACGCCTGGATCGGATTCAATCGAAACCTGGTTCGGTAACCGGGGTGCCCTCGGGACTGCTTGATTTAGACGAAATTACCTCGGGGTTTCAGCAGGGTGAGCTGATTGTTGTGGCGGGTCGACCAGGTATGGGCAAAACGGCCCTGGCCCTCACGATCCTGCGGAACGCCGCTATTGACCACCAAATTCCGGTGGGGATGTTCAGTTTGGAAATGGCCAATCACCAACTGGCCCAACGCCTGTTAACGGCTGAAGCCCGGGTCGACAGTCACTTGGCGAGAACGGGGAAATTGTCCCGGGAGCAGTGGCAGAAGTTGAGCCTTTCGGTGGGGGATCTGGCCAAGGCGCCTGTTCACTTAGACGATACGCCGGCCATTAGCGTGTTGGAATTGCGGGCGAAGGCTCGGCGACTCAAAGCTAATAAGGACATTGGCCTACTTGCCGTTGACTATATGCAATTGATGCAAGGTCCCCGGGGCGCGGAGAGCCGGCAGCAGGAGATTTCCATTATTTCCCGTTCCTTAAAAGCTTTGGCCAAAGAGTTGGATATTCCCGTCTTAGCTCTATCGCAGTTATCCCGGGCGGTGGAGAACCGCAGTGACCACCGACCGCAATTATCCGACCTCCGGGAAAGTGGCGCCATCGAGCAGGATGCGGACGTGGTCATATTTTTGTACCGGCCTTTCTTGTATACGCGAGATGAAGATGACCGGGGGAAAGCCCAAATCCTCGTGGCGAAACAACGCAACGGTCCTACTGGAACCGTTGACGTAACGTTCATCGACCGTTTTGCCCGCTTTGAAAATGTGGCCCCCTTCGCTGCAGTAGAATCCAAAGTACCCTTCTAATGCAGAATCCCCTCACCCGCTTCGTCCCCCATCTTACGGGGGAATACCCAAAACAATTTCAGAGCCTCTTCAAACTGGTTACCATACCCAACGGGATGGATCGGGAGGCCATTCGTAAACAACTTTGGCTGGCCTACGAATTTGGGAATACCCACCACGAAGGGCAAAAACGTCTCTCTGGCGGACCGTACTTCAACCACTGTTTGGCTGTGGCCAAGATCCTGGCCAAGTGGCGAATGGACCATATTACCATCATGGGTGGTCTGTTACACGACACGTTGGAAGATACTTCCGTCACCTTGGAGATATTACAGCAAAAGTTTGGGGAAGATATCGGGGAGTTGGTGAATGGGGTTACGAAGATCGGGGGCATCCGATTTTCCACGCGGGAAGCCCAGCAGGCCGGGAATTTTATGAAAATGTTGCTCTCGGTAGCCCGGGATCTGCGTGTGATTATCATCAAATTCGCTGATCGTCTGCACAATATGCAAACCATCCAGTATTTACCCCGGTTGAAGCAACATCGTATTGCCGTGGAAACCCGTGATGTATACGTGCCACTGGCGCACCGCTTGGGGATGGCTAACGTGAAATGGCAGTTGGAAGACCTGGTTTTTAAAACCCTCAACCCCAAAGAGTATAAGGAAATTGATTCCAAGATCAAGTCCAGTCGCAAAGAGCGGGAACGTTACATTAAAGAAGTCGCACTCCCTTTACAGAAGGAGTTGGCACAATACGGGATCCAGGCCCACATTTACGGTCGTCCAAAGTCTCACGCCTCCATTTATGGCAAGATGGCGAGCCGCAATAAGGCCTTCGAAGAAATTTACGACCAGTTGGCAATTCGCATCATCGTGGACAAAGTGGAAGAATGCTATTTGACCCTGGGGATCATTCACCAGAAATACACGCCTGTCCAGGAGCGGTTCAAGGATTTTATTGCCACCCCTAAGTCGAATGCCTACCAGTCGATCCACACCACGGTAGTAGGTCCCAAGGGCCGCCTAGTAGAGATCCAAATCCGTACGACGGAGATGGAAGAAACTGCCGAAATTGGTGTGGCCGCTCACTGGGTTTATAAAGAGGGTAAAGTGGATCGCCGGGGGGTGGATAGTCACGTAAAATGGTTGCGGGAGTTGCTGGATATTTTGCAGGGGGAGTCCACCGATCCCAAAGAATTCATGCATCTACTTAAGATTGACCTTTTTAACGATGAAATATTCGTTTTTACGCCCCGCGGTGATCTGATTCAACTCCCGGCCAAGGCGACCCCTATCGACTTTGCCTTTCAGGTTCATACGGAAGTGGGATTGCACTGCCTGGGCGCCAAAGTCAATCATAAAGTAGTCCCATTGAACACGGAGTTAAAAAACGGCGACGTGGTGGAGATTATTACCAGCAAGACCCAGAATCCCAGTTATGGGTGGTTGAAATTCATTGTCACTTCAAAAGCGCGGAATCACGTCAACCGGTATTTGCGTAGAATCCAAAGAGAAGAGAGCATCAAGTTGGGGCGGGAATATCTGGATAAAACCCTCCGCCGCCTGGGGATGCGTAACATGGTGGAGGAGATTCAAGCGACCTATCCTAAATTTGGATACAATTCCACGGAGGCGCTCTTAGAGGCCGTGGGGAACGGTTCTTTAGAGATTCGGGATATTCTGAAGAAACTGAATCCCGGTAAAGAGACCCAGCTTCCCCAGGACGAGGTTGTGGAGGAGAAGCGCTTTATCGATTTCGCCCGTTCCCGGGCCAAAGGGATTAAACTCCAGGGAATCCGGAACTTGATGGTGACTTTTGGTAAGTGTTGTAATCCTATCCCGGGAGATGAAATGATCGGTTTCGTCACCCGTGGCAGAGGAATAACCGTCCATCGCGCATCCTGCTCCAGTTTACCTTTATTACAGGAAGAATCGGATCGCCTGATCCCCGTTGAATGGGATGTAAACCGTCGTGATTTATTTGATGTTCGGCTAAAAGTGGAAGGGGAGGATCGCAAGGGGATGTTGAAGGAATTAACGGAGTGTATTTCTGGTGCAAATATCAATATTACCAGTGTAGATTTGAAAGTAAAGGATGCCATTACAACTGCCTATTTCATCCTACAGGTGAATAATTTAAGGCAGTTGGAAAGGGTCATCAGGAAAATGGTAAAAATACCCGGTGTGGATTTTGTTGAAAGGACAGAACGTTAATGTCAACACATACTTATACAAAAAAGGACCTGACTAGGATGGTCGCTCAGAAGACCAGTCTCAGCCTAAAAGAATCAACCGAAGCTGTGAATGGGATCTTTGAGTCGATCAGAGAGTTGTTAACCCAGGATATACGGCGAATTCGGTTGGAAGTTCGCAATTTTGGTGTCTTCGATGTAAAACCCACCAAAGCTAAACCCCGGGCCAGAAATCCCAAAACGAACGAAGAAATCTACGTACCAGCCCATAAGAAAATACACTTCAAGCCCGGCAAGATCCTCAAAGCCTATTTAAGCAAACCTCTTTAAATCCGGTCTTCCCTGGGAGTTGGTCCGTCAAGGGAAGGAATCCTGACCATCCATGGGACGTGTTTTAGGTGTGGATTATGGAGAGCGCCGGATCGGTCTGGCCCTCTCCGATCCATTACACTGGTTTGCATTCCCATTTCGAACGCTCACGAATGAAGGTGTGGAAAAGGTGGTAAAAACGCTGAAAGCTATCATTGAGGAACAAGACGTGGAGCAGGTCGTGGTGGGGCTTCCCAAAGGGATGAAAAACCAGGAAACCCCCCAAACCAGGAAAGTTTTGGAGTTTGTGACCTATCTGGAACAACAGGGCATTCCCGTTCTGATGGAAGATGAACGCCTGAGTTCGGTCAGTGCTCGACGTGCCTTGCAGGAGAGGAAAATAAAAACAGGTCACGCTAAGGGTTTAGTGGATCGAACGGCAGCGGCAATTGTGCTCCAACAATATCTCGATCGTACCTGTTGAACTGGCTTTTTGAGCGCCCGAAATGGCAATTGGCCCTCCTTTCAGGGATCCTGGTGGGTTTGGCCTATCCACCGCTACCCCTGGGCTTTTTGATCTGGATAAGTTTTTTACCATTTATTGCCCTACTTCTACAGTCAACCCCGCTCCAAGCCCTCCGCTTTGGTTACTTAGCAGGGATCACTGCTAACGTAATCTCCCTCTACTGGATTGGGTTTAACCGAGGAGCCAGTTGGGGCGCCGTGCTACTCTCCTTGATTGCTGCGGTTTTGTACCTGGGATTGTTTTGGGCGCTTTTCGGGAGCGCCGTGAGTTGGCTGCATAAGAAAACGGGCCAGGGTCTGGCCATGATCCCCTTTTTATGGGTCCTGATGGAATATAGTCGCAGTTTCGGAACCCTGGCTTTTCCCTGGCATAATCTGGCATTGACCCAAACCCACTACCTCCCTTTGGTGCAAATCGCTGATATCACGGGAACCTATGGTATTAGTTTCTGGATTATGTTACTAAACGTAGGTTTTTATAGTACGCTTACTACCACACGTAACCGACCCTTGTTGTTGAGCTTGACCGGGGTGGTTTTTTTCAGTCTACTGGTTTTAGGCCAATGGCGTTTGCTCACCTGGGATAAGCTGCCCGTAGAAAAAACGATTTCGGTTGCTATCGTTCAGCCCAATGTGGATCCCAATCAGAAGTGGGATTATGCATTTCGGAACGAGCTCTTTGAATTAATGGATTCGCTGCATGTGGCGGCAATAGGATTGGAGCCAGATTTTATTCTCTGGCCAGAATCGGCCACCCCGGCCTATTTGCGCCTGTCCAGTCATGCCCGTCGGCCGATTCAAAAACGGGTCATGAAATCTAAAATTCCCTTATTAGCCGGGACGGTGGATCGCAAAACCCGCGGTGAAGGGGTCTATGATTATTATAACGGGTCCCTGTATTTGAAGCCAGATGGAAGTTTGCAGATTTATCATAAAATACATTTAGTTCCTTTTGGCGAGTACATTCCCTGGACCAAGCAATTTCCGGTGTTGAAGAAACTGAATTTGGGACAGGGGAACTTTACTCCGGGAGATCAATACACCTTGTTTGCAGTGGACAGCGTACAGTTTGGAAATTTGATTTGCTATGAATCCAGCATGCCACATATCAGTCGGCGATTCGTCCAGAAAGGGGCGCGGTTCTTGACCGTTGAAACCAACGATGCCTGGTTTGGGGATACGTCCGGGCCCTACCAACACTTTGAGCTGGCAAGGTTAAGGGCTATCGAGTTACGGAAACCCATTGCACGAAGCGCCAATACTGGTATCTCCGGGATTATTCTTCCGTCGGGCCGAGTGCCCCAGGCGATTCCCCTAAATCAGCAGGGAATCCTGAAAGGGGATTTACCCCTTTCCAACCCTTCCAGCTATTATGCCCGGCACGGCAACTGGTTCGTATTGGTGGATTTCCTCGTCCTTCTATTACTCATTGGAGTAGGATGGTTAAAACCTTTACCAAGATAAGCCTTCTTCTTGCGGTAGGACTTTTTTCGTCACTTCCAGGGCAAATGGTAGCTAGCTCGGAGAGCAATACATTCAAACCGCTGGTCCAATCGTTGGTAATCCCTGGATGGGGAGAGAAGACCCTCCAACAGCCGGTTCGCGCACGGTTTTTTATGGGTTCGGAAATCGCACTTTGGGTCTCTCTTGCCGGGTCTTTCTTTTACTCCGACCTGTTACAACAACGAATGATCGCCTACGCTGCCGAACATGCCGGTGTTGAAGGAACGGGTAAGGAAACCCAATTCTGGATTGACATCGGCAATTACGACTCCCGGGATGCCTATAACGAGGAACATCTACGCTGGCGGGATTACGAATCGCTCTATCCCACCGGTGTTACCTGGTACTGGGACTGGGATACGGACCAACATCGTTCCCGTTTTGAGACCTTGAGAATCCGTCGTGACCAGTGGTCACTGGCGGGCAAGTTCTTGTTAGGGGGATTACTGTTGAACCGCGTCGTCTCGTTTATTGACGTCATCTACTTGCAGCGCATTCAACACCTAAAACAAGTGTCTGTCATGCCCACGTATGTATCTTCCCTGGCCACCTATAGGATGACCCTCTCGATTACCCTATGACTTCAACTTCATTGTTCACTAATCCTATCGTTAACTTTTTCTTTTATCTGGTTTTTTCCCTCTCCGTATTAGCTGCTGATGCCTTACTTTCTGTGCTTTTACATGGTGGGCTATTCCTTTTACTTATTTACCTAAATCAGGGGATGGTGAAAAAAGTGCTAAAAAAAATCTACCCCTTTTTCCTGTTCCTAACTCTTTTAGTTGGCCTTTATTTAGTGGTGTCTCTCTCCTTAGGTGGTCAATCGTTAGCGACCATCCTAAAAGGATTGGGGTTGATCTCCTTTAGGTTGCTGGTGGTGGTAGCCATTATGACGCTTTATTTAACCCAGAATTCCACGGATTCCTTTCTTGTGGCCTGGCGGACCCTGTGGGTAAGGTTTGGACGCCCGTGGAAATTGGTTGAAGATTTTTTCCTATTTTTAGAGATGACCTTACGCTTTTTCCCCACCTTCCAGCGGGAATGGGATGCCGTCCAGCAGACACGTAAAGCATTACGTTTGACTCCCCCGTCGAAACGTATCCTGCGAGTGAAACAATTGGTCGAGGATTTAGCCGCGTTTTTAATATTTCGGTTGCGTTATGCGGAGGAAACTGCCCTGGCCATGGAGCTGCGGGGGTATGGAAGGTTAATTCCGCGGGGCGTTACCAAGCCGGTTCCCTTCCACTACTACCATGTAGGTCAACTCATTCTTATCTTGGGGGTATTCCTGGGGATACAATACCTTGCGTAGGTTTAAGCTAACCCTGCAATACGACGGGAATCAGTTTCAGGGTTGGCAGGTGCAACGTCGCGGGCGGACGGTTCAGGCGGAATTAGAGCGAGTGGCCCAATTATTGAATGGAGGTAAGCCCGTCACAGTCATTGGCGCCGGACGTACGGACGCCGGGGTCCATGCTCGGGCTCAGGTGGCCCATCTAGATTTGGAGACCCGCCTGACTCCCCAGGAACTTCACAAAGCCTTCAATGGGAACCTGCCGGAAGATCTCCTAATAATGGAATGCCAGGAAGTCCCTCCCGATTTCCATGCCCGTTTTTCCGCGCGTTGGCGTCTGTACCGCTATCAATGCCGGACCGATGAAGAGCTGTTTGATCGACACTACGTCTGGGGCACTGGGCCTCTGGATATTAACCCTTTGAATGAAATCGCTGAGGTGGTTAAAGGGTCCCATGACTTTACCTCCTTCAGCCATTCCAATCCAGACGTAAAAGGCCGTCGTTGTACTGTCCATGAATCCCTGTGGAGGGAGCAGGGAAGTATCGTAAATTATTACATTACCGCTAACCGGTTTTTGCACCACATGGTTCGCTATTTAGTGGGGACCATGGTTGCGGTTAGTCAAGATCGATTTAGTTCAGAGGCGTTTCTACGGTTGTTAGCGCACCCACAGGAACAAGTACAGATTTTCAAAGCTCCGGCTCAGGGCTTGTATTTAGAACGGGTTTTTTATGAATAGAACACTAACAGGAATACGCTCAGTTGTGATTTGGGTGGGGGTCCTGGCATTTTTAGGGGCTCAGCCAGCCATTGATCAGTCACGGCAAAACGCCATTACGCGGGCTATCGAAATGGTGAGTCCTGCCGTGGCCAGCATCAATGTGATCCAGGTTCAGGAATTTTTCACCCCCTTGACTCCCGATCCCTTTTTGCAGTTTTTCTTTCCCGAGGAGTTTTACCATAAGCGCCAGGTAAAGAGCTCCGGCTCGGGCGTGGTCATTAGTCCCGATGGGTATATTATAACGAATTATCACGTGGTGGAAAATGCCACTCAGGTGGTGGTGACCTTACCAGGTGGTAAGGAATACGATGCCGAGATTGTAGGCACTGACCGTATATCGGATATTGCCTTGTTGAAGTTAGACGGGCACGATTTTCCCTATGCTCGTTTGGGGAACTCTGATGACTTGATTATTGGGGAATGGGTAGTGGCTCTGGGTAACCCCTTTGGGTTGTTTGATGTTAATAAGCAGCCCTCGGCCACGGTGGGCATCATCAGTGCCGTGAACATGGATTTTGGGGTTCAGCAAGGCGGCCGTGTTTACAAGGATATGATTCAAACCGACGCGGCCATCAATCGCGGCAATAGCGGCGGTCCTTTGGTGAACAGCAGGGGAGAGGTCATCGGGATCAACACCTTTATTTTCACCGGCTCCCAGTTCAACGAAGGGTCCATCGGGATCGGCTTTGCCATCCCTATTTCTCAGGCCAAGCGAATTGCCGGAGAGCTTAAAAATTCTGGCCGGATTGATCGCAGTTTTGCCACGGGACTGACGGTCCAACCCCTTACTTCCAAGATCGCCCGCTACCTGGAAATACCCTTCAGTAGAGGGGTCATCGTGGTGGAGATTGAGAAGGGAAGTTCCGCCGAAAAGGCCCATTTGAAGGAAGGTGACATCATCGTAGGCGTCAATGGGAAGCCGGTGCGGAATTCCCGGGACATTCTGCAAATCATCGAGGAAGAAGATTTACGCCAGGGTGATAAATTGAAGCTGCGAATCTATCGCGATGGCAAGTACCGCACAACTAATCTTATCTTAAGAAAGGTGCGTTAGACTCAATGATTGCTCCCGAAGGACGAAAAATACTCGCCGTGCTGCTGGTGCTTACTTTTCTCACCGGTTTAGGAGCTTATGTGTACAACCTGGACGGGCTCTTCGCGGTGTATGCCGTGTTGGGTTTTCTATTCCTTGCCTCTCTGTTTTTCTTCCGCGATCCGGAACGAAAAATACCTGAAGGGGACAACTTGATTCTAGCGCCTGCCGACGGGAAAGTCATCCAGGTAAAAACTGTAGATGACCCGTCCGTGGGTCCAGAAGCACGTCAGGTTTCGATCTTTCTCAGCCTTTTCAACGTACATGTTAATCGCGTTCCTGTTACGGCCCTTGTGCGCCAGGTCGATTACCAACCGGGGAAATTTTTAACCGCCTTCACTCACGCTGCCAGCGATGAGAATGAGCAAACCAACATCCTTTTAGAACATCAATCGGGTCTTGTGCGGGTGAAACAAATTGCGGGCTTTATCGCCCGGCGAATTCTGTGTTATGCCCAGGTCGGGAACCAGATGGAGAAGGGGGAACGCTTAGGATTTATTATGTTTGGTTCCCGGATGGATATTATATTCCCCCGCCACGTACAGGTGCTTGTGGCGTTAGGAGCGAAAGTCCGCGGGGGAACCACCATAATAGGAAAGTTCGAATGAAGAAAACCATCAATAAGAAACGCTTTATCCCCAACGTATTTACCTTGCTCAACATGTTTATGGGCTTTTTAGCCATTGTATTAGTCTTGAAGGGTGAAATCGTGAAAGCCTCTTGGCTGGTGCTGGCCGCGGCCGTTTTTGATTCCATTGACGGGAAATTAGCACGCCTCCTGGGCATTCCTTCCAAATTTGGAGTCGAATTCGACTCGCTTGCTGATACTATTTCCTTCTGTGCCGTCCCTTCCATTTTGGTGTACACGTTGTGGGTAAATGGGATTCCACCGTTGTTAGGGGGCTTAATCAGTTTTATTCCCCTGTTATTTGGCACTATTCGATTAGCGCGCTTTAATCTGACTCAGGAAACACCGTCCCCCTATTACCTGGGGTTAACCACCCCCCTCAATGCCCTAGTGATCGTGGGCTTTATCCTATTCAATTATCGCCTCTATGATCATGCCGGTGATCCTCGCATTGCCCTGGTGTTAGTCGTGGTGTTGGGTTTTCTGATGATCAGTCCTGTCCGGTTCGCAAAATTCCCCCTCTTTTCCTTCAAGCAAGGGTTTATAAATACCTTCCGCCTATTGAGTCTCTTGCTGGGGGTTGTCACTTTCGCTATCTGGCAGGGTTTGGTGCTCTTTCCCATTGCCGCCTTTTACGTCTTTTGGAATATTATCCAGTGGATGCTCAATCACCACCGGTTCGAGGAAGAATTTCAGGTCAGTCCCTCGCGTAGATCCTAAACGCCAATCCCCGGGAGTTCTTACTTCATGACGAAACGCAGCATTGGATTGATGTTCCTGGTCTTGCTGGTAGGAGCGATGGTGGGGTCGGTCTTGGGCGCCCTATTAGGGTATCTGTTACCAGAGGGCGTGGTGCGTGATTTTTTTCTCACCAGCGTGCATATTGACCTGGGGGGCCTGGTAGGGAAGGAGTCAGGGGTCATTACCCTGGACCTAATTATCCTCACCATTAAATTCGGTTTGAGTGTTACCCTGAATTTTACCACCTTGATCGGCCTGGCCACCGCCTATTATTTCCTGCGATATTTCCGATAATTTCCTGCCTATATTTGGTGTAAATTCGTCTTCCAAAAGTATCACAATATGTCGAGGTAATTATCATGGAAACTTATCAAGTTGTGCGGGCAATATTTAATCTGGGACCCTGGGAGATTGTGCTCATCCTCCTGGTGATCCTCCTGTTGTTTGGCGCCAAGCGACTTCCGGAATTGGCCCGTAGTTTGGGGAAGGGAATCACGGAGTTCAAAGGGGCGTTGAACGAAACCACCAAAGAGATAAAAGACACTGCAAACTCGGTAGAAACCAAAAAACCGGAAGAAAAGGAATCGGAATAGGAATTATTAGGGCCAGCGCGTGCTGGGTAAATAACATTGACTGACTGATTATTGCTTTGTATTCCACCCTTTTGTCTGTACTGAAAGGTGTTGGGGAGTCAGGGTTCCTATATTTACCATGTCTCAGTGGGGAGAGAGTGGAAGCAAGACCCTGGTAAGGTGTACCTTCCCTTCTTTGGCGAGGAAACAAATTGGGTCTCCGATCGTAGGTATTACGAACCGAGCGGTAACTCTTTAATGGCGTTGCAATAGGAATAGTATTATTCATTTTGGTACCAGGATAGTTTAGATAAAAATGATACGCTTTGCACAACCGTGGTACTTATTGGCTTTGGGCGTAATTCCCATTTTTATCTGGTGGTATCGGGTCCGGGGACACACCCTGGAGGGCACCTTCCGAATCTCCTCGGCCACCTTGCTTCAGGACCATTTTATTCGCCGTGGTAAGCGCAAGAATCTGCTTCTCAAATCACTTAATATCATTACTGTATTATTAATTATAATAGGACTTGCCAGACCACAATTAGTGGATACGCTGCAAAAAAGGAAAGTGGACGTGGTGGATATTGTAATGGTCATTGATATTAGCAGTAGCATGTTGGCGGATGATTTCAAACCGAACCGACTGGAGGTGGTTAAACGGACGGCTCAGGAGTTCATTAAGAAGCGGGCGGGAGACCGGATTGGCTTATTGGTGTTTGCTGCCGAAACGTTCATTCAGTGTCCCCTAACAGTCGATCAGGAGGTTTTATTGTCCCTATTGGGAAAAACTGAGGTCGTTCCCCGGGAATACGACGGAACGGCCATCGGAATGGCTATCGCCAACGGGGTCAACCGGCTCCGGCATAGCAGCGCCAAGAGCAAAGTCATGATTTTACTTTCGGATGGCCGCAACAACGCCGGGGAGTTAGATCCCCTCACAGCCGCCGATATTGCCAAAAAGTTGGGCGTTAAAATTTATACTATTGGGGCTGGCACTAATCAGGCGGTGACTCTAATTCCCAACGTGGGATATATTCGAAATGAAATTGACGAGCAGACCCTCCAGGCCATTGCTCAGAAGACGGGGGGACAGTATTTTCGTGCTACGGATGAAGCCATGTTAGCCGAAGTGTACCAACAAATCGACGCCCTGGAACGAACCACCATCGAGGTTAAGGACTATACCCAGTATCGGGAATTGTTCGGTTGGTTTTTAATCCCCGCCATTCTGGTCGGGACGGGCAAAGAAATTTTAGCCAAGTTTGTATTTCGGAAGCAAACATGATTCATTTTCGCTTCACCTCCATATTATTCTGGTTGCTTCCGCTGGGGATCCTGGTCGTGGCTAGTGTGTTAATGCGTAAGAAAAAGGGTTCTTTTTGGAGTCGCATGAACCCCGACTTGAGAGAAAATCTTTTTCAGCGACTCCATTGGAGGCGTTTTCGTTGGCAGCAGCGGCTAGGGATCTGGGGACTGTTCTTATTAACCTTTGCCGCTTCGGGACCGCAAATCGGGACCCGGGTTGCACCTGTAGAGCGCAAGGGGGTGGACCTGGTGATTGCCCTGGATGTATCCCTGAGCATGGAAGCCGAAGATGTGAAGCCCAACCGCCTGGACAAAGCCAAATTCGAGATCGCTCAGCTCATCCGCCACCTTAAAGGAGATCGTGTCGGTTTAGTCGTGTTTGCCGGTACCAGCAACCTCTATTTACCCTTGACCACCGATTATGAAGCTGCCTACCTGTTCCTAGATGCCATCGATACGAAAATGATCCCTACTCAGGGGACTGACTTGAGTGCTGCCATTCGAACGACCCTTACAACCTTTAAGAAGGAAAGTGACCATAGTCATGTGATGGTATTGATCACGGATGGGGAAGACCACGAAGGGGGGGCCTTAGAAGCAGCCCGGGAAGCGGCGGAACAAAGAGTGATCATTCACACCGTGGGCGTAGGGACCGTCACCGGTTCCCTAATTCCCATCCTCGATGATATGGGTAAGGGGAATGAATACAAGCGGGATCGCAAGGGCAAATTAGTCACTTCGGTGTTGAATGAAGAGATTTTGCGGGAAATTGCCCAGGTTGGCCATGGCATTTTCACCCGTTTCGACAACCGACTGGCCAATTACAAGGAGATCCTCAAGGCCGTCGATAAAATGGACAAACAGACCATTCAAACCCATGTCTATTCCCAGTTCGAAGACCGGTACCAGGGCTTCGCGGCCCTGGCCTTACTCTGTTTTCTGGCCAGTATGTTTTTGCCCACCCATAGTCCCCGGGATGATACCTGGAGGGGTCGCATTGTTTAACGTCGTCACAACATTCGTAATTTTCCTGTTAACGATCCCCGCCATCCTCTGGGGTGGCGACCGGGGGTATGAATTGTTCCAAAAAAGCGACTACGAAAAGGCCCGTTCTTATTATGAGGAAGTTCTGCAAAAACATCGTGATAATGCCGAAGCCAGCTACGGGTTAGGCACTTCAGCTTACAAGCTTGCAGACTACCAGGCCGCCATGGAGGCGTTCGAAAAGGCCCTTGCCACCACTGATCCGGATCTCAAGGCCAAAATCTACTACAACATGGGTAATGCCCTGTACCAGGCCCAGCGCCTGGAGGAGAGTCTCGCTTTTTACCGCAAAGCCCTGGAGCTGGCGCCCCACGACCAGGATGCCAAAATCAACTACGAATTATTGCGCTACCAGATGAAACCTCAGCAACAACAACAGTCTCAGAATTCATCGGACAAGCAGAAGGAAAAACAGGAGAAAAAAGAGGAGCAACAATCCTCTGCTAACCAATCGCAATCCGCCCCTAAAGAGCAGCAATCCGATTCACAAGAAAACAAAGACCAAGGATCCCAATCCCAAACCGCCGCCGATTCTTTACCGCAGGAACAACAATCCCCGCGTGATGAACAGGCCCAGAACCAGCAGCAGAACCTCCAACAGGCCAAGGCGATCCTGGATGCATTGAAAGAGAATGAAAAGATTCACCAAAAGATCAAGATGGCCCGAGCGAAAACCCGAAACCTGGAAAAGGATTGGTAATGAAGTCACCATCCCTGGTTAAGGCAGGCCTATTCTGGGCCTTAATCTCCATCTCCTGGGGTGTGCAGGTGCGGGCCACTGTAGACGCTACCACCATCTCCCTGGAGGAGACGATTACCTTCAAAGTGGAGGCGCAAAATAGCGATTTTAACCCCAGCGTGAATATTTCCCCTTTGTTGAAGGACTTTTCTATCGTGAGTGGGCCTGCCCAGCAGAGTAATTTCCAGTGGGTCAACGGGCGCGCCACCTCCACCAAGAGTTTAAGCTGGACCCTGGTGGCAAACCATACCGGGGCCATCGTCATTCCCGCCCTGGAGGTGACCGTAGGCGGTAAGAAATACCGCACCCAACCCATTCGCGTGGTGGTAAGGGAAAGCGGTAGCGTAAAGCAACAGGGCAACCTGTTTCTCAGCGTGGACGTGGACAAGGAGGAGGCCTACGTCGGGGAGCAAGTGACCCTCACTTATAAGCTGTACACGCGGGTGAAAATGGGTATTGAATCGATCGATTATCCCCAGGGTGTCGGTTTTTGGGTGGAGGAGTTATCCGTACCCCGTGCCCCTCGTTTTAATACGACGCGCCTGAAAGGTGTAGAGTACCAGATGGCGACTTTGTACCAGGTGGCCATGTTTCCCACTAAGACGGGTGACTTATCGGTGGATCCTATGACGGTAAAATGCCAGGTCCAGGTACAGCGCCGCCGCCGTAGCATTTGGGACGAACCCTTTTTCGATTCCTTTTTCAATGAGACCGTTCCCCGGGTATTAAAAACCGCACCCGTTACCATTCACGTAAAACCCTATCCCGAGGGACAACCGGCGGATTTCACCGGCGCTGTGGGACAATTTCAGATCCAGACCTCCCTGGATACGAACAACGTGAAAGTGAATGAAGCCGTCACCTTGAAGATTCTTTTACAAGGCACCGGTAATCTCAACATGTTTAGTCTACCCGAATTGAATTTCCCGAACAA
This sequence comes from uncultured bacterium, assembly GCA_964628055.1. Classification (GTDB taxonomy): domain Bacteria; phylum Fidelibacterota; class Marinisomatia; order Marinisomatales; family TCS56; genus CAZBEL01. Next base: position 13,685 of record CAZVNL010000016.1, on the reverse strand, counting down.
TATGGATGTTTTTCCTCCCACCTCTACCTTCGAGCAGAAGGCCATGTGGGATCAATTCACAGGTAAGATTACCTACGAATATATTTTAATACCCCGTTCCCCGGGGAAATATCAATTACCTAAGATTTATCTCCCGTACTTCGAGCCCCGCAGTGCTCAATGGCAGCAGGCATTGAGCCGTCCTTTGACCCTTTCCGTAGCCTCGGCCCGGAACGCGCCCCTGGCGGTTGGTTCGGGGTTCACGAAAAAAGAAATTACCCTGTTGGGAGAAGATATTCGTTACAATAAAACCCGGGTACCGCGCTGGATCCGAAAAGACCACCGTCCTCTTTCCGCCTGGATTTGGACCGTGTATGGCCTGGCGGCTTTCTTCTGGCTCCTGCCCGCCACGGTGAATCAAATGCAATCACGACGCCAGGCTACCTACCAACTGAGATTGTCCCAACGGGCGTTAAAACAAGCCCTGCGGGCGCTCCGCCGACCGGAACAGGACCTGTTCGCCCAGGTGGTTACCGTCATCTATCGCTACTTGAAACAACGCTTTCATCTCTCCACGGATAAGTTGGATCCCCAGCGCGTAGAAACCCTTTTCACCGGTAAAATGGATCCGGACCGTTTAAATTCCTTGGTTACGTTATTAAAGCAGTGCGATGCGGGGCGTTATGCCCCCGGTGCGGAATTGGCCCAACAGACACTTCTCCAAGACGCCAGAAAACTCCTGCGGAAGGTGGATAAATGCGACTTTTAACCTGGCGTTTCCCACTCCTTTTACTCCTGGGATTGAGCGGAAGTCTCGTTGGTCAAGGTGTCACCGCGGATAGCCTGTTCCGTTACGGCAATCGCCTTTTTGACCAGGAGCGTTACGAAGAGGCCCTCCAGGTTTACGAAGCCCTGTTGCAGGAGGTGGAGCATCCGTATTTGTATTATAATTTGGGGAATGCCTATTTCCGCGTGGGAGAAATTGGGAAAGCCGTCTGGGCCTTTGAAAAAGGCCTCCAATTCCGGCCCCGGGATAAAGACCTGCGGTTTAACCTGGACATCGTCAAAGCTCGGGTGGTGGATCGCATTACCCTTCCCGCAGGATTTTTTATGGTTGATCTATATCGGGCCTTGAAAAAGCAGGTAACCCTTTACGATCTGCTTCTGCTGGGGGGCGGTTTTCTCCTGGCGACCACGTTGTTTTATTTTTTAAGTGCTTTTCGTTTTCTACCGGTGAAGATTGCACGTCGTACTATGGGGCCGTTACTCCTCCTTGCCGTACTAATTCATGGCATGGCCCTGGATAAATATTGGGAACTCACCGATCGGCAGGAAGGGATAGTGGTAAATACGTTGGTTAACGTACGGTCAGCCCCGGTGGAGCGCGAAGAAATGGTCATTTTTCAGGTGCATGAAGGACTAAAAGTGGAAATTACCAATCAGCAACCTGACTGGGTGGAAATCATTTTATTGGACGGTAAAAAAGGGTGGGTGCCCGTCTCCACCGTCTGGTTCTTATAATGCCGTATCTACGCCGAATCGTATTTCTGTTGCTCGTGTCATTTGGTTGGGTTTGGAGTCAGGACGAAAAACCGGAGGTGCTCCTGGATCCTAATACGCTAAACGATCCCGAGCCCCATTGGCCCATCGTCCTGGACAATGTCTTGGAAGAACCGGTTGCATGGGACAGTCTTTTTCCCCTGGATACTACTGCTGTGGTCACCGAAGGCTACCGGGTCCAGGTCCTGGCCACCCATTCGGCCCAAAAGGCGGACACTTTACGGGCCCTCCTGGAAAAGCAGATCGACGACCCGGTATACGTCATCTTCGAGACGCCTAATTACAAAGTACGCGTGGGGGATTACCCCAGCCGGTCCCAGGCTGAAGCACAACAAGCGAGACTGGTTAAGCTCGGCTATCCCAACGCCTGGATTCTCCGTAGCCGGATCAAGCCCCAAAACGTCCAGGTGAGCTGGCCCCTCGCTGACTAACCGGCCCATCTACACTACTTGGTACTCACCGTTCCTTTGTTAAGAGCAGGTAGTTCCCGGGCATTTTCCAACTTCCACCGGCGCGTAATGGGCATTTCTCTGCCATTGACTCACGTTTTACTATCGTCGTAAATTTGGACATAATGGCAGATTTTCGTATACATTCGGACTTCCAACCCCAGGGGGATCAACCTACCGCAATCCAGGAATTAGTAGAGGGGATAAAAAAGGGGTCCAAGCATCAAACCCTGTTAGGCGTTACCGGAAGTGGCAAGACCTTCACCATGGCCAAGGTGATCGAAGCCGTCCAGCGCCCCACCCTCATCATTTCCCATAACAAGACCCTGGCCGCCCAACTTTTCGGTGAATTCAAGCAACTCTTTCCCGAGAATGCGGTGGAATATTTCATCAGCTACTACGACTATTACCAACCTGAGGCCTACCTACCGGTCACCGATACGTTTATTGAGAAAGACTTCTCCATGAATGAGGAGATCGATAAGTTGCGCTTGAAGACGACCAGTTCCCTGTTATCGCGCCGGGATGTAATCGTGGTGAGTTCCGTTTCTTGTATTTACGGCATTGGCTCTCCCTCGGAGTACAAGGAGCGGGTCATCCGTCTTCAGCGGGGAACCACCTTCCAGCGAAAGGATTTTTTGCATAAACTGATTAATATCCACTATGTACGGAATGACACGGTATTGGAACGGGGAACCTTTCGGGTGCGGGGAGACGTCATTGAGTTATTTCCTGCTTACGATGACGTTTGCGTGCGCCTGGAGTTGTTTGGTAACACGATAGACCGACTGGACAGTTTCGACCCCCTCACGGGCGAGATCGTGCGGGAGCTGGACGAATTGTTCATTTATCCTGCCAAGCATTTTGTTACCGATCCTGAATCCATCGCCGCCGTCGTGGAGGAAATCAAGAAAGAGTTGGCCCGGCGTTTAGAGGAATTCCGGAGCCAAGATAAGCTCTTGGAAGCCCAGCGGTTGGAACAGCGCACCAATTTCGACCTGGAAATGTTGTTGGAATTGGGCTATTGTTCGGGGATTGAGAATTATTCACGCTATTTTTCCGGTCGGAAACCGGGGGAGCGCCCCTGGACCCTCGTCGATTTCTTTCCCGCTAATTTCATCACTTTTATCGACGAGTCTCACGTGACCTTACCCCAGATCAAAGGAATGTACAACGGCGACCGGAAACGCAAAGAAGTATTAGTGGAATATGGCTTTCGACTCCCCAGCGCCCTGGACAACCGCCCCCTCACATTAGACGAGTTCATGTCCTTGCAGAATCAAATTACCTACGTCTCCGCCACACCTAGCGACCGGGAATTGGAATTGTGCGGTGGTGTGGTGGTGGAACAGATCATCCGACCCACGGGTCTTTTGGACCCCGCCGTAGATATCCGTCCTACCCGTGGTCAAATCGACGATCTGGTGGGAGAGATCCACCATCGCGCCCGGAAGAATGAACGGGTGTTAGTGACGACTCTCACCAAACGCACGGCGGAGGACTTGTGCGAGTATTTACGGGGCTTGAACCTGCGGGTGCGCTACCTCCACAGCGAAATTGATACCTTAGAACGAGTAAAAATCCTCCGTGATTTACGGTTGGGAGAGTTCGACGTGCTGGTAGGGATCAACCTCCTCCGGGAGGGGTTGGACTTGCCGGAGGTTTCTTTGGTGGCGGTATTGGATGCCGACAAGGAAGGGTTTTTGCGTTCCAAGAGCGCTCTCATGCAGGTAGCTGGTCGGGCGGCCCGCCATATCAACGGTCAAGTCATTTTGTACGGAGACCGCGTCACCACAGCTATGGCCTTCCTCATCAGCGAATCCGACCGCCGCCGGACGCTCCAACGGCAGTACAATCAACTGCACAACATCGTTCCCAAGTCGGTGTACAAGTCCATGGACGATATTATACACAGCACCGCCGTGGCCGATTCGGCCAGGGAACCTGCCTATCGGGACCATCCCAGCCGCAAGGGCGTGGACTTCGACACCATGGATAAGCAAATGGCGCTGGAGTTGATGTGCAAAGAGATGTTTACCGCTGCCGAAGAATTGGAATTTGAAAAAGCTGCCGTCCTGCGGGACGCGATCAAAAAATTGGAAAGCGAATTGGCCGGAGTTCACAAATCATGAACATTCTGGTAACCGGTGGTGCGGGGTACATTGGCTCCCACGTCGTCCTCAGCCTAATTGAGGCTGGTTATGAGGTCACTGTTTTAGACGACCTTTCCCTGGGAAGGCGGGAAAACGTCGATTCCCGGTCGCAGTTTATTGAAGGCTCGACCCTAAACTTGAACGACCTCCAGCGTTGTTTCCAGGTCCCGGTTGTGGCGGTGGTACACTTGGCCGCCTTTAAAGCCGCTGGTGAGTCCATGGTGCAGCCGGCCAAATATTCCACGAACAATCTTAACGGAACCGTAAATCTCTTGAACGCCACGGTGGAACACGGTGTGGACATTTTTGTTTTCTCCTCCTCGGCGGCGGTGTACGGGTACCCCGAATACCTGCCCATCGACGAAAATCATCCCCTATCGCCCGTCAATTATTACGGGTTTACCAAGTTGACCATTGAAGCGCTGCTGAAATGGTATCACCAGCTCAAGGGATTGCGTTTTGCCGCCCTGCGTTATTTCAACGCCGCTGGTTACAATCCTCAGGGGCGCATCACCGGTTTGGAACATAATCCTGCTAATTTACTACCGGTGGTCATGGAAGTGGCCGTGGGGAAGCGACCATTGCTGAAAGTTTTCGGCGATGATTATGCCACTCCTGACGGAACGGGCGTGCGTGACTACATTCACGTGAGTGACCTGGCCACGGCCCATGTCCAGGCGTTGCAGTATCTTCAGCAAAAGGAAGCGCCCCTCACCGTCAACTTGGGAACTGGTGGAGGCTACAGTGTACTGGAGGTGGTGAATAAGGCCCGGGAGGTGACAGGGGAACTAATCCCCTACGAAATCGTAGACCGTCGTCCCGGCGATCCCGACACTTTGATCGCTTCTTCTGGCCAGGCTGCCGACGTCCTGGGGTGGTCACCGCGCTTTTCAGACTTGGAAACGATTGTAAAAAGCATGTGGCAGGTTTACCGGCCTTTGAAACCTGCTTTGGAGGAAGGGTGATGTTATTAGGTTGTCTTCAACTTGTAAGAAGGCTTTTACCCATTTCCATCTTGTATTAATGTAGCGAAGGTGAGGACATGATTGATCTGGATCATTTGAAGAAGGTGTCGGGAATCGTGGGGAATTCCGCGGCAATTCGCCAAGTCTTGGAGATGGTGGCCCAGGTAGCCCCGGTGGATATTTCGGTGTTGATCATTGGTGAGTCGGGGACGGGGAAGGAGATCGTGGCCAAGGCCATTCACCGTTTCAGCCCACGGCGTCAGCAACCCATGGTCACGGTAAACTGCGGCGCCATTCCGGCGGGGATTATCGAGAGCGAACTTTTCGGGCACAAGAAAGGGGCTTACACCGGGGCCGGAGAGGATCGCAAGGGGTATTTCGAGACCGCCCACAAGGGAACCGTTTTTTTGGATGAAATCGGGGAGACGCCCCTGGAGACGCAGGTGAAATTGCTGCGCGTGTTAGAAAGTGGTGAATTCATGCGCGTGGGCGACTCTCGGACCCTGTACACCGATGTGCGGGTGATTGCCGCTACCAACAAGGACCTGGAAGCGGAAGTCCAGAAGGGCAATTTTCGCCAGGACCTCTACTATCGCCTGAAAACGGTGACCATCCAGGTACCGGCCTTGCGCCAGCGCATCGAGGACCTTTCCCTCTTGGTGGAGCGTTTCGCCCTGGAGTTCACGCGCAATAACGACATGCCCTACCGGGGGTTTATGCCCGAAGCCATCCGCCGCATGAAGCAGTACGATTGGCCGGGAAATGTGCGGGAGTTGAAGAATTTCGTGGAAAGTATCTTGGTCCTGGAGAAAAGCGCCCGCATCACCCGGGAAATGGTGGAACGGAAGTTAGGTCCACCCCAGCCACCGCGTAACGAGAACCTGCCGGTACTCATCAGCCAGTCGCCCGAGCAAGCCGAGCGGGAGCTCATCCTGCGCCAACTGCTACTCCTGCGCCAGGATGTGGGGCTTATTCGGGATGTTGTCACGGGCCAAGTCCCAGTGCCGCTGGATTCCTGCGTATCCCTCTTTCCCAACGAAACCACGCCACCCTTGCCGAAACACTTGCAGGTGGACGAACACTCCCAGTATTCCATCCGTGATGAGGCCATTGGCGATATGAACTTGGCCGACCTGGAGCGGGAAGCCATCATGCGCACCCTGCAACATTTCAATAACAACCGTCGGGCCGCCGCCCGCTCTTTAGGGATGAGTGAACGGACCCTCTACCGTAAGATCAAAGACTACGGCCTGGGCCGGAAGATAAAGGCTTCCAAAGGATGAGGCTCCCCCAAAACTTAGCGCTCCTCTTTCTGGGCCTCCTGTCATTGAGCTGTGGCTTTTATTCCCTGGCCGGGTCGATCCCGCCCCACATCAAGAGTGTGGCCATACCCCTGGTGGAGAACCACACGGCCGAATTCGGTATGGCCGAGGCAGTGACGGACAATCTCCGGGATAAATTCATCGCCGAAAACATCCTCCAGGTGGTCCCGGAAAACCGCGCTGATTCCATCCTCCGGGGAACCATCACCCGGGTGACGGATACACCCTACACCTTCAAGACCGGGGAAGCGGTTACCGAGTACCGGTTTACCGTTACGATGAAACTGGAGTGGAGCGACCAGAAAAATGACCAGGTCTTGCTCAACAAACAGTATTCCGCCTGGGGCGCCTATGGTTTGAGCGGGGATATCAGTACTGATGGTGTCGATAACGACGGCGACGGTTTGATCGACGACGCTGATCCTGACGAAGTGGGCGATCCCCGGGAGTTCGCCACCCAGGTTGCGGTGATAAAAATTGCAGAAGATGTGCTTAATGACATTGTATCTTCTTGGTAATAAAACCAATGACCATTTAAGAGGATAACGACCCCCCCGCCTATGAAAACCAACCATATTTACATCACCTCCCTCGGGGACTATGAAGGGCAGGAAATCACCCTCCACGGCTGGGTGTACCATCTGCGCATCATGGGCAAACTGTGGTTCCTGATTCTGCGGGATGGTACGGGAATGACCCAGTGCGTCATCGTGGAAGGAGAGGTCCCCCCGGAGATTTTTAAACTCAAGCAAGAGCTTACCCAGGAATCCTCCGTTTCGGTAACGGGACGGGTGCGTGAGGAGCCCCGTGCCGTAAGCGGCTACGAGTTGAACGTAACGGACATACAGGTTCATCAAATAGCCCGGGATTATCCCATCACGCCCAAGGAACACGGCACCGCTTTTCTCATGGATCACCGTCACCTGTGGATCCGGTCGAAGAAGCAGCACGCCCTCTTACGCGTCCGCCACCAGGTGATCAAGGCCTGCCGCGACTTTTTAGATAGCCACGGATTTACCCTGTTGGACACCCCCATTTTCACCGCCAACGCCTGTGAAGGGACCACCACCTTGTTTAAGGTGGACTATTTTGAACGGGCCGCCTATCTCACCCAGAGCGGTCAACTCTATTCCGAGGCCACCGCCATGGGGTTTGGGAAGGTGTATTGTTTTGGTCCCACCTTCCGGGCGGAGAAATCGAAAACGCGCCGCCATTTAACCGAGTTCTGGATGGTGGAGCCAGAAATGGCCTACTGCGATTTAGAGGAAAACATGGCGTGGGCCGAGACTTTCGTGACCCATATTGTCCACCATTGCCTGAAACACTGCCAGTCAGAATTCCTCACCCTGGAGCGGGACGTGTCCTCCCTGGAGAACGTGCAGGTACCCTTTCCCCGCATCACCTATGACGAAGCCGTTGAGATGCTCCATCAGCAAGGGGTGGATTTTGAGTATGGCAACGATTTCGGCGGGGGGGACGAAACGGTGATCTCCCAGCAGTTCGACCGACCTGTGATGGTGCACCACTGGCCCGCCGATGTGAAAGCTTTCTATATGAAACGGGATCCCGATAACGAGGACTTGGCGTTAGGGGTGGATATGCTGGCCCCGGAAGGCTACGGTGAAATCATCGGCGGGGGCCAACGGGAGGACGATTACGACACCTTGGTAGCGCGCATCCGGTATCATGACTTGCCCATGAAGCCGTTAGAGTGGTATCTGGATTTACGGAAATACGGCTCCGTGCCCCACTCGGGGTTTGGTCTGGGCATCGAACGCACGGTGGCCTGGATCACCGGGACGCAGCATATTCGCGAGACGATTCCTTTCCCCAGGACCATCTATCGCCTGGAGCCGTAGTGGAATTCAAGGCGCGGATTGCCGTTTTCGGTGGGCGTGATATTGACGGTAAAATCTACAATCAGGCGGTGGAGTTGGGACGGCGCATGGCCCAGGAACAGTGGCTGGTGTTCTGTGGGGGTGGTCCCGGCGTCATGGAAGCCGTTGCCAAGGGGGTGCATTCCGGCGGCGGCGCCTGCGTGGGTATTCTGAAAGGAACTTCGTTGCAGGAGGTAAACCCTTACGTGCAGGTTCCGGTGTTTACGGGAATGGGCATTGCCCGGAACGCCCTGTTGGCTTACAACGGGGACGTGGCCGTGGCCATCGACGGTAAATACGGTACCCTGTCGGAAATTGCGTACGCCTTGCAACTCGGGAAACCGGTGATCGGTCTGGGGACCTGGGATTTGCGAGAGATCATTAATGTAAAAACGCCATCTGAAGTAATAAGTAAAATTAAGGGATTTTTATCATGACGTTTGAGATCCCCAAAAAAGAGAATATAGGGGCGCGGATCAAGGTGACCGGCCGGGTTCAAATGGTGGGCTTCCGCTGGTTCACCTTCCAATGGGCGCAAGATTTAGGACTCTCCGGCTGGGTGAAGAATAGGCACGACGGATCGGTGCTCATCGAAGCGGAAGGCGAGAAAAAGCGCATCGAATCCTTGATCAAAGAGGTGAAGATCGGTCCACGGAATGCGACCGTGAAAGCGGTAAAGGTCACCTGGCTGCCGTTTGAACATCGCTTCCGGGATTTCAAAATCCGGTATTGAGTGAATTTAGTAAACGCAATGTTCACACACTACGGCGAGGAGTGTTAGTTTGAATGCGGATTGCCCTCTGCCAGATTAATACTACCGTGGGGGCCTTCGAGGCCAACCGCCAAAAGATTTTAAGTGTTTATAAGTCGGCCCTGAAGCAAGGAGCTGATCTGGTTGTCTTTCCGGAAATGTCCACCACGGGCTATCCCCCGGCCGATCTTCTACTCATCGACGATTTTGTGGCCCAAAGTGAGAGCACCCTGCAAAAAATAGTCGCTGCCGCGACCCGACCAATCATCGTGGGATACGTACGGCGGGAGGGCCGCCACCTGCACAACAGCGCCGCCCTGGGGAGGAACGGGAACGTGGTACACATTTACGATAAGATGCTCCTGCCCACGTACGACGTGTTTGATGAAGCTCGTTATTTTACTCCGGGCACGGAGGTGGGTATCTGGAAGGTGCCCCTTGGGGGACGGGAACATACCCTGGGAATCCAGATTTGCGAGGACCTTTGGGACGCGGATTACACCTGCAAGGTAACCCACTTGCAAGGGCAGGCGGGGGCCGAACTGATCCTCAACATTTCCGCCTCCCCCTATCATGAACGGCGGTTACTGGATCGTTACCAGGTGATTAAAAAGCAGGTGGCGGGTGAGGAGATCCCCTTTCTTTATTGCAACCTCGTAGGCGCCCAGGATGAGTTGATCTTCGATGGTCAATCCCTGGCCGTGGCAGGGGATGGGGGACTGTTGGCCCAGGGGAAACCCTTCCAGGAAGACCTGCTCTTAGTGGACCTGTCCGCCAGGACGGACACCCAAACGGTGGTTATCCAATCCCGGGAAGAAGAACTTTACCGGGCCCTGTGCCTGGGCATCAGCGACTACTTTCGGAAAACGGGACACCAGGAGGCGGTTATGGGTCTCAGTGGTGGCATTGATTCCAGCTTAGTGGCCTGTTTGGCGGTGGATGCCCTGGGGGCGGAGCAAGTGCACGGCATTGCCATGCCGTCGCGCTTTTCCAGCGATCACAGTCTGGAGGATGCAGCCCAACTGGCCCACAACCTGGGGATCGACTACCGCGTGCTACGCATTGAAGCCTTGACTGATGCTTACGACGCCGTCCTGGCCCGGTCTTTTCGCGGCAGGGAACAGGATGTGACCGAGGAGAACATCCAGGCCCGCATCCGGGGGAACCTGCTCATGGCCCTTTCCAATAAATTCAATTGGCTGGTCCTTTCCACCGGAAACAAGACCGAGCTGGCCCTGGGGTACTGCACCCTTTACGGCGATTTGAGTGGCGGCTTAGCGGTGATCTCCGACTTGTCTAAAGACGATGTTTACGCCCTGAGCAAGTGGCTAAATGATTCCGCCGGAAAGGCGCGTATCCCCGAGCGTTGCTTGACCAAGCCCCCGTCGGCGGAGTTGGCTCCGGGACAGGTAGACCCTTTCGATTACAACGTGGTGAGTCCCTTAGTGAATGCCCTGGTGGAAGAGTTCCGCACGCCGGAAGAGCTTATTGCCGATGGGGCCGACGAGGACTTAGTCCACGATCTTTACCGGCGGATTCGCCTGAACGAGTACAAACGGCGCCAGGCGCCCCCGGGTCTGCGGGTAACTCCCAAGGCTTTCGGCGTGGGCCGGCGCATCCCTATCGTGAACCATTACAACAGTGGGAAGCCATAGCAATATGCACCGCGTCATACTTTTGATCTTGCTATTAGTTGCCGGGTTGAAGGCCCAGGAAATCACCCCGGCCCAGTACTGGCAATCCCTGTCCGATTCGGAAAAGGTGGCCTTCGTCAACGGGGCTTACGCCATGGCCTCACGGTTGAAAGTCCACCATGAACACGAGGTGAACCAACAGTATTATCGCGATCCCAACTGGATCCAACCGTACTACATCGAGCGGTTCTACGAAATCGTGGAGGAGCACATTGCTAAAGAGGTAGGGACGCACTTAGAAATCATTACCCAGGCCATGGATGCCCTCTATTCCAATTATGACAACCGCCGGATTCCCGTCATCGAGGCTTTGCGCATCGTTTCCGTGGCCCAGGATGGCGACGGGGCCAAGGGGAATTTGCTGTTACTCCAGGCCCAGCGGAAATATCGACCCTAAACGGTTTCTTCCGGTTTTCTGTTTACTATATAGTACAACCCTACGCCAAGGCCAATGGTAACGACCCCGGCGAGGGAAGTCAACGGTCGGTTCCACACGTTGTAAAAGACCATCCAGGCGCTGAGGAGGATGAAGGCCAGGGGTGTCAGGGGATAGCCCCAGGTGCGGTAGGCGGGGCGGGTCCGGTTCCTCCGGTGGCGCAGGAGGAAGATCCCTGCTACCGTTAAGCCGGTGAACAGGCTCAGGGTAAAGCCGATGTAGTTCAGCAGCGTTTCGAAAGTGGCGGTGATCAACAGGAGCAGGGCGATTCCCGCCTGGAGGGCGATGGCGATGACGGGTGTTCCCCGGGGACTCAGGCGAGCCAGGAAGGCCAGGAGGGGGTAATCTTCACCGGCGGTGAAATAGACCCGGGGCCCGGTCATGATCATGGCGCTTACGCTGGAGACCAGGGCCAGGGCGATGAACAGGCTCATGATGGTGCCGGCGTGGGGCCCGAAAATGGCCTGGGCCACCACATGACCCACTGCCACCACGCCGGTAATGTTTTGCAGGGGGACCGCCGAAAGAAAGATGGCGTTTACCCCTAAATACAGGCCGGTGACTAAAAGGGTTCCGGTGATTAGGGCCAGGGGGATCGTTCGGTTGGGGCGTTTAACTTCACCTAAGACGTAGGTAGCGCCGTTCCAGCCGCTGTAAGCAAAGGAGACGAATATGAGTCCTACCCAAAAGGCCGGATTGCCCACCTTTCCCGTGACTGTTGGTGTCGGTGGGGAGAGCTCAATTCCCGGGGCCAGGTAGAATAGGCCTCCGCCAATAAACGTGGCGATGAGGATTACTTTTAGAACGGTGAAGGTGTTTTGGAAGTAGCAGCCGGTACGCACGCCGAGCATGTGCAGTAGGGAGATGACGAGGACCAGTCCCACACTGAGCCCCAGGGGGGAGAGGAGGGGGTAAACTGCTGCGAGGTAGGCGCCGAAGGCGAGGGCTCCGGCGGCGATGGGGGCGGAGAAGCCCACGGTGAGGGAAATCCAGCCGGCTAAGAAACCCACTAAGGGATGGTAAATCTTGCCCAGAAAGTGGTATTCCCCGCCGCTACGGGGTAGGGTGGCGGATAACTCGCCGTAAGTGAGCGCCCCACACAGGGCGATGACGCCCCCCAAGCCCCAGAGGAGGAGAATACCCGGGGCGGAAACGTTTTTTAGTAGGACGCCGGTAGTGGTAAAAATGCCGGTGCCGATCATGCTGGCCACCACGATGGCTACGGCGCTGAAGAAGCCGATGACCTGCCGGGGCGGCGCTGGAGGGGAGGGGGCCTTCACCCGTCAGGGTTCGTTTTCAGGGCATCGGTTGGAAGATCAACAAGTACTGGTAGGGAAGGGCGGTTTGTTTCACCAGGCGGTATCCAGCCTGAGTCAGCTCCTCCTGGACCTGCTCCGGGGCCAGTTTCATTTTATCCGGGGGACCCACGGGTAAATCGCCCTTTTTGAAGTCCACGATGACGACCTTTCCCGGCGTTCGCAGGTAGGTTTTCAGGTGTTGAAAATAGGTCACGCGGTCCTGAAGATGGTGGTAGGTGTCGCAGATGAAAACGATGTCCACCGGTTCCGGGATTTGGGGATCGTCAGGAGCGCCTAAAATGCTAACTAAATTGTCCAGGTTTTCGTTTTGGGCGCGTTCATTTAGGTAGTCCACCATGTTAGGTTCGATGTCGATGCCGTAGACCTGGCCCTGGATGGCAATGCGGGCAAAGCGCACCGGAAAGTAGCCCGTGGCGGAGCCAATGTCGGCGATACGGTCGTCGGGTTGCAGGCCCATGGTAGCGATGACCTTTTCCGGGAGTTGCCAGGCATCCCGGGTGCTGTCTTCGAAGACCCTGGCCCAGCGCTCAGCATCGCTGAACCGGTGGTGGACCGAACCAGATTGCATGTGTTGGTTTAAGAGGTTTCCAAAACTCAAGGCAGTGATGATCAATACCATCCCTGCCGCGCCAGGTTTAGTAAACGGGTACGAGATAAGTGAGGAGTGATTGTTGCTTTTCATGGAGTGCTCCAGATGAATTGATTTGGGGTAATTTACATTGAATTGGGGAATTTTTTCAGGGAATTGGGATTCTGCCTCGTGGGAGCCGGAGTGACACAGAAACACGGAGAGCAGGGAAGAGGTTTTTTCATAATGTTAGGAAAGGTTATTAACGTAGTGTGGGTATTGCTGTCTGAAAAAATAATTGGAAGCATTTATTTTGTGCAGCTGGGTCAAATCCCGGTCGGGAAAAAATTTTAGTTGTTGTTAGTCATATAATTCCATAATTTTTTTTTAGTAAGGCATTGAAGGTATTTACGAACAATTTCAGGTTCATAATAATTGGAATTGTACCAATCGTTGCTCCATATTTCCATCATCATATCGCAATAGATGGTTATCTTTTCCAGCTATAGGACTGATATGAGTCAAAAGTTTCCACATATTGACAGTGTTATGTGCAATTCGATTAGATGAATGTCTAAACAGGAGGTAAAAATCATGAGAGCAATTGCAATT
>CAZVNL010000015.1:0-56845 GCA_964628055.1 uncultured bacterium | reverse complement strand
GAAGAAGCTAATGCACGAGCTCTTTTTTTGATCAAACTAATTTGCACAACGGGTTAGAATCCATGTTCAAAAGCTTCAGGCATTACAATTGGCAATTGTCCCCACCGGGTTGACTAGGTCAACCTGTTCCAAAACACACCGTTGGAGGCATCACTTTTGGGATTCAGGTTTAACTTGCGAAGCCTCCCAATATAAACGTTTAAATTACATTTGGTTCAATCCGGTTAAACATGGTTATGTTCAGGCTCAATTTGAGTGGATGTTCGTCAACTAGTGTTAAACAAGAGGCTTCGACGTTAATAAAAAGTCATCAAACTATCTTCCGGTGACAAGGTAAAAGCAGCTGATGAATTCCAAAGACGAGCACAACAGCACTATTTGTTGTAGAAAAAGGTGTTAGCTTCAACGGTGCACCTTGCTTAATTCAAGCTTCCTCCTCAACAAAGAACCGCTCATCCGCGTGGGAATCATTTTACCAGAAGATAAACGTACCCGTGCCATTATTTCTTTCTCCAACCCTGATAATTACTTTCTTGAATTTGATTCCGCCCGCACCCAAGAACCTGTACCAAGCACTCCTTTACCGATCAAAACAGAGGGCCTACGCCTCGAAATTGACTATAAGATGGTAAAACGGGTCACTGTTAAACAACGATCAGGGGACAGAGATACAACTGTTACCGTAAAAGACGTGGTCGCCGGACGGGGTTTCCACTGGAAGAAAAAGATCCCCGTTTCCTTGCCGGGGAGTCTGGAAATCTCCGTACACCAGGGTTTTTTAATGTTAATAAACGAGCTCCCGTTAGAAACTTACCTGGCGTGTGTCGCCACGTCAGAGATGAGCGCCCACTGTCCCGCCAGTCTCTTGGAGGCCCAGACCATTGTCGCCCGCTCCTGGGTCTTGGCCGGAACCGAAAAAAAACACACCCACCTGGGGATTGACGTGTGCAACGACGACTGCTGCCAGCGCTATCAGGGTACTAACTTTCTCACTCCCCACGCCAAAACAGCCGTGAAGGCGACCAGCGGCCAAGTTTTAACCTACCAGAACACGATCTGTGATACACGCTACTCCAAATCCTGCGGGGGCCGTACCGAAACCTTCGCCACTATTTGGCAAAACCTGTCGCCTCCCCCCTATTTGGTTTCCCTGCCCGATTTCCCGGAGGCAGAAGCTTCCCGCTACAACCAGGTAAACCAGGAAGAGCAAGCCTACCATTGGATCACCTCCCAACCACCAGCTTACTGCAGTCCGGTTTACCTTCCCGAGGACGACCTACCCCGGTACCTGGGTTCAGTAGACGAAGCCGGACAGTATTATCGTTGGTCTCAAACATACCTTCAAGAGGGATTGGCTGATCTTTTGCGGACCAAAAGTGGGTTACCCATAACCGCCATTCTGGGATTCATTCCTCGGCAGCGGGGTCCCTCGGCTCGTATTTCAATATTAGATATCGCCTACCGCGACCGGGAAGCTAAAGAACGTACCTTGACCCTTACTTCAGAGTACGAGATTCGTCGCCACTTGGCCCAGCATTTTCTATTCAGCTCGGCCCTTGTCTTTGAACCCCCGGGTAAACAGGAACAACCACCTGATTCATTCACCCTTTTAGGCGCCGGTTGGGGACACGGGGTAGGCCTGTGCCAGATCGGCGCCCTGGGTATGAGCCTGACGGGACGCTCAATGGCCGAAATATTAAGCCATTACTATCCGCAAACAAAACTGCAATCCCTTTACGCCTAACGAAAGGATAATCCGTGAAACGACGTAATCCCTGGATTTACATTCCCACCCTCTATTTCGCCGAAGGACTGCCCTATATCCTGGTGAATACTGTTTCCGTTATCATGTACAAAAAAATGGGGGTCTCCAACCAGTTGATCGGGCTCACCAGTTTCTTCTACCTCCCGTGGGTCCTGAAAATGTTCTGGAGTCCCATGGTGGATATCATCTCTTCCAAACGCTCCTGGGTCATTAACATGCAAATAGCCCTGGCCATTGCACTAGTGGGGGTTGCTCTGGTGATTCAACAAGGCTCCTTTTTCACCCTGACCCTGGTCCTGTTTACCCTGATAGCCTTTCTTTCAGCCACGCACGACATTTCCATAGACGGTTACTACATGTTAGCGCTCAATAAAAAGGATCAGGCGTTTTTTTCCGGAATTCGCTCGACATTTTATCGTATTGCCGTAATCTTTGGCTCGGGCTTATTGGTCATCATCGCAGGCCGGATCGAAATCATTACCAACAACATTCCCTTTAGCTGGTTTATAGTGATGATGATCGCCGCTGTGATCTTTGCCCTGTTGTTTCTCTTTCACCGCTGGTATTTACCCTTCCCTGCCAGTGATCAATCCGGACGGGCAGTGGACCAACCCAGCCAGGGGTCATTCTTCCAGGTCTTCCAGGCTTATTTCCGCCAGGAAAAGATAGGGCTGATCATCCTATTCATTCTCACATACCGGTTAGGGGAAGCCTTTCTCACGAAAATGGCTACGCCGTTCCTCCTGGACGTCCCGGAAGCCGGAGGGCTCAATCTGGCTACCGAGACGGTGGGCTACGTCTACGGAACCGTAGGTGTCTTGAGTCTGGTTTTAGGGGGTATTTGCGGTGGCTGGCTGGTGGCTCGCTATGGTTTGCGGAAAACCATCTGGCCCTTAGCTCTGGCCCTGAAAGCCCCGGACCTGGTTTACGTCTACCTGGCCGCAGCCAAGCCGGGGCTCACCGCGATCTATCCCCTTGTGGCCCTGGAACAGTTCGGTTACGGGATGGGTTTTACAGCGTTCATGGTTTTCCTTATGTACACGGCAAGGGCGCCGTATAAAACCTCCCATTACGCCATCTCCACGGGCATCATGGCCCTGGGGATGATGATCCCCGGGCTGGTGAGTGGCGTCGTACAACATGCCCTGGGCTACCAGGGTTTTTTCCTATTCATTATTTCTATGACCATTCCGGGGTTGTTATTGTTATTTTTGGTTCCCATTCGGGACATGGAAAAAAACCATTCGGCGACTGAGAAAGGATAGTAACATGAATAAAGAGCTTCCATCCCAACGACTCGTGGCCCTGGACGCTTTTCGGGGTCTAACCATTGCTTTCATGATTCTGGTCAACACCCCCGGGAGTTGGGGTCATGTTTACGGCCCCCTGCTGCACGGATATTTTAACTACGACTGGCAACACTGGTTTGGCTGTACCCCCACCGATTTGGTGTTTCCCTTCTTCTTGTTCATCGTAGGGGTAGCCATGCGCTTTTCCTTCAAGAAGTTTGATTACCAATTATCGCCACCATTGACGCGCAAAATCCTCGGTCGGGTGGTAACCATTTTTCTCTTGGGATTGGCCTTAAACGCTTACCCTTTCATCCGGCAAGACTGGGACTGGTCGACGCTCCGCATCCTGGGCGTTCTACAGCGAATTGCTTTAGCCTACGGGGTGGCAGCGTTTCTCTGCCTGCGCTTTACTCCCCAACAACGCTGGATAACCTCAGCGGTGGTTCTTATTGCTTACTGGTTGATCATGTGGATCTTCGGCGGTCCCGATCCTTTCAGCGTGGAAAACAATTTCGCCCGCAAAGTCGATCTCTGGCTTATCGGTGAGAGTCACATGTGGCACGGCCTGGGGTTACCGTTCGACCCCGAAGGATTGTTTAGCACCTTACCCGCAATTATCACGGTCGTTCTGGGCTACCAGGTAGGAACGTGGATCCAGACCGAAAATGACTACCTCGCCACGGTGAAAAAAATGTGGACCTGGGGAGTGGCTGGAGTCATTGTGGGCGGACTCTGGGGCCTTATTTTCCCATTGAACAAACCCCTTTGGACCAGTTCCTACGTCCTCTACACCGGAGGTTGGGCTACCGTTTTCTTAGGAATATTTATTTGGCTCATTGACATCAAAAACAATCAGAAAGTGGTGAAACCGTTCGTCATCTTTGGCACCAATTCCATTTTTGTTTTCGTTGCCACCGGGCTATGGGTTAAATCGATCATCCGCTTCAAATTCATGCTGGACGGAGCCACGGTGAACGGATATACTTACCTGTATAAAACTATCTTCGTCCCCCTGGCGGGAGACTTAAACGGTTCTTTTCTCTTTGCTCTCTTTCATGTTTTTATGTGGTGGCTAGTATTGCTGTGGTTATACAGAAAGAAGATTTTTATAAAAATTTGATTAACAGCTCATATCCATTGTCTATAACAGCGTACAGTAACTGAATCCCGGATTAATGCTACATGAACGTTTTCATCACTGGACCCAGCAGTGGGATCGGGGAGCATCTGGCCTACGTCTATGCCCGGATGGGGTCCCATTTAGGTCTCGCTGCCCGGAGAAAAGAGCAACTAAAACGCGTGGCAGAAACTTGCACAGACTTTGGGGCTACGGTTGAGATTTACCCTCTGGACGTGCAACACGCGAAAAGGTGTAAAGAAGCTGTAAATACCTTTCTGCATGCCGCCGGTGGCATCGATATAGTCATCGCCAACGCCGGTGTGGCCGGTCCTGATCATATCAGTAGCGGTGATGCCGCCCACATTAACTATATGCTAACGACAAACATTTTAGGTGTCACCAACGTCGTGATCCCCTTTCTCCCCAGGATGAAGGCACAAGGATCGGGGAAAATAGTCATAGTCAGTTCTGTGGCCGGTTTTCGGGGTTTAGGCCGTCGAGGGGGCTACTCCGCCTCCAAAGCCGCGGTTAGAATCATGGCGGATAGCTGGCGTCATACCCTAACGCACCATGGAATCCAGGTAACGACTATCTGTCCCGGCTTTATCCAGACACCCATGGTGGAAAAGAACCGCTTCCCCATGCCTTTTTTGATGGATGTTGCCGTGGCGGCGGAAAAGATCGTTGCAGCAATTGACCACGGCAAAAAAATGTACATTCTCCCCTGGCAATGGCGAGTTATAGTCCCCGTCTTAAGAATCCTGCCTGATGGTTTGATTCGCCTGGTAACACACCCCCGCCGGAAAAGTGAATGACGCTTTCGGGTATATTCTCCCCAGGGAGCAGACTGTCTTTAAAAACCCTATCAAAAAAACATAGGACCTAGTTAAGTACTTAAGGGGGACCATTTTCCGAAGGGATAATTTTTACGAGAGTTTGCTTTATACCACCTTCCAATGTAACTTGTTTTATGGCTGTTTCGGACTCCCCCGTGAAAGTTCCCCAGTGGGAGCATTTTCCCCATGCAGCGGATGTAGGCATTCGCGGGTGGGGAACCTCTCTGGCTGAGGCTTTTGAGCAAGGCGCCCTGGCGCTCACCGCCGTGGTGGCACCATTGGATTCTATTCAACCCACGGAAAAAATAACTCTGGAATGCTGTGCCGAGGACCGCGAGGTACTGTTCTTGGAGTGGCTTAACAAGATCATCTACCGCATGGCCACCGAGAATATGCTTTTCAACCAATTTAAACTGAATATTGTGAAAGATAAACTCACCGCTGAGTTATGGGGAGAACCCATGGATTGCCTCCGCCATCAGCCAGCAATTGAAGTGAAAGGCGCCACTTTCACCTGTTTGGCAGTCAAACAGGTGCAACCTAATCGCTGGTATGCCCAATGTGTCGTGGACGTTTGAGTAGCTGAGGCCATGGATTTAACGCAACTAAAACAGATAACGGCTTACGAATGGGAAATAACTCCCCAAGGAAGAATGCGCGTCCCGGGAGTTATTTTCGCCAGCCATGACTTAATCTCTGACATGGACGACAAGGTCGTTGAACAGGTAAGTAACGTGGCCAGTTTACCTGGCATTCAGAGCGCTTCTTTCACCATGCCTGATGCTCACTGGGGTTACGGGTTCCCCATCGGCGGTGTGGCGGCCTTTGATCCTCAGGAAGGTGGTGTGATCTCCGCTGGGGGCGTGGGGTTCGATATTTCCTGTGGGGTCCGCACTCTTCATACGGGTCTCACCAAGGATCAACTATTACCCCAACAGGGCGTAATCGCAGAAGCCCTTTTCCACTCCATCCCTGCTGGAGTAGGAAGTCGGGGGAAATTGCATCTTTCGCCTTCCGTTATGGATGACATGCTTGTTGGTGGTGCTCATTGGGCCCTTGCCCAGGGTTACGGTGTACCAGAGGACCTGGAGTACTGTGAAGAAAACGGGCGCTTGTCCGACGCCAACCCCGAAGCTGTTTCGGAACATGCCAAAAAACGGCAGGAAAAGGAAATGGGGACCCTGGGTTCCGGAAATCACTACCTGGAAATACAGGAGGTTGTCGAGGTTTACGACGAACCTACCGCAGAAGTATTAGGAATTGCTCCTGGCGATATCAAGATCAGTATCCATTGCGGTTCCCGGGGGTTGGGTCACCAGATTGGGACCGATTATTTAAAAAAAATGGTCCTGGAAGCTCCTCAATACGGACTTCAACTGCCCGAGCGTGAACTGGCATCGGCACCGATTCATTCACCCACGGGACAGGCATATTTAGGGGCCATGCAAGCGGGGATGAATTGCGCCCTGGCCAACCGCCAAATCCTCACTCACCTTACCCGGCAAGTGTTTTCACGAGTTTTTACCCAGGCGGAATTAACGCTCCTTTACGACGTTTCCCATAACACCTGTAAGCAGGAAGAACACCCGGTCAACGGCATCCCCAAAATCCTCTATGTCCACCGCAAGGGTGCCACACGGGCTTTTGGGCCGGGTCATCCCGCCCTACCCAAACGGTACCGCTCCGTGGGACAACCGGTGTTGATTGGCGGCACGATGGGAACGGCTTCTTACATCTTAATCGGGACTGAAACCAGCGCCGGAAAAGCATGGGCTTCTTCCTGCCACGGGGCTGGACGTGCCATGAGTCGGCACAAAGCCAAAAAACAATGGCGGGGGAATCAGGTCACCAAGGAATTGAAACGGCGTGGTATCCTGGTGCGGAGTCCTTCCTTCCGGGGTGTGGCCGAAGAAGCCCCCGGGGCCTACAAGGATGTCAACACCGTGGTCCAGGCAGCCCACGAGGCGGGGCTTTCTAAACTGGTGGCCAAACTCGTCCCCCTGGTAGTCATTAAAGGATAATAGCTAAACCCGAAAACTACCTCCGCACCATTGAAATCAATCCAGGGGAATGGTGAACCTGAAAAGGATTTTATCCCCTGTAGACAAGAAGTCAACTACATGCCCACTGGACTTAGACTTTTCCGTCTGAAAAGCATCAGCAAACCCCCTGGCGATGGTGGTCCCGAGAGCTGCCCCAAAAAGTACGTCACTCAAGTAATGTTTATTATCGTGGATCCGGCTAATCCCTACCAAAACAGCGACGCTATAAGCTAAACTCCCCCAACCGTGGCCATAAAGTTCGTCAATAGTCCCCGCAAAAGCAAAACTGCCAGAAGTGTGTCCGGAGGGGAAAGACCGATAGCCCCGGTGGTTGGGGCGTTCCCGCCCTACGACTTTTTTAAGAAAAGAAGTAAGGGTTGCCGTGGTGCCCAGGGTAAAAGAGGTATACTCCAGCTTTCGGGCAGTAGTAGACCATAAATCACCGCCTATTCGTGACGTGACGAAAACAGTGGGATAAAGAAAGGTATAGGCCCAGCCCCCACCCCAATTATCCCCGAAACGCGCCCAACGTTCAGGTAATAAACCGTGCTCTTGGGCATAATCCTGAACCGATGCATCCACCTGGAAGGCTAGCACGGTTCCCACCGTGGCCACTCCCCAAATCCAACGATTACTCCGTTCCTGGACAGTATAACGACAACCTGACCAGTATAAAGCGGGTGTCTCGGCAAAATAGGTCGAGAGCGATGAAAACCGATCCTGGGCGAACAATATGAAAGGCAATAAAACCAACAACCAGGTTAATATTCTGCTGAATTCTCGGGCCTTTTTTCGCCGAACAGTGACTGTATGCCGCTTATTCATTTTCCCACTTTCATTTTTTAATACATTTCTTCCAATAAAGAACGGTAATTCTCGGTTACAACCTTGCGTTTCACCTTTAGGGTCGGGGTAATCTCGTCCTTGTCCTGATCCAACTCTTCCTCCAGGATGCGGAACTTCTTAATGGTTTCGTAGGAAGCTAACTGCTGATTCTTGGCTTGGACTTCCTGACGTATCAAATTCACAACTTCCGGTTGTTTCGTCAGGTCCGACAGATCGCCGTACAGAATACGACGGTCCCGGGCAAACTTGGTGATTTCATCCTCATCCAAAGTCAATAAAGCGGTGAGATATGGTTTCAGGTCACCGTAGACCATAGCCTGGCTTATGTACGGACTGGTTTTCAGCAGGTTCTCAATATTCTGGGGAGCCACATTTTTACCCCCGGCAGTGATGATGAGGTCCTTTTTGCGGTCAGTGATGTAAAGGAACCCCTCCTCGTCAAAATAACCAATGTCACCCGTATGCAACCAGGTCTTTCCAGAGTCATCCGTAGTCAACAACTCCTGTGTTGCTTCCTCATTACGGTAGTACCCCGAGCAATTTTGTGGTCCGTGAGCACAGATTTCACCATCCGTTTCCAACCGGATTTCAGTCTCGGGGAACAAATTTCCCACGGACCCGATCTGGTAAGCCCTAAGACGATTCATGGACAAAAGACCGGTGGTTTCAGTCATACCGTACACCTCGTATATCTTTAGGCCCATTTCATAGAAAAAGCGTACAATGTTTGGCGCAATGGGAGCCCCACCTGAAATCATAAAACGGATATTCCCGCCAAATATGTCCTGAATCTTTCGAAAGATTAACCGGTACGCCAGGTAACGTTTAATCCGCAATCCGAAGGAGACCTTCTGCTGATTGAACTCACGTTCGGTGACCTCTTTTCCTACCTGATGGCACCAGTGAAAAATACTTTTTTGAAACCAGGTCGCATCCTGAATCCCGGTGAGAATGCGGGCGTAAAATTTCTCGAAAACACGGGGCGTACCAAACATCACCGTAGGGCCGGTCTGCCTTAAATTACTGGGCAAATCTGCCAAGCTTTCGGCGAACACAGTTTGATTCCCGGCAAATAACTTTATGAAATGTCCAACCACCCGTTCAGCGATGTGTGCCAGGGGTAGATAGGCTATGGTCACGTCCTCCCGCCGCAAATCCAGTAGGTCCGGTAAGTGACGGATAATCGCAATTACGTTCTCACTGGTGATCATAGCCGCTTTAGGTGGTCCCGTGGTCCCCGAAGTGTAAATGAAGCTAATAACATCCGTCGGCTGCACGGCTTGGAGGCGGCGTTGGAACGCTTCCGGATGATCCTCCCCGAATTCATGTCCTCGCTGGGCAAAACGTTCCATTGAAATGACACCATGACCATCCACGGCGTGAAATTTATCCATCACAACCACCAACTTAAGGTGCGGAAGCATCTCCCAAATTGTGAGTACCTTGTCTAACTGTTCTTGATCCTCCGCGAAAACGATGCGGCTCCGGCTGTGCTCCAGGATGTAGCGTACCTGTTCAGCGGTGTTGGAGTGGTAAATCGGCGTGGTAATACAACCGCTGCTCATGATGGCCATATCAAGAACCACCCATTCTACCCGGGTTTGGCTTAATATGGAGACCTTATCGCCGGGGTGCAGACCTTGGGATAGGAGGCCATTCCCCACCGCTTGGGACCAGTCTCCGTACTCCCGCCAACTGATCTTTTTCCAGAGACCGCTTTTTTTCCACCACAGAGTTGGCTCCTCACCGTAATGTTGAACCTGATACCAAAACAATTTTGGGACGGTATTATAAACCTTAAGCTCAGGTGGTTTCATGCCCCTCCCCACAGCCGGGACCGGCGTACATATTTCCCCTGACCTAAGTAGTAGTCCTGGACTTTCTCTTCGGCGATCAACTCCTCATAAGTACCGCTCAAGAATATTTTCCCGGTGGTTAAAACATAGCCGTAGTCGGAGATTTCCAGGGCTTGTTGCACATTTTGCTCTACTAAGAGGATTGTTACCCCGGACTTATACAAAGCTTGGATGGTTCCAAAGATCTCCTGTACCAGGCGAGGAGATAATCCCAGGGAGGGCTCATCCAAGAGCAACAGTTTCGGTTCCAGCATGAGGGCCCGGGAGATGGCTAACATCTGTTGTTCGCCTCCACTCAAGGTGCCGGCCAATTGGCGTTTACGCTCCGCCAGGATGGGGAATAGATCATAAACCCGCTCCAACCGTTTTAAAAAGGACGATCGCTTGCGGATTAAAAAGCCTCCCATTCTCAGATTTTCGAAGACGGTAAGTTGGGGGAAAATGCCGCGCCCTTCAGGCACGTGGGCAATTCCCAACCTGGTTATTTTTTCCGGATCGGCTCCAGCGATGCGTATCCCCTGGAAATGAATGGTGCCGTACTCGGGCTCCAATAGGCCGCTGATGGTTCGCAAAACCGTGGTTTTACCGGCCCCATTGGCCCCTAACAAACAGACCATCTGCCCCTCTTCTACGCGGAGCGAGATACCGTGTAGGGCCTTGATCTTGCCGTAATAAGCCTCTACGCCTACCAATTCAAGCATTCGTAGGTGCTCCTAAAAAAACCTTCTGGACCTCGGGATGCTCCTTTACCTGAGAAGCCGTTCCGATGGTAATTATCTGTCCCGAGTCAAGCACGCAAATTCGATCGGAAATGCTCATGACCAAGTTCATGTCATGTTCCACCACCAGGACGGTGATTCCGAAATCCTCCCGCACCTCGGTGATGATTTTGGCCACTTCCAGGGTCTCCTGTTCATTCATCCCTGCCGCCGGTTCGTCCAAGAGGAGCAATTTAGGCCGGGATATTAAAGCCCTGGCCAGTTCCACCAATTTTTGAATCCCGTAAGGTTGGGACCCCAAAATTCGCTGCTCATAATTCACCAGACCAAGGAAAGCCATGATCTCCAGGGCCAGGGCTTCTTCCCGTTCCCGCTCCTTCCGTGAAATACATCGCCGGAAAGTATCCTGTAAAGAAAAGTGAATGTGGGCGCCCAACAGGACATTGTCCAACACCGTGGCATAGGGAATATTCTGTAGGTTCTGAAACGTTCGGGCAATTCCCCACCGAGCCACGGTGTGGGGCTGACAGTTCAATAAATCATGACCCTGGTAAGTTATTTCCCCTTTTTGAGGACGGTGAAATCCATTAATGCAATTGAACAACGTGGACTTCCCCGAACCATTGGGACCCACCAGCGAGAGAATCTCTCCCTCCTTCACCGACAAGGAGACCCCCTGCAGGGCGACCACACCTTCAAAGTGCATGTGGATGTTCTCAATGACCAACTGAGTCACTGTGTTTATTTACTATTTACGCTAACTCGGGAAGAAAGCGTGAGTCGCCACCTAATTGGGGAACACTCCCTAAGCCTCCCCCAGGGATTGGGAGTTTATTCCATCCAATCGGAGATGACCGTTTGTTTCCCGTTCTTTACCTGGACCAGGACAACCGATTCCACCCCGGCATGGTCAGTGGCGCTGAAGGTAATGGGTGGGAAGGCGCTCCCCGACCAATCTTTGAAGGTCTCCATAGCATGGATCAAGCGTTCCCGGGTGGGGTACTTTCCCGCTCGCTGAAGACCTTCCACCAAAACCTGGGCCGTCATAAAGCCGTAAAAGTTATACATTCCCATCTGGTGGTCTTCTTCCGCGTATTTGGCGTGGAGTTCGCGATAGAGCTGCGCACTGGGGTTATCGGAATTCCACAGGGCGGCAAAATTAGTGGCGATGTAGCCCTCTCCTGCTGGTCCGGCAGCTAACGCTACACGATGATCCATGGTGGGGCTCAACCCTAAGAACTGCGGTTTGTAGTTCATCGCGGTCGCAGTTTTCATGACGATGATGGGTTCCTTCACCACACCGGCGATGATTACCTGGGTGACGCCCCCTTTCATCAGGTTACCCACCTGACCGGTGAAGTCGGTGGCCCCTCTTTGATAGGCTTCTTTTTGAATGGTAATGCTATGCTCCTGTTCGGCTTCCGCCACGCCCTTCAATACATTAGCACCATAGTCGTCATCCTGGTAAATGAGACCAATCTTGGCTTCCGGATCCTGTTCCAAAATGTAGCCTACCAGGATATTGGTCTGTTTATCATACCCCGTATCGGTATGGAAGATATATCGCCAACCGGTGCGGGTTTGGTCGGACATGGTACCAGACTGAGTGGCTGGAGCGATGAGCGGCACCTCATACTCGGCCAGGATTGGTCGCAGCGCTTCACACGGTGACGTCCCGATAACACTGTACAGGCAAAATACCTGGTCCTTTTCGATGAGTTTGGTCGCAGCCGCTACGGCTTTTTGGGGATTGTACTGGTGATCTTCCACCAACATCCGAATTTTACGGCCAAAAATTCCGCCTTGTTCATTGATATACCGGAAATAGAGATTGGACCCATGGGGTAGTTCATACCCCAACTCTTTCATGGGTCCACTGAGATCCTGAATATTGCCAATGAGGATTTCATCGTCAGTAATACCAGGAGCTTTTTTCTGGATATCACACCCCATGAAGATGAGGCCGAAGATGAATACGATCGCTATGGTCCACTTCATAATCACACCCTCCTGTTTGGAGATTAGGTAAGCCTTTTCCGGGGATTAAAGGGAAAGAGTCGCCAGTAGAGCCTGACTTTTAACCACATCCCGTAAATTCCCTGGGGTTGAAATATAATCATAAGTAGCATAATAAGACCAAACATGAGGGCCTGTAAATCGCCGACTTCGGCGCGCATGAAAAGTCCCAGCCAATCCTTCACCTGGGGGACAAAAAGATTATCCAAAAGGACAATAAATAGGGTGCCGACCACAGCTCCGTAAACGGACCCCATCCCGCCAACTAGAACCATAACAATAAAATAAATGGACAGCAAGATATTGAAATGGTCGGTGGTTATGAAATGCGTAGTATGGGCGAAGAGGGCCCCGGCAAAACCCGCATACACACCGGAAATGAAGAAAGATAACATTTTATAGTAAGCCAGGTTGACTCCTACGGTGGCGGCCGTTTCGTCCAAGTCACGAACAGCCATAAAGGCTCTACCGATTTTCGAATGGACGATGCGCCGGGCAGTCACTACCGCCAAGATGACCGATGCCAGGATTAAATAGTAATTCTCCCAATGTCCCTGAAAGCGATAGCCAAACAACACCGGGTTGGATACCTCCAACCCCGAAGCGCCCCCGGTCCACCGACGGAAGGCAATGATGAGTCGGGTCACAATAAACCCAAATCCCATAGTGGTAAGACCTAAATACATCCCGCTGACCCGCAGGGCCGGAAAACCAATCACAAAACCGCTTAAGCCAGTGAGAATCGGTGTGAGTATCAGTGACAAACCGAAAGGTAGTCCTGCTTGATCCACTAATAAAGCAGAGGTGTAAGCCCCGATAGCAAAAAAGGCGGCATGACCCAAAGAAATGAGGCCCGTATAGCCGCTCAACAGATCCAATCCGACGACTAAAATAGTATAAATCCCGGCTAGGTTCAGCACGTATAAATAGTACCGATAGCTGATGGTCGTCCCCCGCAATACAAATGGTAGGGCAAGGAACAGGATCAAAAGAATGGGAATCCACCCCAAACGCTCCTCGGCATAACGTCCTTTTACCATTGGTTATACAGCTCCCAAAAAACCAGTCATTCCCATTTCTTCAGGTCATGATTCATACCCTGCGCAACTCTTCTTTACCTAATAAGCCAGCCGGTTTCACCAAAAGGACGGCAATGAGAACAATCCACACAATAATGTCGTTGATTTCCTTGATCCAATTAAAATGAAAAGAGAGGGTGCCCATGCTCACAGTTTCGATAACCCCCAAGAGAACACCCCCAATAATGGCCCCGCGGATGGAACCGAAGCCACCGAGTATGGCCGCGGGAAAGGCCTTGAGACCGAAATAGCTCATGCTCACGTCCAAAAGGGACATTCTGGGAGCCAGTAAGATCCCCCCGACGGTAGCCACTAAGGTGGAAAATATCCACACCAGTTGGTACACTTTTTTCACGGGGATACCCATCAATTGGGCGGCGTGGAGATCTTCCGCGGTGGCCTGCATGGCGATTCCCCAGCGCGTCCTTTTGAAGAAATAGTAAAAAAGACCCACCAAAATAACGGCACAGAGAATAATCGTCAGGTCAAGACTCGAGATCACCACACCCCTTAACACGAACACCCGACCGCCAAAGGGAGAGCGGGGAACCAAGCTCATTGGACCGGCCAATAACGACACTACCGAACGCAAAATAATAGAGAAGCTGATGGTGGCCATGATTACAGAGAACACTGGTTCGTCCTTCAATGGACGGTTTATGCAATAATCAAGAACTACCCCAAACAAGACCGCAAAAACCAATGAAAGCAGAAAAGCGAGGAGGAAAGTCCCTAAACCAAGGTCTGCCCCACTACCACTTAGGTGCATGACGATGTAAAAATTGACATAAGCCCCCACCAGCATGAGCTCTCCCTGGGCGAAGTTCACCACTTTCGTAGCTTTATAGATCAAGGTAAATCCAAGGGCCACCAGGGCATAGATACATCCCAGGGCAATGCCACTAACAACCTCCTGGCTGATACCGGTGAGAAACGCTGTCATTGTAAGTGAGCTTTACCGGATAAAAGCTGTTGACCCGTTTGATCCCATAGGGTTAGGAAAACCGTCTTGGCTTGTATTTTACTTTTTAAAACGATCCTACCACCAGGATATACCGGTGCTTCAAAACGGACTGCTAAAGACTGTAATTTAGCGGGATCACCATCCCCAATCACTTCCCTGGCGACCAGGCAGAAGGTAGCCATTCCCTGGAGGATGGCTCCCTTGAAGCCATGTTTCCGGGCGTAAGGATCATCCGTGTGGACCGGGTTTTCGTCGCCAATCAAAGCGGCAAACTTGGTTGGTAAACGATGGTGAATCGTTATTTGGGATGACTTTTCACTCATCACCGGTATTTTCCCACAGAAATAAAATCGTCGTGGCCCGACTTACCACTTCCTTACGCTGATTCCAGGATACAAAATGAAGTTCCATCATCTCCTGGGAACGTCTCCGACGAGAATCGGTTGTCGTAACGCTTTCGATCGTCATCGTAGTATCGATTGTATCACCAACCTTTACTGGATTTACGAACTCTACCTTTTGCTCGCCATGCAATATACAACGTGCCGGTGTAAAAGCGGGATGGGCAAACAACTTAGTTACCACCTGATACAAGTAAACCACTACAAAACCGGGGGGAACTACAAGATCAAAAGCGGTTGATTGACGAATGCTTTGATAGTAAGGATTGCCTTCATTCAATACGGTAAGATATTCTTGAACCTTATCCTTACTTACCTGAAAGGAACGGGTAAAACGACGTCCCAACAGGGTATTTAGAGACATAACGGTATGGTGGACCCCGGTGTGGAATACATATGGAGAAATATACACTCCCTGCGTGATATCTGTTAAAACAAAAAGGCAGCCTCTGGGCTGCCTTTTTGTTTATTGGGATGGGAAGCTATTTCAAAATCGTAAGTTTCCTGGTCCTTTGGAAATCCCCGGCTTCCAGCCGGTAGAGATAAATACCACTGGCCAGTCGATCGGCATTCCACGGAATCGTATACCGTCCCGCAGGTTGTACCTGATCCACCAGGCGGGTCACCTCTTCACCCAAGAGATTGTAAATGATGAGCTTGACGGGACCGGCCTGAGGCAAGTCATACTGAATATTCGTCGTCGGATTGAAGGGATTGGGATAGTTTGGATAGAGGGCATACTGTTTGGGAAGCGGTACGGCGCTCTGTCCCAGTGCGTTGAACGTTTCAAAAACACGATCCACAGCATCTTGGACTAAGGTGGTAAAGCCTTCCAAAGAATCAGTGGCCATAAAGATGGTAGCCAGGTAAAGGGTATCACCAGCACTCAGAGTAAATGGATCCGTGAGTTGAATTAAAACATAATCCGAAGGAATAGTATCATTGGAGGAATCTACATCACTTTCCAATATAGCAATAATTTCAGCAAGGCTTCCTGGTTCCTCGCCCGCTATATCCAGCGAAATATGGTGCATCCCCAGCATATCGGGAGTAAGAGCCGCAAACCCTACATAACCGGGTGAATTGCCGTTATCACCATCGTCATCATACATATAGCTCACCGTGATGGGTATTTGAACGGTAAGGATGGGATGAGGAACTTGAAGGTATATTACACCAGTGAGATCGTCATCGTAACTATCATCACTGTTATCTGAACTGGCCACATCCCAGTCCATTGTATAGCCCACGCGTACTCCGGTGAGCATTCCCCAGCCATCGTAAGTGAAGGAAGAACCTACAACCACGAAATCCTCATTTTCTCCATTTACGATCAGTTCATGGCTAACGATATTGGTAGACCAATCCGTTCCACTATCGATAATTCCCCGGTAGATGAACTCCCGCCCGGTACTGTAGTCCATACCGAACTCGTTCTCCAACGGTAGCCAGCTATCATCCAAAATTCCGCCGACGGTAGTATCGCTACCATCTCGATACCCCATGGTAATTAGACCGCCACCAGCCAGGTAAAAACGACCGGAACCGGCGGGCCACTCCCCATCGGTTACATAACCGTTGTTGGACCAATCGAAACGTAGGTTACTGTAAGTATTGGTCAACCAAAGAACTGGAGCACCGAAATCGAAGTCGACGACGACACTGTCATTTTCCACGTAGGCGTAATCACACAATTCTTCGTCATACTCCCAGGAGTAGGTGCAAACTTCATAATCCCCGTTCGTCACACCCAACTCATAATAGCCGTTTTCATTGGTCCAGTCTTCAAAATAGTCGCTGGTCCAGTTATTCCAAGCATAAACCTGCACGCCAGGCAAAGGGGCTCCGTCGGCAGTGACATGGCCGCTGATGGTACCGGAAATTTCCAAGGGGGCGAGCACTAGATTGACCTGCACCGTGTCCCCCGAATGGATGGAAAGGCCATCCACGCCACCCATGAGTACACCTGTATCCTGCCAATACTCAGCATGCAACCAGTATGTTCGATCGTCAAAACCGATGACATTGAGAGTATAGTTTCCCATAGAGTCGGCTTCGGTATCAAACCACAGTTCCCAGTCGGGGCCAGCCCAGGTAACGGCGGTGACCCAGGCATTTGGCAAAGGATTCCCCAAAGTATCGGTAAGCGACCCAAAAACGACCGCATCCTGTATAAAAGCCGGCGTCAACAAATCCACCGCGACAGTGTCATCCTGGACGAGGACGTCATAAGCGAAACCGGGCAAGTGGAACTCGTCAAAGGGAACGGCCATGGTGATGTAATCGCCGTTCATCACCGGCAAGAAGTACTGCCCGGTGTAGTCCGTCAGGGTGGTAAAGCTGTTTTCAGTAAGGGTATCCACAGCGACAACCATTGCCGGGACAGGGGCCGCAAACTGGTCAGTCACACCACCGGCGATAGCGCCATCGTAATCAATCGCCGTTAGGTACATATCGGGGAGCGTATAGACTTGATCCTGGACGGTTATGGACCCCACACAGGTATCCCCGTAAGTGGCGGTCCAATCAAAATAGCAAAGGGCATAATCGCCATTATCGACCCCGATGCGAAAGAAACCGCTATCGTCGGTTACCGAGGCAAACTCCATGCCCATAGGGAATGTACTGATAGCACTTACCACAATGCCCGTAAGTGGAGCGTTGGTCTGATCGTCAAATACATACCCTTCAAAAAAGGATTCAGGTGGCACCAACGGCAAGGAAACGTCAACTGTGTCATTATTGACCACAACAGTATCGACACAGTTCCAATCATATCCTTGGTCCCAAGCGCTGGCGCAGACGGTATAACTTCCATTGACGACCGGTAATAACACCTGTCCGTTCTCGTCAGTGCTACCGTTCTGATAGAAATCCTGGTCCATGGCGTAAACTTCCACCCAAGCACCGGCGAGGGGGCTCCCGCTAACTGAATCGGTGACAGTTACTTCGATAGCTCCCTCCCATGGCTGCATTACTAAATCCTGGGTTATCAAAGTATTACTTACCACAAAAGGACTGATGCAATTAGGTTGATAGGCGTCGTACTCCCAGTCCAACGCACAGAGAGTACCGGTCCCGAAAATCGTGCCGAGACGATAATTCCCCTCCATGTCCGTCCAGGTCTCATTCCAGAAGTCCAACGAATCCATGCTAATAACGACGTTAATATTGGGGAGCAAGTCGCCATCGTTGTTGGTGACAGTACCTTCGATAAATGCTGGCCAGGGAGTTAAGGAACAATCAACGAGTAGGGTATCACCAGAGGCAACGAAGAGAGGTCCATCCAAACAAGGTTCACCATAGAATTCTGGATGGTGCACCTTCACCCCCCAATACATGACCCCTCCCTGGAGGGGATTGGAATAAGCTCCCAGCGTATCCGTGAAGCCAAAACTGATGACGTCCCGGTTAGCTTGGATTCCAAAACTTTCCACCAGCGCTCTTTCAATGGGCAGTCCGTCGTCAGTGTTGGTAACGGTACCATATACATTCGCATCCTGCGTCACGTCAATCGTCAAATTGGTCAAATCATCGTTGGGATTGTAGAAATAAGAAACGAAAAGGGTCCCGTCCTGACTATCGCCAGCATCAACCTGGGCAGCCCCCACGATAACCAGATCGTTAACGATATCTGCCTGTAATGCAAAGTTCCCCGTGGAATCCGTAAACGTGAACCAAGGGTTTTGCTCATTCGTCCCTAAGAACAGCAACGCCGGCGTAGTGACCGGAGATACCGTCCCGGAGATGGATTGACTTCCCGTAAGGTCTAAAACCGTAAGATAGGCCTGACCGGTTCCCCCGCTGGTCGTAACCTGGAAAATGATATCTAAACCCATGTAAGGAAAATCATCAATCGTGGTAGTGTAAACACCCACGGTAGGATCTTCGTCTTCGGGGCTATTATCGTAGATCCAAAAAGGACCCTGAGGTCCTCCGCCTTCTGGAAAGGTAATTGACAGGAGGGATAACTCGGTACTGTCCACCACCGTGTCCCCGTCAACGTCGTAAAATACATCCACTAAACCGCTATCAACACCGGCGCCAAAATTAACGCTTACTGTAACGGCCTCGCCCGGGGAGATAGTCGCCGCCGAAAGTCCGTTGATCGTCACTACGGGAACATCGCGAAGACTCGTGGCTTCGAAATGGTTAAATGTCCCCGGAGAAAATCCGCGCCGCCACTCGTAGGCTAAACGCAAAATTCCCTTTACTTTATCAACCCGTGTTAGCCCCTGCTTCTTTATGGTAGGTTGCTCCTGCGCGGAGGCCCGTTGTTGGTATTTTAAATATGCTTTTGCCGAGACCTGACGAGCCTTCGCCGCGGCCTTTAACTTTGGCTCCCACGCCCGGCGCAAGGCGCTTTCTTTAAGTTGCGTTCCGGTGGCAACTCGTTGGGCGCTACGCGCTTTCACCACCGGGGTATGTTTTTTGCTAAAGAAGCCCGGGGACTCCTTGCTGAAGGCGAAGCCCATAACTAAGGTCATAAGTATTAAAAATGTGGTTCGCATAGTTACTCCTCCGTTTTTAAAAGGTAGTTAAGGTGCAATAACGATAGGTAAATTTACCTGGATCGCGCAGGAAATCCAATGCACCTGAAGGGGCACGTGACCCAAATCACAGTCACACAACCGATGGTGACGCGCTCTTTTTTCCGGAGAACGAACACCGTTGGTAACGGTTGGAGAAAGGTAGTATCGGGTCGGGGTTTAAGCCTGTTATTCGAATATTCTCTCGTTGGTTCATACTGATAGTTAACCCAAAAGCATCTGTTCCGGTTCCACGGGGGGTGGCGTTTGAGGCACTTCCACCGGCAGTCGGCGAAAAGCCCACCGGACCCAGGTGAGACTAATCGTGGCGGAAACCACCGTGGCCGTCATCATGGAATACCAGACCCATTCGATGGGTTTATAAAATACGAAGGCCGCCAGCCAGGCTAAAAACGAGGAGACCAAAAGCACCCGCACCGAAGTGATCACCAATAGGGGTAGCCCCCTTCCCAACCCCTGGAGCACACGACCGCTGGTCATCCCTATAGCAATTAAAGGATAAATTAAAGCGATAAGCCGGAGGTAGGTCTTAGCCATGACTTGGATTTCTCTCACCGGGGTAAAAATCCGCACCAAAACCGGCGCCAGGATAAATACTACGGCAGACGTGATAACGGTAATAAAGACGGAGCGCAGCATCCCGTACCGGACGATGAACTTGAGTTTTTTGTACTCCCGGGCGCCAAAAAACATCCCCACGATCGTCATCAAAGCAGCCGCAATGGACATAATAGGCAGGAAAATAAGCATGTCTACACGCCCACCGATTTGATATGCAGCCACTGTCTCAGGGGAATAACTGATGAGAATTTTATTAAAAATCCCCTGCCCGATGGACATAATGATCATGGACATGGAAGCGGGAAGACCAATCCGAACGATACTACCGAGAATGTGCCCGGAGAAGGAAAAGTCCCGCAGGCGAAAAGTAATGTAGGAGTGTTCCTTCACAAACAGCATGAAGACGAAAATAGCAAAGACGCAGGTTTGACTGATGACCGTGGCCACGGCCGCACCTCGGACCCCCAACTCCAGAACAAAAATGAAAATGGGATCGAGGATAATATTCAATAGGGTTCCCAGGGCGGCCACGAGCATGGGAAACTGCATATCGCCTTCCCCAGCCAAGATCGAACGGAAGAAGGCGGAAAAGACCATGAAGGGCAATCCCAGGCAAATCACCTGTAAATAAGACCACGAAAGGGGCAATAGATCGGGAGTCGCCCCTAACAGGGACAGTATTTCGCGACCGTAAATTAATCCGATGGAGGCCAGGATCGTGCTGATGACCAACCCCATCATCAGGGCGTGCTCGGCGGTATTATCGGCATTGACTTTATCCTTGGCGCCAATAAACCGGGCGATAGCCGAGGTAACACCCGAACCCAATCCCATGGTGAGACCCAATACTAAAAAGAAAAGGGGCATGTTGAACGCCACCGCCGCAATGCCATGCCCCTTCAGCCGACCGATAAAAATCATGTCCACCAGATTGTACAAAGTCTGTATCCCAATCCCCGCCATGATGGGTAGGGCTAAAGTCCACAACGCACGGGAGGGGTTATTAAGGAATTGTTGCAGACGGGAACGACGTGGTCTGGTCGTTTTCATGGGGCGGGAATATAGGGGGTTTCGGTTACCTCAATGAAGGATTGTTTATACCAGGGGGACTATTAAATGACCCCGGAGAGAAAAACGGTTTCAGCATGCTGATTCCTTGACATAATCCCTCCTCTTTTTAATTTTCCCAGAGCAGGAGTATAGTCAAAATGTTAACTAACATGGATACCCTACTGACTTAAAATGAGGAGGGTCTTGGATTACCCTTTTTCTATCTTTTTATTCTGCGACCGCAGTGTTCAGGTAGCTCAAGAGAAACCGGGTGGGGCCCCGCAGGGTGGTCTGGTTGCTGTTGTGGGAGTGTACGTCCCCCCTTTCACGGCCACAGCGGGAGCCGAAAGTTGGCGCTCCGCCTCGTGGGCGCCACATTGGGGACAGGGGATTTCTTTGTCAGGGACGGAGCTGGAAGACACTAACTCCTCAAATAAACTGCCACAACGCCGACAACGATAATCATACATGGGCATGATTCAGTCTCCTGATATTTGTGAACGTTCGGAAGTTCCGGACTTTTCCTCAACCTGAGGAACTAATGGTTGTGCTCAAGTATGGATCCCAAAACGGGGTAAGACCCGCGTGGTGAGAAAAACCCAACCGACAATGAATAAAATCATTAGAATAAGATCACTCCACATATTTCAACTCACACGTTTCCTTTCGCCTTGATACACATTCAAATTATTTTTCATCGCTATCGTGAGAGGAGGGGCTTTGTGGTGTGGTGTCGAGCGTTGCTTTCCAGGCTTTCATTCCACCTAACATGTTTATGGCCTTAAAGCCGTTGCGATTCAAGAGTATCGTAGCTCTACGAGAGCGATTCCCACTCCGGCAAACGACAATGAGCTCCTGATCCCGATAGGGCTCCAGTTCTGCTAAACGTGTCTCTAATTCCTGGACAGGGATTAAGGTACTCCCTTCAATGTGACCTAAAGGACCGTCGTATTCCGGGACGGTACGTACGTCTAAAATAAAGGGTTTGCCATTGGCTAGCCTGGCCCGGACCCCCGCAACGGTGATAGACGGGACCTGGTTCACCGTTGTAACCTGACCATCATCTTTTTTAACCTGCTTATCCTGAGCAGCAATGTTGAATCCTAAGACGGTCAACAGGCTAATCAATAAGGCACCTATCAATACATTTTTACTACTTGTTTTCATTTCAATTCCTCGCTTTTGACACCTAAATGGCGGTTGATATTACCAAGAATGCTATCTATATCGTGAAGCCCCTTTTCACGGGCTAAATCCGCTAAAGTTCCCCACAGTGATTCTCCACAGGCTACATAGACCAACCCAGCCTCTGCCAAAGGTCGTACTGCCTCGGGATACTTTCGAACCACATCCTCGATAAACATTTCTTTCCGTAGCACGATAATTCCTACTTTAAATGCAAACGTTTGTAAAGCCGTTCCGTGACTTCTTCGGGCACCTTGGTTGGGGATTCTACCACCCGGTAGAGCTCCACTGTTTGCCGGACCGTATCCACGTAAAGTTTGCAGTCCGGGCATTCCTTCATGTGTTGGGCCAAGTTTTCAAGAACGTCGGCGTTGATGTCCCTTCCCAACTGTTCCCGGAGTTGTTTCATAACCAGACTCCGGGGATCGTGCGCGTGAATCATGACCGCCCCTCCAAACATTTCAGGTGATGAACCAATTGGTCCCGTAAAAACAGGCGTGCCCGCATTAACCGTACCTTTACATTGCTCTCCTTCAACTGCAAGATGCGGGCGGCTTCCTTGATGGAAAACCCCTCCAAATCCCGGAGGACAAACACAGCGCGATAGTGGTCTGGTAACTGGGCGATGGCCTGCTGGAGACATTCCTGAAATTCGGTTTCATTGAGTTCCTGTTCTAAATTGGGTGACCAGGACTGCCAGTCCACCTTTCGCCTAGTTTCGAAACGAGGATCGTGAATGGATACGGAGTCATCTACCGGTTTTTTCGTACGTAGTTTGCCCAGCGCAATGTTTGTGGCGATGCGGTACAGCCAGGTGTACAACGAAGATTGCCCGGAAAAGGTGTTTAATTTATTCATCATGACCAGGAATGTTTCCTGGAGAACGTCCTCGGCGTCTTCCCGGTTACGCGTGAGTCGCAACGCCAGGTTGTAAATCCGTTCTGAATGTGTTTCCACCAAATGCGCCATGGCCTGACGATCGCCCCTCTGGGCCGCGCGAATGAATGTTTGTTCATCCTTTGGACGTGTCACAACGATACCCGGGAAGGTGGTACATCCTTCTTAAGCAGTAACAGTCTGCCCCAGATGGTAATTGATTTTCTCCACTAAATAAGGTTTAGGAACGGCACCGACGATGCGATCTATTTCCTGCCCGTTCCGGAAAATCAATAAAGTGGGAATCCCGGAAACACCCAACTGCATGGCTTTGGCGTTTTCGTCAGCGTTTAGTTTCCCCACTTTTAAGCGACCGGCAAACTCCTGAGCAATTTCTTCCACCACCGGTCCAATGATCCGACAGGGACCACACCAGGGCGCCCACACGTCCACCAGGGAAAGTCCTTGATACTGTTCAATTTCCTCCGCCCAGTTGACGTCGGTCAAAGTTAATGGTTTTTGTACCGTGTTATTATCGTTATTATCAGACATGATACTTCCTTTCATTTTCTTTATTAGATGAAAAATACAGCAAGGGGTTACACCTGGATTGTCAGAAATACCAGCTCCTACGAAGGGGCAAACGGCCAAAGAATCGGCAGCAATAAAGTGGCTAACAGCCAGAGCATGACCCCTAAGGGTAAACCAACGCGGACGTAATCGGTGTATTTATACCCGCCAGGACCATAAATCATGAGGTTGGTTTGATAACCCACGGGAGTAATGAAAGACGCTGAAGCGGCAAAACAAACCCCGAAGATGAAGGGGCGGGGGTCCAGGTTCATCTGAGAGGTAATGGCCAGCGTGATGGGGGTCATGATGATTGCTGCAGCAGCATTGGAAGTGACCTCCGTAAAGACCATGGTCGATAGGTAAACCATAGCTAGGAGTAAATACGGTTGCAAAGGGAAACTCAAAGTACTGGTGGCTTGGCTTAAAAGGTGACCGATCCATGCGGCTGTTCCGCTATTCTGAATGGCAATCCCAAGGGGAATTAGTGCCGCAATGAGAATGATCACCTGCCAGCGAATACTCTGGTAGGACTCGTTAGGTGTAATGACCCGAAAGACCAGGAGCACAATCAACCCCAATAAAACCCCTTCCAATATCGGGAAAATACCCGCGGCGGCTAACAGGATCGCCGCTAAAATCACAGCAGGACTCAGCCACCAGAACCGTTTCTTTTTCAGTTGAGCTTCCAATTCTTCCAATACTAAAAAATCACCTGTGGCGGATAATTCACTGATCTTTTCCCGGGGACCGTAAACTAGGAGCGTATCGTAGGCGTTTAAAATTACGTGGGCGATCTTCCTTCGTAAAATGGCCCCTTCCCGGCGGATGGCCAGGATGAAACAACCGTACCGGCGGCGGAAATTGGCCTCCATGAGGCTCTTTCCCACCAACTCAGACTTATCAGTCAACAAACATTCCACCAACACGTTATTCTTCTGAACCAATTCGCGTTGGGTCAACTTCTCGTCGGTAAGTAAGGAGACCTTTTCTATTTCTTTCAAACGGAGGAAATTATCCAGGGAACCTTTCACAAACAGAATATCCCCTACCCGGAGTTCGGTATTCCGGATATTTTTAGTAATGAGCTTCTTGTCCCGGAGAATATCCAGGACCATCACATCGTAATTCCGGTTTAGACCACGTTCGAGACAGGTCTTCCCCACCAGGGGGGATTCGGGAGTGATTTTTATCTCGGTCAAATAGCCACCCAAATGGTAACTCTTGGTGAGACTGGACGTGACTGTTCGGGAAGGGAGCCATCGGTAGGCGATAAAAAGAATGTACAACAGACCTACAGTTAGTTGAATGATCCCGTAGCGGGCGAATTCAAACATTCCCAAGGGTCTTTCCGGGCCGCTCTCCATATAAATAGAACTCACTAACAGGTTCGTGGAAGTTCCTATCAATGTTAGGGTTCCCCCCAAAATAGCTGCATAGCTCAAGGGAATCAACACTTTGGAGGGGCTGATCTTGTAGCGGTGGGCCAGGCGAATAGTAACCGGTATGAAAATGGCCACCACGGCGGTGTTATTCACCACGGCCGAGGCCAACGCAATGGCAAGCAAATAGGCACTGAGGCCTAACAGGCGCGAGCGCTCCGCCAGGCGGTAAACCCGCACAATAATATATTCCAGGACACCCGTTTTTTGCAGGGCATGACTCAATACAAACAGGATGGCAATCGTTACTACGGCGGGATTGGAAAAGCCTGAAATCGCTTCCGCGGGGGTCAAGTAACCGGCTACGAATAGAATACCCAAGATGAGTAAAGCGGTCACATCCAGGCTGAAAGCCTCAGTAGCAAACAAGATGATGGCCAGGAGCAGAACTCCCACCACCACCAAGATATCAATCGTCAACACGAGTTAAGAATGCAGCGAAAGGGGGTTATAGATTCACTTCATCAATCTGTTGGCGATCCAGATATTTCTCAGCATAGTCAAGGTATATTTTATTTTTCACAAACACATCAAACAATTCGGCATCAATATGAGCGTCATTCTTCATGAAACCGAGAATACGCATGGCCTGGCTCAAGGTTTTACCCTTTTTATAGGGACGGTCCTTAGCTGTCAAGGCTTCGAAGACATCGGCAATTGCCATCATGCGCGCCTGAATGGACATTTCACCCTTGGTAAGCCCTTTGGGATAACCGGTGCCATCCAACTTCTCGTGGTGCCCACCAGCGAATTCCGGGATATTCTGTAAGTGCTTGGGATAGGGCAGTTGTTCCAACATCTCAATGGTGATGACAATGTGATCATTGATCACTTTTCGTTCTTCGTTCGTTAAGGTCCCCCGGCTAACATATAAGTTATAGACCTCACTCTCCGAGAGTAAATCTCTCTTCACGCCATTTTCCTTCCATTGGTATTTGGCAATTTTAGCTACCCGTTCTTTTTTCTCGGGGGACATGAATTCCCCGCCGATGTTGGCCTCTTTGATAAAATCCAAGTCGTCGTCTAACCGTTTAAGCAAAACCCTGGTCTTCTTACGTAGCGCTTGGAGAGCCTGGTGCTTCTCTTCGGGGGAAAGGGTACTGTCACCCTGAATACGTAATTCCCTTTTCAAGCGCTTAATTTCCAGATCCCTTTTTAGGACTTCAAAGCGGGTTTCTACGGTATGGATACGGTCGTAGATGGTTTCTAACTTGGTCGCTTTATCCACAACGTATTCCGGGGTGGCTACCTTGCCACAGTCGTGCAACCAAGCGGCTATTTTCAACTCGTACATTTCCTTTTCCGTGAAATGGATGTCGGCAAAAGGACCCTCGGTACAGTTGTTCACGGCCTCAGCCAACATCATGGTAATTTCTGGTACCCGGGAGCAATGACCGCCAGTATAAGGAGATTTGGCGTCAATTGCCGAGGCGATGAGTTTGATGAAAGACTCAAATAATATCTCCAGATCACGAATGAGATTTTTATTGGTAATGGCCACCGCCGCCTGGCTGGCTAACCCTTCCACCATCCCCTGGATTTCGCTGCTAAAAGCAACCACTTCGCCGGTTTTGCGATCCCGGGCATTCAGCAACTGTAGCACCCCGATAATTTCGTCTTCATGGTTCTTTAAGGGCACAGTGAGGAAGGATTTCGAGCGATAACCAGTTTTTTTATCAAAAGCTTTGGTACCAGAAAAATCGAATCCTTCCGCCACATAGGCGTCGGGAATATTCACCGTTTCGCCGGTCAAACCGACGAAAGCAGCGATCATATTTTTATTGGGGGAACCATCCTCCTTATATAGATGGATCGGATAAAAAGGGATCTCCTTCCCTGAGGTGCCACCCATGTGAAAATTTAACGAATCGGTCATCATAATCTCGAATTTCAACCGATGATCTTCGGTCATCATGTACAAAGTACCACCGTCAGCGTAGGCAATGCGTTTGGCTTCCAACAGGATCATTTCCAGCAACTTATCCATGTTTTTTTCCTTGGAGAGCGCCAATCCAATATCGGCCATATTCCGCACCTGATCTTCCAGGTCGGTGATATAATCACGTAACCCCGCCGGGATTGTGTTTAGTAACTGCCTTATCTCTTCTTGAGATAAAATGTTTTTACGGTTTTTACTCATCTGCTCTGGGTATCCTTACTTTATGAAAACTTACGCTGCCTGAACGTCAATCGAAACAGGTAAAATGCCTGATCTCTTCAATTCTAAGCCGACACTACCCAATAGCCCACTGCGTTTGTTCCTATACATCCTCCTTACCTCGAGGAATGGATTCATGCAGCACATCTTCCTGGGCTAACCGCTCCGTAACTTGATTAATGAACTCCCGTAAGGCCATATAGTGGGAGCCCTTCCAGTACACCCTCCCACAAGCTGAACATTGAAAAAATTCGGCGTAATACTGTTTAGTTAAAGGCGCCAAGCAGTCCTGCACAGATGCCTTGGGGACTGGGTGTAAAGGCCCATTACACGGAATACAACGCGCAAACGGTTTTAGCGACTGGGCTAAGTCAAATCTCTTGATAACCTCCACCGTCTGGTCCAGGGGTTCCAGGGCATGGACCCAATACCCCCGCTGGAGCATGTTGGGCATAAGTAATTGGCGCTGGCGAGTCAATAATACCCGCCCCTCGGCTACAACTCGCTGCACTAAGGCCATACTCTGCAAATTTTCCTCGTAAAGGACATCCAAGCCCATTAAACGCATGCGTCGAGCCAGGGTTTTTAGGGGAACGTCCACCCGGAAACGTAACCGGCGTAAAGGACGTTCTTGAAGACGTACGATTGATGAAATATCCAAAGATTCAAACACTGGATAAATACTCACGCGATCCTGATCCTGGATTTGATAATCAAACGTCACCGACCGACCATTTACCAGGATTAAATCCACCTCTGTGTGGGGAACCCCACACGATTGAATGACATCTTTTATGGTTGTGGGCAGTAGAAAATTCCGCTCAAAAGGACGTTTCCGGATTTTCGGGGGCAGTAAATCGTTCAATTCCTCATAAAAACGTAGCCGAACCGTAATCACGACTTACAGGATTGTCACCCGTGAGCGATGAGCGATGTGTAGCACCTGGCGTCGTTCTTCCCTGTTGAGGAGCCGATGAATCTCCGGATAGGTCCTCGCACCCACCCGGTGGGCAGGATGATATTGCAACATGACATTTACCGCCATTCCATGATCGACTTGTTGAGAAAGGAAATGCAAAATAGCTTCCGTTTCCCTTAAATATCCCGGCATAACCAGATGACGAAGCAGGACGCCCTGGTAGGCCAGCCCGTTGGTGTCCGTCTTTAGCCGTCCAACCTGTTCGTGCATGAGCTGCAAATTACGGCGAGCGATCACCGGATAGTCGGGAGCTTTTAAATACCGCCGAGCAGACGCCGCTGTCCAAAACTTAAAATCGGGCATGTAAATATCCACAATCCCGTCGAGCAACTCCAGGACCTCCTGACTATCATAGGCACTGGTGTTGTAAACCAGGGGTAAGCTCAACCCTTCAGGGATAGCCACCGCTAAAGCTTCCAGGATAGGCACGACCACGTGAGAAGGGGTGACCAAGTTTATGTTATGACACCCTCTCCGTTGGAGAGCGAGCATGATTCCGGCCAATTCCTCAGCCGTGACCTCCTTTCCGGTTTCCTGGTGGCTGATCTCCCCATTTTGACAAAAAACACACCGCAGGTTACATCCGGAGAAAAAAATAGTCCCTGATCCTTTCCAGCCGGATAAACAGGCTTCTTCCCCAAAATGGGGGCCAAAACTACTTACCCGTGCCCGAACACCCAACCGACAAATTGTACCTACTTCCGCGTAACGATCATTCCCGCACTTCCGAGGACATAGTTCACACGCCTTCATTAAGGCACGTCCCTTGGAAATCCTTTCCCGGAGACTTCCTGTATGCCAGGTTCTACAGTATGAAGGGGTGATCCTTATCGATTGGGCTTCAGTAGACCACGCCTGCATAGCCCACTCCGTAAGTGAAATTCGCTACCGGTTGCGAGGCGTGGCTGGTTGTATATTCGATTAAGTACCCTTGGCCATGCCCGCGAGTGGTCATTAAGGCCGCCAGGGCAGCCACGGTGCCCGCCCCACAGGCGTTCTGGCTCTGTAGGGCTTCTTGCAAAATCCGGTCCCCATGCGCCGCACAAAGAGCCTCCAGCATTTTCCCATCATTACGTACCAACCATTCATAGCCTTCCTTACCAATCCCGGCCACCGTCAATCCGTAAGGTGCCCCATAATGGGTCAAATCGGTGGAAGCGACTACAACGGTATCTTTCGGTAATGCTTCTAACAACAATCCCAACTGTTTTCCCAAAAGGACACTCTCTTCCGTGGGGGGCACGGTGATGGGAACGATCTGGCAGTCAGACCAAAAATAACTCACCATGGGTAAAACGACCTCTATGGCATGCTCCTGACGATGGGCCTGGGCGTCAGCGACTACTTTCGTTTCCACTTTTTCGAGGATCGTCTTGACCAGGGTGTGATCAACAATTAAGGAACCAAGCGGTGTTACCCATTCGCCCTCGGGAAAAACGGTGGGATGATTAACACCAAGGTGGTCAGTTCCTAACAGAATAACCGTCGCCGGTTGAGCGTCTTTTGTTAAGCAATATAACGTTCGGGCAGCTACCTGACCGGAATAGGCCCAACCGGCATGGGGTACCACGGCTCCCAGTAAATTTTTAGGCAGTCCCTTGGGGAGCTGAAACCGGTCCAGAAAATTTTCCATCTGGGACCGGATGTTCCCCCGGTAGAACTCCTCTGCTATGGGATAACGTATGGGTGTCACGATAAACCACGCATTAACTTATGAGAGGGGTGCCGTTCGTGTCCAAACTGACCCGGAAGCTCATTCTTACACGAAGGACAGACTCCGGCAAACCGGGAATTCATTTCCACCTGCCACCCCAACCGATGAATAAGCACTTGTTCACAGTGGGGACAGATAGTATTCTGTCCTACCTCGGTGAAAACATTTCCCAAATACACAAATTCCAAACCACTATCCCGGGCGATATGGTAAGCTTTCACCAGCGTGTTGAGGGACGTTGCAGGGTGATGCTGTAATTTGAAGTCCGGATGAAAGGCCGAGAAGTGTAGCGGTATCCT
Source organism: uncultured bacterium (assembly GCA_964628055.1). Lineage (GTDB taxonomy): Bacteria > Fidelibacterota > Marinisomatia > Marinisomatales > TCS56 > CAZBEL01. Next base: position 26,525 of record CAZVNL010000015.1, on the reverse strand, counting down.
GGGGCTCAACTCCCGCCGGATAAATTGGGTGAGCTCCTGGATTTCCTGTTCCGTGTCATTTTCACCAGGGATCAAAAGGTTGGTGATCTCCAACCAAACATCCTTTTGTTGGGCTAACCAGCGGAGGGTGTCTAACACCGGTTCTAGGTGCGAGAGGGTAAGTTGCCGATAAAAAACACTGGTTATAGCCTTCAAGTCCACATTGGCCGCGTCAATGTTTTCGAACACCGCCTCCCTTGCCTGGGGCGTGATATAGCCGTTAGTTACCAGCACATTTTTTAGGCCCGCGGCTCGCGCTTCCCGGGCCACCTCCCGCACCCACTCGCCGAAAATAATAGGCTCGTTGTACGTGTAGGCGATCCCCGTACAACCCTTATCTAACGCCAATTGAACTAGGTTCCCTGGTGTGTATGTGGGCCGTTCATGAGGTTGTTCAGCGACCTTACTCATGTGCCAGTTTTGACAAAACTTACAACCTAAGTTACAGCCCAGGGTCCCAAAGCTGAGAATTGACGAACCGGGGTAAAAATGGTACAACGGCTTCTTTTCAATGGGATCGACACACAATCCAATCGCCATGCCGTGAGCGTGTGTAATCAACCGGCCTTTTACATTCTGTCGCAAATAACAAAAACCCCGCGAGCCCTCGGGCAAGGAACAGTAGCGGGGACAAAGAACACAACGGACCCAATCACGTTCTTCCGGCTCCCACCAGGAAGCCAAATGAAGATCAGGTCGCTCGGTGGGGGTAAAAATCATAACGTCCCTTTACGTAACAAATGAGCCGGGCAACCAGCACGACAATCACTGGACCCGAAACCGATCACCGGCACCTGGTAGTTTTCGTTAACGAGCAATCTTTTTATCTGGGAACATTCCTGATTTGGGTCGCTACTGACAACCTGTACTTCCCCGACGGTGACCCGGGGATGTGACGTGAGATAATCAATGTGCCAATGACGAGGCTTCTCTCTCCGTAAATGTCGTTGCATACGTTGGGTAAGCCCCCGACTGGCACGACCGACGTAAATATAACGCCCCGCGGGAAACCGGTGGACTCCCAACCCTCCGACACGAAGTTGAATAGGTTGCTGTATGCGCAACATAATTTGATAGGTACCCTGATTCATCACTAACAGCAATAAGAAAAAGTGTACATCATTTTTGGCAATAACTCAAGGGAAACTCCCGTGGGGGGAAAATTTTTTTAACCATCAGTCAATTTTCTCTTGGTTGGTAAAAACAGTCGGCGTAAACTAAACTGACCGGTCGGTTTATTAAATGACTTCGTCTAAACAAGAATTACGTCGCGAACAGATCCTCCAGGCAGCATTACAGGTGGTGGTGCAGAACGGTTATGAAAAAAGTCGCATGGACGACGTGGTGCAAAAAGCCCACCTTAGCAAAGGCGCCATTTACTGGTACTATAAATCCAAAAAAGAACTTTACCTGGATCTCGTTCGCTACTGGGTCAAACGCTACAGCGTGGTCCTAAACCATATCGTCGAAGAGGAAGCCACTGCCGCAGAACAGTTACAAGGGGTCTTTACCTATTTCATCGATCAATTTGAAAAAGACCCCACGGTCTTTAAAGCCCTGGTGGAATTTTGGTCCCTGGCCGGGAAAGATCCCGAGTTCAAAAGTAAATTGCAGAAGATCTACAGCAGTTTCCTGGAACTAATAGAGCGAATTATCGCTAAAGGAGTTACCAGCGGAGAGTTCAAAGCCGTCGATATAAAAATCACCGCCCTGTCCATCATGGTAAATATTGAAGGGATTAATTGGTTTACCCTATTTGAAATGCCGGGTGTGAAGGCGCGGGAATACATTCAAACCATAACGGCCTTTATCCTGGCCGGTTTAACAAAAATCGATAAACAGTAAGCTCATGAATACACAACAGTCATCCATCCAAACGGGAGGTCGGTTCCTGATAGAACCCATCGGAACCAAGCCCATTTTTACCAGAGAACAATTCAGTGAAGAACACCGTGAAATTGAACGCATGGTGCGCGAATTCGCCCGGGACAACCTCTACCCCAACCAGGAACGCATAGAAACCCAGGACAAGGAATTCATTCACCAGTTACTTCGCCAGGCGGGTGAATTGGGTTTGCTCTCCATAGACGCCCCGGAAAAATATGGCGGCCTCGACCTGGACAAAATTACCTCCGCCATTGTTATCGAATCCTTAGCCGCCGGGCACTCCTCCTCTTTTACCGCAACCTTTTCGGTACAAACCGCCATTGGTAGCCTCCCCATCATCTGGTTTGGAACTCCCGAACAAAAAGCCCAATATCTACCCAAGCTGCTTTCTGGAGAATGGATTGGCGCCTACGGCTTAACCGAACCCACTTCCGGTTCCGATGCCCTGGCAGCTAAAACCACGGCCACCTTATCCGAGGACGGGAAATACTACCTATTAAACGGTGAAAAACAATTCATCACCAACGGCGGTTGGGCAGACGTCTACACTATCTTCGCCAAAATTAACGGTGAACAATTTTCTGCCTTCATTGTGGAACGGGATACCCCCGGCTTTGAAGTGGGCTCCGAAGAAAAGAAGTTGGGGATGAAGGGGTCCTCCACGACTTCCCTAAGGTTCACGAATGCCCGGGTTCCAGTGAAAAACCTCCTTTACAAAGCCGGTAAGGGAGCCATCATCGCCTTCAATTCCCTCAACTTGGGTCGTTTCAAACTCGCCGCTGCGGACCTGGGGGGCTGTAAGGAAACCATTACCGAAGTGGTGAATTATGCGCTCCAGCGCCGGCAATTTGGCCAATCCATTGCGGCCTTCGACGTCATCAAGGGGAAAATAGCTGACATGGTTATCCAAACCTACACCGCCGATGCCATGATCTACCGCACCATCGGCCACATCCAGGAAGAAATCGACATCCTGGACAAATCCGCTGAGGACTATTATTTGAAAGTGGGAGAAGCCATGGAAGACTACGCCGTTGAAGCCTCCATGGCCAAGGTTTTTGGGAGTGAGATTACCGGCAAGGTTGTCGACCAAGGATTGCAGGTTTTTGGGGGGTATGGCTTTATGGAGGAATATCCATTGGCCAGGGGCTACCGCGATGCCCGTATCGACCGGATTTGGGAAGGAACTAACGAAATCAACCGCCAAATCATCGTGGGCTATATGATGAAAAAGGCGCTCCTGGAAGAGCTTCCCATTCGGGAGGCTATTCGGGGTATCGAAACCTTTTTAGAAACGGATCCCTACTACCAGTCCGACGATCCCCTGGCGCCCGAAATTCGAGCCATCGAAACGGGGAAACGCCTGGCACTGAACGTATTCCACGAAGCCCTGTGCGCTTACGGTCAAGACCTAAAACACCACCAACAATTAACTGAAATCATGGCCAACATGTTCATTGACCTGTACACCGCGGAAAGTACCCTCTTGCGAGTCCAGCAATTAGAACCCAAAACATCCATCCCCACTTGTATTACCCGTGCGCACACCGCCGAGGTGACCATTCACTTGCTCAGTCTAGCCCTCACCGGGTTGAATGGTATTTACCAAGGACATTTACCCGAGGCCGTCATCGATCATCTCCGCACCTTTCAAATACCGCTCCTACTACCTACCGATATTATCGGTCTGAAACGCCAGATTGCCGACTACCTTTACACTCAAAAACGATACCCTTTTTAGGAGGTCACCATGTCTTTAAGAAAATCCCTGATCATTGACGCCGTACGTTCGCCCATTGGGGTAAAAAACGGTAATTTAGTTGGTATCCGTCCTGACGACTTAGCCGTTCAGGTGGTTCAAGGGTTACTGAAAAGAAACCCCTCTCTTCCTGTTGAGGACATAGAAGATGTCGTGTTGGGCTGTGCCTTTCCGGAAGGACCCCAAGGCATGCTCATGGCGCGGTCGGTGGCGCTCCTGGCGGGGATACCGAAAGAAGCCGGTGGAAAAGTGGTGAATCGCTTCTGTGGCTCTTCAATGGACGCCGTTCACCAACTTAGCACCGCTATTGCTTGCGGAGATCTCCACGTAGGACTGGCCATCGGCGTGGAAGACATGTTCTCCGTCCCCATGGGAGGTTTTGCCCCGGACTTCCACCCTGAACTGGCTCAACAGGACTTTTACATCGGTATGGGCGAAACGGCTGAAAACCTCGCTCGCGAGGGAAAGATCTCCCGGGAAGATCAGGAAAGTTTCTCCATCGCTTCCCACGAAAAAGCCTTACAATCCTATGCCAACGGCCGTTTTGCTAACGAGTTGATCCCCATTGACAAGTACGGTGAAGTGACCATTGAGCGTGATGAAGGTCCGCGGGAACCGGAGGTGGAAAAAATCCGTAGTCTGGCTCCGGCTTTTTTAGAAAATGGTACCGTTACTGCCGCCACCAGCAGTCCCATTTCCATCGGTGCGGCCGCTTTACTCGTCACCAGCGATCAATATGCCCAGGAGCACAAATTAAAACCGCGGGCGGATATTCTCAGCCGGGCCATTGCTGGCGTGGACTGGATCCGCATGGGCTCGGGACCGCTACCGGCCACCGAAAAAGCGCTCCAAAAAGCCGGCTTAACCATGGCGGATATTGAAACTATCGAACTAAACGAAGCCTTCGCAGCCCAGGCCCTGTACGTGATACGAACCGGGGGGTGGAACGTGGAAAAAATTAATCTCAACGGGGGAGCCATCGCCCTGGGGCACCCCCTGGGTTGCTCCGGTGTGCGCATTCTCACCACGTTGATCAATGTCATGGAACAACGGGATACGCATATTGGTTTGGCCACCATGTGCATCGGGACCGGCCAGGGAATTGCCACTATTATCACCAGGGAATGAACCGTTTTAAACCATGATTTGCGAAAACCAGATCGACATCTAAATTGAAGAAAGTACCCTTTCTATTTTTAACCTTACTGGGAGTTGAACCATGTCCGAAGAAATAAAGAAGGTGGCCGTACTGGGGGCCGGAGTTATGGGGGCTCAATTGGCCGGCCATCTGGCCAACGCCGGGATTCCCTCCCTCCTTTTCGACATTAACCAGGACCTGGCCGAAAAGGGCTTAAAAACACTCACTGCCCTTAAGCCAGCTCCCCTGTACAAACCTAAGAATACGCAACTTATCACACCCTGTAATTACGACGATCACCTACCTCAGATTCAGGAAGCAGATTGGATCATCGAAGCCGTTGCCGAACGCCTGGATATAAAACACAAAGTGTACCAGAACATTCTCCCCCATTTAAAAACCGAAGCGATTTTGACTTCCAATACGTCCGGCCTACCCCTGAGCGAATTGGTAACTGTCCTTCCAGAAGAACGTCAGATGCGTTTTATGATCACCCACTTTTTCAACCCGCCCCGCTACATGCGTCTGGTAGAATTTATCCGTGGACCTAAGACCGCTGACACTGTTTACCAATCATTGGGAACGTTTTGTGAGTCCGTCCTTGGTAAAGGAATCGTCCATGCCAAGGACACGCCCAATTTCATTGGGAATCGAATTGGCATTTACGGAATCATGTTAACCTTGCAACTAGCCCTGGACTACGGCCTTACCGTTGAGGAAGTTGATAGACTCACCGGCACGATTGTGGGGCGGCCTAAAAGTGCTACTTTCCGCACTGCCGATGTTGTGGGGCTGGACGTCCTCGCCCACGTCGCCCAAACCACCTACGAACATTGCCTGGAGGACCCGGAACGGGACATCTTTCAAATCCCCGAGATTCTACAGACTCTACTAGATGAAGGTCGGTTAGGGCAAAAAACGAGGGCAGGTTTCTATCGTAAAGAAAACAAAACCATTTTCTCCCTAGACTTGAAAAAGGGTACCTATGGCCCGCAAAAAAAAGTACGGTTCAACGGCTACCGGTTGGCCAAAGATCACCAGACAACAGCCGAACGCATTAAAGCCCTCACCTATAGTGATGACCAGGCCGGGCGCTTCTTCTGGGAACTCCTGTCCCGCACCCTTCTCTACACCGCCCGTCTCCTGCCCGAAATCAGTGACGACATCGTCAATGTGGACAATGCCATGAAATGGGGATTTGGGTGGGAATTGGGACCCTTTGAAACCTGGGACGCCATCGGTGTAATTCCCTCCCTTGAACGCATGGAAGAAGAAGGGAAGGAAATTCCCCCCTGGATCAAATCCATGGTTGCTTCCGGACGGACTACCTTTTATAAAGTTAAAAAAGGCCAGCGAACCTATTACGATTTAGGCTCCCAAAGCGTCCGTACCGAGGCTCTCCCGGCCCAGACGATTTACCTCAATCTACTGAAATCGGCGGGGCATGTGGTCCAGCGCGATTGGAGCGCCAGCTTGATTGATTTAGGTGACGGCATCTTAAACGTGGAATTCCATTCCATTTTGCAGCCCACGCTCAACCCCATTGACGGGTCGCTAATCGACATGTTAAACGCTGGCTTAGACCTTTTGGAAGCGGGGAAATATCGTGGCCTCGTGATGGGGCACCAAGGGCCGAATTTCTGCGCTGGGGCAAATCTCAGGCTTATCCTGGCGTTATGCGAGGCACAGAAATGGACTGCATTAGAACAGGCGGTTAAAACCTTACAAGACACGACTCAGCGAATCCGCTTCTCTCCGGCGCCAGTGGTTGCGGCTCCTTTCCACATGGTCCTGGGAGGCGGCGTCGAGCTAATAGCCCCAGCCGCCCAGCGCGTTGCCGCCGCCGAGACTTATATGGGATTGGTAGAAGCTGGCGTAGGCCTCATTCCCGGCGCGGGAGGGAATCTAAGATTGCTCCTCAACGCCATGGCAAACGCCAAACAAACATTGCGTACAACCTTCCCCATTGTCCAAAAGGTCTTTGAAACTATTGGGTTTGCAAAGGTGTCCTCCAGCGCCGATGAAGCCAAACACCTGAATTACCTCTTACATACGGACACCATCGTCCTCAACCGCGATCAACTCCTATGGAAAGCCCGTAACCAAGCCCTACGGTTAGCCGAGAACTACACCCCTCCCCCCTATCGCGACGATTTGAAATTACCAGGACGCGGCGGGCGAACAGCCATTGTCATGGCCCTAAAGGGTTACCGTGCCCAGGGTAAAATCTCCGCCCACGACGAAAAAATTGGTCAGAAACTGGCCTATGTTCTCACTGGCGGAGACCACGCCGGTCTTACAAAAACCGTTGAAGAACAACAAATGCTGGACTTGGAGCGGGAAGCCTTTATTTCCCTGGCCGGAGAATCACTCACGCAAGATCGGATTCGGCACATGCTCAAAACGGGAAAACCGCTCCGTAATTAATTTCACCATCACCCTGCCCCGACTGGAATTAGGTTAGTTTTCCCCTTTCACTCCCCAGGAGTGAAAAAAATAAAATCGGGACCCCTTTTCCCTTTTATGCCCCCCTTCGTTACGTGTAAACTCGGCACTTAATTAATGGCATGAACGACCCTATTACTTTGCACAAGGCTCCCGCCGACCGCTGGCTGTACTGGTTCAAGATGCTGGCCATCGTAGCTGTCTTATACGCTTTTTTGATCAGTGTGGGACTGATCGGGGCGGGATTCAAAGGTTTGGGAAAAGGGTTTGCCGAGACCCTCATCTCCGGTTCCGCCGGTCCCCTCTTGGGCCTATTCATTGGCATATTGGCCACCACTGTAATTCAAAGTTCCAGCACGACCACTTCCTTGGTGGTGGGCATGGTAGCCGCTGGGACCTTCGGAGACGACCCCCGCATCGCCATTTCCATGGCGGTCCCCTACATCATGGGCGCCAACATCGGCACCAGCGTCACGAATACCATCGTCTCCCTGGGCCACATCGTCTCCAAGGTGGAATTTAAACGGGCCTTTTCAGCTTCCATTATCCATGACTTCTTCAATATTATTTCCGTTCTTATCTTATTCCCGCTGCAACTCTATACTAATTTTTTAGGCAAACTGGCCTTTGGCTTAGCCACATTACTGATGGGTACCGGCTCCATAACCTTCAAAAGTCCCATTAAAGTCATTACCAAGCCAACAATTCACGGAATTGAGTATATTTTTGAGCAACAGAGTTTCATCAACCCCCACTGGCTTACGATCTTTGTAGCCCTAATTTTACTCTTCCTTTCCCTGCGCTATTTGACCAAACTCATTCGTAGTCTCGTTATTAGCCGGTTGGAGGCTTTCTTTGACACCCATATTTTTAAGACTGCCGGTCGGGCCTTGCTTTTCGGGGTTTTCATCACCGTATTAGTACAAAGCAGCTCCATCACCACCTCCCTGGTGATTCCCCTAGCGGGAGCCGGTATTCTCACCCTCCGGCAGATCTTTCCTTATACCCTGGGAGCCAATATTGGGACCACCATCACGGCCCTACTAGCCAGTCTCGTTTCGGCAACCTTAGCCCCGGTGGCTGTGGCCCTCTCCCACCTACTATTCAACATATTGGGGATTATCATCATCTGGCCTATTCCGCAAGTTCGAGCGTTCCCCTTAAGGTTGGCCGAATGGTTCTCGGCTTTGGCGGTTCGATACCGCATCATTCCTATTATTTACATCATAGTCCTTTTCTACATCGTTCCCTTAACCTTAATTTTCATTGTGAGGTGACTAAATGAGTGTTTTCAACGATTTCTTAAAACTATGGCGCGCCGAAGACATGCTCTCCCAAGCCTGGGAGGAGTCTTACGAAATGCTCAACCTCTCCCGGGAAATTTTCTTCCAGGCCCTGAAAATGCTACGGGAAAAGAGTAACCTGGCCACGGTGAAAGCGCTGAAAAAACGGGATAAAGAAGTCAACGCCTACCAGCAGAACGTCCGACGCAAAGTCATGACCCATTACGCAGTGAAACAGGATACTTTTGATATTGATAGCGGCATGGTTTTGGTGAACATGGTAGTGGATATTGAACGGGTTGGTGATTATACGAAAAATATTCTCGACCTGGCCATCAACCACCCAGAGCGTATTATCTCTGAAGACATTTCCAAAGATTTACACATTATTGAAACCGAACTGTGTTCCCGGTTTGATAAAACCTTACAAGCCGTGCACACTCAGGATCCCGACGTGGCCCAGTCTCTCTTAGACACCTATACCGACCAGGTCACCTCTCTTTCGGATGGGATTGTCAACGGGGTTTTAGCCGGGAAGTTAACTTTTGGCAGCGAAGCCAAGACGGCGGCGGTGGCCCTTTATGCCCGCTACTTAAAACGAATTGGCGCCCATCTAAAAAATATTACAACTACCCTTATCAATCCCTTCGACACCATCGGCTATAAGCCAAAAACCTCCTAAAATCGAACGGTGAGTCCCACCATGAAGTGGGAAAAATCTTCTAAGCGGGTGAACGGGTTCTCCAGATTCCCCTCTTCGCCGATGAATTTGGTGATACGAGTATCAAAAGCAATATGTTCGTTGAACGAATAGGAAACGTTGGCACCTATCATTATTCCTTTTTCCTCCAAGTCCTTAAAAACGCTCAATTCCAGCTCCAATCGATCGTCCAGCAACTGATCGTTAACCCCTATAAAGAGCCCCTTTTCCGCAAACATGGCAAAGGGGGTGCCTAAACCAGGGATGAAATTGTCCTTAGTAAGGGGTACCGGGGAAAAGGTCGAAAAATCCATAGTCTTTCCCTCAATATCAATCACTCGATTCCCTAACAACTGGCCGTTGATCTTTATATCCGAAGGGACGTCGATCTCCACCTGCACCACATACTGTGCATAGGTGGCTTTAGCCTCCAGGGGCATCGCGGAACTTTTATCCTGATTCTCGGTCTTAAACAGGGCGCCTTCCGCCCGTAGGGTTACGGCCCCCCAAAATGTGACCCAATCGGCTCCGAGAACCTGCGTCCGCCGGTAGCCGTAAGTGAGTATTGGCGGTAGCCCGGGAAAACCCCAGGTTACCCCTAGTAGGTTCAGGGAACGATCGTAACCATCGAAAAAAGAAACGGAAATGTCACTATTGGCCAATTGGATTTCACCGCGTATTCCCCGTTCCACAAACCCTTCCACTTCATTAATTAAATCGGAACTGGGTTCTTCCCTGTCGAAGAGAGGGAAATCTTCCTCGCCGTAGGGCATACGAGTGGCTGCATGTTGCGGTAATAGGACCACTTCCAGGTTCCAGTTATCAAAATACAAATCGGCTGCCAAGGAGAGGAGTCCAATCTTGCGATCCGAACCCATTTCAAACAGGTAGTAATAGTCATAGGGATTCAGGTTGTCCGTGGGGTTATTTCCGTCTGCGGCGCCCCAGGCAAAGATTTGTTTCCCTACTTTGATTTCCCCAAAGGAGGGATAATACACCGCATAATACTCGCGAAAATCAATATCATATTCGCCGTTCGACCAGCGATATTCCAGGGCGGTGTTGGTCTTGAGATCCCAGTTTCCCCGGGAATAATCAACGGTGAGCTCCGCAAGACGAAAGGGAAGGGAAATCTCAGACTGATCCGATAGACGGTACAACCCATAAGGCTGAACCTTTGCGGTGAAGTTGAACTGAGCTAATAACATACTGGTCACACTCAGGAAAATGACGAGGGTGGAGCGCATGGTTAATTTCCTCTTCATTTTGACTCGGATGAATCCCGGATCATGATTAGTAAAAATTTCACCGCGGTCACCGCCTCCAGGGCATGGGGCACCTGGGGTGGTAGCACAATCATCTCACCGGAATTGAGTTTATGAGCTATCCCACCAATGGTTAGGGACAATTCACCGGTGAGCAGGTACACCAGGGCTTCGAAAGGTGCTGTATGTTCACTCAAACCCTGATCCGCATCGAAAGCAAAAAGGGTAACCGTGCCCTGTTTCTTCTTCAACAAGGTTTTGCTCACCACGGCCCCGGGTTGAACCTGGATCATATCTACGAGTTTCTCGCTGCTAACTTTAGTCATGTTAATGGCGAACCCCTTCCGTATGTCAATGAGATGTTTGGCCTACCACCTTAGCTATCAACGGGGAAGGCGTTTCAGGTTTTTTTCCTGAAATAAGGACTCTTTGATCCCGGTATCCACCTCCATTTGGTCAAAGGTTAGACGGGTAGTATGTTTTTTCTGGACGTCTTCCACAAAAATCTCTTTCGGCATATCATAGGATTTCAGTTTGGAGTAGCGAAAGGTCTTCTTCTTTTTCAAGCGTCCACTGCGGTCGTAGGATTCCTCTTTCAAGAGGGTGAGGTCCTGTTTCACAATCCAACTAACATGGCGGGAGTAGGTAGATTGGGCTTCCGGTTTCGGGGTCACTTCCAGGACGTAACAGTCTTTCCCCTCTACGATTTCGTCCTCCAAGCGACGGTACTCGTTCTCTTCCAAATCTCGGTTGGTGAGGTCTTCATAACTCAGGTCGGACCCCATGAAGGCGTCCCCTTTCTTTTTCGACGAAATGCGCCGGACTTTTTTGAATGCGGGCAGCCAGAGTCGCATCTCGTCTTCACCCTCCTGGTGTTCGATTTTCAGGAAAGCTACACCCCGGTCATCGGGGGGAGATAGAAACCAGATGATCTGCTTTTTACCCCCATTTTTCGACACGGTGTGAATGATATTCGTCCTGGTTTTCCCTTTGGAATTGGTTAACACCATGGTCAGGTCAGCAGTCATGTCGGCCGGTTCTTTCCGGTCATCCACCATTTTGGCAATCTCATAACCGGTTTGCCCCCAAACCATTCCCATCCCCAGGATGAAGAGTGGGAAAAAACCTGTAAATCGTTGCATGTGTTTCTCCCTTATGATTCTTTACGGACGAGTTGGGACTTGAGTAGTTCTGATGCCGACGCCAACAGGGTCAAGGTTCCCACGGAAGTGGAGATCATAGCGAAGACCATCAATCCCCCGATGTACCTAACTGGCAAAAAGGCCGAAAGCATCAGAACACCAAAGCCCATATTGGAAAGCGCATTGAGCATGATGGGATAGCCGGTATCTCCCATGACCGCGCGGCTGATCTTCTCCTTGGCCATTCCCTGGTTGGCATAATGCCGGTACTGGGAAACATAATGAATGGCAAAATCGACACCCACGCCAATGATAATGGAAGATAAAAGAGCCGTCACGTGGCTTAGTTCTATCCCGGCCATACCCATTAGACCAAAATTCAGGATTACGGCCGCAGCGAGAGGCATCACTGAGAGCAATCCCCATAAAAATCGCTTAAAGGAACCCCATACAATCAAAAATATCATCACCATGGAAACACCGATACTAACGAAAGCACTCCGCAGGATCATGTATGTTTGTTCCCGAAAAATAACAATTAATCCCGTAAGCGTTGTTTTGAAACCGTCGGTTCCTAATTTCTTGATAAACGTGTTTACATCATCAATGAAAGGCGGGATCCGGGAAGTAGGGATATTCTGTAACAGAGCGGTAATGAGACCTTCACTATAGTCATAATCCACCAGAGAACTGAAATCGTCTGGATCACCTGACATAGAATACAGGGTGAACAGATTATTTACTTTTTCCCGGGTGTCGGGGATTCGGTCATAGGCGGGATCGTTATCCATCACGTTGCGGTGCATCTGCTTGATTATATCGGCAATGGAAATGGTAGTCCGGACAGGGGGCTCTTTTTCCAAATGCTCCTGAAGGGCGACCATTTTATTGAGCACTTCCGGTGATTTCATGTCCCCCTCCACCTTGATTTCCATATCCATGGTGCCGGTTAATTCCTGGTCCAGAAAATCGATACTATCCCGGATTTGTGTCCCTTTGCTAAAAAAGCTGGCGAAATTCACCTCTACCGACACGTGACTAATCCCAAAAACGGCAATTAAAACGATCACGGTTCCTACCGCTAAAACCCGCTTAGGGTAGTTGACCACCTGATTCCCAATTTTATCTACCAGAGTTTCAAAAATACTCTTTTTTGCCAGGGAGACATGTTCCAAATCCCATTTCTTCAGGTTTAACAAAGAAGGGAGAAAAATGGTGGACAACAGCCAAGCCCAGGAGATGCCAAAAGCCATGGAAAGACCATATCCCAGGAATTGGTTAATCGGCGTGAAAACCATGGACAGGAAAGCCACTGCGGTCGTGAGACTGGTGAGCATAACTGGTAGCATGAGGGTATTCATGGAGGAGCGGATGGCATCGCGGATATCGCGCCGTTTCCGGGTTTCACGCATAAATTTGGTAATGATATGAATACCATCCCCGTTAGCGATGGTAAGGAGAATGATGGGCATAGAGGCATTTAAAACGGCGAAATAAAACTTGTTGGAATCGGTGATAAACACCATCCATCCCATGAATCCCATCATACCCACCAAGGATAGGACTACAACTGAGAGAGCCATTCCCACTGCGGGAAAACTGCGCATATTCAATAACATAATAATCACCAGGATCAATATTCCGTAGCGCATTAACCGCATAATATCTGATCTAATCAGAACAGGAATCCGGCTGGTCAAATATAGTTGCCCGCCAAAATGAACCTGATAATCACCGAGTATTTGTCCGGCCAATTTCATGATCTTCGCCGTTGTCAGCTCATTATCTACCTCCAGTTTTGGCTGGACAACCACATTCAGAAAATCCCGGTCCCTGCTCAGAATCCGAATGGCAAAATCCGGGTTTTCACTTAGATAATCTTCAATATCCTGAATCTCTTCCACCGTCAATTCACGGGCTTGTTGCAGGTTACTGACCTCCATAAAACCATCGTCACTCTCAATCCGGTTCATATTGGTAATACTGAAGACCTGGTCTACTTCAGGGATATCTTCCAGGGCATGAACAAAATCCCACGCAGTCGCCAGGGCTTTGGGGTTTAAGATGTCTGCTCCTTTATTTCCAAAAGCAATAAAAATCCTTTCTGTAGAGCCGAACTCATCTAAGATCGAATTCCAAACAACAATAGATGGATTATCCTCTGGAATCATATTCATGATATCATTATCAATCACAATATAGGGAATACCAGCACCCAAGAGGAGGGTAATCGCCAGGCTTACAATAATGGTCCGGCGAGGGTGATCAAGCGCCTGTTTGATGAGCCAGGTTTTGATTGAATCCGTCATCGGTTCATACGCCGTCAAAGGGGGTGATAAGTATCCATTTCTTGCTTACCTTTAGGCGTCAGTAAGCCCCCTGTGAGAATCGTGAGATACACCTCAATCGTATCAACGGGGGTAATATTATTCGATAGAAAAAACTCTGGTTGAAACAGACGATTGATAATATTGATGTGCAAAATGGCAGCGATTTGAATATCAATGTCTTTCCGTACCAATCCCTGCCCCTGACCAGATTTCAGCAGATTGTAAAACATAGTCAATAAATTACCACGAAAGGCCTCGAACCGTTTCCATTCGTCAGGATAGGTTTGCTTGAGGTCATTAATCGCGCTTATGTTGAATTCCCCTACAATCTCCCGGACGGAGCGAATGATAAACGCAAATTTTTGTACCGGGCTTTGATCCTTTCGACCCAAAACGGCATCGAAATGAGATTGTATCTGGTCACGAATCTGGCTAAAACAAGCCCGGAGCAAATTGTCGCGAGTGGGGAATACCCCGTAAATGGTTTTTTTGCTCATCCCTAACTGTCTGGCCAACCGGTCGATGGTAAATCCGCGAATCCCATAGGTACCGATTTCTTCCAGGGCGGTGTTTAAAATTAGTTTACGCTTATCAGATAGGTTTTCGATCATTGGAAACGAATATCGTTTATATCGTTTTCAATCTACAGGAAAATCCTCAAACATTCCAAAATAAAACTGTACCTAAAGCAAATTACTACGATTTACAAGTAGGGGTTCGGGAATAAAACAGAACGATTAAACGTAAAGGGGGTCTACAGTCAACACGGCTACTCAATTGATCCGGATTAAAAATCGTGGGGTGAAAAAATTGTCCTGAATTCCCACGTCGTACTCCACGTCCGAAACTTTCAAAATGGTCTTCCGGTTGGTTTGAACGTTTTCCATGGTCATAGTCATCACTCGCCAGTAGGGTCCTTCCTTGATGTGTTCCGGAATGGTAAGGACTTTTAATAGGCGACTGTTATGGTCATAATATTCTACTTTTTTTACCAGCCAGTTTTCCCGGTCAACCCACAGAATTCGATATTGGTAATAGTGTTGTTCCTTCGGTCGTGCTAAAACGCGATAACAAGCCACATCAAAGACGGTATCCGGATCCAAAACCTCATAGTTCGCTGATTCGAGGGAGAGACTCCCCAGGTCCTCATAAGTAAATTCCGTGCCCAGGAAGTTCGCTGAGCGTTCTTTGGATTCAATCCGTTTCGCCGTTTTCAAGCGGGGTAAAAACAACCACTGTTCGCTGCGCCTATCCCGGTAAGACCAAGTAAGGAAGCCGGTACCTTTAACGACTCTAGGACGAACAAACCGCAGGAGGGTCTTACTGGTAAACTCCCCGCTGGTATAGTGCTTTTGATGGCGAATCAGCTCTCGCACCCGCCTTTTTTCTTTACCCCGTTTATATCGAATCAAGGTTAACTCAATATGCGAAATGGAGGTTGTGGGTACCGGTCGGGCCAGAACGTGCTCCATGATCTCACGCCCGGTAAACTGCCCATAAGTAAAAGTAAAATTTGTCAACAATACCAGGAGTCCGATCGTCTTGGTCAAGTTCAACTTCACTTTAACCTCCACTGGTTCGGTGTTTTTCTTTGAAAAGGAATTGGGGTTCCAACCAACTCACGACACTGGGAAGTAAAGCCAGGGCTCCGAAGAGACACATAAAAATGGAAAAAATAATTAAAAACCCAAAGAAATTAACCGGTTGGAAAACCGACAAGACCAACACGGCAAACCCCACGATGACGGAGAAAGCGTTGAACACAATTCCCTTGCCCGAAATCCGAAGAGTGGTAAAAATAGCATCGTGAATGTTCATCCCTTCCCGAATGTGTTCCCGGAGATGCCAGAGAAAATGAACCGTGTAATCAACTCCTACCCCGATCATAATGCTGGACACCATGGCAGTAGCAATGTTCAGTTCAATGTGTAAATAACCCATTAACCCAAAAACAGTAATAATTGCCGTGAGTAAGGGTAAAATCCCCAGAAGCCCTCCCATGAAAGAACGAAATACCAGGGTCATGATGATAAACACCACAATGATCGAAATGGTCAGGCTAATCATCTGTCCCTGAACGATGAGCTTGGCCATCATGGCCAGGAGTGTGGCGGGACCGGTGAGTTCTATCCGTCCTCCGTCGTAGAAATTAGCCCGAATATAGTCGTAAGTGTCCTCCACGATTTGAACCACTTCCGACGTAGCAACTTTTCGCAACCGGACCAGCAACTGGGCATATTCCGGTTCATCGATGTCATCTACGAACTGGTCAAAGTCCACTTCATTCCCCGTGAGGCTGTACAGAAAAAGGTATTGGGCAATCAGGTCTCCATCATCGGGGATGACTTCGTACTCTGGCTTGCCCCCATGAAAGGCGCGGTGCATTTTTTTAATGGGTTCCACGATCGACAGTGTTCGCGATACGAGGGGGTGTTTTTGCAAATGGCGGGCGATCTGGTCTATCTTGCGTAGGGTTTCCGGGTTCCTCACATCTCCTTCGATGAGAATGGAAATAAACGTGGAGCCACCAAAGACCTTGGAGATGGCAGCGTCATGCACCACGATCCGCGCCTTGGGGTCATAATAATTATCCGGGTTCGTATCCACCACGATGCGGTTGATGCCAATGGCCAAACCGATCATAACCGCCGTAAGTAGCCACAAAAATGGCAGGCGGTATTTAATGAAAAAGTGGCCCCACCTCTGGAGCAATCGATCCAAGCCCCAGGCACGTTCCGAGTGCGGTCGGGGAGCCGGACGACGAGCGATGTTGAGAAAAGCCGGGATGACTAACAAACTCATCACAAAAGCCACAAAAATACCGAAGGACATGAACAGTCCCATTTCCCTGATCTTCGGTAGTACGTGCCCTAACAGACTCAGAAAACCGATAACGGTAGTGAGGCCTGCCAAAAAGATTGGCAGCACCAGACGTTTAATTGTCCGCTTGATTATCGCTTCCTTGGAGTCCTGGGGATAGAGCGTGAGATATTCATCGTAATGGGCAATGATGTGGATACCGTAATTATTGGCAATGGCAATCAACATTACCGGGATCAGGATACCTGTAAAGGGGAGGTCCAGGCCTAAGGCCGCCATGAGCCCAAACGTCCAGATTACGGAAATTACCACCACTAACAGGGGGAGTAGAACGCCCCGCCAACTGCGGAAACTGAGCGCCAGAAAGAGGATCATCAAACCAAAACCATAAGGCATGAGGGAGCGCAAGTCTGACCGCATGTTATCGGTGACCTCCGCCCGTGTAATGGGCAAACCCGAATAGTAAATGGTGGCATACGGACTAAAAACAGACACGATATGCTCAATTTGGTCCCGGAGGGCATGTTCGTCATAATCAAAGGATTCCCGTAACCGGCAAACAAAGGCTATAGTCCGGAAATCGTAAGACATCAAGTTCCCCATGACGAACTCATTCTGGTTTATGCGGGTCTTCAAAGCTGCCAGGTCCCCTTCCTCAAGGGAATAGATGTCCAATAGCGGCTCCACGGAAAAGCTCTCCCCGGTGCTGAAAATGTTCGAGGTAGTATAGATAGAGGTCACCGAATTAATAAGCTCTATGGCTTCCAGGGAATCTTGAAAGGCGGCAAACCTGGTAAGGACTGGTTTAGTGAGTAAACTATCAGATTGCACCGCCAGGATGATAATGGCCGATCCCCCAAACCGTTCGTCCACTTCGTCCATGGTTTTTAGGATTGGATGGTCCCGCGGGGCCAGGGATTTGATGCTGGGATCCAACTCCAAACGGGGTATTTGCCAGAGAAATAAGAGGGAAACAATTAAAACGCCGCCCAGGAGTTGTTTCGGGTAATGAGCTACGAGATGATATAGTATTCGGGCGAAACGGCGACTTGTCATAAGTGTAAAAGTTAGGAATTATTAAGGCCCACTTATTCTAACTTTTTTTCGCTACCACAACTCTTTTTGCCTGGAAAACGGTTAAATTAGGTGTATGTTACCTGATATAAATAAAATCCTTAAGCCCCGCCCGCGCAAATATCGCCATCTGGTTAAACATCTCTCCCCGGCGCTCCTCACCCTGGAAACACTGGAAGATAGCTGGAATGAGGAAGCGGTCTTCATGGACCTTACCACACACCAGGGTACGGAAAAGTTCCTGGGTTACTATTCCGCTCGGGGCGTTGCATTAGCCCTGGAACAATTTGGGATCATCGACCACCTCAACCGCGTCGGACTGCCCAACGCTAAAACGTTCATTGACACGTCCAATCCTTACCAGAGCAAACTCCAGATCAAACACACTATAAACCATAAGCTTGTTTTATCCTGTGAATGTATTCTCCGGCGGGGGACCTTGCTTCGACCGGGGGTGAACCTTGCTTCCGGTGCCGCCCGGGAATACATCATCGTGGAATGGATCCTCTTGCAGCACCCCCTAAAACCGTTTACGCGCCGGAGGCCCCAACTTCCCGGCCAGGATCATCCCGGCCTAGGCATCAGCGACCTGGTCTTTGAACTCTGGTACTGGACCGCACGGCGTCTTCATATCGACGGCGTGATTCTAATCCCCAACTATCTGCACACAGGCCTTTTTTACGGACGGTATTGCCTATTCCTGGATCCGGTGAAGCAAGGCCAATTAGTGGTGTTAGAAAAAGCCCGCTCCACGCGCCTACCGCTCCACCAACTTTCCTGGGCCTGCGCCGAAGGCCAACTAATAGACTGGGACCAGAAGAAACCTTACCTTTGGGAACCAGCCCCTATGGCCTTACCAGTCTCGAAAAAACTAAAAGATTATTTCCATACCAAGGATTATGTTCACGCTACCCGACAGGTTAAACAGTCCTTTCACGTGCGCATTAATCCAGGCTACCAAAAACATTTCGACTCCCATTGGAGAGCCTTTTCCTGATGGCAACTGATTTCAAACCGCCCTACGTACTCTTAGCGAATGGTACTTTTCCAACCCATTCAACTCCGCTAAGCCTATTAGAAAAGGCGGGGACAATCATCTGCACCGATGGTAGTGGTGACAGGTTGCTCCGCTGGGGTCGATCCCCTATGGTCCTCATCGGTGACCAAGATTCCACCAGGCTAACGCCCCCAGATATTTCCGGATATTACCTCGCGAACTCCAACCAAAACACAACCGACTTAGAGAAGGCGCTGGACTGGTGTGTTGCCCACCACCTCTCCCCCATCGCGCTCCTTGGCGCCACCGGAAAACGTGAAGATCACACCCTAACTAATCTCCTACTCCTCGGCAAATACCGCCAAACTCTGGACCTGCGCATGGTTACGGATCACGCTACGATTACTTGTCACGAGGGCGAACGAACCTTCCGTTCCTGGCCGGGGCAGATGGTGTCATTATTACCTTTGCAACACATCCTTAGTCTAAGCACCGAAGGGCTACAATACCCCCTCAATGACGAACCTTTGACCCCCTCCGGGCGAGGCATGAGTAACGTCGCCCTAAATACCGCCTTCACTGTGCACAGTTCTCACCCCATCTGGGTGTTTCGTTCTCACCGGGAATGAAAGGCAGTCTCCATCCTCTCGACTGGGCGGTGATTTTAGCCTATGTTGTGACCCTGGTAGGATTAGGCTTTTACCACACCCGTCGTCGACCTGCGCCCGCGGAGGAGTTTGTACTGGCTGGCCGACGCGTCACCCTACCCGCCTTTGTCATGACCCTGGTGGCCACGTGGTATGGGGGCATTTTGGGCGTAGGAGAAAATACCTTTTTATACGGGGTGCAAACCTGGTTTATTTTCGGGGTGCCTTACTATTTATTCGCTATCCTGTTCGCCGCCTCACTGGCGCCAAGAATACGCGCCGCCCAGCAACTTTCCATCCCGGACCATTTCCGTAAGCACTACGGCTCTACACCCGGCCTGGTGAGTGCCCTGTTCATCCTCTTTCTTTCCAGCCCGGCCCCGTACCTGCTCAGCTTGGGGCTACTCCTCCAATACACTACGGGGATCCCCTTTGGGTGGGCCTTATTCAACGCCACCATCCTCAGCTTAATCTACATTTGGTTCGGTGGCTTGCGAGCGGTAATTCGCACTGACATCCTCCAGTTCATCCTAATGTTTGCCGGTTTCATTGTGCTCCTAAGTGCTGCTTTTCTCAAACTCCCCTCACCGTTGACTACCTTGACGCAACTCCCTCCTCAGCACCTGACTTTGACGGGGGGACATTCATACCAGTACATCTTCGTCTGGTTCTTCATTGCCCTGTGGACCTTCGTAGACCCCAGTTTTTACCAGCGCTGTGCTGCGGCCCGGTCCCCTGCCGTGGCACGACGGGGAATTTTCATTGCGGTGGTGCTGTGGTTCCTCTTCGACATGCTCACCCTCTCTACCGGCCTGCTGGCCCGTGCTCTAATTCCTGAAAGCGAAGCTCTCTTTGCATACCCCAACTTAGCCCGACAACTGCTCCCACCCCTGGTTTACGGCCTGTTCCTCACCGGGCTGCTGGCTACCATCATGTCTACGGTGGATTCATTCGGTCTCATCAGCGCCATTACCTTCGGTCGCGATATTCTATGGCGCATCCAGGACCCTACCAAGACTACCTTTGGAGAACCACCTACCAAGTACATTCAGAAAGGACTGGTCGTCATGGCTTTCGTGGCCGTCCTAATGGCCTTGAGCATCCCTTCCGTGGTGCGGTTATGGTACACGTTAGGGTCCTTGCTAATTCCCGGACTATTGTTACCCTTTCTATTTACTTTCACCAAACAATCCATGAAAGAGTCCCAGGCTACCCTTTTTCTGGTCCTACCGGTTATGGTTGCCCTGGGATGGTTCCTGATGGGTAAAATTCAGGAAGGCTATCCTTTGGGGGTCGAGCCTTTCTATCCTGGTTTATTAACTTCTTTACTGCTTAGTCTTCAGATTTTGAAACAATGAACACCCATACCGAAATCGAACGGAAGTTTCTCGTACGTGAGAATTGGCCCAAGCCTGCTGATGGCGCCAACTGCATTCAGGGTTATCTGGCCCTGGAAGCGGAACGTATCGTGCGGGTCCGCCTGATGAACGGGCGCGCTACCCTCACCATCAAAGCTTTGAAAACCACCCTCACACACCACGAATACGAGTACGAAATACCCGTTAGCGACACCGAATTCCTCCTGCACAATGTGTGCCTCCAACCCCTTATAGACAAGACCCGCTACCAAGTTTTTTTTCATGGTTTTCGCTGGGAAATTGACGAATTTCACGGGCTTAATTCGGGGCTTATTCTGGCCGAAGTGGAACTGACCACCGAGGACCAAGGCGTTACGCTACCGCCTTGGTTGGGCAAAGAGGTCACCGATGACCCCCGTTATTACAATTCTAATTTGGTTACCCAACCCTTTTCCACCTGGGCCAAACGTCCCCGGTTATAACCAGGAGTAAAACCATGTTCTTATTTAAAAAGACCAAGAGATTACAACGCAAGATGGAGGAATTCTTGGACGTCACCAGCGAATCGGGCTTGGTGTTCAAGGAAGGTATAGAGCATTTCCTCCAGGAGGAGCAGCAGAAACTTGCCGGGTCTATTGACAAGATCAGCGCGTTGGAATCCCGGGCGGACAAACTCCGCCGTGACATCGAGTCCCAGCTCTACACGGAAACCCTCATCCCCGAATCCCGGGGGGATGTCCTGGCCCTGTTGGAAAACATCGACGATATCAATAACCTAGCCAAGGATACCCTGGTGGAATTTTTCATACAAGAACCGCAAGTCCCCGCAGAATTACACGCCGATATGAATCGTCTGGCCGATCATGTCTCCCATGCCATTGATGAAGTGGTCCGGGCCACACGCGCTTTTTTGAAAACGCCCATGACCGTCCGGGACTACCTTCACAAGGTGTACCACTACGAAAAAGAAGCCGACGGCGTCGCCCAGGAACTGAAACGAAAAGTGTTTCAAGCCAACCTGGACCTGAGCACCAAGTTGCATCTTCATTTCTTCATTACGCACATGGACATTTTGGCCGACCAGAGCGAAGACGTTGCCGACCGTCTGGCCATCTACACTCTCAAGCGTTCCGTCTAAACCTTTAGCGCCGCCGTGTTACTCCTTTTTTATTTATCCAGCGGACTGTTCTTAGGCTGGTCGTTAGGTGCTAATGATGCTTCCAACATTTTCGGGACTGCCGTAGGCTCCCGCATGTTGCGCTTTAAAACTGCCGCTATTGTGGGGAGCCTATTCGTCGTCCTGGGAGCGGTTATTTCCGGGAAAGGAACTACCAACACACTTATCCAGTTGGGGGCGGTGAACCAGTTAGCCGGATCGTTCACCGTAGCTCTGGCGGCGGGGTTCACTGTTTTCTGGATGACTCGTTTGCGCTTACCAGTATCTACTTCTCAGGCTATCGTGGGCGCCATCATCGGCTGGAATTTATTCACCGGAAAACCTTCGGACTTAAACACTCTGGCGAAAATTACCACGTCCTGGGTAGCCAGTCCGCTCTTAGCCGCCCTGGTGAGCATGGGGCTGTATAAGCTCTTCAGCGCCGCCTCCTGGCTCTTTAAAGTGCATCTCTTCGCCCTGGATGCCTACACTCGCCTGGGCCTCTTAATAGCCGGCGCTTTCGGGGCCTATTCCTTAGGCGCTAACAACATCGCCAACGTCATGGGGGTCTTCGTCCCCGTTTCTCCGTTCACTTCCATTGCCGTAGGCTCAGGGTTGGTTATTAGTGGGACCCAACAACTGTTTTTCCTCGGCAGTTTGGCTATCGGCGTGGGTATGTTAACCTATTCCCGAAGGGTGATGGCCACCGTGGGGGAAGGCGTTTTAAAACTCACCCCCCAGGCGGCCCTGGTGGTGGTTCTAGCGGAAGGTTTGGTACTGTTTCTCTTTGCTTCCCACGGACTAAAACAATTGCTCATCGCCCACCATTTACCCTCCTTTCCGTTAGTGCCTCTGTCCAGTTCCCAGGTAGTGGTAGGGGCGGTGGTGGGGATCGGACTGGCCCATGGGGGGCGGAATATTCACTACCGTTTACTGGGTAAAATCGCCTCCGGTTGGGTGACGACTCCTCTCATGGCATTATTGATCTCCTTCTTCGCACTCTTCTTCCTCCAAGACGTCTTCAATCAACCCGTTTACCAACCCTAAGTCATTGCGGAAAGGAACAAACCTCATGCGGCAGAATTGGATATTGACCTATCCTCTCATTTTCAGCGTCCTGTTAAGTACCACTTTGCTATCTGCCTTCGAGCCAGGTGATCAGCAGTTCTGGCATGCGGAAAAACTATCGTATGCCCTTGGTGAAAGGCACCGTCTTACCCTAGAGCAAGATTTCCGTTCCGGGAATCAGGCGACTGACCTGTATTATGTCCATAGTGATTTTGGGATTCAACGGAAAGTTAAGCCGTTTCTGACGTGGAGTCTCCATTTCCGGGAAGCATTCGTTGATGGCAGCGAAGGTTGGTTTCCGGAACACCGGCCTTACGGTCAATTTGTAGTCAAGTGGCCCTTCGGTCCTTTCAGTTCTGCTACCCGGATGCGTTTTGAATACCGTATTCTCCCCGCCGAACAAAAAGTGCGCAACCGGGATATGATTACCCTTAAACTGCGTCGCTCATTCATGCCCCTAAAACTCGTGCCCTATGTTGCCGACGAAATCTTTTACTCCTTGAAGGACCAGGAACTTAAACGTAACCGCTTTTACATAGGTTTGGCTGTAAAGAGATTCTCCCGGGTCGCCCCTGTTTTCTATTATATGTACCAGAGCTCTTTGAAAAAGGGAGCGTGGTCGGGGATCAATGTGTGGGGAATTAAGATTGGGTTATAAACAGAAATTCGCCGATTATTAAAACTCAAAAAGGGGCTCCCGGCCCTGTTTGAACTTTTACAACGGGTTCTAAATGAACTACCGGAAAAATGTCTTACAGAAAAAGTACACCACCCCATACTAAGGGGCATGAACCGGTTGTAACTCGTTTTTACCCCAACCCCGCAGGGGTTAAATATCAATAACAAAAGGATCACGTTGAAACCTCCAACCCCAACGGGGTTGAATGTTAACAACGTTGGTCTATTTTACGATCCCTGCAGGAATATTGTTGACAATCGAAGGGTCGGCGCCACGAACGGAGATCATCCTCGGTTTTATTGGTCTATTTTTCCTGTTCCATTACTTCTCGGTACTCACCCAAGGTAGCAGCGCTGTTCAACCGGGCGCGTTTTAGGAATTGAGCCTGGGCTTGGAGAACATTCTCCGTCTTGCCTTGCCAGGCTTTCAGAGCAGGGGCCTGAAGGGCGCGACCGAAAGAGAAGGTCAAATGCCAGGGATGGTTCCCATCCAAGAGGCGATTCATAGCATTCAGGTGGGCCGTGGCCCGTTTATCACTCTGGCCCCCGGAGAGAAAGGCCACCCCCGGGACGGCAGCTGGGACGGCTCGTCGAAGACACGCTACCGTGCGCTGGGCCACCTCCTCAACATCGGCCTGTTGGGGACAATCATAGCCGGAGAGGACCATGTTGGGTTTTAAAACCATCGCTTCCAACATCACCCCCTGGGCTACCAATTCATAAAAAACGGTGTGGAGGGTCTCTTCGGTGATGATAAAACTCTCGTCGAAAGTGTGCTCACCGTCCATGAGGACTTCAGGTTCCACGATGGGAACCAGATCATTTTCCTGGCACAGGGCGGCGTAGCGAGCCAGGGCATGGGCGTTGGTGGCCAGGCAGGTGGAGGTGGGAATATCCTCCCCAATGGTGATAACCGCCCGCCACTTGGCGAACCGAGCCCCTAATTGACGGTACTCCCGCAGTCGCTCCCGCAGGCCATCCAACCCTTCGGTGATTTTTTCGCCTGGACAACCGGCCAAAGGCTTGGCCCCCTTATCCACTTTAATCCCCGGTAAAATACCTAAACTCTCGAGATGCTCGGGAAAAGGAATTCCCTTCTGCAGCGTAGATTGACGAATGGTTTCATCAAAGAGAATAACCCCACTAATGTAAGCCTCCATACCCTGGGCCGTGAACAACAGGTCCCGGTAAGCATTGCGATTGGCTTTCGTGCTTTCCACGCCGATAGTATCAAAACGTTTTTTAATAGTTGGGGTACTCTCGTCCGCTGCCAGGATACCTTTCCCCGGGCGGACCATGGCCTGGGCCGTTTCCACTAATTGATCGTAGTGCATACTATTGCTCCTGCGTAAGTTATTTTAATTCCACGGTTGTCCTATCTCCGTCAGTAAATCTGTAAACCAGGATACTTCATAGGCAAAAGGTTTACCCCCGCGGATGCGATCGAAGGGTATTAAAGACAGTTGGCCTTCCCGGTCTTCATCCAATCCCACAACACCGCTTTGGCCCCCCAAGGCCTGTTCCACTGCCAGAGCAGCCGAGCGTTGAATAAGTTCCAGGTCTTGGCTATTGGGAGGCGCTGAGCGGGCGAAATAACCACTTTTTTGCACCAGTACTTTATCGGCTTGTAGACGAGAAGTAAACTGACGTGCATACCATTCCCCCGGGTTGATCTCATCTAAACGAACATGGCCAAAGGCATCCCGCCGAACTGTTTCTCCGCTCAACTCCATCTGGGCCACGATAGTTTCCACGCCGGCCCCTTCGCTTAAAAAAATGGTGACGCAATCTTTTTCATCCATGCGTCGTTTCAGCCGCTCGCTCTCTTGCTCTAATTGCAGGTCCATTTCAGGGATATAAACGGCATCGATATCCCACCGTTCCCAGGAAAGGAACAACGCGGGGTAAAAAGTTTTGTTTTGAAGCCGGTTACGGTAAGTGCGGGCCGTAGCCGCGGTCAACCAGCCACAGTGACGTCCCATGACCTCGTGAATCAATAGCTGTCGGTTGCTGGTAGTGTTTTCGTTGGCAATATTTTCGAAGAACCGTGCACCTTGCTCAGCAGCTG
Source organism: uncultured bacterium (assembly GCA_964628055.1). Taxonomy (GTDB): domain Bacteria; phylum Fidelibacterota; class Marinisomatia; order Marinisomatales; family TCS56; genus CAZBEL01. Next base: position 671 of record CAZVNL010000015.1, on the reverse strand, counting down.
TGCTGGCACCGAGAGTCTGAACGATAGGGAAAATGTCGTTATCCACCGTCTTAGGCAACCCTACGACAGTAAGGTTATAATCGTGATCCTCTAAATAGGCTAACAGCTCGCCCGCCATGGTATTGGTATCGTCTCCGCCGATGGGATGGAGAATGTCTACTTTATCCTTTCCCAGTTGTTCAGCGGCCACCTGGAGGGGGTTCTTGCCAGCAGGAACCAACCCTCGGCGGAGACAATCTTCCGCGTTGGTCAATTTGACCCGGCTGTTCCCTAAAGGACTACCCCCGAAAGAATACAAAACCTCCACCCATTGGTGGACATCCGGGGGGAAAGGAAGGGTACGGCCCAGGAGCAAACCCTGGTAACCATGCCTATATCCCAAGAAAGTCGCCGTAGGCGCCTGCTCATGGTAAGACTTGATCAACGCGCCGATTGAAGCTGATAAACAAGGCGCCAGGCCCCCCGCAGTTAAGAATGCAACTTTCATGAGTCTCTATTTTACCAAGGTTTGAAATTACTATCGCTTCCCCTGAAGAACCATCAACAATCAACTAAAATGAATGATGTAGTCAGGGAATAGTCGCGGGTCTGGCCTGTGACCTGCGACTATAAGCCGGAGAACCCGGGTTTATTGGATCGAAGTTAAACCATTTTCAAAGCGCCGCCCTTCA